>NZ_JBVHTP010000015.1:0-223723 GCF_055565795.1 Streptomyces sp. NPDC028314
GGAACCTCATCCACCGGAGTGGACGGGGTATCAACTTCTGGCGTTGATTTTTGGCACGCTGTTGAGTTCTCAAGGAACGGACGCTTCCTTTGTACCGACCCTCTCGGGCTTTCCTCCGGGCTTCGTTCTTCGTTTCCAACTCTACCAGATCATTTCCGCGCCCTGCTTCTCGAAAGTCGCAGTCGGCTTGGATTTGAATTCAGTGACCGTTGGGGGTCTGTGCCTTTCGGCGCTCCACCACGTTAGCGCTTTTCCCTTGGGGCTCATAATCGGGCCGTCGGATTCGAATTCGGGCACGCCGAATTCGACCCCGCCAGGGGTAAATCGTAGGTGATGGTTTGGCCGCTCTGGGGGTCTGCTAAGGCAGCGCCCCGTTCAAGCGGCTCGGGCTACGTTAGGCGTCCGCCAGGGGCGAGTCAAGTTGAGCGGCGGCGTGGCGCGTGGGCCCGGTACGGGCTGACCGTCGGGTCGTCGGTGATCCAGTAGCGGTACGGGTGGGCCGCGCCGGCGCCGCCCACTCCCGTGCGGGGGCCGTTGCCCACCAGGTCGGGCGAGGTGGGGGTGCCCGTGAGGAGGGACAGGGGGGTATCGGGGCCTCCGCACAGGTCGGTGCCGTCAAGGGAGCGGTCCACCGCCATGGCCGTGGCCAGGCGGGCCGGGCCTTTGGCCAGTTCTCGGTCGCTTCTGGCCGAAAGCCGACGTTTGCGGGCCAGCTCGGCGCCCACCGTCACCTCGCCGGCGCGCAGCAGGACCCCGCTCGCGTGGCCGGGCGGGCCGCACACCACGTTGAGGCTGAACCACATCCCGTAGATGAAGTAGACGTACGCGTGTCCGGGCGGCCCGAACATCGACGCGTTGCGCGCGGTGCGGCCGCGGTAGGCGTGAGAGCCCGGGTCCGCCTCCCCCTCGTACGCCTCCACCTCGGTGATGCGCAGCTCCAGGGGGCCGTCCGGTGTACTGCGGACCAGGGTGCGGCCCAGCAGGTCGGGGGCCACGGTGAGGACCGGGCGGTCGAAGAAGGACCGGGCCAGGGGCGTACGGTCGGGGCGCGCGCTCATCCGGTTGAGCGTAGTGGAACACGTACACCTGCAACCGGGGCCTAAGGTTCCGCGTTTGTAGAGGTAATCGCTAGAGCCTTCAAGGGGAGTCAGAGCATGGGGTTCAGGAAGCTGTTCGCGAGCCTGGGTGCAGGTGGCGCTTCGGTCGACACGGTCATCACGGAGCCGAACGTCGTTCCGGGCGGCATCGTCCAGGGTGAGGTCCGGATCCAGGGCGGGTCCGTGGAGCAGCAGATCGAGGGGCTGTCCGTCGGTCTCCAGGCGCGGGTGGAGGTGGAGGGCGGCGACCAGGAGTACAAGCAGGACGTCGTCTTCACCAAGCAGCGCCTGGGCGGTGCCTTCCAGGTGGCGGCCGGCGCGCTGCACGTGGTGCCGTTCGGGCTGGAGATCCCGGCGGAGACGCCGATCACCCACTTCGGGGGCCAGCACCTGCACGGGATGAACATCGGGGTCAGCACGGAGCTGGAGATCGCGCGCGCGGTGGACGCGGGCGATCTGGACCCGATCAACGTGCACCCGGTGCCGGCGCAGCAGGCGATTCTGGATGCCTTCCGGCAGCTCGGCTTCACGTTCCGCTCGGCGGACATGGAGCGCGGGCACATCCGGGGGACGCGGCAGACGCTGCCCTTCTACCAGGAGATCGAGTTCCTGCCGCCGTCGCAGTACCGGGGGCTGAACCAGGTCGAGCTGACCTTCGTCTCGGACGGCCGTGAGATGGACGTCGTCCTGGAGATGGACAAGAAGCCGGGCCTGTTCTCCGAGGGCAGCGACACCTACCGCTGCTTCCAGGTGGGGCTCCAGTCGTACCAGGGGACCGACTGGGCGGCGTACCTGAACCAGTGGATCGCCTCCGTCGGTTCGCAGCGCAACTGGTTCTAGGGTCCGCCTAGGCTCGGGACCGGTACTCGTTTCGCGATCAGGAGGTTCAGCAGTGGCCGAGCAGAGCAGGGCACCTCTTCCGCACGATTTCCACCCGGAGGTGCGTTCCTTCTCCGTGGTGAGTGCGGATCTGGCGCCCGGGGCGGATCTGGGTGACGCGCAGGTCCTGTCGGGCGGAAACGTCTCCCCGCAGCTGCGGTGGGAGGGGTTCCCCGAGGGGACGAAGAGCTTCGCCGTGACGTGCTTCGACCCGGACGCGCCGACGGGCAGCGGGTTCTGGCACTGGGTGCTGTTCGATCTGCCGGTATCGGTCACCGAGCTGCCGGCGGGTGCGGGCAGCGGCGGGTTCGAGGGGCTGCCCGCCGGGGCCGTGCACGTACGGAACGACTACGGCACGCAGGACTTCGGCGGTGCGGCTCCGCCGGCCGGGGAGCGGCACCGGTACGTGTTCACCGTGTACGCGGTGGACCAGGAGAAGCTCGGACCGGGTGCGGACGCCTCGCCGGCGGCCGTCGGGTTCAACCTGCGTTTCCACACGCTGGGCCGCGCGCAGCTGATCGGTGAGTACGAGGCTCCTGTCGGCTGATCGTTATCCCGCTGTTTGCCCGGTCCTGGTCTAAAGACGGCCAGGACCGGGCATTTTTATTGCGTTGTCCCGCGTGGCGTGCGCGGCCAGAGTGGTTGCGGGCCTTGCCGCCGGTGTGGTCGCGGGCCTGCACACGGGAGGTGGGCGAGATGCGGGACACGCTGGTGCTGAATGCGAGCTTCGAGCCGCTGTCGACGGTGACGTTGAACCGGGCTGTGGTCCTGGTGCTCCAGGACAAGGCCGTCGTCGAACAGTCGCATCCCGAGCTGCGTGTGCGCGCGGCCACGATGGAGCTTCCGATGCCCCGGGTGATCAGGCTCTGCAGGTACGTACGGGTGCCCTTCCGAAGACATGCTCCCTGGTCGCGGAGGGGGGTGCTGGCCCGGGACCAGCACCGGTGCGCGTACTGCGGGAAGCGCGCGACGACCGTGGACCACGTCCTGCCGCGGGCTCAGGGGGGCGGGGACACCTGGCTGAACACGGTGGCCTCCTGCGCCGAGGACAACCACCGCAAGGCGGCCCGGACTCCGGAGGAGGCGGGGATGCCGCTCCTCCGGAAGCCCTTCGTGCCCTCGCCGGCGGACGCGATGCTGCTGGCGCTGGGGGCGGGCAGCCGGTCGGCGCTGCCCGAGTGGCTGGAGCGCTCGGCCTAGTACCTGTTGCTGTCCGGCCGCGCTGGGCGACGTATCTCCGGTACGTCGCTCAGCGGAGCAGCAGCTGGACGATCGCGAGGATGCCGACCACCACGATGAGCGCGCGCAGGACGGTCGGCGGCAGGCGGCGGCCGACCTTGGCGCCGATCTGGCCGCCGATGGTGGAGCCGACGGCGATGAGGACCACGGCCGTCCAGTCGAACTCGGCGACGAAGAGGAAGAACACGGCGGCGATGCCGTTGACGAGGGCGGCGATGACGTTCTTGACGGCGTTGATCCGTTGCAGGTCCTCGCGGAGCAGCAGGCCCATGAGGCCGAGGTAGAGCACGCCCTGGGCGGCGCCGAAGTAGCCTCCGTACGCGCTGGAGAGCAGCATTCCGCAGAGCAGGGCGGGGCCGCCGTCGGGGTGGGCGGTGTCGCCGCCGGCGGCCTCCTGGCGCTTGCGGAGGGCGGCGGCGAGCCGGGGCTGGAGGACGACGAGCACGAGGGCCAGTCCGATCAGGACGGGCACGATCGTGTCGAAGGAGTCGGACGGCAGGGTGAGGAGCAGGATCGCGCCCGCCAGCCCGCCGACGAGGGAGACGGCGCCGAGCCGCATGATGCGGGCGCGCTGGCCCTGGAGCTCCTTGCGGTAGCCGATGGCGCCGCTGATGGAACCGGGCACCAGGCCGAGGGTGTTGGACACGTTGGCGGTGACGGGCGGCAGGCCGGTGGCGAGCAGCACCGGGAAGGTGATGAGGGTGCCGGACCCGACGATGGTGTTGATGGTGCCGGCGCCGATACCGGCCGCGAAGACCGCGAGGGATTCCCAGGGGGACATCGAGAGCAGAGACATGGACTGAGCCATCCCCTTTACATGAGTGAGTCGCCTCCCCGCCGTGAAGGTCGAGGGGCCTCACTGATCATGCAGGAGGGGGCCGGAGGGTCAGTCGATGGGGGGCTGTTCGCGGCGGTCCGCGGCCGCCTTGTCGCCCGGGTTCCCGCCGTCCTTGCCGGAGTTCTGCGGGTTGAAGCCCGAACCGCCGCCCATGGGGCCGAAGTTGCCCATGGCTCCGGAGAGGCCCTTGAGGGCGTCGCCGATCTCGCTGGGCACGATCCAGAGCTTGTTGGCGTCGCCTTCGGCGATCTTCGGGAGCATCTGGAGGTACTGGTAGGCGAGGAGCTTCTGGTCGGCGTCGCCGGCGTGGATGGACTCGAAGACCGTACGGATGGCCTGTGCTTCACCCTCGGCGCGCAGGGCGGCGGCCTTGGCGTCACCTTCGGCGCGCAGGATCGAGGACTGCTTCTCGCCCTCGGCGCGCAGGATCTCTGACTGCCGGACACCTTCGGCCTGGAGGATCGCGGCGCGCTTGTCGCGGTCGGCGCGCATCTGCTTCTCCATCGAGTCCTGGATGGAGGTCGGCGGCTCGATGGCCTTGAGCTCGACGCGGTTGACGCGGATGCCCCACTTGCCGGTGGCCTCGTCGAGGACCCCGCGCAGCGCGGCGTTGATCTCCTCGCGGGAGGTGAGGGTCCGCTCCAGGTCCATGCCGCCGATGATGTTGCGGAGGGTGGTGACGGTGAGCTGCTCGATGGCCTGGATGTAGCTGGCCACTTCGTACGTCGCGGCCCGGGCGTCGGTCACCTGGTAGTAGATGACGGTGTCGATGTTGACGACCAGGTTGTCCTGGGTGATGACCGGCTGCGGCGGGAAGGGGACGACCTGTTCGCGGAGGTCGATCCGGTTGCGGATCGAGTCGATGAACGGGACGACGATGTTCAGACCCGCGTTGAGGGTGCGGGTGTAGCGGCCGAATCGCTCGACGATGGCTGCGCTGGCCTGCGGGATCACCTGGATCGTCTTGACCAGTGCGATGAAGACCAGAACCACCAGAATGATCAGAACGATGATGATCGGTTGCATGCGGCTCCCCGTGCCCTTCCGGCTGTCTGTGCTGCCCCGTTGATCGGAGTCTCGCAGACCCGGGGGCCGCGAGTCGGCTGCTTGCTCACATGACGACCGCGGTAGCCCCGTCGATGTCCACGACGTCGACGGACTGGCCGGGTTCGAAACTGCTGTCCGAGTCGAGGGTACGGGCGGACCAGATCTCGCCTGCGAGCTTGATGCGGCCGCCACTGCCGTCGACGCGTTCGAGAACGACGGCGGTTCTGCCCTTCAACGCCTCGATGCCGCTGCGGTGTTGGGGCCGCTGGTCGCGGTGCCGGTTGGCGATCGGCCGGACCACGGCGATGAGCGCGACGGACACGATCACGAAGACCAGGACCTGCGCCACCACTCCCCCGCCGATGGCCGCCGTGCCGGCGGCCGCGACCGCTCCGACGGCGAACATGCCGAACTCGGGCATCGCGGTCAGGACGAGGGGGATGCCCAGTCCGACCGCGCCGATGAGCCACCACACCCATGCGTCGATGTTGGTCACATGGTCATGGTAGGTCTGCGGGGCGCGGTCGGGACAGGGTGCGGGGGCCGCCCGCTAGCGCAGCGGCAGGCCCTGGGCGGTCCAGCGGTCGTTCTCGTTGCGCTCGACGACCAGCGGGAGGCCGAAGCAGAGCGAGAGGTTGCGCGAGGTGAGCTCCAGGTCGATGGGGCCCGCGGTGACGACCTTGCCCTGGCGGATCATCAGGACGTGCGTGAAGCCGGGGGCGATCTCCTCGACGTGGTGCGTGACCATGATCATGGAGGGTGCGAGCGGGTCGCGGGCGAGCCGGCCGAGGCGGCGTACGAGGTCCTCGCGGCCACCGAGGTCGAGACCGGCGGCGGGCTCGTCGAGCAGCAGCAGCTCGGGGTCGGTCATCAGGGCGCGGGCGATCAGGGTGCGCTTGCGCTCGCCCTCGGAGAGGGTGCCGAACTTCCGGTCGAGGTAGTCCGTCATGCCGAGGCGGTCGAGGAACGCGCGGGCGCGCTGCTCGTCGACGTCCTCGTACTCCTCCTGCCAGGTGGCGGTCATGCCGTAGGCGGCGGTGAGGACGGTCTCCAGGACGGTCTGCCGCTTGGGCAGCTTGTCGGCCATCGCGATGCCGGCGACGCCGATGCGGGGGCGCAGGTCGAAGACGTTCACCTTGCCGAGGGTGCTGCCGAGGATGGTGGCCTCGCCCTTGGTGGGGAAGAGGTAGCTGGAGGCGACATTGAGCAGGGTGGTCTTCCCGGCGCCGTTGGGGCCGAGGATCACCCAGCGCTCCCCCTCCTTCACCGACCAGGAGACCTGGTCCACCAGCGCCCGGCCCTCGCGGACCACGGATACGTCCACCAGCTCCAGAACATCGCTCATGAGCGTGTTGTCACCCCTTGCAGTCTTCGGATCGTCTGTGCACCGGTAGGCGCAGCCCCAAGGGGAAAACCTACGCCACTGGGGACGGGGTCCGGGCGCCAGGCCGGTCCCCCGGCCCGATCCGTAAAGTAGGGGGATGCTTTTCGAACCACGTTCAGGGCGGCTGGCCGCCTGGGGGAACGCACTGCTGGCCGGTCTGGTCTCGCCCGACGAGGCCGTGTTGTCGATCGTGGGCGAGGACGCCGTGCACCGGGTGGCGGGCCTGCCGGGGGAAGCGGGCCCGGTGGGGCTCACGCTCGCTCTCGGGCGGATGCGCGCGATGGGGGTGTCCGGGCTGCGGATCGCGCTGCCGGCGCCGGGGCATCCGCTGGGGCTGAGCGGGCCGCCGGAGTTCAACGCGCGGGCGCTGGAGGCGGAGGAGGCCGTCATCGCGGTCGGGGCCGCGCTGGGGCTGGTGCCGGAGGTGACCGAGGCCGGGCCCGCGGGGGACGTCCACGTGGAGGTGGTGTGGCACGTGCTGCCGGTACGGGAGGCCCCGCCGGCGGACGTGCCGTCGCTCGGCGAGGCGGAGCGGGAGCTGGCCGAGGCGCTGCGCGAGGCCACGACGGTGCTGACCCGGCTGGACGTGGCGGGGTCGGGGCCGGTGGCGGAGGCCGCGCTGTCGGCGTACCGGGCCCGGTCGGAGGCGGGGCGGGACGCGCTGGCTCCGGGGTATCCGGCGCGGGCGGTGCGGGTGCTGGCGCTGGCGCAGCGGGTGGACCTGATGGTGTCGCTGGCGTACGAGAACGGGCACGGGGGTGCGGTGGCCGCCTCGGAGATGGCGGCGCGGGGCGAGGCCCTGCGGCCGGTGGAGCGGGTGGCCCGCCGTGCGCTGGTCGCGGCGTACAACGCGGCCGTCGAGGAGCGGGAGCGGGACTGACCCGGGCCTCGGGTACCGGCGGGCGGGGCCGGGGCCGGGCGGGGAGTGCTCGCGGGCGGCTGTGACCCGCCCGGGCGGGCCGGGACGTGGAGCGGCCCCGCTTCCCGGGGAGAGGTGGGGAAGCGGGGCCGGGGCTCGGAGGCCGGGCGGGGTGCGTCAGGCGTTGACGCCCGTGTTGCCGAAGGCGCTGTTCAGCAGGCCGATCACGGAGACGGAGTTGCCGACCGCGTTCACCGGGACGTGCACGGGCACCTGGAGCAGGTTCCCCGAGGCCACGCCGGGCGAGTTCTGGGCCTCGCCCTCCGCGGACGCACCGCCGTGCGCCGAGGAGACACCCGCGCCGGCGGCGAGGAGGCCGCCCGCGATCATGGTGACGGCTGCGGCCTTCTTGATGTTCTTCACGTTCTTCGTCCTCCAGTACGTCTGCCGCGGCCAGCCGCCGCGGCACGTCATGGAGAACGGCCGCCGGGCGATCGGGATACGCCATGTGGGCTACATACACCCGACCGTATGAATCTCGGATCAGCTGCCGATGTCCACGATTCCGTGCCTGACCGCCCACAACGCCGCCTGGGTGCGGTCGGACAGGTCCAGTTTCATCAGGATGTTCGACACGTGCGTCTTGACGGTCTTCTCGGACAGGACCAGCGCGCGGGCGATCTCGCGGTTGGACCGGCCGTCCGCGATGTAGGAGAGGACCTCCCGTTCGCGGTCGGTCAGCGCGCCGGGCCGGCCCGCCGACGGGCCCTGGTCCTCCTGGGCGAGCAGGGCGCGGGCCACCTCCGGCTGGAGGAGGACGTGGCCCGCGTGGACGGAGCGGATGGCTCCGGCCAGGGCGTCGGGGTCGATGTCCTTGTAGACGTATCCGGCCGCGCCGGCCCGCAGCGCGGGGACCACGGTCCGCTGTTCGGTGAAGCTGGTGACGATCAGCACGCGCGCCGGGTTCGCCAGCTCGCGCAGCCGCCGCAGGGCCTCGATGCCGTCGGTGCCCGGCATCTTGACGTCCATCAGGATCACGTCGGGCCGCAGCTCCTCGGCGCGGGCGGTGCCCTCGTCGCCGTCCGAGGCCTCACCGACCACCTCGATGTCCTCCTGGACCTCGAGGAAGGTGCGCAGGCCGCGCCGGACCACCTGGTGGTCGTCGACCAGCAGTACGCGGATCCGGCCGGGTGTGTCAGCCACCTGGGACCTCCATCTCGATCGTGGTGCCCCTGCCCGGCCGCGAGCGCACTTCGAGCCGGCCTCCGACGCCGCTCGCCCGGTCCCGCATGGAGACCAGGCCGAGGTGGCGCCCCGCCAGGCGGACGGTGGGAGGGGAGAAGCCCTTGCCGTCGTCCCGTACGGACAGCAGCGCGCCGGTGCCGCGGCGGGCCAGGGTGACCTCGACCGTGTCCGCGCCCGAGTGGCGCAGGGCGTTGTGGAGGGCCTCCTGGGCGACCCGGAGGAGGGCTTCCTCCTGGGTCGCGGGGAGGGCCCGTACGCCGTCACAGGTGAAGGTGACCTGCGCGGTGTGGGCGCGGTCCAGTACGCGGACGTGGTTGCGCAGGGTCGCCACCAGGCCGTCCTCGTCCAGGGCGGCCGGGCGGAGCTCGGTCACGGCCGCGCGCAGCTCGTCGGCGGCTTCGGCGGCGAGGGCGGCGACCTGCTGGAGCTCGCCCTTGGCCCGGGCCGGGTCGCGGTCGACGAGCGCGGTGGCGGCCTGGGCGGTGAGGCGGAGCGAGAACAGCTTCTGGCTGACGGCGTCGTGCAGCTCGTGGGCCAGGCGGGAGCGCTCCTCGGCGATGGTCAGCTCGCGGCTGCGCTCGTAGAGGCGGGCGTTGGTCAGCGCGATCGCCGCGTGCTGGGCGAGGAGGGACAGGAGCTCCTCGTCCTCGTCGGTGAAGGCCTGCCGGCCGCCCGGGGTGCTGCGCTTGTTGGCGAGGAAGAGGGCGCCCAGGGTCTCCTCGCCGTCCCTGATGGGCATGCCGAGGAAGTCGGACATCTCGGGGTGGGCCGCGGGCCAGCCGCCGAAGCGCGGGTCCTGGCGTACGTCGGCCAGCCGCTCGGGGCCGTCCTGGTGGAGCATCGCGGCGAGGATGCCGTGCTGGCGGGGCAGGGGGCCGATGCGGCGCCACTGCTCCTCGGTGATGCCGTCGACGACGAACTGGGCGAAGCCCCCGTGGTCGTCCGGGACGCCCAGGGCCGCGTACTCGGCGTCCAGGAGCTCGCGGGCCGAGGCGACGATCGTGCGCAGGACGTCGTGGACCTCCAGGCGGCGGCTCATGGCCAGCAGCGCGGTGCTGACGGCGGCCAGTCCCGTACAGGGTCCGTTGTGCATGGCCTCACCGTACCGGCGGCTCTGACCTGCGGGATCGGTCCTTGGGCGTAGGACCGGGGGTCCGGGGCATACGGCTGAGGGAGGGGGCCGGCGGGCGGGGGCTCTGCCTTCTGGATGACGGCCGGGGAGGGGTTTGTGGTCCTCAAGGCGGAGAAACGTCACACATTGCATTGCTGATGCAACTCTGGGTGAGACTGTTACGTGGCCGATGTGAGCCCGCACATAGGACCCAGATCACTTACGAAGTTCCCTAGTGGACAGATAAAGACGCTGTCAGCGCTGCTGCGCGTAGAGCCGCGGCCCCAGATCGAGTCCGGGCCGGGGGTGCTGATCCACTAAGCAGCATCGTACGTCACACCTTTGCCAGGCGTTTTTGCCACCGCTAAGAATGACGACGTCGCACAGCGCCGCAGATCCCGGATCATCGCGGCGCTTTCCTGCGGCTCCCGCTATTCGAAGAGGTTGCACACGCATGACCGAGACCAGCACCCCCGGCCACAGTCGTCGTCTGACCAAGGCCCAGAAGCTCTCCTTCGCCGGCATCGCCAGCTTCGGCGCCGCCGCACTCGTCTTCTCTCTCGTCCCGGCCAACGCCGCCGAGCAGAGCGAGACGACCATCTCCGCCGCCCCCGTGGCGTGGACGAAGGTCGTGAACGGCGCCCAGACGAAGACGGTGCAGGCGCACCTCGGCACGCAGCAGGTCATCGCCGTCAAGAAGGCCAAGGACGCCGCGGCCGACGAGAAGGCCAAGGCCGCCAAGGCCAAGGCCGAGGCCGAGGCCAAGAAGGCGCGCGAGGCGAAGGCGGCGGCGAGCCGCTCCGCGACCCGCGCCCCGGTCTTCGCGAACAACCTCGACGGCTGGATCAAGGAAGCCCTCTTCATCATGAAGCGCGAGGGCATCCCCGGCACCTACGCCGGCATCCACCGCAACATCATGCGTGAGTCGAGCGGCAACCCGCTGGCGATCAACAACTGGGACATCAACGCCCAGAACGGCATCCCCAGCAAGGGCCTGCTCCAGGTCATCGCCCCGACCTTCAAGACGTACCACGTCAAGGGCACCAAGTTCGACCAGTACGACCCGGTCGCAAACATCGTCGCCGCCTGCAACTACGCGGCCGACCGCTACGGCTCGATGGACAACGTCAACAGCGCCTACTAGGCCACTGACGCACCAGACCCCCCATGCGCCTCAGGGCGGCCCCCGGACTTCCGGGTGCCGCCCTGAGGCGTTTCGTGCGTACGGCGGTCGGCCCGGCTACTTGCCGGCGCGCATGACCTCCGGCTCGTGGCGGCGCAGCAGGCGCTGTACCAGGAAGCCGCAGGCGATGCCGATCAGCAGCAGGATGGTGATGTCCAGGGTCCACTGGCCGACGGTCGACTCCCAGAGGGGGTCGGTGTTCGTCGGGTTGTCGCGGTCCCACGGCGGCATCAGCTTGCCGAGGTTCAGCGTGGTGCCGGCGGCGGCGATGGCCCAGCGGGACGGCATCAGCCAGGCGACCTGCTCCAGGCCGAGGGAGTCGTAGACCTTGAACAGGATGCCGGTGAAGACGACCTGGACGATCGCGAACATGACCAGCAGCGGCATGGTCTTCTCGGCGGTCTTCACCAGCGAGGAGATCACGAGGCCGAACATCATCGAGGTGAAGCCGAGCGCGATGACCGACAGGCAGAGCTCGACGGCCGGCGGCATCAGCAGGCCCTCGGCGGGCAGGTCGCGCGGGAAGAAGCCGATCGCGCAGATGACCACGCCCTGGATGGCCGTGATGACGCCGAGGACGATGATCTTGGACATGAGGTACGCCGACCGGGACAGGCCGGTGGCGCGCTCGCGCTCGTAGATGACGCGTTCCTTGATCAGCTCTCGGACCGAGTTCGCCGCGCCCGAGAAGCACATGCCGACCGCGAGGATCAGCATGATCGTGCCCGCGTCGCCGTTGAAGTTCGACGGGGGCTTCGGGGGCGCGAGGCCGAAGGTCGCGGGGATCACCGTGGAGACCACGCCCAGGACCGCCGGCAGGATGAGCATCAGACCGATGAAGCCCTTGTCGGACGCGATCACCGACACGTAGCGGCGGATGAGGGTCCACAGCTGCGAGCCCCAGCCCTGCGGCTTCGGCGGGTTCATCTGCTGCGGCGACGGCATCGCGACGGACTGCGGGGCGACCGCGTCGATGTCCGCGGCGTACAGCTGGTAGTGCTGCGAGCCCTTCCAGCGGCCGGCCCAGTCGTAGTCGCGGTAGTTCTCGAAGGCGGAGAACACGTCGGCCCAGGTGGTGTAGCCGAAGAAGTTCAGCGCCTCGTCCGGCGGGCCGAAGTAGGCGACCGAACCGCCCGGGGCCATGACCAGCAGCTTGTCGCAGATGGCCAGCTCGGCCACCGAGTGGGTGACGACGAGGACCGTGCGGCCGTCGTCGGCGAGGCCGCGCAGCAGCTGCATGACGTCGCGGTCCATGCCCGGGTCGAGGCCGGAGGTCGGCTCGTCCAGGAAGATCAGCGAGGGCTTGGTGAGCAGCTCCAGGGCCACGGACACGCGCTTGCGCTGACCACCCGAGAGCGAGGTGATCTTCTTGTCCTTGTGGATGTCGAGCTTGAGCTCGCGCAGCACCTCGTCGATGCGGGCAGCGCGCTCGGACTCGGCGGTGTCGCCCGGGAAGCGGAGCTTGGCCGCGTACTTGAGCGCGGTGCTGACCTTCAGCTCCTTGTGCAGGATGTCGTCCTGCGGGACCAGGCCGATGCGCTGGCGGAGCTCCGCGAACTGCTTGTACAGGTTGCGGTTGTCGTAGAGCACGTCGCCCTGGTCGGCGGGCCGGTAGCCGGTCAGCGCCTTGAGCAGGGTGGACTTGCCGGAGCCGGAGGGGCCGATGACACCGATCAGCGACTTCTCCGGGACGCCGAAGGTGACGTCCTTGAGGATCTGCTTGCCGCCGTCGACCGTGACCGTGAGGTGGCGGGCCGAGAAAGAGACGTCACCGGTGTCGACGAACTCCTCGAGGCGGTCGCCGACGATCCGGAACGTCGAGTGGCCGACGCCCACGATGTCGTTCGGGCCGAGCAGCGTGGTGCCGGACTTGGGCAGCGGCTGACCGTTGACGTAGGTGCCGTTGTGGCTGCCGAGGTCGTGGATCTCGAAGCGGCCGCCGGTGGAGCGGAACTCCGCGTGGTGCCGCGAGACCTGGAGGTCCGAGACGACGAGCTCGTTCTCCAGGGCACGGCCGATGCGCATGACGCGGCCGACCGCGATCTGGTGGAAGGTCGTCGGGCTGCGGTCGCCGTAGGCCGGGGCCGCGCCCTGCGCGGGGCCGCCGCCCACACCTCCGCCCTGCTGCTGCGGGAAGTGCGGCTGGGGCTGCTGGGCCTGCTGCGGCTGCTGAACCTGGTGAGGCTGCTGCTGCCAGGCCTGCTGCTGCGGCTGCTGATGCTGGACCGGAGCCTCGTACGCGGGCGCCTGGCCCTGGTACGCCGGAGCCTGGTGGGCCGCGGGCTGCGGTGCGGCGGCGGCACTCAGATTCAGCCGTGGGCCGTCGGTGCCGTTGCCGAGGTGGACCGGCGTGCCGGGCACGAGCTCGGTCTGCTGGACCCGAGCCCCGTGCACGTAGGTGCCGTTGGTGCTGCCGTGGTCCTCGATGCCCCAACCACGGCCGTTCCAGCTGATGGTGGCGTGCCGCCACGACACCCGCGCGTCATCGATCACCACATCTCCCTGGGGATCGCGCCCCAGCGAGTACGACCTGGACGGATCGAGCGTCCAGGTCCTTCCATTCAATTCCAGTACGAGTTCCGGCACTCCAGCCCCACTTAAGTCCCCCGAGAATCCCCCTGACGTCAGGGAGTCTAGGGATGGCGAACATCCGGGGGAACTATTTCAGGCCCACGGCCACATGTGGAATCGGGGCCTCGCCGGGGTGTCTACGACCGGCCGTTGACGGGGTCGAAAGTCACCCGGAGAGTGAGATACGGGACTTCTCGCCCAGCCGTCCGCACACCGACCGGGGGTCGCGCATGCGCCGCATTCGTTGGGGAGACGTGTTGTCGTCCGGGATCGCCGCCGTGGGCTGGTCCCTGATCGTGATGACGGCGGTGGCCGCGCTCGGACTGCACCTGCTCGGCGCCGACGCGGCCGGCGGGTCGCTGGGCGCGATGACCGCGGCCGTGGTGGTACTGGCGGTGGGCGGCTCGGTGACCCCCTCGGGTGACGTCTCGGTCTTCGGGGTGGGCGGCGCCGGGGCGCAAGCCTCGCTCGACGTCGCGCCCTTGGGGGTGGGGCTGGCCGGGGCGCTGGTCCTGGCGTACGTGTTCCTGCGCTCGGTCAGGGCCGGGGCGCCGGGCGGGGAGCTCCTCGCGCGGGTGGCGGTGGTGGTGGCGCTGTTCCTCGCCACGGCGGGCCTGCCGGCCTGGGCGGGGCACGACGTGGTCACCCTCGACGGGGCGCGGCTGCCGCTGCCGAAGGCCCCCGCGCGGGTGGTGGTGCCCGGCGTCGGGGACATCGGCGGGCTGCTCCCGGACGGGCTCGCCGACCGGCTCGGGGAGCGGATCGGTGACCTGGTCGAGACGCGGACCCGGGTGGGGTTCTCGGTGGACCTCGCCCCGACGCTGCTGGGCGCCGGGGTGTGGGTGCTCGGGGTGCTGGCGGTGGCGCTGCTGGCTTCGCGGCGCGGGCCGGCGGTGTGCGCGCGGTGGCGGCCCGCGGTGTCGGCGGTGGTGGCGATGCTGCTGGTGGCGGTGGCCGCGGGGGCGGCCGCGGCGGTGTGGGCGGCGTCGGGTGACGGGCATCCGCGCCGGGTGGCGGGGGCCGCGCTGCTCGGGGCGCCGAACGGGACCTGGACGGGGCTGCTGCTGGGGCTGTTCGTGCCGCTGCGCGGGCGGGCCACCGGCGAGCCGGCCCGGCTGCTGCCGGATCCGCTGGGCGAGCTGCTGCGGGTCCCGGGGCGGGAGCCGGTGAGCGTGTCCCGGCTCGCGGAGTACGACGGGCGGGTCTGGCTGCTGGTGGCGGGGGCCGGGCTGCTGCTGCTCTACGCGGGGATGCTGGCGGCCGTACGGACCCCCGGGCGCGGGATCGCGGGGTGCGCGGTGCGGCTGTCGGCGGTGACCGGGGTGGCGCTGGCGGTGCTGGTGTGGCTGACCGGGCTGTCGGCCGACGCCTCGCTGGCGGTGCTGGGGGTGGACGTGCTGGACGCGGGGGTGGAGCTGCGGGGCGACGCGGCGTACGGGCTGCTGCTCGGGGCCGGGTGGGGGGCGGTGGCGGGCGGGGCGGGCGCGCTGCTGGTCCGGCGGCGCCGGCCGCCGCTGCCCGCCGGGGCGGCCGGGTCCGCGGGGCGGGCGTGGCCCGAGCCGCAGCGGCCGGCGGAGCCGGACGGGCCGGTGCCCGGCCGGGCGCGGGCGCCGGGCCGGGAGGAGACGTACCGGTACCCGGACGTGGCGTGGGACGTGACGGTCACGGGCCTCCCGCCGCGGCCGCCGAAGCCTCCCGGGCGGCCGCGGCGGGAGCCCTTCACCCCTCCGCCACCGCCCGGACCGCCACCTTTCACCCCTCCGCCACCGCCCGGCCCCCCGGACTGAGCGGCAATCGCGACCGCTGGGTGGGACGGGGGTCCTGCGCGGGGAGCTGGGAAGATACGGTGAGGGCACCATGAGCGCTTCGCAGACCTCCGACGTCCCCACCCTCCTCGTCAAGATCTTCGGCAAGGACCGTCCCGGGATCACCGCCGGGCTGTTCGACACCCTCGCCGCCTACTCCGTCGACGTCGTCGACATCGAGCAGGTCGTCACCCGTGGCCGCATCGTCCTGTGCGCCCTCGTCACCCAGCCGGCCGACAGCACCGAGGGCGAGCTGCGGGCCACCGTCCACAGCTGGGCCGAGTCGCTGAAGATGCAGGCCGAGATCCTCTCCGGCACCGGCGACAACCGGCCGCGCGGCAGTGGCCGCTCCCACGTCACGGTGCTCGGGCACCCGCTCACCGCCGAGTCCACGGCGGCCATAGCGGCGCGGATCACCGCGACCGGCGGCAATATCGACCGCATCTTCCGCCTCGCCAAGTACCCGGTGACAGCGGTGGAGTTCGCCGTGTCGGGCGTCGAGACGGAGCCGCTGCGCACCGCGCTGGCCACGGCCTCCGCCCGGATCGGGGTCGACGTGGCCGTGGTCTCGGCCGGTCTGCACCGCCGGGCCCAGCGCCTGGTGATCATGGACGTGGACTCGACCCTGATCCAGGACGAGGTCATCGAGCTCTTCGCCGCCCATGCGGGCTGCGAGGCCGAGGTGGCCGCGGTGACCGAGCAGGCCATGCGCGGGGAGCTGGACTTCGAGCAGTCGCTGCACGCGCGGGTCGCGCTGCTGGCGGGGCTGGACGCCTCGGTGGTGGACAAGGTCCGCGCCGAGGTGCGGCTGACCTCCGGCGCCCGGACCCTGATCCGCACGCTGAAGCGGCTGGGCTACCAGGTCGGTGTGGTGTCGGGCGGGTTCACCCAGGTGACCGACGACCTTCAGGAGCGGCTGGGGCTGGACTTCGCCGCCGCCAACACCCTGGAGATCGTCGACGGGAAGCTGACCGGCCGGGTCGTCGGCGAGATCGTCGACCGGGCGGGCAAGGCCCGGCTGCTGCGCCGGTTCGCCGCGGAGGCCGGTGTGCCGCTGGCCCAGACGGTGGCGATCGGTGACGGGGCGAACGACCTGGACATGCTGAACGCGGCCGGCCTCGGGGTGGCCTTCAACGCCAAGCCGGTGGTCCGCGAGGCCGCGCACACGGCGGTGAACGTGCCCTTCCTGGACGCGGTGCTGTACCTGCTGGGCATCACCCGGGAAGAGGTCGAGGCCGCCGACCTGGCGTAGTTCCCGTACGCAGGGCGCTTCGTCCGCGGGACGACACGACGGGACCCGGCACCTGCACGGTGCCGGGTCCCGTTCGCACGTACGGAACGAGGCGTGCGGGGCCGGCTGTGCCGGTCAGCCGTGCGGGGTCCAGAAGTCCACCAGGGTGCCCACGCCGTGTTCCACGGACTTCCAGGAGCCGGTGAAGGAGACGACGGCCAGCGCCGAGGTGGGGAAGCCGCTGCGGTGCATGCGCGGGAGCAGGTCTTCCCGGGTGCTGCCGGAGAGGGCGTCCGCGAGGGCGTGCATGCCCGGGTTGTGGCCGACGACGAGGAGGTCGGCCACCTCGTCGGAGGTCTCGTTCAGCAGGGCGATGAGCTCGCCCAGCGAGGCCTCGTACAGGCGCTCCTCGTACGTGGTCTTCGGGCGGTGCGGCAGTTCCTGGACGGCGAGCTTCCAGGTCTCGCGGGTGCGGGCCGCGGTGGAGCAGAGGGCCAGGTCGAAGGTGATGCCCGTCTGGGCCAGTTTGCGCCCGGCGGCCGGGGCGTCGTGACGGCCGCGTTCAGCCAGCGGCCGTTCGTGGTCTGTCCCGTCCGACCATTCGGCCTTGGCGTGCCGGAGGAGGACGATCCTGCGGGGTGTGTCGGCGCTCATGGCTCCCAGCTTCGCATGAAACGAGCCACGGGGCGCAGGGGGTTGAGGGGTCCGCGCCCGGGGCGTGGAGCGCGCACGGGGGTCAGCCGACGGCGCGCAGCAGCTGCTCGGTGACCTGGATGAGCGAGGAGGCTTCGCCGGGGGCGGCGTGGGCCTGGCCGGAGCCGGCGAGGAGCAGCAGCAGGAGGCCGAAGGCGAGCGCGGGCAGGGCCAGCGCCCACCAGTGCAGCCGGGCGTCGGGGCCGGTGCCGGCGGTGGTGCGGCGGCCGGGCGGGGCGGCGAGGGGCGGGGTGTGCGTGGGGGCTGACACGGCGGCCTCCGGTGGTGTGCGGGTGGGACTGGCTCGCTGCTTCGAATCTATGGATCCGAAGCGGCGGTTCCCATCCGGGGCGCACCCCAGTCGACCCTGATCCTGGCCCCCTAGGGGTTGGTGGGGTTATCCCCACCAACGCCCGTCGGAGCTGCTTTCAGGGGGAGGCGATCGTCGCGATGACGGAAATGATCACGGAGATGACCAGCATCGCGCCGAGCACGAGGCCGAGCTTCCGGCGGCCGTGCTGGGGGTTCGGTTCGAGTACGGGCGACATGCCGTTCAGTCTCGCATGCCGCATTCGTCCTCGATCGTGTGGTCCCGGCCCGCGAGGAGGCCGAGCGCGATCTGCGGGATGAGCAGTCCGGCCATCAGGGCGAGGGGCAGGTCCCAGCCGCCGCTGTGCTGGTAGAGGGTGCCGATGAGGAGCGGCCCGGGGATGGAGATGAGGTAGCCGGTGCTCTGGGCGAAGGCGGAGAGCTTCGCGACGCCGGCCGGGGACTTGGCGCGCAGGCCGATCAGCGTGATGACGAGCGGGAAGGCGCAGTTGGAGACGCCGAGCAGGACGGCCCACGCCCAGGCTCCGGCGGCGGGGGCGAACCAGAGGCCGGCGTATCCCAGGAAGCCGAAGAGGCCGAGGGTGGCGGCGATGGCGCCCTGGTTCTTCATCCGGCCGGCGAGGCCGGGGATGACGAAGGCCAGCGGGACGCCCATGACCATGGTGACGGCGAGCAGTACGCCTGCGGTCCCGGCGGAGACCCCCGCGTCGCGGAAGATCTGCGGGAGCCAGCCCATGGTGACGTACGCGCCGGTGGCCTGGAGGCCGAAGTAGCTGGCCAGGGCCCAGGCGGTGCGGCTGCGGACGACCGAGGGGCCCCGGTCGGCGCGGCCGGTGGCGGCGGGCGCCGCGGCCTTCTCCCGGCGGGCCGCGAGGGTGACGGGCAGCCAGGGCAGTACGGCGGCCACCGCGAGGACGGCCCAGATCAGCAGGCCGGTGCGCCAGCTGCCGCCGAGGGCGGAGGTCAGCGGGACGGTCGCGGCGGCGGCGAGGGAGGTGCCGGCGGCCAGGGCCATGGAGTAGAGGCCGGTCATGGTGCCGACCCGGTCCGGGAACCAGCGCTTGACGATCACCGGGAGCAGCACGTTGGTCAGGGCTATGCCGGCCAGGGACAGGGCGCTGGCGGCGAGGAACCAGGCGGCGTTGGTCGCGAAGGGCCGGATCAGCAGGCCGGCGGCGACGGCGGCCATGCCCGCGCAGACGACGGCGGCGGGGCCGAAGCGGCGGGAGAGGCGGGGTGCGGTGATGCCGAAGACGGCGAAGCACAGGGCCGGGACGGAGGTGATGAGTCCGGCGACGGTGCCGCTCATGCCGAGGCCCGTACGGGTCTCCTCGAAGAGGGCGCCGAGGCTGGTGATGGCGGGCCGCAGGTTGAGGGCGGCCAGCACGATTCCGACGATGAGCACGGGGCCGAGCCAGACCGGCTGCGGGGTGACGGGGGCGGGGAGGGACTGCGGGGGTGCCGTGCGCGCGGCCTGGGGCCGGTTCATGGTCTGGATTTCGTCGTCGGACATTCAGCCATCATAGAATCATGGGATGATTGGTTGTCCAGCCCGCGTTCCATCTTCACGTCCGGAGAGGACACCGATCGCATGCCGCTGACATCGCCCCGGCGATCCGCGCTCGTCGACCAGGTGATCGCCCAGCTCAGGAACCAGATCACCTCCGGTGAGTGGCCTGTGGGCTCCCGCATCCCCACCGAACCCGAGCTGGTGGAGCTGCTGGGGGTCGCCCGCAACACGGTGCGGGAGGCCGTCCGGGCCCTCGCGCACAACGGCCTGCTCGACATCCGCCAGGGTTCGGGTACGTACGTCATCGCGACCAGCGAGCTGGCCGGCGTGATGCACCGGCGCTTCGCCGGGGCCGACCCGCGGCACATCGCGGAGCTGCGTTCGACGCTGGAGTCCTCGGCGGCCCGGCTGGCGGCGGAGCGGCGTACCGATCGGGACATGGCGCAGCTGGACGCGCTGCTGGCGCGGCGCGAGGAGGCCTGGGCGAGCGGGGACGCGGAGCTGTTCGTGGCGGCGGACGTGAGCCTGCACATGGCGGTGGTGACGGCCTCGCACAACGACGTGCTCATCGAGCTGTACGCCGACCTCGGGGACCTGGTGGCGGACTGGCTGCGCACGGACGTGGGGACGGAGCTGGATCCCGCCTCGCACCTGGACCACGCCCGGCTGATCGAGGCGATCCGCCGGGGGGACGCCGACGCGGCCGCGTCGGAGGCGGCCGGCTACCCCTTCGTCTGCCTGGGTGGCTAGGCCGCGCTCTTCTTCACCGGCAAGATCCGGAAGAGACGGACCTAGCGCCGGTCCGGCGCCTGGCGCGCTCGCTGCCCGGGGCGCTCGTGGCTCACCCAGGCCGTGCGGACCTCCTTCCAGCACCGGCTGGTGAGCTCGACCCGGCCGGCCGGGCCCACGGCCACGGCGGCGCCGTCCCCGTCCACGTCCCACCAGCGGTCGCACTCCACGTGCAGCCGGATCAGATCGGTCTCGGGATAGCCGTTGTGGCAGTACACCGTCACCTGCGAGCCCTCGATCGCGGTGTCGCAGTCGGCCCCGAAGAGCTCCTTGGGTGCGGGCCGGACGGGCTGTTCGGGCGGCTCGGCGGGGATCTCGGCCAGGTCGACCTCGGCCGGGGCGGCGATCTCCGGGCCGGGTGCCGGTTCGCTGCCGGGCTGGGCGACGGCTCCCGGGATCAGGAGACCGGCCAGGGCCATCGAGGTGACCAGCAGCGATACCGCTCGGCTCGACCTCGCTCTCACGCCCGCACCTCCTCCCCGAAGGAGCCGGGAAGATCCCGACGGGGTCAGTTTGCAGGCATCTGTCCGCCTTTACGACTCGGGAAGTTCCGGGCACGCGGCGAAAATCTGATCGAACGGACCCCCGGAACCCGCCCCCCACCAGGCGAGAACGGCGGTGGGCGCGCTCCCCGGAAGGGAAGCGCGGCCACCGCCGTACGGACGTAAGGCCCTCGACCCGGGGGTCAGGCACCCATCGCGTGCAGGCCGCCGTCCACGTGGACGATCTCGCCGGTGGTCTTCGGGAACCAGTCCGACAGCAGGGCGACGATGGCCCTGCCGGTCGGCTCCGGGTCGCTCATGTCCCACTCCAGCATCGAACGCGAGTTCCAGACGTCCGCCAGCTCCGAGAAGCCGGGGATGGACTTCGCGGCCATCGAGCCGATCGGACCGGCCGAGACCAGGTTGCAGCGGATGTTCTCCTTGCCCAGGTCACGGGCGAGGTAGCGGCTGGTGGCCTCCAGCGCGGCCTTGGCCGGGCCCATCCAGTCGTACTGCGGCCAGGCGAACTGCGCGTCGAAGGTGAGGCCGACGATGGCCGCGCCCTCCGCCGGGAACAGCGGCTTGCAGGCCATGGCCAGCGACTTCAGCGAGAACGCCGAGACGTGCATCGCGGTGGCGACCGACTCGAAGGGCGTGTTCAGGAAGTTGCCGCCGAGGGCGTCCTGCGGGGCGAAGCCGATCGAGTGGAGAACGCCGTCGAGGCCGCCGAGCTCGTCGCGGACGAGGCCCTCCAGGCGGTCCAGGTGCTCCTGGTTGGTGACGTCGAGTTCGAGCACCTTGACCGGCTTGGGCAGCTTCTTGGCGATGCGCTCGGTCAGGGTCGGGCGGGGGAACGCCGTCAGGATGACCTCGGCGCCCTGCTCCTGGGCCAGCTTGGCGGCGTGGAAGGCGATGGACGACTCCATCAGCACCCCGGTGATGAGGATGCGCTTGCCGTCGAGAATTCCGCTCATGTGATCAGTGACCCATGCCCAATCCGCCGTCAACGGGAATGACGGCTCCGGTGATGTACGAGGCGGCGTCGGACGCCAGGAAGCTCACGGCTGCCGCGATCTCCTCGGGCTGCGCGTAGCGGCCGAGCGGCACCTGGCCGACGATGCCCGCGCGCTGCTCGTCGGTGAGCACCTTCGTCATGTCGGTGTCCACGAAACCGGGCGCGACGACGTTGAAGGTGATGTTGCGGGAGCCCAGCTCGCGGGCGAGCGAGCGGGCGAAGCCCACCAGCGCGGCCTTCGAGGCGGCGTAGTTGGCCTGGCCGGCCGAACCCATCAGGCCCACGACCGAGGAGATCAGGACCACGCGGCCCTTCTTGGCGCGGAGCATGCCGCGGTTGGCGCGCTTGACCACCCGGAACGTGCCGGTGAGGTTGGTGTCGAGGACCGAGGCGAAGTCCTCCTCGGACATCCGCATCAGCAGGGTGTCCTTGGTGATGCCCGCGTTGGCCACCAGCACCTCGACGGCGCCGTGCTTGTCCTCGATCTCCTTGTAGGCCTGCTCCACCTGGTCGGAGTCGGTGATGTCGCAGCGGACGGCCAGCACACCCAGCGAGGTGAGCGCCTGCGGCGGCTCTCCCGACCGGTACGTGATCGCGACCTTGTCGCCGGCCTCCGCGAAGGCTCGGGCGATGGCGAGGCCGATGCCCCGGTTTCCTCCGGTGACGAGAACCGAGCGGCTCAACGGATCACCCTTTCGCTAGCAGTCTGAATAGCAAAAACCTATAGGTCCCATCGTCCTTACGGAGAATCGGAGCCCGACAGGGCCTTGCGGCGGGGTCTGTCGAGTCCCTACAGAAAGATGTAGGCACAAGAGCCCCGAGCGCGACATGATCGGGGTCACCGGCCCCGACCCCGGGAGGACTTCCGTGCCCCATACCATCGACGCGGCCTTCACCGCGCTGCCCTTGCGGGCGCTCGCCGACGCGGCGCTCGCCCGGGCCCGCGCGCTCGGCAGCGACCACGCCGACTTCCGGCTGGAGCGGATCCGCAGCGCCTCCTGGCGGCTGCGGGACGCCAAACCGTCCGGCGGGTCCGACACCACCGACCTCGGCTACGCGGTCCGGGTCGTGCACGGGGGCAGCTGGGGGTTCGCCTCCGGCGTCGACCTGACCATGGACGGCGCCGCCAAGGTGGCCTCGCAGGCCGTGGCCATGGCGAAGCTGTCGGCCCAGGTGATCAAGGCGGCCGGTTCGGACGAACGGGTCGAGCTCGCGGACGAGCCCGTGCACGCCGACAGGACGTGGATCTCCGCGTACGACGTGAACCCGTTCGAGGTGCCGGACACCGAGAAGGCCGCGCTGCTCGCCGACTGGAGCTCCCGGCTGCTGGCGGCCGACGGGGTGGCGCACGTGGACGCCTCGCTGCTCGCCGTCCACGAGAACAAGTTCTACGCGGACACCGCGGGCACCGTCACCACCCAGCAGCGGGTGCGGATCCACCCGCAGCTCACCGCGGTGGCCGTCGACGCCACGACCGGCGAGTTCGACTCCATGCGCACCATCGCCCCGCCCGCCGGGCGCGGCTGGGAGTACCTGACCGGCACCGGCTGGGACTGGAACGCGGAGCTGGAGCAGATCCCCGGCCTGCTCGCCGAGAAGATGCGGGCACCGAGCGTCGAGGCCGGGCGCTACGACCTGGTCGTGGACCCGTCCAACCTGTGGCTCACCATCCACGAGTCCATCGGCCACGCCACCGAGCTCGACCGGGCGCTGGGCTACGAGGCCGCGTACGCCGGGACCTCCTTCGCCACCTTCGACCAGCTGGGCAAGCTCAAGTACGGCTCCTCGATCATGAACGTGACCGGTGACCGCACGGCCGAGCACGGTCTGGCCACGATCGGGTACGACGACGAGGGCGTCGAGGCGCAGAGCTGGGACCTGGTCAAGGACGGCACCCTGACCGGCTACCAGCTGGACCGGCGGATCGCGAAGCTGACCGGCCTCGGGCGCTCCAACGGCTGCGCCTACGCCGACTCCCCCGGGCACGTGCCCGTGCAGCGGATGGCGAACGTCTCGCTCCAGCCGGATCCGGGCGGGCTGTCCACGGAGGACCTGATCGGCGGGGTGGAGCGCGGGATCTACGTGGTCGGCGACCGCTCCTGGTCGATCGACATGCAGCGCTACAACTTCCAGTTCACCGGACAACGGTTCTTCCGGATCGAGAACGGCCGGCTGACCGGGCAGCTGCGCGACGTCGCGTACCAGGCCACGACCACCGACTTCTGGGGCTCCATGGAGAAGGTGGGCGGCCCGCAGACGTACGTGCTGGGCGGCGCCTTCAACTGCGGCAAGGCGCAGCCGGGCCAGGTCGCTGCGGTCTCGCACGGCTGCCCGTCCGCGCTGTTCCGCGACGTGAACATCTTGAACACCACGCAGGAGGCCGGACGCTGATGTCGAATCGTACGAAGCCGCACGAGATCGTCGAGCGCGCCCTGGAGCTGTCCACCGCCGACGGCTGCGTCGTCATCGCGGACGAGGAGTCCAGCGCCAACCTGCGCTGGGCCGGCAACGCGCTCACCACGAACGGCGTCACCCGCGGCCGGACCCTGACGGTGATCGCGACGGTGGACGGCAAGGAGGGGGCGGCCTCGGGGGTCGTCTCGCGCTCGGCCGTGACCGCCGCCGACCTGGAACCGCTCGTACGGGCCGCCGAGGAGGCCGCGCGCAATGCCGGGCCCGCCGAGGACGCCCAGCCGCTGGTGACCGGCACCCCGGCCTCGCCGGACTTCACCGACGCCCCGGCCGAGACCTCCTCGGCCGTCTTCGCGGACTTCGCCCCGGCGCTGGGCGAGGCCTTCGCCCGGGCCCGGGCCGGCGGCCGGGAGCTGTACGGCTTCGCCCACCACGAGCTGGTCTCCACGTACGTCGGCACCTCGACGGGGCTGCGGCTGCGCCACGACCAGCCCAACGGCACCCTGGAGGTCAACGCCAAGTCCCCGGACCGCTCCCGCTCGGCCTGGGCCGGCCGCTCGACCCGGGACTTCAAGGACGTGGACCCGACGGCCCTGGACGCGGAGCTCGCCGTCCGCCTCGGCTGGGCGGAGCGGAAGATCGACCTGCCCGCCGGGCGGTACGAGACCCTGCTGCCGCCGACCGCGGTGGCCGACCTCATGATCTACCAGATGTGGTCGGCGGCGGCCCGGGACGCGGTGGAGGGCCGGACGGTCTTCTCCAAGCCCGGCGGCGGCACCCGGCTCGGCGAGAAGCTGTCCGAGCTGCCGCTGACCCTGCGCAGCGACCCGCACGCACCGGGCCTGGAGTCCGCGCCGTTCGTGATCGCGCACAGCTCGGGCGACGACGCCTCGGTCTTCGACAACGGCCTGCCCGTCCCGGCGACCGAGTGGATCAGCGGGGGCGAGCTGGCCCGGCTGACCACGACCCGGCACACCGCCGGGCTGACCGGGCTGCCGCTCTCCCCCGGCTTCGGGAACCTGATCCTGGACGCGGGGGGCGACAGCTCCCTGGAGGAGATGGTGGCCGCCACCGAGCGGGGTCTGCTGCTGACCTGCCTCTGGTACATCCGCGAGGTGGATCCGGCGACGCTGCTGCTCACGGGCCTGACCCGGGACGGGGTCTACCTGGTGGAGAACGGGCAGGTCGTCGGCGAGGTCAACAACTTCCGGTTCAACGAGTCCCCGGTGGACCTGCTGTCGCGGGCTTCGGAGGCCGGCCGGACCGAGAAGACCCTGCCGCGCGAGTGGAGCGACTGGTTCACCCGGGCCGCGATGCCCGCGCTGCGCATCCCGGACTTCAACATGAGCTCGGTCAGCAAGGGTGTCTGACCCACCTAGACTGAGCACGGCATTTTCAGACATCGAAGGAGTCGAGAGACCGTGACGGACATCGTCGACGAACTGAAGTGGCGTGGGCTCTTCGCCCAGTCCACCGACGAAGAAGCGCTGCGCAAGGCGTTCGCGGACGGTCCCGTCACCTTCTATTGCGGCTTCGACCCGACGGCGGCCTCGCTGCACGTGGGACACCTGGTCCAGGTGCTCACCGTGCGCCGGCTCCAGCAGGCCGGCCACCGGCCGCTGGCGCTGGTCGGCGGGGCCACCGGCCAGATCGGCGACCCGCGCCCGACGGCCGAGCGCACGCTGAACGACCCGCAGACCATCGCGGACTGGGTGACCCGGCTGCGCTCGCAGATCGAGCCGTTCCTGTCCTTCGAGGGCGAGAACGCGGCGCTCATGGTGAACAACCTGGACTGGACGGCGGGCATGTCCGCCATCGAGTTCCTGCGGGACATCGGCAAGCACTTCCGCGTCAACAAGATGCTGACGAAGGACTCCGTCGCCAAGCGGCTGGAGTCCGACCAGGGCATCAGCTACACCGAGTTCAGCTACCAGCTCCTCCAGGGCATGGACTTCCTGGAGCTGTACCGCCGCTACGGGTGCACCCTCCAGCAGGGCGGCTCTGACCAGTGGGGCAACCTGACGGCCGGGCTCGACCTGATCCACCGGGTGGAGCCGGACGCGCACGTCCACGCGATGGCGACCCCGCTGATGGTCAAGGCCGACGGCACGAAGTTCGGCAAGTCCGAGAGCGGGGCCGTCTGGCTGGACCCGGAGATGACCACCCCGTACGCGTTCTACCAGTTCTGGCTGAACGTGGACGACCGGGACATCTCCACCTACATGCGGATCCTGTCCTTCAAGTCCCGTGAGGAGCTGGAGGAGCTGGAGGCGCAGACCGCCGAGCGGCCGCAGGCGCGCGCCGCCCAGCGGGCGCTGGCGGAGGAGCTGACCACGCTGGTGCACGGCGCGGACCAGTGCGCCGCCGTGATCGCCGCTTCGAAGGCGCTGTTCGGCCAGGGCGAGCTGGCGGAGCTGGACGAGGCCACGCTGGCCGCGGCCCTCTCCGAGCTGCCGCACGTACGGGTCGCCGAGCTGGGACAGGTGGTGGACCTGCTCGCGGAAACCGGCCTGGTCGCCAGCAAGTCCGCCGGGCGCCGGACCGTGAAGGAGGGCGGTGCCTACGTGAACAACGTGAAGGTCACCGCCGAGGACGCGGTCCCCGCCGGGGAGGACCTCCTGCACGGGCGCTGGCTGGTGCTGCGCCGCGGCAAGAAGAACCTGGCCGCGGTCGAGGTCACGGGCTGAGACCCGGCGCGCCGCGGCGCGCGGGCATGACGCGGGGCCGGTACGGACGTTGGTCCGGCCGGCCCCTCCGTCGTACCCCGGCGGACCGGGGCGGCGGCCCTCAGGTCGTCTGGTGTTTGTTGCCCCGGACCGCCATGTAGAGCATGTCGCCGAGTCCGACGATGAGGACGGCTCCGGCAAGCTGCAGCAAGTGCCGGATCCAGTCGATGCCCTTGGTGTCCTCGACGCCGATCCACCGCGATACGGCGTTGCCGAGGAGCGCGCCGAGGATGCCGAAGATGGTGGTCAGCCAGAGGGGCTGGTGCTGCTTGCCCGGCAGGATGGCCCGGGCTATCAGGCCCAGCACGAATCCGACGATGATCGCCCACAACCATTGCATGTCGAGCCTCCTCGTGGCGCGTTGTGCGCATGTGGGCCCAGTCTCGACCCGGCCGGCGTACTGCGCATTTCGGACAGCTCCGTTCGGGGGACACCCCCCTGCTCCCCGCCGTCCGGCGGGCGGCGTACGGTGGAAGCCTCCGGGCCGGGGAGCGTCCGGCGGGTGGATCGGGTGGTGGAAACGTGCAGCGGACGAAGCGGAACGGGGCCGAGGTCTTCCGGATCACCGGAGCGCGGATGGGCCTCGCCGAGGACGTGCGGGGACGGCAGCGCCGGTACGTGATCTCGATGACGATCAGGACCCTGTCGGTCATCGCCACGGTGCTGTTGTGGAACGTGGAGCGCCATGTGGCGGTCGTGACGCTGATCGCCGGTGCTCTGCTGCCGTACGTGGCGGTGGTCATCGCCAACGCGGGGCGCGAGTCGACGCCCTCGCTGCCCTCGCACTTCATGCCGTCACCTGTGCTCCCGGCACTGGAGGCGGGAAACCTCAAGAAAAGCTCAGATCAATCATGAAGTTCCGGTGCACCGCACCGGGTCCTGCGTGACATACTGCCTACGCGCTCCGCATCCCCCGTCGGAGCGACGGACCGACGCCGGGCAGCTCCCCCCGTGGCTGCCCGGCGTCGCCCTTCCGTTTGTAGGGTTGAGGCTGTGAACTCCCCTGATACGGACACCAGCGCACCCGGCACCGCTCCCACCTGCTCCGCCAAGGGCTGCCGTGATGCGGCGGTCTGGGTCCTGGCCTGGAACAACCCGACCCTGCACACGCCCGAGCGGCGCAAGACCTGGCTGGCGTGCGAGGAGCACCGCGAGCACCTCTCCCAGTTCCTGGGGGTACGAGGCTTCCTCAAGGACGTCGTGAAGCTCGACGAGTGGGTACAGCCGGAAGGCTCGGAGCGGCAGTAGCCGGTCCGAGCCTTCGAAGGGTGCGGGCCTTCGCAGGGTGCGGGGCAGCCCCGGGGCCGCCTAGCCGCCGATGGCGGACATCGGGCGGTCGGGCTGCAGGAAGGTCGGGTCGTCCAGACCGGACCCGGCCTTCTTGCCCCACATCGCCACCTTCCACAGCCGGGCGATCTCCTCGTCCGGGGCGCCCGAGCGGAGCGCGGCCCGCAGGTCGGACTCCTCGGTAGCGAAGAGGCACGTACGGATCTGGCCGTCGGCCGTGAGGCGGGTGCGGTCGCAGGCGCCGCAGAACGGGCGGGTGACGGAGGCGATGACGCCGACGGTGGCGGGGCCGCCGTCCACCACCCAGCGCTCGGCCGGGGCGGAGCCGCGCTCGTCGGCGCCCTCCTCGGTGAGCGTGAAGCGGGTGCGCAGGGACTGCAGGATGTCGCCGGCGGTGATCATGCCGTCGCGCTTCCATCCGTGCTGGGCGTCGAGGGGCATCTGCTCGATGAACCGCAGCTCGTACTCGTTCTCCACGGCCCAGGCGAGCAGGTCGGGGGCCTCGTCGTCATTGAGTCCGGGCATCAGGACGGCGTTGACCTTGACGGGGGTCAGGCCGGCCTCGCGGGCGGCGGACATGCCGTCGATGACGTCCTTGTGCCGGTCGCGGCGGGTGAGGGTCCTGAAGACTTCGGGCCGCAGGGTGTCGAGGGAAACGTTCACCCTGTCCAGGCCGGCGGCCTTGAGCGCCTGTGCGGTGCGCTTGAGGCCGATGCCGTTGGTGGTGAGGGACATCTTGGGGCGGGGCTCCAGCGCGGCGCACCGCTCGACGATCCCGACCAGGCCGGGGCGGAGCAGCGGCTCGCCGCCGGTGAAGCGGACCTCGGTGATGCCGAGCTGGGTGACGGCGATGCGGATCAGCCGGACGATCTCGTCGTCGGTGAGCAGGTCCGTCTTCTGCAGCCACTGCAGGCCCTCCTCGGGCATGCAGTACGTACAGCGCAGATTGCACCGGTCGGTGAGCGAGACGCGCAGGTCAGTGGCCACGCGGCCGTAGGTGTCGAGAAGCACGTGGGCCCCCTCCCCTGTCCGGATCTGTAGAGGTTCACGCAGCTGTGGATGAACTGCGGGCGTTGTATTCGAGCCTACGCGACGCCTCTCGCGTATAGGGGTGCCCGAATGAACGAGAGGCGGCGAGGCCGCGTCGTACGGAAGTACGACGCGGCCACGCTGGGTGTTCGGACGATCTCAGTGCGCCCCTGTTCCGGTGAGGGAGCGGACCTCCAGCTCGGCGAACTTCCGGGGGTCGGCCTTCTCCTTGGACAGTACGGTTCCCAGCCAGCCGAGCAGGAAGCCGAGCGGGATGGAGATGATGCCGGGGTTCTCCAGCGGGAACCAGTAGAAGTCGGCGTCCTTGAACATCGAGGTGGGCTTCCCCGAGACCACCGGGGAGAACAGCACCAGGCCGACCGCCGAGATCAGGCCGCCGTAGATGGACCACAGCGCGCCCTGGGTGGTGAACCGCTTCCAGAAGAGGCTGTAGAGGATCGTCGGCAGGTTGGCGGAGGCGGCGACGGCGAAGGCCAGGGCGACCAGTCCGGCGACGTTCATGTCCCGGGCGAGCGCGCCGAGGCCGATGGCGACGGCGCCGATGACCACGGTGGACCAGCGGGCCGCGCGGACCTCCTCCTTCTCGGTGGCCTGCCCCTTGCGGATGACGTTGACGTACAGGTCGTGCGCGAAGGACGAGGAGGAGGCCAGGGTCAGGCCCGCGACCACCGCGAGGATGGTGGCGAAGGCGACCGCGGAGATCACGGCGAGCAGGATCGCGCCGCCGGTGGAGTCGGCGCCGCCGCCGATCTCCTGGGCGAGCAGCGGGGCGGCGGTGTTGCCGGCCTTGTTGGACTTCAGGATGTCGTCACGGCTCAGCAGGGCGGCGGCGCCGAATCCGAGGGCGATGGTCATCAGGTAGAAGGCGCCGATGATGCCGATGGCCCAGTTCACGGACTTGCGGGCGGCCTTGGCGGTGGGCACGGTGTAGAAGCGGATCAGGATGTGCGGCAGGCCGGCGGTGCCCAGGACGAGGGCGATGCCGAGGGAGATGAAGTCCAGCTTCGTGGTCGCGTCCTTGCCGTACTTCAGTCCGGGCTCCAGGAACTTGGCGCCCTGTCCGCTGTTCTCGGCGGCGGTGCCGAGCAGGTCGGAGATGTTGAAGTTGAACTTGAGCAGCACCAGGAAGGTGATCAGCAGCGCGCCCGCGATGAGCAGCACCGCCTTGATCATCTGGACCCAGGTGGTGCCCTTCATCCCGCCGATGGTCACGTAGACGATCATCAGAACGCCGACCAGGGCGACCACGGCCACCTTGCCGCCGTCGCTGGTGATGCCCAGGAGCAGGGAGACGAGTACGCCCGCTCCGGCCATCTGGGCCAGCAGGTAGAAGATCGAGACCACGATGGTGGAGGTGCCCGCGGCGGTCCGGACGGGCCGCTGGCGCATCCGGTACGCGAGCACGTCGCCCATCGTGTAGCGGCCGGAGTTGCGCAGCGGCTCGGCGACGAGCAGCAGGGCCACCAGCCAGGCGACGAGGAAGCCGATGGAGTAGAGGAAGCCGTCGTAGCCGAAGAGCGCGATGGCCCCGGCGATGCCGAGGAAGGACGCGGCGGACATGTAGTCGCCGGAGATGGCGAGGCCGTTCTGGAAGCCGGTGAACTGGCGTCCGCCCGCGTAGAAGTCCGCGGCGTCCTTGGTCTGGCGGCCGGCCCAGACCGTGATGATCAGCGTCGCGACGACGAACAGCCCGAAGAGGGTGATGATCAGCGGCTGGTGGTCACTGGCCCCCGCGGCCAGGCTCGGACCCGCCGCCGGGTGGAGGGCTCCGCTCATTCCCCGGCCTCCATCCGCGCCTTGATGGCCGATGCCTTCGGGTCGAGCTTGGCAGCGGCGTGCCGCGAGTACAGCCAGGCGATCAGGAAGGTCGTCGCGAACTGGGCGAGGCCGAGGACGAGGGCGACGTTGATGTTCCCGAAGAGCCTGGTCCCCATGAAGCCGCCGGCGTAGTTGGACAGCAGCACGTAGAGCAGGTACCAGGCGATGAAGGCCACGGTGAGCGGGAAGGCGAAGGAGCGGTAGGAGCTGCGCAGCTCCGCGAACTCCGGGCTCTGCTGGACGGTCGTGAACTCTTCGGCGCTCGGGGTCGCCGGGCGCGATCCCGTACCGCCCGGCGGCGGCGCTGCTGCTTCGGTGGTCACGGGGGGCTCTCCTTGTGACGCGGGTGCGGTGGGGACGACGGACAAAACAACCTCCGTGTGGGGGGATGGTGGTGCTGATCCCCCCTGTCAACGGCACGGCCGGCGTGTCGGGACGGTTCAACACCCGCTGTTTCTTTGGAAACTGATTCCTCGAACTGATGGCGCAAGGCCGAACAACAGCACTAGGTTCGCGTGTCATGACCCCGTCGGGCGCAACCGTGCCCGCGCGGCTTTCAGGATGATGTGGAGAACCCATGGCTCATCTGGGAACCGGTCACCGACGGCGCGCCCTCGCCGTTCCGGTCGGACTGGCACTGACCGCCTCGCTCGCCTTCCTCCCCTCGGTCGCGGCCTCCGCCGCCCCGCTGGGCAACACGGCGGGCCCGGCGGCCGCGGCCAAGCCCGACACCTCCGGCCCCAAGCTCTCGTACGTGGCGAACCTGACCGCCTACGGGACGGTGAAGCAGGCGAAGAAGGCCGTCGAGCGGGCCGGTGGAACGGTGGTGACGTCCTATGAGCAGATCGGGGTCGTCGTCGCACACTCCCAGAACCCGGAGTTCGCCAAGACGCTGCGGGCCCAGCGGAGCCTGTTCGTGTCGGTCGGCGCCACCCGTACGGCCCCGCTGACCACGGTGGCCACCACCGAGGAGGGCACCACGCAGCAGCTGAGCGCGGCGGACGCCGCGAAGGCGGCGGCCCGGGCCGCACAGGGTCAGGAGCCGCTGGAACCCAACCAGTGGGACCTGCGGGCGATCAAGGCCGACCAGGCTCACAAGATCAACGATGGCAGCCCGGACGTCACCGTGGGCGTCATCGACACGGGCGTGGACGACACCCACCCGGATCTCGCCGCGAACTTCTCCAAGGGCCAGTCCGCCAACTGCGTCGGCGGCGTCGCGGACACCACCGAGGGCGCGTGGCGTCCGTACGCGGACGGCAGCGACCACGGCACCCACGTGGCCGGCACCATCGCCGCGCCGCGCAACGGGGTGGGCGTCAGCGGTGTCGCGCCCGGCGTGAAGGTCGCCGCGATCAAGGTGAGCGAGCCGGGGACCAGCCTGTTCTTCACCGAGGCGGTCGTCTGCGGCTTCATGTTCGCCGCCGAGAAGGGGATCGAGGTGACCAACAACAGCTACTACGTCGACCCGTGGATGTTCAACTGCAAGACGGACGACGACCAGAAGGCGCTGGTGGAGTCCCTCACCCGGGCGAGCAAGTACGCCGAGCGCAAGGGCGTCCTCAACGTGGCCGCGGCCGGCAACGAAAACTTCGACCTGGCGGCCGACTCGATCGTCGACACCAGCAGCCCGGACGACGCCACCCCGGTGCCGCGCACCATCGACCCGAAGGTCTGCCTGGACCTGCCCACGCAGCTGCCGGGCGTGGTCACCGTCACCGCCACCGGTGACCAGGGCTTCCGCTCGTACTACTCCAGCTACGGGCTAGGGGTCGCGGACGTCGCCGCTCCCGGCGGGGACAAGTTCCAGGTCCCGGCCACGCCGGACGCCAACGGCCGGGTGCTGTCCACCCTCCCGGGCGGCGGCTACGGCTACAAGCAGGGCACCTCGATGGCCACCCCGCACGTGGCGGGCGTCGCGGCGCTGCTCAAGAGCAGCCACCCGTACGCCACGCCCTCGCAGATACAGGCGCTGCTGAAGGGCCAGGCCACGAAGACGGCCTGCCCCGACAAGATCTACGACGGCGCCGGCGCGCTCATCGACGCCGTCACCTGCCAGAGCAAGTGGGGCCAGACCGGCTACTACGGCTACGGCGTGGTGAACGCGCTCAGCGCCGTGAAGTGACCGGCGGGACCTAGCGCGGAAGGGGCCGGCCGGGGAGTCTCCCGGCCGGCCCCTTCCTCATGCGCGGGCGCTCATGGATGCCGGTGCCGGACGTCCGGCGCTCACGGCTTGATGAGCACCTTCAGCGCACTGCGGTCGTCCATCGCGCGGTAGCCGTCCGGTACCTCGTCCAGGGTGACGGCGCGGTCGAAGACGGGAGCCGGGTCGATCGCACCGCTGAGCACGTCGGCCAGCAGCTCCGGGATGTACGCGCGCACCGGGGCGACACCGCCGCGCAGGGTGATGTTGCGGTCGAACATCACCCCGAGGTCGAGGCCGGTGCCGCTGCCGTGCGGGACGCCGACGTAGCCGATGGCCCCGCCGTCGCGGGTGATGTTCACGGCGGTGCGCATGGACTGCTCGGTGCCGACGGCCTCGATGACGCAGTGCGCGCCCTGCCCGCCGGTGAGCTCGCGGACGGCCGCCTCCGCGGCCTCGCCGCGCTCGGCGACCACGTCGGTGGCCCCGAAGAGCTTGGCGATGTCCGTACGGACGGCGTGCCGGCCCAGCGCGATGATCCGCTCGGCGCCGAGGCGCTTCGCCGCGAGGACCCCGCACAGGCCGACCGCGCCGTCGCCGACGACGGCGACCGTGGAGCCCTCGCGGACGCCGGCGCCCACGGCGGCGTGGTGGCCGGTGCCCATGACGTCGGACAGCGCGAGCAGGCCGGTCAGCAGGTGCTCGTCGGAGACGGCCTCGGCGGGCAGCTTCACGAGGGTGCCGTCGGCGTGCGGGACGCGGACGGCCTCCCCCTGGCCGCCGTCGTGGCCGACCGAGCCCCAGAAGCCGCCGTGCACGCAGGAGGTGTAGAGGCCTTCGGAGCAGTAGTCGCAGGTGCCGTCCGACCACATGAAGGGGGCGACGACCAGGTCTCCGGCGCGCAGGCCGGAGACGGCCGGGCCGGTCTCCTCCACGACGCCGAGGAACTCGTGGCCGATGCGCTGGCCGGGCTGGCGCGCGGCCTCGCCTCGGTAGGCCCAGAGGTCGCTGCCGCAGATGCAGGCACGCAGGACGCGGACGACGGCGTCCTCGGGGCGCTGGATCGCAGCGTCGGGCACCTCCTCCACACGGATGTCGTGCGGGGCGTGGATGACGGTGGCGCGCATGGTGGTGCAGTCCTCCGGCTCGGGGATGGTTCAGTCTTGTACGACGTCCCCACGGTACGCCCGCGCCGGTGCGAGCGCGCCGCTGGCCAGCAGGTACTGGGCCGCCAGGTAGGTGGCCATGATCCAGAAGTCCGGCCGGGGCGGCTGCGGCCACTCGGCGACCCCGGTGGCGATGAGGGTGTCGGAGAGCAGGAACAGCGCCCCGCCGATCCCGGCGCGCAGGCCGAGGGCGCTGGAGCGGTAGGCCATGGCGGTGAGCAGCAGGCTGTAGCCGGCGACGGGGACGCGCAGATCGGCCGGCAGGTCGCCCCAGAGCAGGGAGACGGTGCCGATGAGCGCCAGGGCGTACGCGGCCCCCAGCAGCGGGCTCGTTGCGCGCCGGCCGAAGAGCACGAGGTAGCAGACGTGCCCGGCGGCGAAGGAGCCCATGCCGATCAGGAACGCGGGATCGGCCTCGAAGAGCAGGGCCAGGTCCCCGCCCCACCCGAAGAGCAGGGCCGCGACCAGCAGGCGGGGAGCCCGGCGCGTGATCACGTACGCGACGAGGAGCGGCATCAGCAACGGTTTGGCGATGACGTGCCCGGTGTGCCAGTCGGCCAGCAGCGACCCGAGGTCGAAGGCGGCGGCGACGGCGAACCCGCCGAGGGCGGCCCGGCCGAGCAGCGCCCGTCGGCCGCCGGCGGGGGTGCGGGCCCGGGACGGCGTGCGGGATTCGGTCACGCTCATACGGCGTGCTCGGTGGCCTGCGGGGCGGGGGCGGGCGCGGTCGGCGTGGCCTCGGCGGGCGTGGCCTCGGCGGGCGGGACCGGGTCCGCGACCGGGGCGGGCTGGGCGGCTGCGGGGACCGGGGCGGGCTGGGCGGCTGCGGGGACCGGGGCGGGCTGGGCGGCTGCGGTGGCCGGGGCGGGCTGCCAGCCCGGACCGCGGAAGACGCGTCCGGCGCGCTCGCGCCAGCTGGAGGCCGCACGGACGTCGCGGGCGATGGCGGCGTACTCGTGGGTGGCCACGCGCAGCGGGTTGTGGGTGGCGATGTTCTTGGTGAGCCCGTAGACGGGCCGCTCCGTCTCCCCCACCCAGGACCCGAACATCCGGTCCCAGATGATCAGGATCCCGCCGAAGTTGCGGTCCAGGTAGCCGCCCTGGGAGGCGTGGTGGACGCGGTGGTGGGAGGGGGTGTTGAAGACGTACTCGTAGGCGCGGGGCAGCTTGCCGATGCGCTCGGTGTGGACCCAGAACTGGTAGAGGAGGTTGATCCCGTAGCAGAACGGGATCACCGCCGGGTGCACCCCGAGGGCCACCATCGGCAGGTAGAACCACCAGGTCGTGGCACTGGTCCAGGGCTGGCGCAGGGCGGTCGTGAGGTTGAACCGCCGGCTGCTGTGGTGGACCACGTGGCAGGCCCACAGGATGCGGATGACGTGGTGGCCGCGGTGCTGCCAGTAGTAGAGGAAGTCCTGGGCGAGCAGCATCAGCAGGGCGGTCCACCACAGGAACGGCACCCGCAGCGGGGTCAGTTCGTAGACCGCCGTGAACACCGCGACGACCGGGATCTTCCACAGCAGATCGAACCCGATGCTGCCGATCCCCATGGTGACGCTCGTGACCGCGTCCTTGGTGTCGTACCCGGCCGCGTCCTCGTCGGGATGGAGCCGGTAGCTGACCACCTCGATGACGGTGAGCAGCACGAAGGCGGGTATGGACCACAGCACGACATCGGGCAGGTTCGGCATGACGGCACCATAGAGGCGCTCTCCGGGGCGCCGCTAGGGGTTGTTACCGATCGGTATCCGACTGGGTTACCGCAGGTACCCCTGATACTGGACGGTCGGGGTGGGGAGGCCTTGTGACGGGGTTCGAGACGGTTCTCTTACGGGTGGCGGGCACGGCGGCGGGGGCGCTGGCGAAGTCCCTCCTGGGACGGGCCCCGGGGGCGGGCCTGACGGCCGACCCCGCCGGCCCGGCACCGCGCTGGCGCAAGCCGCCGAAGGAGCTGGGCGACGCGGAGGTCCGCCGCCTGGCGCAGACCCTGGCGGCCCGCCTGGGCGAGGCCGCCGCCCGGCTGCCGGAGCACGAACGCCTGGCGGCGGTCGACGCGGTCGGCGACGCCTTCGCGGCACTGGGCCCCCTGGACGCGGACGCCCTGTTCGCGGCGGACCTCGACCCGGCCGCCCTGGCGGCGGCGCTGCCGGTCCCGCGGGGGGCGGGCCTGACCGCAGCCGGCGAGGCCGCGTACCGGGACCTGCTGCGACTGTGCTGCGCGCACGCGGTGGAGTACGCGACGACCCTGCCGGGCTTCGGGGCCCGGGCGGATGTGGAACTGGTCCGGCGCACGGGGGAGTTGGCGCGCGCGGTGGACCGCCTCCAGGAGAGCGGGGAGGGGGCGGCGTACGCCTTCGAGGCGCGGTACGCCCGGTACGTCGCCGAGACCCACGGCCGCCTCCAGCTCTTCGGCCTCACGCTCAGCCGCTCCCGCCGGGAATGGCCGCTGGACGTGGCCTACATCAGCCTCTCGGTCAGCGGCGAGCAGCTCGTCCCGGGGGAACCGGAGCCCCAACGGACCTCCCAGCGGGCGGAACACGCCCTCGCCTCGGCGGACCGGGTCCTGCTGCGCGGCCCCGCCGGATCGGGCAAGACCACGCTGATCCAATGGCTGGCCGTCAGCGCCGCCCGGCGGACCTTCGGTACGGCACTGGATGCGTGGAACACGTGCGTGCCGTTCGTGGTGCGGCTGCGGTCGTTCGCCTCCGAGGCCCTGCCGCTGCCGGAGCAGTTCCTGCCCGCCTCCGGTGTACCGCTTTCCCCGCCGACGGGTTGGACCGAGGAGCTGATGGCCAGCGGCCGGGCGCTGGTCCTGATCGACGGCGTCGACGAGGTTCCGCAGCGTCTTCGCACCCGCACGGAGACGTGGCTGCGCTCCCTCGTCTCCGCCTTTCCGAAAGCCCGGTACGTCGTGACGACCAGGCCGTCCGCGGTGCCGGAGGACTGGCTGACCCGGCAGGGCTTCACCACGCACGCCCTCCTGCCCATGGGGCGAGAGGACATCCGCTCGTTCATCGGGCATTGGCACGACGCGGCCCGCGCGGAGGGCGAGGAGGTCGACGCCTACGAGACTTCCCTGCTGCAAGCCGTGGCCGCCCGCCGGGACCTCGGCCGGCTGGCGACCAACCCCCTGATGTGCGCCTTGCTCTGCGCGCTGCACCAGGACCGCCGGATGCAGCTGCCGCGGGCCCGCAAGGAGCTGTACGACGCGGCGCTGGACATGCTGCTGGTCCGGCGCGACACGGAACGGGAGATCAGCGGGGTCGAGGGCGTCTACCTCACCCGGGACGAACAGATCCTGCTGCTGCAACGGCTGGCGTACTGGCTGATCCGCAACGGGCAAACGGAGACCGGCCGGGACGAGGCCGTCGAGATGGTGGACGAATGGCTGGCGGCCATGCCGCAGGTGCGCGCGCAGGGCGACGCCGCACAGGTCTTCAGTCACTTGCTGATCCGCAGCGGGCTGCTGCGCGAACCGGTCCCGGGCTCGGTGGACTTCGTGCACCGCACCTTCCAGGACCACTTGGGCGCGAAAGCGGCGGTGGAGGCGCGGGACCTCGGCGTCCTGGTGCGCAACGCGCACGACGACACCTGGGACGACGTCGTACGGATGTCCATGGGCCACGCGCGCTCCGACGAGCGCTCGAGCCTGCTCCGCAGGCTCCTGGCCCGGGCCGACAAGTCGAAGCGCTACCGCAGCCGCCTGATCCTGCTCGCGGCGGCCTGCCTGGAACACGCCCCGGAGCTGGACCCGGCCGTCCGGTCCGAGATCGAGTCCCGGACATCGGACCTGCTGCCTCCCGCCCGGTTCTCCCAGGCGGAGGAGCTGGCCGATGCCGGCGAGCTGGTCCTGGACCTGCTGCCCGGCCCGACCGGCTTGACCGAGCGGGAAGCCGCAGCCACCGTCCGAACCGCTGCTCTGGTGGGCGGACCGCAGGCGCTCGACGTCGTCGCCCGGTTCAGGTCGGATGCCCGTCTCATGGTGAGAGCCGAACTCGTCGAAAACTGGCGGAAGTTCGACACCGGCGACTACATCAGTGGCGTACTGGCGGAAGCCGACCTGAAGGACACCTACCTGAGCGTGTACACGTCCGAGCAGCTGGCGCACCTACCGAGACTGCCGCAGGCCAGGTTCATCAGCCTCAGAGACGGGCACGGGCTTCCCAGGACCGTCACCGAGCGCCTCGATCTCGAAGGGCTCACCATCTACCGGGACGGGGCACTCAGCGACCTTTCCCCGCTGACCGCACTCCCGCGCCTGGCGGGCCTGGGCCTCACCGAATGCCCTCGGATCGAGAGCCTCGCCCCGCTGTCCGGACTACCGCTGCGCCGGTTGAACCTGTCTCGGATCCCTGCCGGGTTGCCCCTGGGGGTACTGGCCACCCTCGACCAGCTCAGCCACTTCACGCTCGATTTCCACGCCGACATCGCCAGTGTCGCCGAGCTGCCACTGTCTGACGCACTGAAGTCGCTCGGACTGTTCAAGGGGGCCCGCCACGTCGATCTCGACGGGCTCGAGCGGTGGCCGGACCTGGATGCGCTGACCATCTCCGGTGAGCGCCAGGCCCGGCAGCTGGCAACCCGGCAGTCGGTGCCGGCATTCGAGCTGCTCCAGCTGAACGGCACCGAGGTCACCCCATCGGCACTCGTCCGGCACCAGGACATGGCTCAGCTCATCCTGGTGAAATGCAGTCTGTCTTCAGGGCTGGACCCCCTGCTCGCGCTGCCGAAGCTGCGCCACCTCACGGTGAGCCATTGCGTCGGCCCCGTCGACCTGACTCCGTTGGCGCCCCAGGAGGACCTCCACATCGACGTATACGGCCCGAACACCCTGCTCGGTACGGAGCTGATCCCGCCGGGGCGGCTCGTCCACAGGAGCTGAGCCGCACCGGCGGAAGGCGCCCGGTTTCACCAGACCCGGACCGAGCCCCCTCGGGCGAAGGCCGGGCTCGTGGCTGCGGGGGGGATCTCGGTCAGGGGCTGCGCGATCTCCGCGACCAGCGGGCCGTGCTTGGCGGCGACCGCGTCCAGCAGGGGCAGGTCGAAGCCGTAGACGCGGGCCGCGTTGCCGCCGACCATGGCCGCGACCTCCTCGGGCGGGAGGCCCGCGTAGGCGATGCGGAGGCCTTCGCGGGAGTACGGGGTGGTGCCCTCGTCGTGGGGGTAGTCGCTGCCCCACATGATCTTGTCGAGGCCGATCCGCCCCCGCAGCGGGACCTCGTGGGGGCGCATGAAGCTGGCCCCCACGAAGCAGTTGTCCCGCCACACCTCGCTCGGGCCCTTGCCCATGGACTCCGCCAGGCCCGCGCCGAACTTGGCCTCGGCCGTCGCGGAGGCCGCCACCAGCCGGCCGTGGTAGTAGTCCAGCATGTCCAGCACGCCCGGGATCCAGCCCGAGCCCTGCTCGGTCAGGACCAGCTTGAGGCCCGGGTGGCGGCGGAAGGCCCCGCCGAAGACGAGGTGCCACAGCGCGCGGTGCGAGAACCAGGTCGTCTCCACCATGAAGACGGCCCGCGCCGCCGGTTCGTCGCCCAGCGGCGGGGACGCCGACCCGCCGTGGTGGTTGACCGGCACGTCCAGCTCGTCGCACACCGCCCAGATCGGGTCGTACGCCGCCGAGTGCAGCTCCGGGATCCCGGAGCCGGGCGGGACGCCGGGCAGGAGGATGCCGCCCGTGAGGCCCGCCTCCTTCGTGCGGCGGATCTCCTTCACCGCCTCGTCCACGTCGTTCAGCAGGATCTGGACCACGCCCGCGCGCCGCCCCGGCGCGTCGGCACAGAAGTCCGCCAGCCAGCGGTTGTGGGCCTGCAGGCCCGCCCAGCGCAGGGCGAACTCCCCGGCGGTCGGGGGCTGGGCCATCAGCGAGCTCTTCGGGAAGAACGGCGGGATCGTGTTGGGGAAGAGGACCTCCGCGACGATGCCGTCCGCCTCCAGCTCGGCCAGACGGCGCTGCGAGTTCCAGTTGCGGTCCGCCGTGTCCGCCAGGAGGTCCTCGTACGGGTTGACGTACGAGGCGGCCCAGGCGTCGAACTCCTCGTGGTGGCGCTTCTCCAGGTACGGCTTGTAGTCCAGCAGGTCCGCGCCCGCGTGGCAGTCCGCCGAGATCACCGTGTAGCGGTCGTGGCCGTGGTCGCCCGTCACTGCGAGACCCCCAGTACCGGGAAGTCGTTCTCCGTCAGCCAGTGCCGGCCCACCTCGCGCGAGCGCGCCCAGGAGGCCTCCACCGCCGCCTGGTCGGCGGGCTGGCCCAGCTCGGCCGGTGTGGGCCCGATGCGGCGCGCGATCGGGGCCAGCTTCCCGGTGTCGAAGCCGAAGACCTCGGCCGCCGCCAGGCCGAGCATCCGGCGGGTCTCGGCGACGGGAATGTCGTGGAAGGTCTTCCTCAGCCAGTTCCGGGTGTCGGGCCAGGTCCCCTCGGGGTGGGGGAAGTCGGAGCCCCACAGGATGTTGTCCACGCCGATCTCGTAGCGCTGGGCCAGCTCGCGCCGCTTGGTGTTCGTCGCGCAGACGAACACCTGGCGGTCCAGGTACTCGCTGGGCGGACGCTTCAGCTCCGCGAAGGGCGAGAGCTTCTTGCCGCCGTGCGCCCCGAGGTAGAGCCGGTCCATGAACCACAGCTGGTTCGGCAGCCACCAGCAGCCGGACTCCGCGACGCCGAACTTCAGCCCCGGGTGCCGCTCGAAGACCCCGGACCAGAGCAGGAACCACAGCGGGCGCGCGGGCCACCAGGTGACCTCGGAGACGTAGATCCCGAGGTGGTCCCCGTACTCGTGGCGGGGCGCGGCCCCCGAGTGGGTGACGATCGGCATCGCGGTCTCGGCCGCCGCCGCCCAGACCGGGTCGTAGCGGCGGTCGTGGTAGGGCGCCTTGTCCACCCACATCGAGGGGATCATCAGCGCGCCCAGCCCGGACTCCTTGGCCCGGTGGATCTCGGCCACGACCTTGTCCGGCTCCCCGGTGACGGGCAGCAGGGCGACACCGCAGTGCCGTTCGGGATTCTGCGAGACGAACTCCGCCAGCCAGCGGTTGTGCGCCTGCGCGCCGGCCATGCCGAGCTCGGGGTCCTGGTCGCCGGACAGGCCCAGGCCGACCCCGAAGGGGGCGGCGGTCTGGCTGTCGACGGCGTCCGCGTCGGGGAAGACGACCTCGGCTGCGACGCCGTCGCCGTCGAGCTCCTTGAGCCGCTGGGTGGAGTCCCAGCCGCCCTTGAGGCCTTCCTCGTGGTCGTGGAACCACTTCTCGGCGAAGGCCTCGTTGCGCACGCCGAGCCGGGTGGCCTCCTCGCGGCGGGCGTCGCGCTGGCCGAGGAACTCGTCGAACTGGGGGTGGAAGCGGGAGTCGAGGTAGGGGCGGTACCGCTCGGTGGGCAAGCCCGCGTGGCAGTCGGAGGAGATGATCAGATACGGGTCTTCGTACGTCTCGTCAGGCACGGCGGGCCCCTCAGTCGAGGATGAAGCTTTCCAGGTAGGCGGGGTTGGCTCGGTCGAGCATCGACTGCGACCGGGCGCGGATCTGCCGGTCGCTGTGCTCGCTGGCCGGGAGCATCCAGAAGCGGCCGGCGCGGATGCCGTCGACGACGTGGCCGGCGACCTCCTCGACGGGGGTGAACCGCACCTCGTGGCCGGCCTGTCTCATCGCGGCCTCGTACTGGTCGAGGCTGCGGTACGGGGACTTGCGCGGCCGCTGCTTCGCGTACCGGTCGGGCCGGTTGCGGTGCGACTCCCACAGCCCGGTGCGCAGCATGTGCGGGCCGGGGAAGAGCACGGAGGCGCCGATGTTCGCGCCCTCCGCCTTGAGGTGGGCGTAGAGCGACTCGGTCATGGTGACCACGGCCGCCTTGGTGACGGCGTAGACGGAGGCGGTGGGCAGCGGGGCGATGCCGCCGTCACCGGAGGAGGTGTTGACGACGTGGCCGGGGCCGCCGTCCGCGATCATGCGGGGGACGAAGGCCTGGATGCCGTGGAAGACGCCCCAGATGTTGACGGAGAAGGCCCACTTCCAGTCGTTGGGCTCGTGCTCCCACATCCGGCCCTCTGCGCCGGAGCCGACTCCCGCGTTGTTGCAGAGCACGTGCACGGCGCCGAAGGCCTCGTACGCGGCGTCCGCGAGGGAGACCACGGAGTCGCGGTCGCTGACGTCGACGACCTTCGCGAGCACCTCGGCGCCTTCCGCCGCCAGTTCCCCGGCGGCCTTGCCGAGGGCCCCTTCCTCCACGTCCGCGAGGACGACCTTCAGCCCCTCGGCGGCGAAGCGGCGGGCCATGGCCAGGCCGATGCCGCCGGCGGCGCCGGTGACGACGGCCACCTGTCCTGGTTCGAGCCGCATCTCAGACGCTCCCCTCGGGCGGACCGTCGAGGATCTGGAGCGGGTCGTCGTAGCGCTGGTGGATGTACGGCAGCAGGGCCTGGGCGCTGACCCGTTCGACGACCTTGCCCTTCTGGTCGGTGGTCTTCTCGCCGATGGTGATCTCCACGAGGCGGCGTACGGGGAGGTCCGCGACGGGGTCGAACATCGACTCGCGGAGCACCACGTCACCGGTGACGTGCTCCAGCTTGCGGACCTTCTCGTTGCGCGTGCAGTGCACGAGCACCGGGTCGGCGTCGAAGCCCGAACCATCGACCGCGGGGAGGAACTTGAAGTAGAAGTCGGTCTTGGTGGTGGGTTCCGGCAGCGGCAGCGCGCGGTCCACCGCCCCGCGGACCTCGACGAAGGCGATGCCGTGCCGGGCGAGGACGGCCCGTACGACGAGCCCCTCGCGCTCGACGGTGACCTCGCCCAGCTTCTTCGGCTCCCCGAACACCTCGCGGCCGCCGACCAGGGCCCGCTCGTGGGTCATCGGCATGACCAGCGGGTACCAGCCCTCGACCTCCCCGTGCCGGGCGGCGACGGCCACCGAGCCGGCCCCGAGCGGGTAGCCGGGCAGGTCCACCTTGCTGATGTTGGCCCGTACGAGGGGCCGCTCGGCGGGCTTGAGCGGCGGCGGAAGGACCGCCGCGACCACGTCCGGATCGCTCTCCCAGACCGCCACCACGCCGGTGGACCAGATGTCGGGGAGTTTGGAACTCTTCTCGCGCGATGCCGCGATCTCCGCCTCGGTGCGCGCTCCGTACCGTACGCGTGCCATGGGTGTACCACCCTTCGCTGAGGTCTTCGCTGAGGTCTTCGCTGAAGTCTTCCCGGAAGCTCTGTAACACAGTTACACCGCTGTCGATGAAGGGTAAAGACCCCTGCACGCACGAGAACTGACGAGTCGACAGATTGGCGGCCCACCCCATGGCGAGAAGCTCGCTGACCCGCGAGGAGGTGCTGGAGGCCGCCGCGTCCCTGGTCAAGCAGCACGGCCCGGCGGCGCTCACGATGCGCAAGCTCGCCGCCGAGCTGGGCACGGCGGTCACCTCCATCTACTGGCACGTCGGCAACCGCGAATCGCTGCTCGACGCGCTGGTGGAGCGGACCGTCCAGGAGATGGGCGCGATCCGCCCCGCCGGCCGCACCCCGGACGCACGGATCCTGTCCGTGGCCCGGACACTGCGCCGCGAACTGCGCGAGCGCCCCCACCTGATCGCGATGGTCCACGAACGCGGCCTCACCGAGCGGATGTTCCTGCCCGCCCAGCAGGCGCTGGTCCACGAGGTGCACGCCGCAGGACTGCGCGGGACCCGCGCCGCCGACGCGGTACGCGCGGTCCAGTTCCAGATCGTCGGCTTCCTCCTCGTCGAGCGCAACCGCGAACGCTCCCCCGCCCAGTCCCCCGCCGAAGGCGAGCTCTGGGACCCGGCCGCCGCCCCCGACGACCCCGCGCTCGCCCGGGCCCTGGCGCGCCCGGCGGATCCCGAGCGGCTCTTCCTGCTGTCCGTACGGGCACTCGTACGGGCGCTGCTGACGCCCGGCGGATAATCGCTTGGCCCGCCTCCCCGCCCCGTGCTTGGATCACTCACGCGGGGGCGGCTCCCCGGCGCGCATCCTTCTCACCTCTTCCACCGAATCCCGCGCGCCCACTCTCCGCCCCCGCTTTGTCGTTCGCGGAGGGGGAAACACACACATGTCTGCCATCGAGTCCGTGCTGCTGCGCCGGCTCACGACGGTCTACGTCGACCAGGGCGCCAGCACCGCCGCCACCTCGGGGACCGCCCTGCGCAGACTCGAAACGGAGCTGCTGGACCGCGGTTTCACCCTGTCCGCGGAGCTCCACGCGGCCCTGGCCCCGCTCGCCCCCGGGGAACTCGCCGCCGCCCACACCCGCCTGCTCGCCCTGGCCGACGAACTGCTCGGCTCGGACCGCACCCACACCCCGCTCCTGCGCGGCTTCCCGGACGGCGTGCCGCACGACACCGACCGGCTGTACACGGACCGGGTCTTCGCCCACCTGCTCCAGCAGCCCGACCACCCCTGCGTGCTCTGCGGCGAGCAGCGCACCGTCTTCCCCGTCTCCCCCTGCGCCCACCTCGTGTGCCGGCTGTGCTGGGACGGCTCCGACTACTGCGGCTGCCCGATCTGCCACCGGCGGATCGACGCCGCCGACCCGTTCCTGCGCCCGCACCGGCCCGCCGGTGTCGACAAGCTCCGCGACCTGGGTCCCCTCCGGCTGCTGCGGCACGGAACCGACCCGGCCGCCGACGCGGCCCCGGTCGTCACGGCCCTGCTCGCCCGGCGCACCCCGCTCTCCCCGCAGGACCGCGAGGACCTGCTCACCCTGCTGCCGCTGACCCCGGCCGCCCGCGGCGAACTCCCCGAGGACATCCCGGTACGGGAGACCAAGGCGCTGGTCCTGGCCACCCTGCTCGCGGACCCCGCCGCGCGGGACCGCGTACGGCCGCTGCTCGCGGAGCGGCTGACCACCGCCACCGACGTGCTGCGGCTGCTCGCCGTGCTGTCCGGCGGGGACGCGGGGCTGCTGCCGCTGCCGGCCCGGTTCGACTCGCCCGCCCGGCCGCTGCGCCGCGAACTGCTGCGGATCCTGGACGCGTTGCCCACCCCGTACCTCGTCGAGGACCTGCTGCGGCACCCGACCGCCTGGAAGCGGGCCGCCGAGACCCTGCACCCCTTCGAGCGGCACGCCCGGCACCCGCGGGCCGCCCTGGCTTTCGCCGTGCTGCGGGGCACCGCGCTGTCCGGGACCCTCGGCGCGGCCCTGCGGGAGACCGCCGCCGCCCACCCGGACGCGGTGCGCGTGGACGGCGACCGGCTCCGGCCCGCGACCTGGGCCGGGCGGCTGGAACAGGCCCTGGCCGAGCGGGACGCGGGAGCCGCCGCCGCGCTCGCCGGCGAGCGCCCGGGGGAACTCGTACGCCGCCTCGACCACCTGCTGCGGCTGCACCCGGGCGCGGAACCGGCCCCCGAGCTGGAGAAGGCCCTGCGGCGCGGGCTGCCCAGGGCGGGCGCGGGCCCGCTGCTGTCCGCGCTCGGCGCCCTGCGCGGGCGCGCCGAGGACCGCGCGGGCAGCCGCCGGGTGTTCTTCCCGCGCGGCCGGGTCACCATGGCGCAGAGCGTGACGGAGACCCGCCCGCCGCTGCCCGCGCCGCTCGCCGGTGCGGTGGTGGCCCTGCTGGAGGGCGAGGTGCTGCGCCGGTTCGCCGCCGCCGACGGGGAGCCGTACGAGCTGTCCGTCCTCGACTCGGGGCTCTCGGACCTGACCGTGCCCTTCACCGAGCGCAGCTCCGCCAAGTCCCTGGTGGCCGTACCGCGCGGCAGCACGCAGAACCTGCCCGAGGGCGAGGTGCTGCGGCTGTTCCTGCACTGGACGGAGCCCGAGGGCAACCGCACCGACCTGGACCTGTCCGTCGCGTTCTTCGACGCCGACTGGAACTTCACCGGCCTGTGCGACTACACCCGCCTGCGGCACCGGGACGGGGCCGCGGTCCACTCGGGCGACCTCACCTCCGCCCCGGCGCCCCGCGGCGCCACCGAGTACGTCGACCTCGACCTGGCCCGGCTCGCACGGCACGGGGACGCCTTCGCGGCGCCCGTGGTCTTCAGCTACAACAACGTGCCGTTCGACGAGCTGCCCGACGCCTTCGCCGGCTTCATGTCCCTTCCGGCCGCAAGCCCGCGGGGCTCCTCGTACGACCCCCGTACGGTGCGCCAGCGCTTCGACCTGGCCGGGGAGTCGCGGGTGTGCATGCCGATGGTCGTGGACCTGTCCGCCCGCCGGGCCCTGTGGACGGACGTCCACCTGCCGCCGTCGCAGGGCTTCCAGAGCATCGCCTCGCACGCGGACGAGCTGGCCGTCGTAGCGTCCGACGTCTGGGAGCACTTCGGCTCGGGCACCCGGACGACCCTGTGGGACCTGGCCGTGTGGCGGGCGGCGGCACGCTCGCGCGAGGTGGCCGTCGTACGCCGGGCACCGCTGCCCGGACTGCCCGACGAGCTGTGGCTGTACCGGGCGGAAGCGGACGAGCCGGCGGCCTCCTTCGCCGCCCGGATCGCCGCGCTGAAGCCGCCGCAGGAAGGGCGCGTGCCACGGGACGCGGAAGCGGGCGCCGATGCGGAGGCGGCCGAAGTCGCCGCGGGCAGGCGGGTGTTCCTCGCACTGACGTACGCGAGTGTGGCGCCCGAAGGAGCCTCCGGGACGGCGTACCGGCTCTTCCCGGGACCCGCGGAAACCTCCGTGTCCTTCGTCCGGGTCACGGCCTCGGACCTGGTGGCCGAGCTGGGTCCCTGAGCCATCGGGGCCACGGGTGTCGGTGCGGGCCGATATCCTCTGTGACCATGCTCGACGACCGTACGACCGCAGAGACGATGTGGCCGACCGCGTACCCACAGGGGTACGCGGTCGTCGACGTGGAGACCACCGGGCTCGCTCGCGACGACCGGATAGTGTCCGCGGCCGTCTACCGGCTCGACGCGCAGGGCAACGTGGAGGACCACTGGTACACCCTGGTCAACCCGCGCCGGGACCCGGGACCGGTCTGGATCCACGGCCTGACCAGCGACATGCTCCAGGACGCGCCGCTCTTCGAGGACATCGCCGAGGAGTTCGCCGGCCGCCTCGAGGACCGCGTGCTCGTCGCGCACAACGCCATCTTCGACTGGCAGATGATCGCCCGGGAGTACGCGCGCGCCTCGACGACCGCGCCGGTCCGTCAGCGGCTGTGCACCATCGCCCTGTCGAAGGAACTGAACCTCCCGCTGCCCAACCACAAGCTGGAGTCCCTCGCGGCGCACTTCGGCGTGGTCCAGCAGCGCGCCCACCACGCGCTCGACGACGCCCGGGTGCTGGCGGAGGCCTTCCGCCCCTCGCTGCACGCGGCCGCCCGGGACAACGTACGGCTGCCCCTGCTGGAGTGCCGCCCGCTGACGGAGTGGTCCGATTCCCCCGCCGCCCCCCGGATCGGCTACCAGGGGCCGTTCGGCGCGACCAGCTGGCGGGCCTCGCGCAAGCGGCCGCCGTGCCCGTACCCGAACCCGGGTCGGTTCGAGGACGGCAAGCCGCTGAAGCAGGGCATGCGGATCGCCTTCTCCGGCGACACCTCGGTGGACCGGGAGCTGCTGGAGGACCGCGCGATCGAGGCCGGCCTGCACGTCGCGACGAGTGTGTCGCGGCTCACCAGCCTGCTCGTCACCAACGACCCCGACTCCTCGACCTCGAAGACCGTCAAAGCGAAGTCCTTCGGCACCCCGGTCGTCGACGAGGCCGCCTTCACCCAGCTCCTGCGGGACGTGGCTGCGGCAGACGGGTGAGCGTCGGGCGACTCGCCCGGCATCCTCTTTCCCGGCCCGGCCGTCCGGTCCCACCCTGTGGCGCATGGCACGTTGTGAGGTCTGCGGAAACGATTACGGCATGTCCTTCGAGGTGCACGCGCAGGGCGCGGTGCACGTCTTCGACTGCTTCTCCTGCGCCATCCACCGCATGGCGCCCATCTGCGAGCACTGCCGGGTCCAGATCATCGGGCAGGGCGTCGACGTCGACGGGCAGTGGTACTGCGGGGCGCACTGCGCCCGCGCGGACGGGAAGGCGGGCATCGTCGACCGAGTCTGACCCTCCCCCCGTCCCTCGACCCTCCTTCCCTCCGGCCCCGGACGGCCACCCGGCCGCCGGGGTCCTCGCGGCTGGGGGTACCGTCGAGGGCGTGTACCGCTTTGTGCTGACCCGGCAGTGGGTGTGCCTCACCCTCATCGCCCTCGCCCTCATCCCCGCGATGATCAAGCTTGGGTTCTGGCAGTTCCACCGCCACGAGCACCGGGTGGCACAGAACGAGCTGATCGCCGGGAACCTGTACGGGAAGCCGGTGCCCGTCACCGAGCTGACCTCGCCCGGCCACACCGTCCCCCGGAGCGACTACTGGCGTGCGGTGTCCGCCACCGGTACCTACGACTCCGCGCACGAGGTCGTCGTACGCATGCGGACCTCCAACGACGACAAGGTCGGCTTCCAGGTCCTCACCCCGCTGGTGATGGGCGACGGCCGGGCCGTCCTGGTCAACCGCGGCTGGGTGCCGAGCGGCGACGACGCCCGCGCGTACCCGCCGGTGCCGGCCGCGCCCACGGGCGAGGTCACCGTCACCGGGCGGCTCAAGGCCGACGAGACCAGCGGCGGCAGCGGGATCAAGGACCGTCGGGGGCTGCCGGACCGCCAGGTGATGCTGATCAACAGCACGCAGCAGGCGGAGTACGTGGGCAGGACCCTCCTCGGCGGCTACCTGGAACTCACCGCCCCGGTACCGGCGGACGGCGGCCCCGAGCCGGTGGCCGAGCCGGACCACGACTCGATCGGCGCGCACATGGCGTACGCCGTGCAGTGGTGGCTGTTCGCCTCGGCGGTTCCGGTGGGGTGGGTGATCCTGGTGCGGCGTGAGAAGCGCGACCGCGAGGAGGACGCGGCGAAGGCCGCCTCGGAACCGGTGCCCGCCTCGGCGTAGCGTGTCGGGCATGGATCTTGGACTGAAGGACCGTGTCTACGTCGTCACCGGAGCCACCCGCGGGCTCGGCTTCGCCTCCGCGCGCGAGCTGACGGCTGACGGAGCGAAGGTTGTACTCACCGGCCGGGACGCGGCACGCGCCGCCGAGGCCGCCGCCGCCCTGGGCCCGAACGCGGTGGGAGTGGCCGCGGACAACGCCGACCCGGCGTCCGCCGCACTGGTCGTCGCCGAGGCCCGGGAACGCTTCGGCCGCCTCGACGGCGTCCTCATCAGCGTCGGCGGCCCCCCGCCGGGGATGGCCGCGGACAACACCGACGAGCAGTGGACCGCGGCCTTCGAGTCGGTCTTCCTGGGCGCGACCCGACTGGCGCGGGCGGCTGCCGCCGAGCTGGGCGAGGGCGGGGTCATCGGCTTCGTGCTGTCGGGCTCCGTGCACGAGCCGATCCCCGGGCTGACCATCTCGAACGGCCTGCGGCCGGGGCTGGCGGGCTTCGCGAAGTCCCTCTCGGTGGACCTGGGTCCGCGGGGCATCCGGGTGGTGGGCCTGCTGCCGGCGCGCATCGACACCGACCGGGTCCGCGAGCTGGACGCCCTGTCCGGCGACGCCGCCGCCGCGCGGACGGCGAACGAGTCCCGCATCCCGCTGCGGCGCTACGGCACCCCGGAGGAGTTCGGCCGCGCGGCGGCGTTCCTCCTGTCCCCGGCGGCGTCGTACCTGACGGGCGTCATGCTCCCGATCGACGGGGGCGCGCGGCACGGCTTCTAACCGATGCCCTGGCCGGGCGTTTGACGGGGTTCGGGGTGTCCCCCTGGCCCCGGGCCATTGCCCTGGCCGGGACTCTGGCGGGGGTTCTGGGTGTCCCCGGTACCCCGGGCCTGTTTGCAGCTCGGCTGCCGTTGCCCTGGCCGGGCGGTTTCCGGGGTTCGGGCTGCCCCGTGCCGGGCCGGGCCTGTTTGCGGCTCGGCTGCTGCGGGTCGCCTCAAGCGCCGGCGGGGCTGGGGTGGTGGGTCGGATAACTGTCCCCCACCGCGGGGGTTGGGCTTCGTGGCCGGGGGCGGTGTCGGGGTGGGGTGTCGTCCGGGGCTAAAACGTGATTTGTTGGCGCCCCGCACCGCCCGGCAAAAGGGACCCGGATCAGGCGCCATAAATCATGCCCGCCCCGGACCACACCCCACCCCGGCGGCGTCCCCGGCACCCCGCCCAACCCGCAGCCAAAACCAGCCCCGCCGGCGCTTGAGGCGCCCCGCAGCAGCCGAGCTGCAAACAGGCCCGGCCCGACAGGGGCAGCCCGAGCCCCGACCAACGCCCGGCCAGGGCAGGGGCAGCCCGGACCCCGACCAACGCCCGGCCAGGGCAGGGGCAGCCCGTTCCCCGCCCGGCCAGGGCAGGGGCAACGGCCCGGGGGCATGGGGCCACCCCGAACCCCGTCAACCGCCCGGCCAGGGCACGGGCAGCGGCTAAGTGACCCGCGCCGCCCCATGCGCCGATACCTGCAGGCGCGCCTCCGTGGGGAGTTCGGGGAGGCCCGCCGAGGCGCGGGCGTGCGTGAGGACCGGTCCCGCGAGCGCGGCCAGCGCATCGGCCGGGACGGCGTGCGGCTCCAGTTCCAGCGCGACCCGCAGCGTCGGCGCCCCCCGCCGCCCCCGCAGCGCGACCCGGCAGCGGGCGACCCCGTCCACCGCCTCCGCCTCCTGGGCGACCGCCGCTTCCAGGGCGCTCCCCCGCAGCAGTGCGTACGCCCCGTCCCCGGTGTCGACCTCCACCGCCGCCAGCCGCGACCGCCGCAGCTGCGCCAGCAGCCACCACAGCGCGAGCAGCACGCACAGCGCCAGCCCGGCGAGCACCGCCCACCACCACCAGCCGTCCGCGTGCCAGTACCGCCGCCGGGTCTCGGCCGTCAGCAGCGGCGCGTGCCGGCCGCCGAGCGGCCAGGACGCCGTCAGCAGCGAGACCCCGGCCGCCAGCAGAACGGCTCCGACGACCGCCAGCAGGACCCGGTTGACCGAGCCGAGCATCCCGTCACCCCTTCCGGTCGACCCGTACGCGCGGACCCGGCGCGTGCGCGAGTCCCAGTTCCTCGATGCCGACGGCGAGCACCGCGTCCAGGTCGGCCCGTACCTCGTCCAGTTCCCGGAAGTGCGAGGTGGCCCGTACCCCGATGCGGGAGCGGCCCACCTTGACCCGGACCGACCGCACCCCGGACACCTCCATGGCCCGGTCGCGCAGCACCAGCCCGGCAGCCTTCCGCCCGAGCCCGGCCCGCACCTGCGGGTCCGGCGGGGTCCGCATCGTCAGGATCCGGCGCAGCCCGGGGGTGAGCGCCAGGGTCAGCAGTACCGCCCCGGCGACCGCGAGGATCCCGCCGCCGATGAGCACGCCCGGGTCGGACGGGGTGTGCCGCTCCAGCTGAAGGGCGAGTTCGTGCCGCCACCGCATGCCGGGCCGGTGGGCCCGTACCGCCGCCAGGTCGTACAGGAGCGCTCCCGCCACCGCGAGCCCGCCCAGGGCGGTCAGGGCGGCCGGGATCCGCCGTGTGGAGCGGAACCGGGCGGGGCGTGTCCTCACCGCAGCCGCCGGTCCCGCCCGGCGGGGGCCGGCCTGGTCTGCGTGGGGTGCAGGTGCTCGATGTCGATGTCGACCTCGGGTACGGCCATCTGCGCGCACTCCTCGATGCGCCGGGCCACCTGGCCGCGTACGGCGGCGCACTGGGCGGCCAGGTCCGACGGGTAGGGCAGCTCCAGGCTGACCCGTACCCGGGCGATGTCGTGGTGCACGGTGACGGTCGCGTGCGGGGGCGCGGCCTTCGCCACGACGGTGGTGAGCGCCTCCCGCGCGGCCTGCGCCGCGATCTTGGCGACGACCCGGTCCGCGATCCGGGTGGCTCCGCGTTCGGCGGCGGGAACCCGCGCGGGAGTGGCCCGTGGTGTGGTCATCGGGGCTCACCTCCGCCGGTCGTCGCGGTGCGGCCGGAACAGGTCGCCGAGGTCCAGGTCCCCGTCCAGGACCCGGCCGACGACGAACCCGATGGCGCCGAGCGCCGCCACCAGCAGGAACGCCCCGAAGCCGCCGAAGTATCCGGCGAACCCCAGTGCCATGCCGGCCACCAGGCCGACGACCGCCATGCTCATACGGGCTCCTCTGGGCTACTGGAGCCGGGATTCCGGCTCCTCGTCGTCCTCGTCGGGCAGCTTCACGTCGCTGACCGCGATGTTGACCTCGACGACCTCCAGACTCGTCATCCGCTCGACCGCCGAGATGACGTTCTCACGTACGGCCCGGGCCACCTCGCGGATCGACACGCCGTAGTCGACGACGATCTCCAGGTCGAGCGCCGTCTGGACTTCGCCGACCTCGGCCTTGACGCCTCGGGAGGCGGCGGATTTGGCGCCGCCGGGGACGCGGTCGCGGACGGCTCCGAACGTGCGGGAGAGGCCGCTGCCGCTGCCCATCGCGTGGACTCCGACCACCTCGCGGGCGGCCAGTCCGGCGATCTTCTCGACCACTCCGTCGGCGATGCTGGTGCGGCCCCGGTCCGCCGGGTCCTTGGCGGGGCCCCCTGCTGCGGTTTCGGTCATCGCGTGTCCCTTCGTGCGTGTGGACTCCAGACCACGGTAAGCGCGACGCCGCTCCGGCGCGCCGAGGACTGGGCCGATTGTTCTTGACCTCGACCACGGTCGAGGTCCGAGAGTGGGTTCGTGATCGAGGCCGAGGGGCCCGACACGGACGTGGGGGTAGCCATGCGTGCGATACGAGTGGACGTGTACGGAGGCCCGGAGGTACTGGTCCCGGTCGAGGCGGCGGACCCGGTGCCGGCTGCGGGCGAGGTGCTGATCAGGGCCGAGGCGGTGGACATCCTCTACGTGGAGACCCAGATCCGCGGGGGCTGGGGCGAGGCCTTCGGTTTCGTCCCGCCGTTCGTCCCGGGCGGGGCGGCCTCGGGCACGGTCGTCGCGGTGGGTGAGGACGTGGACCCGGGCTGGCTGGGGCGCCGGGTGGTCGCCGGTGCGGGCACGAAGGGAACGTACGCGGAACTCGTACGGGTTCCCCTGGACCGGCTGGTCCCGGTCCCGGAGGGCCTCGGGATGCGGGAGGCGGCGGCTCTGGCGCACGACGGGGTGACCGGCACGGGCATCGTCGAGGGCGTCGGGATCCGGCCGGGCGAGCGGGTGCTGATCCTGGGCGCGGCGGGCGGGATGGGCACGCTGCTGGTCCAGATGGCGGTGGCGGCGGGAGCCGTGGTGGTGGGTGCGGCCCGGGGTGAGCGGAAGCTGGCGCTGGTCCGGGAGCTGGGGGCGGCGGCGGTCGTCGACTACTCGGAGCCGGGCTGGACCGGGCGGGTCGGGGGCCCGGTGGACGTGCTGCTGGACGGGGTGGGCGGTGAGCTGGGCCTGGCGGGCTTCGGTCTGGTCCGCGACGGGGGCCGGGTGTCGGCGCACGGTGCGCCGAGCGGGGGCTTCACCGAGCTGGACCCGGCTGAGGTGGCCCGGCGGGGGATCACCGTGCGGGGCATCGCGGAGGTGCAGTTCCCGCCGGAGGAGATCGTCCGGCTGACCGGCGTGGCGCTGGCGGAGGGCGCTGCGGGGCGGCTGAGGCCGGTGATCGCGCGGGAGTTCCCGCTGGCCGAGGCGGAGGCGGCCCACCGCGCGGTCGAGTCCCGATCGGTGGCGGGCAAGGCCCTGCTGATCCCGTAGGAGGGCACGGGTGGGGCCGACACGAGGGCCGGCCCACGTGTCGGCCTCCGGTGTGCCGGCGGGGTCGGTGTCAGTCCGACAGGCCGGCCAGGTCCCGCAAGCGCCGGGCCTGGGCCGCCCGCTCCGCGGTGCGCTGTGCGTCGTAGGGCCGGCTCACGGCATCGCGCAGCAGCGCCTTGGTCTCGATCACGGCGTCCCGCGGGGGTGCCAGCAGGGCCGTCGTCAGGTCCTGGACGGCCGCGTCGAGCTCGCCGGCGGGGACGACCAGGTTCGCGAGGCCCACCCGCTCGGCCTCTTCGGCGTGCACGAAGCGGCCGGTGGCGCAGATCTCCAGGGCGCGGGCGTAGCCCACGAGCGAGGTCAGCGGCTGGGTGCCGGCCAGGTCGGGCACCAGGCCCAGGCTGGTCTCGCGCATGGCGAACTGCACGTCGTCGGCGACCACGCGCAGGTCGCACGCGAGCGCGAGCTGGAAGCCGGCGCCGATCGCGTGCCCCTGCACGGCGGCGACGGAGATGATGTCGTTGCGCCGCCACCAGGTGAATGCCTCCTGGTACTCGGCGATGGTGCTGTCGAGCAGTTCGTCGGAACCGCGTGCCAGATCGAGGAAGGACGGCTCACCCTCGAAACCCTCGGGGGTGAACGCCTGCCGGTCGAGCCCCGCGGAGAAGGACTGGCCCTCACCGCGCAGTACGACGACCCGGACAGTGCCCGGCAACGACCGTCCGGCCTCCGCCAACGCCCGCCAGAGCGCGGGGGATTGAGCGTTTCGCTTGGCCGGATTGGTCAGTGTCACCGTGGCGACCGCGTCGTCGACGGTGAGCCGTACGCCGTCCTTGTCGAGCAGAGCCATGTCTGTGCCTCCGGTGTGCAGTCGGCCGCAAGCCGGCCTAAGTGACTGCACAGTAACCACCCAGCCGACCGCTTGACCGACCGGGGGTCACCGAAGAAACCGTCAAAGCCCTTGAAACTGTCACGCATGGAGCTGTGGAACGGCTCCGGCCAGGGTCAGGCCGTAGCCGCCTTCTTGCCGCGCGTCGCGCCTCCGCGACCACGCAGAATAACTCCGGACTCACTGAGCATCCGGTGTACGAATCCATAGGACCGGCCGGTCTCTTCGGCCAGTGCCCGGATACTCGCACCGGAGTCGTACTTCTTCTTCAGGTCTGCCGCGAGCTTGTCGCGCGCGGCGCCGGTTACCCGGCTGCCCTTCTTCAGAGTCTCGGCCACCCGTGCCTCCTCATGGGAAGTGCGCTCTGGACTTCTCATGATCACCCCTCCCACGCTTCCTGGCCACCCATTCAGCAAGGTCGGTACGGCCGCATTTCCCGGGGAGTGGACACACGAGCAGAACGGAATCTTCTCTTCCGCGGCATGACCTCCGTCACACTTCTTCACCTTCGGCGGGAATCACCAGGTCAGGGGCCGGACGCCGGAAAAACCGCGGCCCCGGTCGCGTACCCGGGCGGGTACGGCCGGGGCCGTCGAACACCGTGCGACGGTATGAGACCGCCTCACTCAGATGATGGATCACGCGTGGGCCGAATGATCCATAAGGAACTGGATCAACGAACTGGATCAGCTCACCGCAGTGGATCGGGATCAGGCGAGGGCGACCAGGTCCCGGTAGTCCGGGCCCCACAGGTCCTCGACCCCGTCCGGCAGCAGGATGATCCGCTCCGGCTCCAGGGCCTCCACCGCGCCCTCGTCGTGCGTGACGAGGATGACGGCGCCCTTGTACGTGCGCAGCGCGCCCAGGATCTCCTCGCGGCTGGCCGGGTCGAGGTTGTTCGTGGGCTCGTCGAGCAGCAGCACGTTCGCCGAGGAGACGACCAGCGTGGCCAGGGCCAGCCGGGTCTTCTCGCCGCCGGAGAGCACGCCCGCGGGCTTGTCCACGTCGTCCCCGGAGAACAGGAAGGAGCCGAGGGTCTTGCGTACGGCGACCAGGTCCAGGTCGGGGGCCGAGGAGCGCATGTTCTCCAGGACCGTGCGCTCCGGGTCGAGGGTCTCGTGCTCCTGGGCGTAGTAGCCGAGCTTGAGGCCGTGGCCGGGGACGACCGTGCCGGTGTCCGGCTTCTCGGTGCCCGAGAGCAGCCGCAGCAGGGTGGTCTTGCCGGCACCGTTGAGGCCGAGGATGACGACGCGGGAGCCCTTGTCGATGGCCAGGTCGACGTCGGTGAAGATCTCCAGCGAGCCGTACGACTTCGACAGGCCCTCGGCGGTCAGCGGGGTCTTGCCGCAGGGCGCCGGGTCCGGGAAGCGCAGCTTGGCGACCTTGTCGGAGACGCGGACGGCCTCCAGGCCGGCGAGCAGCCGGTCGGCGCGCTTGGCCATGTTCTGGGCGGCGACGGTCTTGGTCGCCTTGGCACGCATCTTGTCGGCCTGCGAGTTCAGGGCCGCGGCCTTCTTCTCGGCGTTCTGGCGCTCGCGCTTGCGGCGCTTCTCGTCGGCCTCGCGCTGCTGCTGGTAGAGCTTCCAGCCCATGTTGTAGACGTCGATCTGGGCGCGGTTGGCGTCCAGGTAGAAGACCTTGTTGACGACGGTCTCGACCAGGTCGACATCGTGGGAGATCACGATGAAGCCGCCGCGGTAGTTCTTCAGGTAGTCACGCAGCCAGACGATGGAGTCGGCGTCGAGGTGGTTGGTGGGCTCGTCGAGGAGCAGGGTGTCGGCGTCCGAGAAGAGGATCCGGGCGAGCTCCACGCGGCGGCGCTGACCGCCGGAGAGGGTGTGCAGCGGCTGGCCGAGCACCCGGTCGGGCAGGCCGAGGGCGGCCGAGATGGTCGCGGCCTCGGCCTCGGCGGCGTACCCGCCCTTGGTCAGGAACTCCGTCTCCTGGCGCTCGTACTGCTTCATCGCCTTGTCGCGGGTGCCCCCGGAGCCGGTGGCGATGCGCTCCTCGTTGGCGCGCATCTTCTTGATCAGTACGTCGAGACCGCGCGCGGAGAGGATCCGGTCGCGGGCGAGCACGTCGAGGTCGCCGGTGCGCGGGTCCTGCGGCAGGTAGCCGACCTCACCGGATCGGGCGATGGAGCCGGCGGCGGGCTGACCCTCGCCCGCGAGGCACTTGGTGAGCGTGGTCTTGCCCGCTCCGTTGCGGCCGACCAGGCCGATGCGGTCGCCCTTGGCGACGCGGAAGGAGGCGGACTCGATGAGGACGCGGGCGCCGGCGCGCAGCTCGACGCCGGTGGCGGTGATCACGGAAATACTCCAGGGCGGTGGGGACGGCGGAAGGGGGGCAGGACGCGCGAAGCTTCGACGCCGCTAATCCGCGAGGAGATTTGCCATGAAGACATTCTAACGGGGGTGCGCAACTACTTTTGGGGCCGCCCGGGATGGATCACCACGGGGGCGTGCCCCTGACGCGCGTCCCCCGTTCGGCTCACGGATCACGTCGCCGGCCCGGGGCACGTATCAGGATGAAGGGGTTGATGCCCGCCGCGGGTGGGGAGGCGCGGCTCCGGATGGCTCCCCTGGTTCCACGACGAGAGGGCGGTGCGGGATGCAGTTCGACGACGACGCCAACCTGGACACTTCCGAGGTCCAGGACGTTCGCGGCAGCCGCATCCCGGGCGGGAGGGCCACGGTCGGCGGCGGCATCGTCGGTTTCATCGCGCTGCTCCTGGGGCTGTTCTTCGGTGTGGGTCCCGAGCAGCTCGGGCTGTCCGACGGGAGCCCCGAGCCGGCTTCCACCGTCTCGTCCGCGGCCCAGGTGCAGCAGACCTGCAAGACGGGCCAGGACGCCAATGCCCGCGAGGACTGCCGGCTCGTCGCCGTGGTGAACAGCACCCAGGACTTCTGGAAGCAGGAGTTCCAGAAGCGTGGGGGCCAGTACAGCCCGGCGTCGACGGTGTTCTTCACCGGCCGGGTGGGGACCGCCTGCGGGGCGGCCAGCGCGGCGGTCGGCCCCTTCTACTGCCCCAGCGACCGGAAGGTCTACCTCGACCTGAGCTTCTTCAACGAGCTGCGGAGGCAGTTCGGCGCGAGCGGGGGCCCCTTCGCCCAGGCGTACGTCGTCGCCCACGAGTACGGGCACCACATCCAGAACCTGACCGGTACCCTCCAGCGGGCCCAGGACGGCCGGCAGGGCGCGGACAGCAACGCGGTGAAGGTGGAGCTCCAGGCGGACTGCTACGCCGGGGTGTGGGCGCACAACGCGACGAGGACCCCGGACAGGTCCACCGGGCGCCCGCTGATCACCAGCCTGACCGACGCGGACATCGAGGACGGCCTGAACGCGGCGGCCGCGGTGGGCGACGACCGGATCCAGGAGAAGCTCCAGGGCCGGGTCACTCCCGAGGCGTGGACGCACGGCAGCGCGGAGCAGCGCCAGCAGTGGTTCTACCAGGGCTACCGCACCGGCGACATGGCCCAGTGCAACACCTTCCGCTGACTGTCAGTGACGCCTGCCATGCTGTGGTGCGGGTCACAAGCCCGTACACGCACACAGGCGCACTGCACGAGAGGGAGTGATCGTCATGGCAGGTGTTCCGTCCATCTATCCGACTCTGCTCTACCGCGATGCCAAGGCCGCGATCCGGCTGCTGACGGAAGCGTTCGGGTTCACGCAGGTCGCGGTGTACGAGGGTGAGGACGGCGCCGTGATGCATGCGGAGCTGTCCTACGGCAACGGCGCGGTGATGCTCGGCAGCAAGGGCCGCGGCGGATCCTTCGACCAGGCGATGGCGGACAGCGGGCCGGGCGGGGTGTACGTGGTGGTCGACGATGTGGACGCCCACCACCTCAGAGCCGCCGAGCACGGGGTGGAGATCCTGATGGCCCCCACCGACCAGGACTACGGCTCGCGCGACTACATGGCCCGCGACGCGGAGGGCAACGTCTGGAGCTTCGGGACGTACGCGCCGCAGTTCTGACGCTGCGGCGCGTCCGCTCGTACGGGGCCTTCCCCGGGCGTACGGGGCTACGCGCCGCCGGTGTGGACCTGGAAGGCGGCCCGCCGGACCGCCTTGGCCAGGGCCGGGTCGGGGTGGGCCGCGGCCAGCGCGACCAGCACCTGCACGGTGCGCGGGTGGCCGACCGCGCGGACCTCGTCCAGCAGCCGCGGGACGGTGGTCCGGACGGCCGAGTCCAGGTGGCGGGCGAGCAGCTCGGCCTCGCCGTGGTCCGCGATGGCCGCCGCGGTGTCCACCCAGAGCCAGGTCGACTCCTCGGGGGTGAGCACGTCCTGGGCCTCGTCCGGGTCGACCCCGTCGTGCTCGGCGAGCCACAGCAGGGCGTAGGGGCGCAGCGCGGGATCCCGTACGGCGGCGCGCACCTCGGGCTCGGCGGGGGCGCCGACCACGCGCAGCGCCTCGAAGGCGAGCCCGCGCAGCAGGGCGTCCTCGCCCCGGGCGGCCTGGAGGAGCTCGCTGACGGCGTGGCCGACGGGCCGGGCGGCGAGCCAGGCCTGGTACTCGGCGCGGGCGGGGCCGGGGGTGAGTCTGGCGCAGCCGTGCAGCATCGCGGCGGCGGACTGCTCGATGTTCCCGGCGGGGCTCTGCGCGGCGACGCAGATCTGCTCCAGCTTGACCCAGACGGCCCAGCTGCCGAGCGGGGTGAGGGTGGCCTGCGCGGGGCCGAGGGTGATGGCGTCGACGGCGCCGAGTCCGCCGAGGGCCCAGCGCAGCAGCCGGGCGAGCGGGACGGGCTGCGCCGGGACGGCCGCCTGCGCGGTGGCGGTCAGTGCTGTGGCCGCCTGTGCGGTGGCGGTCTGTGCGATGGCCGCCTGCGCGGTGGCTGCGGTCGTCTGCTGGTCCGGGCCGCCGTTCGCGCAGGCCTCGTACGGGACTTCGCACCGCTCGTCGCGCAGTTCGGTGACGCGCTGGCCGAGCAGGTCCAGCAGGTCCGGCACGGTCACGGGACCGGCGGACAGCTGGAGCAGCGACAGGAGTTGGGGCATGGCCTCGACCACCTCGGCGACGACCGCGGGGGCGATGTCGGCCGGGGCGGGGTGGACGAGCGACCAGGCGTCGAAGAGGGCGACCCAGCCGCGCAGCACGGCGGTGTCGTCGCGGTCCCAGGCGCGCAGCCGCCAGCCGGGCCGGGCATGTCCGCCGTGCACCTCGACGAGGCCGGAGAGCCGGGCGCGGTCCCAGCCGACCCGGATCTGGCCGTGTGTCAGCTTCAGTTCGGCGGCGGCCCGTTCGACATCGGCGGCGGGCAGGGCGCCCGCCGGGGCGGGCCGGCCGCCGTCGCCGGCTCCCAGGTGCAGCTCGGCCCAGCGGGCCAGCCGTACCGCGTCGGAGAGCGAGGCGCGGGCCCGGTTCGCCAGGTCGGCCGGGGCGGGTGTGCCCGCCGGAGGCCGGGGAGCGGGTCGGGTTCGCCGGTCGGTCACCGCCTTGCGCGCCGCGGCGACGGAGCGCGGGGAGACGAGTCGGAGTCTGGAGTCGCGAGCCAACTGCTCATCAGGCTTTCGGGACGTCACGGAAGCAGTCTCGCCCGTCACTGGCCGAAAGCCCAAACGGAACTGGTCATTACCACTGGTCACCGGGCGGACAGACCCCAACAAACCACCCTCCGCGCCCCGTCCGGCACACGCCCTTCACATAAGAGGGGTCAGGAAGCGCCGCAGCGCCTCCTCGTATCCGGCGGGATCGGCGTTCCACATCGCCCCGTGCGGGGCGTCGGGGACGGTGTGCAGGGTGACGAGGTCGGGCCGGGCCGCGGCGAGCCGGCGGGAGGGCTCCCAGGGGGCGAGCGCGTCGTCCGGGCCGTGGAAGATCAGGACGGGGACGCGCAGGGCGCCGGGGTCCGCTCCCGGGGGCCGCCGGTCGGCGCGCAGTCCGGCGCGCCCCTCGGCGGCCCGGACCGCGAGCGGGATCAGCGGCGCGGGGGTGTGGCGGGCGGCGGCGAGGGCGCGCAGGGTGGTGTGCCAGTCCAGCACCGGCGAGTCGAGCACCAGCCCGGAGATCCGGCCGGCCAGCGCGGAGCGCTCGACGGCGTGCAGGGCCATGGCGGCTCCGGTGGACCATCCGTGCAGGATCACGCGGCGGGCTCCGTAGCGGACGGCGTAGCGGATGGCGGCGTCCAGGTCCCGCCATTCCGATTCGCCGAGGTGGCTGAGGCCGTCCGGGGAGGCGGGTGCTCCGAGGTCGCCGCGGTAGGCGAGGTCGAGCACCGGGAGGCGGTGGTGGTGCAGGAAGGGCATGACCACCATCGGGTGCTCGCGGCTGGCGCCGAGCCCGTGCACGGTGATCACCCAGGTGTCCCGGGCTGCGGGGACGAACCAGGCGGGCAGCGGGCCGAGCTCCCCGGGAACGTCCACGTCGGCGTGGTCGAGGCCGAGGGCGGTGCGCGGGTTGCCCAGGTGCACCTGCGGGGTGAGGGTGACCCGGCTTCCGGGGTGGAGGCTGCCGTGGGTGACCGCGAGGAGCCGGCGCACGACGGTGTCCGGGCCGTGCGGGACGTCGGTGAGGACGGGGCCGACCACGGCGTGCACACCGGGGGCGTCGAGTCCGTACGTGCCGGGGCGCAGGGAGCCCAGTGAGCGGGTCAGGGTGACCTGGTCGGCGGTGGTGGAGTGGACGCTGAGCCGGGGCCCACCGGGCAGGGGCCGGCCGGGCTGGGACCGCAGGGCCGCGTCGGCGGCGTACCGGCCGGCCGCGACGGCGGCTGCTCCGGCACCGATCAGGGTCGTGGTGACGGCCGCTGCCGTCGTGGCGGTACGCACCGCTCCAGTCTCGGGGCGCGCGGGCGCGGGGGCCACCGGAGGGGACCGTTCCGGCCGCGGCGGGGACGCGGTGGGGACGCGGTGGGGCGTTTCGGCCAGGCGACAACCGGAACCGGAAGGGCAGCGGTGGCGGGCGTGCGCCCGGAGCGGCGGCCGGGGAGTGATCTAAGTCTCTTCGGGACCCGCGCGAGGGGTGGCGGATGAGCCCGAGGCCCTGCGGGAAACGGCTCGTTCACCCGGCTTTGACGTGCATTAATCGATATATCTACGACGGAATCAGGACGAAGGTCCCGATCGCGGGCCGCGCCAGGACACTACTCGGCCCCGTCCAGTTCATCTTCCGTTCATCCAGGTTGCCTACGGTCGCCGAACCACTGACGTCAAACAGAAGCCTGGGTAAATGGAGCACATAACGCTTCTCCTCGGGATCGTGATCATCACCGCTCTCGTGTTCGACTTCACGAACGGTTTCCACGACACGGCCAACGCGATGGCCACCACCATCTCGACCGGCGCCCTCAAGCCCAAGACGGCGGTGGCCATGTCCGCCGTACTGAACCTGGTCGGCGCGTTCATGTCCGTGGAGGTCGCCAAGACGATCTCCAAGGGCCTGGTCAACGAAGAGGGCATCCAGCCCGAAGTGATCTTCGCCGCCCTGGTCGGTGCGATCCTCTGGAACCTCGTCACCTGGCTCGTCGGTCTCCCCTCCAGCTCCTCCCACGCTCTGATGGGCGGCCTGATCGGTGCCGCGGTCGCCTCCGCCGGCCTCGACGCCGTCAACGGCAGCGTCGTCGTCACCAAGGTGCTCCTCCCCGCGCTCGCCGCGCCCCTGGTCGCCGGCATCGCCGCGATGCTCGCCGCCAAGGTCACGTACAAGCTCGGCAACAAGGTCGGCGAGAAGACCTCCACCAAGGGCTACCGCGCCGGTCAGATCGCCTCGGCCGGTCTCGTCTCCCTCGCGCACGGCACCAACGACGCGCAGAAGACGATGGGCATCATCACCCTGGCGCTGGTCGCCGGCGGTGCGATCGCCCCCGGCTCCAACCCGCCGGTCTGGGTCATCGTCTCGGCCGGCATGGCCATCGCGATGGGCACCTACCTGGGCGGCTGGCGCATCATCCGCACCATGGGCAGCGGCCTGACCGACCTGCAGCCGCAGCAGGGCTTCGCCGCCCAGACCTCGGCCGCCAGCGTCATCCTGGCCTCCTCCAGCCTCGGCTTCTCCCTCTCCACCACCCACGCCTGCTCCGGCGCGGTCATGGGTGCGGGCCTGGGCCGCAAGGGCGGTGTGGTCCGCTGGTCCACCGCCACCCGCATGTTCATCGCGTGGGGCCTGACCCTGCCGGCCGCGGCCCTGGTCGCCTCCGGTGCCGAGCTGGTCATGCGGACCGGTGACATCGGCGTCGGCGCCGTCGCGGTCTTCCTGGTCGCCTCCTGCTTCGCCATCTGGGTCATCTCCCGCCGCCAGGTCGTCGACCACCACAACGTCAACGACGTGGCGCCGGCCGCCGCCTCCGAGGCCGAGCAGCCCGGTGTGGTCACCACCGCCATGGCCGCCGTCGCCGTCCCGCCGACCGCGGGTACGACCGCCGCGGTGACGGACGAGGACCTCAGGGCAACCATCCCTGCCGCGTCGGCGACCCCCGCGACCCCTGCGGCTCCGGCCGCCGCGGTCTGACCCCGAGAACGACAGAGGAAACGGCAGTATGAAGATCGACTGGGCAGCACTCGGCTCCGTCTTCGGGGTCAGCCTCTCCGCCACCGTCGCGCTCGTGGCCCTCTTCACCCTGGGCCTGGTGGGCCTCTCCAAGCACGAGGCCGCCACCGAGCAGGGCGGCGCCGCCACCCTGGCCCGCAGCGGCGCGTACGCCTGCTTCGCGCTGTGCGCGGCGGCCGTGACGTACGGCATCTACCTGATCATCAGCTGAGGCACCTGCGCACCACGCGTCAAGGCTCCCTCCGGGTTTCTCCCGGGGGGAGCTTTCGCGTACCGGTTCCGCGTACCGGTTTGGCGTACCGCTTTCGCATGCGGGTTTCGCATACCGGTTTCGCATCCCTCGCCGCAGGTCAACGGCAAGTTGACGGGCGTTCGCGGAGCGTGGTGGACTGCCCGAGCCAATACGGCGGCATGGAGAGGAAGTCCGGTGCGAATCCGGCGCGGTCCCGCCACTGTCACCGGAAGGCGCACGCGGCGCGTGCGCCCCGGGAGCCAGGAACTCTCGCCGCCGGACCCGTCGAACCAGGGCGCGGACCCTGAGTGAGGACACAGCTGCCACCATGCGTGCCGACCGCGTTTTCGCGTACGGCGCCACGGCGGGCCTGATCGGCGACCGGATCTTCGGGGATCCGCGCCGCGGGCACCCCGTGGCCGCCTTCGGAAGAGCCGCCGCCGCTGTCGAGCGCGCCCTGTGGCGCGACGACCGCGCCCGTGGCGTCGTCCATGCCCTGGTGTGCGCGGGAGGCGCGGCCGCCGTCGGCGCGCTGGGCGCCCGCGCCGTGCGCTCCCGGCCCGCGGCCGCCCGTATCGCCCTGACCGCCGCGGCCACCTGGGCCGTCGTGGGAGGCACCTCTCTGGGCCGGGAGGCCCGCGCCATCGGCGGGGCGCTCGCCGCGGGGGACACCGAGGTGGCCCGGGAGCGGCTGCCGCACCTGTGCGGGCGCGATCCGCAGGCCCTGGACGATCAGCAGATGGCCCGCGCCGTCGTGGAGTCCGTCGCCGAGAACACCTCCGACGCCGTGGTCGGGGCCCTGTTCTGGGGCGCCGTGGCCGGGGTGCCGGGGCTGCTGGCCTTCCGCGCCGTGAACACCCTGGACGCGATGGTGGGCCACAAGTCGCCCCGCTACCTGCGCTACGGCTGGGCCTCGGCCCGGCTCGACGACGTCGCGGGCTGGCCGGGGGCCCGGCTGACGGCCCTCGCCGCGGTCCTGGCCGGCCCCGACCGGCGGGGAGCCGTACGGGCCTGGCGCGCCGACGCCGCCGCGCACCCCAGCCCGAACGCCGGACCGGTGGAGGCCTCCTTCGCCGGCGCCCTGGGCGTACGGCTGGGCGGGACCCTCGCGTACGGGGGGCGGGTCGAGCACCGGGCCGTCCTCAACGGTGCCGCCGGACGGCCGGTGGAGGTCGCGGACATCGAGCGGGCGGTGCGGCTGTCGCGCCGCGTGACCTGGGTGGCCCTGGCGGCCTGTGCGGCACTGCGGTGTGCGGTGTCGATGCGTGCGGTGCCGAGAAGTGCGGTGTCGCTGCGTTCGGTGTCGATTCGGTTCGGAAAGGGACGCGCATGAGCGGCGCGAAGCGCGGCGGCGGTCTGCTGGTCGCCGGTACGACCTCGGACGCGGGCAAGAGCGTGGTCACGGCGGGCATCTGCCGCTGGCTGGCGCGGCAGGGCGTGAAGGTGGCCCCGTTCAAGGCGCAGAACATGTCGCTGAACTCCTTCGTCACGCGGGAGGGCGCGGAGATCGGCCGGGCCCAGGCTATGCAGGCGCAGGCCGCGTGCGTGGAGCCGACCGCCCTGATGAACCCGGTGCTGCTCAAACCCGGCAGTGACCGCAGCAGCCAGGTCGTGCTGCTGGGCAAGCCGGTGGGCGAGATGAGCGCGCGCGGCTACCACGGGGGGCGCCAGGAGCAGCTCCTGGGGATCGTCACGGACTGCCTTGAGCAGTTGCGGGGCACGTATGACGCCGTGATCTGCGAGGGGGCGGGCAGTCCGGCCGAGATCAACCTGCGCCGGACCGACATCGTGAACATGGGCATCGCGCGGGCCGCGCGCTTCCCGGTGGTCGTGGTCGGGGACATCGACCGGGGCGGGGTCTTCGCGTCGTTCTTCGGCACCACCGCGCTGCTCTCCCCCGAGGACCAGTCGCTGATCGCGGGCTATCTGGTCAACAAGTTCCGCGGTGACGTGTCGCTGCTGGAGCCCGGCATGGAGATGCTGCGCGGGCTGACGGGGCGGGCGACGTACGGGGTGCTCCCCTTCCAGCACGGCCTGGGCATCGACGAGGAGGACGGGCTGCGGGTCTCGCTGCGGGGCGCGGTGCGCGAGTCGGTCGTGGCACCGCCGGTCGGCGAGGACGTGCTGCGGGTCGCGGTGTGCGCGGTGCCGCTGATGTCGAACTTCACGGACGTCGACGCGCTCGCCGCGGAGCCGGGCGTGGTGGTGCGGTTCGTGGACCGGGCCGAGGAGCTGGCCGACGCCGACCTGGTCGTCGTCCCGGGCACGCGCGGCACGGTGAAGGCGCTGGCGTGGCTGCGCGAGCGCGGCCTGGCCGACGCGCTGGCCCGGCGGGCGGCCCAGGGCCGGCCGGTGCTGGGCATCTGCGGCGGGTTCCAGGTGCTGGGCGAGCACATCGAGGACGAGGTGGAGTCCCGGGCGGGGGCGGTCGACGGCCTCGGGCTGCTGCCGGTGCGCGTCCGCTTCGAGCGGGAGAAGACCCTGGCGCGGCCGCAGGGCACGGCGCTCGGCGAGCCGGTCGAGGGGTACGAGATCCACCACGGGGTGGCCGAGGTGCTGGGCGGGACCCCCTTCCTGGACGGCTGCCGGGTCGGCGAGGTGTGGGGCACGCACTGGCACGGCTCGCTGGAGTCGGACGGCTTCCGCCGGGCGTTCCTGCGGGAGGTGGCCGCGGCGGCCGGGCGGCGCTTCGTCCCGGCGCCGGACACCTCCTTCTCCGCGCTGCGGGAGGAACAGCTTGACCTGCTGGGCGACCTGATCGAGGAACACGCCGACACGGCCGGGCTGCTGCGGCTGATCGAGGGCGGCGCCCCGGCGGGCCTCCCCTTCCTCCCTCCGGGTGCGCCGTGACGGCCGGGGCCCTGCGGGGCTCTCCCCCACCCCGTCCTTTCCCGGAACCGGCCGGAGCCCCGGCAGCGGCGCCGCACCCGCGGACCTCGGCGGAGCACCCGGCAGGGGCCCGCACCATCGAAGGAGTGAGCAACGCATGAGCACGCCCTACCCGTTCACCGCAGTGGTCGGCCAGACCGATCTGCGGCTGGCGCTCCTGCTGAACGCCGTGAGCCCAGCGGTCGGCGGCGTGCTCGTGCGCGGTGAGAAGGGGACCGCCAAGTCCACCGCCGTCCGCGCGCTGTCCGCGCTGCTGCCGCAGGTGGACGTCGTGCCCGGCTGCCGGTTCTCGTGCGCGCCCGCCTCGCCCGACCCGGCGTGCCCCGACGGCCCCCACGAGCCCGGTCCCGGCGCCGCGCGCCCGGCGCGGATGGTGGAGCTGCCCGTCGGCGCCTCCGAGGACCGGCTCGTCGGCGCCCTCGACATCGAACGCGCCCTCGCCGAGGGCGTGAAGGCCTTCGAGCCCGGCCTGCTCGCCGACGCGCACCGCGGGATCCTGTACGTCGACGAGGTCAACCTGCTCCACGACCACCTCATCGACCTGCTGCTCGACGCGGCCGCGATGGGCGCCTCGTACGTGGAGCGCGAGGGCGTCTCCGTACGGCACGCCGCCCGGTTCCTGCTCGTCGGCACGATGAACCCCGAGGAGGGCGAGCTTCGCCCGCAGCTCCTCGACCGGTTCGGGCTGACCGTCGAGGTCGCGGCCTCCCGCGAGCCCGCGCAGCGCGTCGAGGTGGTGCGCCGCCGGCTCGCGTACGAGGACGACCCGGCCGGTTTCGCGACCCGCTGGGCGGATGACGAGCACGACGTACGGGCCCGGGTCGTGGCCGCGCGGGCGCTGCTCCCCCGGGTCGTGCTCGGGGACACCTCGCTGCTGCAGATCGCGGCGACCTGCGCGGGCTTCGAGGTCGACGGGATGCGCGCCGACATCGTGATGGCCCGTACGGCCACGGCGCTGGCGGCCTGGGCCGGGCGGACCGACGTGCGCAAGGAGGACGTGCGGCAGGCCGCGCTGCTGGCGCTCCCCCACCGGCGCCGCCGCAACCCCTTCGACGCCCCCGGGCTCGACGAGGACAAGCTGGACGAGATCCTGGACCGGTTCCCCGACGAGGAGCCGGAGCCCGAGCCCGAGCCCGAGGGCCCGAACGACGGCGGTCCGGACGACGGCGGCCCGCAGGACGACGGCCCCGGTGACGACGGGGGCGGCGGGGTGCCGCCGCAGGGCAGCGGCTCCGAGGCCCCGGAGGCGCCCGAGGCCCCCGAGCCGCAGGAGTCCCCGGAGGCGCCGCAGGCCCCCGAGCCGCAGCCCTCGCAGGGTGGCGGGGCGGCCGAACAGGCCGCCGTACGGGCCTCCGAGCCGTTCCGGACCAAGATGCTGAGCGTGCCCGGGCTCGGCGAGGGCGCGTCCGGGCGCCGCTCCCGCGCCCGGACCGCGCACGGCCGGACCACCGGAGCCCAGCGCCCGCGCGGCCACCTGACCAAGCTGCACCTGGCCGCCACCATCCAGGCGGCCGCCCCGCACCAGAAGGCACGCGGCCGCAGCGGGCGCGGGCTGGTGGTACGCAAGGACGATCTGCGGCAGGCGACGAGGGAGGGGCGCGAGGGGAACCTCGTGCTGTTCGTCGTCGACGCCTCCGGCTCGATGGCGGCCCGGCAGCGGATGGGCGCGGTCAAGGGCGCGGTCCTGTCGCTGCTGCTGGACGCCTACCAGCGCCGGGACAAGGTCGGCCTGATCACCTTCCGGGGGGCGGGCGCCGAGCTGGCGCTGCCGCCGACCTCCTCGGTGGACGCGGCCGCGGCCCGGCTGGAGCGGCTGCCGACGGGCGGCCGCACTCCACTGGCCGCCGGGCTGCTGAAGGCCCACGAGGTGCTGCGGATCGAGCGGCTGCGGGATCCGAGCCGCCGGCCGCTGCTGGTGGTCGTCACCGACGGGCGGGCCACTTCGGCCGGCGCCCTGGGCGGGGACGCCCGCGAGCTGTCCGGGCGCAGTGCGCGGCTGCTGGCCGCCGAGGGGGTCGCGTCGGTCGTCGTCGACTGCGAGAGCGGGCCGGTCCGGCTGGGGCTGGCCGGGGCACTGGCCGCCGACCTGGGCGGGCCTGCCGTCAGCCTGGACGGGCTGCGGGCCGACAGCCTGGCAGGGCTCGTGAAGAACGTTCGTACATCCGTGGAATCCCAACGACCGCAGCACAACCACAGCAACAGGAGGGCCGCGTAATGCCGCAGGGACAGCCGACCGTCGTTCCCGACGACGGACTCACGACGCGCCAGCGCCGCAACCGCCCGCTCGTGTTCGTCCACACCGGGCCGGGCAAGGGCAAGTCGACGGCGGCCTTCGGGCTGGCGCTGCGCGCCTGGAACCAGGGCTGGCCGATCGGGGTGTTCCAGTTCGTCAAGTCGGCGAAGTGGAAGGTCGGCGAGGAGAACGCGCTCAAGGTGCTCGGCGCCTCGGGCGAGGGCGGCTCCGTCGTCTGGCACAAGATGGGCGAGGGCTGGTCCTGGGTCCAGCGCGACGCGCAGCTCGACAACGAGCAGGCGGCCAAGGAAGGCTGGGAGCAGGTCAAGCGGGATCTGGCCGCCGAGACGCACAAGCTGTACGTGCTGGACGAGTTCGCGTACCCGATGCACTGGGGCTGGATCGATGTGGACGAGGTGATCGAGGTGCTGCGCAACCGTCCGGGGACCCAGCACGTGGTCATCACGGGCCGCAACGCGCCGGAGAAGCTGGTGGAGTTCGCGGACCTGGTCACGGAGATGACCAAGGTCAAGCACCCGATGGACACCGGCCAGAAGGGCCAGAAGGGCATCGAGTGGTGACCTCGTTCAACGTTCCGCGTCTGGTGATCGCCGCGCCGTCCTCCGGCAGCGGCAAGACCACCGTCGCGACGGGCCTGATGGCGGCCTTCTCGGAGCGCGGCCTCGCCGTGTCCCCGCACAAGGCCGGGCCCGACTACATCGACCCCGGCTACCACGCGCTGGCCACGGGCCGGCCGGGGCGGAACCTGGACGCCTTCATGTGCGGGCCGGAGCTGGTGGCTCCGCTGTTCGCGCACGGGGCGGCGGGCTGCGATCTCGCGGTGGTCGAGGGTGTGATGGGCCTGTACGACGGGGCCGCGGGGCGCGGTGAACTCGCCTCGACGGCGCAGGTCGCGAAGCTGCTGCGGGCTCCGGTGGTGCTGGTCGTGGACGCCTCGTCGCAGTCGCGGTCGGTGGCGGCGCTGGTGCACGGCTTCGCCTCGTTCGACCCGCAGGTGCGGCTGGGGGGCGTGATCCTGAACAAGGTCGGCTCCGACCGGCACGAGGTCATGCTCCGTGAGGCGCTGGAGGAGGCCGGGGTGCCGGTCCTGGGTGTCCTGCGGCGGGCTCCGCAGGTGGCGGCGCCCTCGCGGCACCTGGGTCTGGTGCCGGTCGCCGAGCGGCGCACGGACGCGGTGACCTCGGTCGGGGCGCTCGCGGACCAGGTCCGGGCGGGCTGCGATCTGGACGCCCTGATGGCGCTGGCCCGGACCGCGCCGCCGCTGGACTGCGAGGTGTGGTCGCCCGGCGCGGCCGCGCGGGAGTCGGCGCCGACGTCGGGGTCGGCGTCCGGGGCCTCGGCACCGGCGCGGCGCGGAGGCGGGCGGCCCGTCGTCGCGGTCGCCGGCGGGGCCGCGTTCACGTTCTCCTACGCCGAGCACGCGGAGCTGCTCACCGCCGCCGGGGCCGAGGTCGTCACCTTCGACCCGCTGCGCGACGAGCGGCTGCCCGACGGGACGGCCGGGCTGGTCATCGGCGGCGGGTTCCCCGAGGTGTACGCGCCCGAGCTGTCCGCGAACGAGCCGCTGCGCGGGGCCGTCGCCGCCTTCGCCGCGGCCGGCGGGCCGGTGGCGGCCGAGTGCGCGGGGCTGCTGTACCTCGGGACGTCGCTGGACGGGAAGCCGATGTGCGGGGTGCTCGACGCCGACGCCCGGATGTCGGAGCGCCTGACCCTCGGCTACCGCGAGGCGGTGGCGGTGTCGGACAGCTCCCTCGCCGCGGCCGGGACCCGGCTGCGCGGGCACGAGTTCCACCGGACGGTGATCGAGCCGGGCTCCGGGGCCACGCCCGCCTGGGGGTTCACGCATCCCGAGCGCCGCGTCGAGGGCTTCGTGGCGGGCGGGGTGCACGCGAGCTACCTGCACACGCACTGGGCGGCGGAGCCGTCCGTCGCCGTGCGCTTCACGGAATCCGCCGTGCGCTTCACGGAAGCCGCGGCGCGGGCCCGGTGACCTCAGTCCGCGAGGCCGACCACGAGCCAGATCCCGGCGACCCCGCCCACCGTGCACATCAGCGTGGACAGGGCGGGGTGTCTGTGGTGCGCCTCGGGCAGGATCTCGGCGGCTGCCAGGTACAGCAGGACCCCGCCGAAGAAGCCGAGGTACGCCCCCAGCGGTTCCTCCGGAAGGGTGAACAGCAAAGTGGACGCGGCGCCCACGACCGGCGCCACCGCGTCCGCGAACAGCATCATCAGGGCCTTGCGGCGGGCGTTGCCGTAGAGCGTGGTGAGCGTGTAGGTGTTGAACCCGTCGGCGAAGTCGTGGGTGATGACGGCCAGCGCGACGGCCACCCCCATGCCCCCGCCGACCTGGAAGGCCGCGCCCAGCGCGACGCCGTCGGCGAGGCTGTGGCCGACCATCGCGGCGGCCGCGGTGAGGCCGACCTCGGGGACCCGGCCGCCGTGCTCGCCGCCGCGCCCCTCGCCGTCCTCGGCGCCGTGCGCGGCCTGACGTACGGCCAGCAGGCGTTCCACGACGTGCGCGACGAGGAAGCCGGTGACGAACAGCAGCAGGGCGAGCGGGACGCCGAACAGTTCCCGGCCCGCCGCGTGCATCGCCTCCGGGAGCAGGTCCAGGCCCACCACGCCGAGCATCAGCCCGCCGGCCAGGCCCAGCACGAGGTGGCGGCGGTCGGTGACGCGTTGCGCCGTCCACCCGCCCGCCAGCGTCATCAGGAACGCGCCCAACGCCACGATCACCGCCATGTGCCCCTGGATACCGGCCGGGGGCCGTGCGCGCACTTCCGTGCGCGGGTGGAGGGCGGAAGCGTGTTGACGACAGCGACGGCGAGATCGACGGCGAGATTGACTACGGAGGGAGGCCCCCGGTGGGTGAGTACGTGACGCGGCTGGTGGTCGGGGTGGGCGGACGCGCGGGGGTCTCCGTGGCGGAGGTCTGCGCCCTGGTCGAGGAGACCCTGCGGGGGGCCGGGCTGACCACCGGGGCGGTGACGGCGCTGGCCACGGTGGAGTCGAAGACCGCGGAGGCGGGGATCGCGGGGGCGGCGGAACGTTTCGGCGTGCCGCTGATCGGCTACCCCGCCGAGAAGCTGGCCGCCATCGCGGTACCGCATCCCTCGGACGCGGTGCGCGACGCCGCCGGGACCTCCTCGGTGGCCGAGGCCGCGGCGCTCGCGGGCGGCGGGGAACTCCTCGTACCGAAGCGCCGGTCGGTGGCGGCGACCTGCGCCGTGGCCACCACGCAGGCCCATGACCTGCGCCATCACGGGGACGCGGAGGTGCTGGACGCGGACGGCACGCTGGTGGACCTCGCGGTGAACGTACGGTCGGACACGCCCCCGCAGTGGCTCAGGCAGCGGATCGCCGCCTCCCTGGGGGACCTCGCCGCGTATCCGGACGGCCGCGCGGCCCGCGCGGCGGTGGCGGACCGGCACGGGCTGCCGGTCGAACGGGTGCTGCTGACGGCCGGGGCGGCCGAGGCCTTCGTGCTGATCGCGCGGGCGCTGGGCGCCGTACGGCCCGTCGTGGTGCATCCGCAGTTCACCGAGCCGGAGGCGGCCCTGCGGGACGCCGGTCACCGGGTGGATCGGGTGGTGCTGCGGGCGGCGGACGGCTTCCGGCTGGACCCGGCCGCGGTACCGGAGGACGCGGATCTGGTGGTGATCGGGAACCCGACCAACCCGACGTCGGTGCTGCACCCGGCCGCCGCTCTGGCGGCGCTGGCCCGGCCGGGGCGGACCCTGGTCGTGGACGAGGCCTTCATGGACGCCGTTCCGGGCGAACGGGAGGCCCTGGCCGGGCGGACGGACGTGCCGGGGCTGGTGGTGCTGCGGAGCCTGACCAAGACCTGGGGGCTGGCGGGGCTGCGGATCGGCTACGTGCTGGCCGAGCCCGAGGTGATCGCCAAGCTCGCGGCGGCGCAGCCGCTGTGGCCGGTGTCGACCCCGGCCCTGGTGGCGGCGGAGGCCTGTGTGGCCCCGGCGGCGCTGGCGGAGGCGGAGGCGGCCGCGCGGCAGATCGCGGTGGACCGGGCGCACCTGCTGGCCGGGCTGGCGGAGTTCGACGAGGTCACGGTGGCGGGGGTGGCCGAGGGGCCGTTCGTCCTGATCCGGGTGTCCGGCGCCGCGGAGGTCCGCACCCGCCTGCGCGCGCTCGGCTTCGCGGTCCGCCGCGGGGACACCTTCCCGGGCCTCGACCACTCCTGGCTCCGCCTGGCGGTCCGCGACCGCGCCACGACGGGCCGCCTCCTCCAGGCCCTGGACCACGCCCTGGCCCTGACCGCGCACTGACGGGCCGCGCGCCGCGGGCCGGGCGCTGCCATGGGACCGCGCGGGACCGGCCCCCGGCAGGCCGCGCCTTGACACCGGACTGCGCACTGACCGGCCCCCGGCCCGGGCCGCGCGCCGCCGCCGGGCCTCGCGCTGGACACGCCCCCCGCCCGGGCCGCGCGCCGCCGCCTGGCCGCACGCCGGACCCGCCCCCGGCGCCGGGCCGTTCGCGGGCTCCGGGGCCGGCGGCGCCGGGGGTCCCGTGGCGGGCGGGCTGGGAGTGCGCGAGGATCCACGCATCGACTGCGTGTGACACCGGGGGTCAAGAGGATGAAGGCATACGCCAGGACAGGCGCCGCGCTGGCCGCGCTGGCCGTGGTGGGCGGGGCGGTCTACGTCGTACCGGTCCTGCTGGACAAGGGCAGCGGCGGCGGCCCACCCGCCACCGACCAGCGGCTGGGGGCGAAGCCGGGCACCACGCCCGGCGCCGACGGCGCGGCCGCGCCCGCCGGGAAGCCGTTCACGCTGGTGGCGACGGGCGACATCATCCCGTACCCGTCGATCATCCAGCGGGCGGCGGACGACGCCAAGGGCACCGGGCAGGCCCATGACTTCCGGAAGATACTCGCGGGGGTCAGACCCCTGGTCTCCGCCGCCGACCTGGCGATATGCCACCACGAGATACCGTACGGGCGCCCCGGCGGCCCCTACACGGGCTACCCCGCCTTCAAGGCGCCCCACGAGCTGGCCGACGCCCTCGGGGACGCCGGGTACGACAGCTGCTCCACCGGTTCGAACCACACCCTGGACGACGGCTACGACGGTCTCGTCCGCACCCTCGACCACCTCGACCGGGTCGGCATCAAGCACGTCGGATCGGGCCGCAGCGCGGACGAGGCCAAGGCCCCCGCCGTGCTCCAGGCGGGCGGTGCGAAGGTCGCCCAGCTGGACTACACGTACGGCACCAACGGCATCCCCCTCCCGGCCGGCAAGCCCTGGTCCGTCAACCTCATCGACCAGGCCCGGATCATCTCCGACGCCCGCGCCGCCCGGGCGGCGGGCGCGAACGTCGTCGTCCTCAGCGTCCACTGGGGCACGGAGTGGCAGACCGCCCCCGACCAGCAGCAACGCGATCTGGCCCAGGCGCTGACCGCCTCGCGCGGCCCCGACGGGCTCCCCGACATCGATCTGATCCTCGGCACGCACAACCACGTCCCGCAGCCCTACGAGAAGATCAACGGCACCTGGGTGGTCTTCGGCATGGGCGACCAGGTGGCCAGCTTCTACGAGGCCGACAAGGCGCGCGGCAACATGTCCTCGATCCCCCGCTTCACCTTCTCCCCGGCCGCCGGCCGTCCGGGTCGCTGGGAGGTGGCGAAGGCGGAGTACCTGACGCAGTACTCGGACATGGCGCAGCCGTTCCGGGTCGTCTGCGCCTCCTGTGCCGCCACCGACAGCGCACTGCCCGCCGCCAAGCGGTCGGAGTACGCCCGTGTCGACCAGCAGATCACCGCGGCCGTGACCTCTCGCGGCGCGGGCTCCCAGGGACTGGAGCACGCCACGCGCTGAGCGGGGGCCCGAGGGTTACGAGGCCGCCTTGCCGCGCCGGGTCACGACGAGCGCGCCCGCCCCGATGCCGAGCAGGATCAGCGCGCCGCCCGCCACGTACGGGGTCACCGAACCGGCGCCGGTCTCGGCCAGGTCGGCCCGGGTGGCGGTGGAGGTGACGGCCCCCGTTCCGCTGCCCGTCCCGGCCTGGGGCTTCACGTCCGGCTGCGCGGGGGCGGAGGCGCTGGGCGCCGGCCCGGACGGCGACTCGCAGTGCGCCTCCGCCAGCACGATCTCGCCCTCGACCTGAGCCACGTTCAGGTCGAGCGGGTTCACCGACACCTTCAGGCGGAGCGCGGCCGCGGCGGCCGTGGTGGAGGTGGTCTCCGTGCCGGACAGCTCCAGGCTGACCAGACCGACCTTCGGGACCTCGACCTTGGTGGGCCCGCCCGCCGTCAGGGTGACCTTCTTCCCGAGGACGGTGACCGTCCCGAGCACGTTCGAGCTGGCCACGGGCTTCCTGCCGGCCTCGCACACCGCCTTGGAGGTGACCTTCTCCACCTGGATGAGGGACAACAGCGGCAGTCCGGGCACGTGCACCTTGGCATTGGCCAGCTTCACCTCGGCCTCGGCCCGGTTCTCGTCGGCGGTCGCCTTCGAGGTGGCGACCTCCGCCCGGACCACGCTCACCGGCTTGCCCTGCTCGACCCCGTCGAGGGTCACGCTGAGCACGGTCTTCTCGGCTGCCGCGGGGGCGCTGACCTCGTTGAGCGTGGTCTTCAGCGGTACGTGCACGGCCTTGTTGAGCAGGCCCACGTCCAGTCCGGCCCGCAGGACGACGGCGCCGGCCTTGCCCTCGCTCCCGGCAGCGCCGCCGCCCGTGGCGAAGGCGGGCGGCGCGGTGAGCAGGGCCACCGCTCCCGTGGCGAGCAGGGCGGCCGCGGGCATGCGGAAGGTGTTGCTGTTCAAGGTGGTGGAACCCCCAGGGAGATGGGTGCCGTCGCGCCGCCAATGGGGGACATTGCGCGCGCCGACGGCTTCGACCCTCGGAATCTTTACGCACTGTGAGTGAACGGGCAGCAACCTGACGTGAGTTCACCCCAAAGGGTGGTTTCCACGCATGTATTCGATTTTTCACGCCTCATGAGGAACGCGAGTTCCCTCCCACCCCACGGCCGCCCCGGCTCCGGCGCCGGGCGGGCATGCACAACGACGGGCGGGCCTTCGGCGTCACGCCCGGTCAACCCGCCTCTCAGGCCCGGACCTTGCCGCCCACGACCACCCGCAGCGGCTGCGCCAGCGCCCGTACGTCGGCCCGCGGATCGGAGCCGTAGACCACGAGGTCCGCCGGCGCGCCCTCGGTCAGACCGGGCCGGCCGAGCCACGCGCGGGCCGCCCAGGCCGTCGCCGACAGGGCCTCCAGGGGCGGGATCCCGGCCTTCACGAGCTCCGCGACCTCGGCCGCGACCAGGCCGTGCGGCAGGGAACCGCCCGCGTCCGTGCCCACGTACACCGGGACGCCCGCGTCGTAGGCGGCCCGGACGGTGTCGTAACGGCGCTCGTGGAGCCGGCGCATGTGGGCCGACCAGCGGGGGAACTTGGCGTCGCCGCCGGCCGCCAGCTTCGGGAACGTCGCGATGTTCACGAGGGTCGGGACGATCGCCACCCCGCGTTCCGCGAACAGCGGGATCGTGTCCTCGGTGAGCCCGGTGGCGTGCTCGACGCAGTCGATGCCCGCCTCGACCAGATCGCGCAGCGAGTCCTCCGCGAAGCAGTGCGCCGTGACCCGGGCGCCGAGGCGGTGCGCCTCGGCGATGGCCGCCTCGACCTCGGGGCGCGGCCAGCAGGCCGTCAGGTCGCCGGCGTCGCGGTCGATCCAGTCGCCGACCAGCTTCACCCAGCCGTCGCCGCGCAGCGCCTCGCGGCCCACGTACTCGACGAGGTCGGCGGGCTCGATCTCGTGGGCGTAGTTGCGGATGTAGCGGCGGGTCCGGGCGATGTGCCGGCCCGCCCGGATGATCTTCGGGAGGTCCTCGCGGTCGTCGATCCAGCGGGTGTCGGAGGGGGATCCGGCGTCGCGGATGAGGAGGGTCCCGGCGTCCCGGTCGGTGAGCGCCTGCCGCTCGGCGGTCTGGGCGTCCACCGGCCCGTGGGCGTCGAGGCCCACGTGGCAGTGGGCGTCGACCAGGCCGGGCAGCGCCCACCCGGAGACCTCGGTGACCTCCCGGGCGCCGCGCGGGCGCTCGTACGAGATCCGGCCGCCGACGACCCAGAGCTCGTCGCGTACCTCGTCGGGCCCGACGAGCACCCGCCCCTTCACGTGCAGCACATCGCTCACATCGCTCATGTCGGCACCTTACGTGCGTGCTCGGTAGGCTCGGCCGGTAACCCCTGACGAGGAGAAAACCGCCGTGACCCACCCCCTGCTGGACCTTCCGCCGCTCACCGCGGAGCGCTTCGCGTCGATCGAGCGGGGGGTGGCGGAGCTCCTCGGCACCCGGCAGGACGTGGTGATCACCCAGGGCGAGGCGCTGCTGCCGCTGGAGGGATGCATCCGGTCGGGGGCGCGGCCGGGTTCCACCGCGCTGAACATCGTGACCGGGCCGTACGGGACCACGTTCGGCAACTGGCTGCGCGACTGCGGGGCGACCGTGGTGGACCTGGCGGTGCCGTACGACACGGCGGTGACAGCGGCCCAGGTGGCCGAGGCGCTGGCCGCGCACCCGGAGATCGACTTCGTCTCGCTGGTGCACGCCGAGGCGGCGACCGGCAACACCAACCCGGTCGCGGAGATCGGTGAGGTCGTACGGGCCCACGGCGCGCTGTTCATGCTGGACGCGGTGGCTTCGGTGGGCGCGGAGGCGCTGCTCCCGGACGAGTGGGGCGTGGACCTGTGCGTGATCGGCGCGCAGAAGGCGATGGGCGGCCCGGCGGGCGTCTCGATGGTGTCGGTGTCGGAGCGGGCGTGGGCCCGGTTCGCGGAGAACCCGGCCGCGCCCAGGCGCTCGTACCTGTCCCTGCTGGACTGGAAGGAGCGTTGGATCGACGGCGGCCGCAAGACGCTGCTGCACGCTCCGGCGCAGCTGGAGATGCTGGCGCTGGAGGCCTGCCTGGACCGGATCGCGGCCGAGGGGCTGCCCGCGCTGACGGCCCGGCACGCGGCCGCGGCGCGGGCCACCCGTGCGGGTGCGGCGGCGCTGGGCGTGGCCCCGTACGTGCCGGTGGCGGCGGAGGCCGCGCCGGTGGCGACCACCCTGCGGGTCCCGGAGGCCTCCCTGGTGGTGGCCAAGGCGCTGAGGGCGGACCCCTCGGTCCCGCTCGCGGCGGGTGGCGGGGCGCTGGCGCAGGAGATGGTCCGGGTCAACCACTACGGGCCGGCCGCGGATCCGGCCGTGGTCCGGGCCGCGCTGACGGCACTGGCCGCGGCGCTGTCGGCGGACCCGGCCGAGGCGCTGGAGGCGGCGGCCGCGGCCTGGTGAACCGCGACCGGCGCCTTCGGGGCGAACTCGCCCCCAGGGCGCGGGGCTCGGACGCCGCCCGGGCGGTGGGGCCGCGACCCGACGCCACCGCCCGAGGAGTGCTTACGCCTGGGGGGGGCGGCGCAGGCCCCGCCGCCCGAGGAGTGCCTACGCCTGCGGGACGGCGCAGGCCCCGCCGGGCTCGCAGGCCTCGGCTTCGGCCGCTCCGGCGACGGGCTCGATGACCGCGCGGCCGGCCCAGGCCTGCTCCAGCGCCTGGGTGAACACCTCGGCGGGCTGGCCGCCGGAGATTCCGTAGCGGCGGTCGAGGACGAAGAAGGGCACGGCGTTGGCGCCCAGTTCGGCGGCCTCGCGCTCGTCGGCCCGCACCTCCTCGGCGTAGTCGGACGGGTCGGCGAGGACCGTACGGGCCTCGGCCTCGTCCAGCCCGGCCTCGACCGCGAGCGCGATCAGCACCTCCGGGTCGAAGACGCTGCGCTCCTCGCCGAAGTTGGCGCGGTAGGCGAGGTCGAGCAGCTCCTCCTGGCGGCCCCGGGCGGCGGCCAGGTGCAGCAGGCGGTGGATGTCGAAGGTGTTGCCGTGGTCGCGTCCCTCGACCCGGTACGTCAGCCCTTCGGCGCGTGCGCTGGCCGCGACGTGCTCCTCCATGCCGCGCGCCTCGTCGAGCGTGCGGCCGTACTTCTGGGCCAGCATCTCCACGACGGGCGCGGTGACGCCCTTGGGGCCGTTGGGGTCGAGCTCGAAGGACCGGAAGACGACCTCCACCTCGTCGCGGTGCGCGAACTCGGCCAGCCCCTTCGTGAAACGGGCCTTGCCGATGTAGCACCAGGGGCAGGCGATGTCGCTCCAGATCTCGACGCGCATGTTCGTTCTTCTCTCCGTGTTCGGGGGGAGGGTGTGCCGCGTCCTTCACGACGCGGGCAGTTTCACCTTTCAACCAATCGGCAACCAACCCGAGGGGCGTCTCATTCCCCGGACACCCGGGACGTCCCGGACGGCTCGCGGGGCGGCTCGACGTCCAGCCAGAGCGTGAGGTGCGAGCCGGACCGCTCGGCCCCGGGAGCGCCCCGCCAGCCGAGGGAGGCGTAGAAGGCCTGGGCGCGCAGGTTGTGCTCGTAGACCTCCAGGCGGACCCGTCGGATCCCGGCGCGCCGCCAGGCGTCGAGGCAGGCGGCGTGCAGGGCGGCGCCGGTGCCGCGCCGCCAGTGGTCGGGGTCGACGTGGAACTGGGTGAGGGTGGTCTCCCCGTCGGCGGTGCGGAAGGCGGCCACCCCGGTGAGCCGCCCGTCCCGCTCGGCGCAGAGCACCCCGCCGTCGGCGCCGGCCCGGGCGACGGCGCGGGACCAGCCCTCGCGGGTGCGCGCGAGTCCGGCTTCGCCGCCGTGGGCCGCCTCCGGGACGCGGCCCCGGTAGTAGGTGGCGCGGGCCCGGGTGTGGAGGGCGGCGATGGCATCGAGATCGGCGGGGAGCGCGGTCCGGATCATGGGAAGGGAAACGCGCCGGGAACCCTGTCGGTTCCCGGCGCGTCGGCCCTGTGTACGAGGCGGCTACTTCTTCAGCCACGCCTCCATCATCTTCTGCGCGATGGGGGCGGCGAGCTTGCCGCCGCCGATCTCGGAACGGTCGGTGTCCGAGTTCTCGATCACGACCGCGACGGCGATCTGCTTGCCGCCCGCCTTGCCGTACGAGGTGAACCAGGCCAGGGGAGGCTTGTTGTTGTTCACGCCGCGCTGGGCGGTACCCGTCTTGCCGCCCACCTCGGCGCCCGCGACCTGGGCGGGCCTGCCGCCGCCCTCGGTGGCGACCGTGCGCATGGCGTCCTGGAGCATCGAGGCGGTCTTGGCGCTCATGACCTGCTCGCTCTTGGCGTCCTTGAGGCTCTCCAGCGCGTTGCCACTCGCGTCGGTGACCTCGGAGACCATGTGCGGGGCGACGAGCTTGCCGCCGTTCTCGATCGCGGCGGTCACCATCGCCATCTGGAGCGGGGTGGCCTGCACGTCGAACTGGCCGATACCCGTCTGCGCCACCTGGTCGACGGACATCTTCTTGGACGGGTACTTGCTCGGCGGATTGGTGCGGACCGGGGTGTCGATCTGCGTGTTGAAGCCGAGCTTCTCGGCCATCGCGCGCATCTTGTCCTGGCCGAGCTTGGACGCGAACTCCGCGAAGACGTTGTTGCACGACAGCCGCAGCGCGGTGCGCGGCGAGACGTTGTTGCACATCTCGTCGGGGACCTCGCTCTTGAGCTTGGTCGTGGTGCCGGGGATCGTGTAGTTGCCCGGGATGGAGGTGTTCTGGTCGATGCTCGTGACCAGCCCGTTCTCGATGGCCGCCGCGAGGGTCACCAGCTTGAAGGTGGAACCGGGCGCCTGGGGCTTGCGCAGCGCCACGTTCTCCATGGCCTTGCCGTTGTCCGCGGACAGCTCGTCCCAGGCCTCCTTGTCGTTGGCTCCGCTGATGCGGCCGGGGTCGAAGGAGGGGTTGTTGACCACGGCGAGGATCTCGCCGGTCGCCGGGTCGATGGCCACGGCGGCGCCCTGCTTGCCCTGGAGCGCGTCGTATCCGGCCTTCTGCACGCCCTTGTCGATGGTGGTGAGCACGTTGCCCGGATCGGCCCGCTTGTTGGTGAGCAGGTCCATCATCGTCTTGAGCCGGTTGTCGGAGCCGTTGAGGACGTTCTTGTAGACACCCTCCAGCATCGACGTGCCGAAGGCCTGCGAGCTGAAGCCGGTGATCGGCGCGTACAGCGGACCGTCGGCATAGGTCCGCTTGTAGCCGAAGTCCTTCCCGGCCGTCTTCACCGAGCCGGTGATCGCCTCCCCGCCCACGATGATGTTGCCCAGCGGGTTCTCGTACTGCCCGATGAGGTTCCGCCGGTTGTGCTCGTCGTCTGCGAGCGCCTGGCCTTGGTACGCCTGCACCCAGGTCACCCGCACCAAGAGGGCAAGCACCAGGAGCAAACAGAAGACCGACGCACGCCTGATCGTCTTGTTCATCCTCAAGAAGGACGCGTCAGCCGCGCCGGTCGTTCCGCTCTGCCCCGATTGTGGCGGGGTTCTCAGGCTTTCTTCATGAGGAAGCCCCCCTCGTAGGCCGCGATGACCGCCTGTGTGCGGTCCCTGGAGCCGGTCTTCGCGAGGACGGCGGCCACGTGCGTCTTGACGGTCTGCGGCCCGACGCCGAGACGCTCGCTCATCTCGTGGTTGGAGAGCCCGGTGGCGATCAGGCGCAGTACGTCGGCCTCCCGGTCGGTGAGCCTGGCCACCCAGGGGGCCACGCCGGGCGGGGCGGCGGCCGAGTGGGCGGCGGCGAGGGAGCGCACGGCCGCCGGGAAGAGCAGCGAGTCGCCGCGGCCCACGAGCCGGACCGCCCCGATCAGCTCCTCGGGGTCGGCCCGCTTCAGCAGGAACCCGGCCGCGCCCGCACGGAGCGCGTCGTAGACGTAGGAGTCGTTCTCGAAGGTGGTGACGACCACGATCCGGGGCGGCTCGGCCATGGTGGCGAGGATCTGCTCGGTGGCCCGGATCCCGTCGATCTCGGGCATCCGGACGTCCATCAGCACCACGTCGGGAGCCAGCGAGCGGACCAGCGGGACCGCCTCCGCGCCGGAGGCGGCCTCGCCGACGACGTCGAGGTCGGGTTCGGCGTCGAGGATGACCCGCAGGGCGGTACGGACCATCCGCTCGTCGTCGGCGATGACGATGCGCAGCGGCGGCCGGGTCATCGCTCGCCCCCGCCCAGTGGCAGGACCGCCCGCAGCCGCCAGTGGCCCTCGTGCGGGCCGGCCCGGACGCTGCCGCCGAGCAGCCCGGCCCGCTCGGCGGCGCCGTGCAGGCCCCGGCCGCCGGTGGTGCGGGGCTCCCGCTCCCGGCCCTCGGCGGGGGCGGACGGATTGGTCATGGTGATCTCCAGTTCGCGGTGCCGGTTCTCTTCGCGCAGGGTGATGCTCAGCTCCACGGGGCCGTCCCCGTGGCGCAGGGCGTTGCTCAGGCCCTCCTGGACGATCCGGTACGCCTCGCGGGAGACGATCGCCGGGAGCTGGGCCCAGTCCCCGGCGGCCCCGGGGTCCTGGTGTGCGGTGATCGGGGTGCCGGCGGCTCTGGAGCGGGCCAGCAGCCCGTCGAGGTCGGCGGCGAGGGTCGGGGCGGGAGCCGCATGCGGCCGGGACGGATCGCCGGCGCCGGCGCCGTCGCCGTCCCGCAGCAGACCGAGGACCGTGTCGAGCTCGCCCACGGTGCGGCGGGTGGTGTCCTCGATCGCGGCCAGCGCCTCCCGTACGAAGCCGGGGTCCGTGTCGAGGACCCGCCGGGCGGCGTTCGCCTGGAGGGTGACGGCGCTCAGGGCGTGCCCGACGGCATCGTGCAGCTCCCGGGCGAGCCGGTTGCGCACGGCCAGGTCGGCGGCCCGCTCCTCGGCCGCCGCCAGCCGGTCCGCCGCGGTGGGCCCGAGCAGTACGGGTGCCAGCCGGGCCAGGAGCGCACCGGCCCCGGCGATGCACAGCGCGAGTCCGCCCAGCAGGGCCGCCCCGAGCAGGGGGGCCACGTACGGCCGGGCCTCGGTGCTGAACCAGCCGAGGCCCAGTCCGGCCTCCCGCAGCGGGCTCACGAACGGCAGCGCGAGCAGCACCACCGCCATGGGCGGCACGGCGAGGCTCATCCCGCTGACCGCCGCGCCGATCCCCAGGTGGAGGGTCCACCAGGCCGAGGCCCGCCCCCGCGCCGCCCAGGACCGGGCCGGCCCCTCGGCCAGCCGCTCCCCCGGCACCCCGCACATGGCCCGTACGGCGCCCACCGACATCGGCCGGACCAGCCCGAACACCCCCGTCACGGCGACCAGCGGCAGGGCTGCCCCGTAGGCGGCGAGGGTCAGCCCGATGGAGGCGAAGACCCTGGTACCTCCCGAGGCGATGCCCACGCCCACCTGCGCCACGAGGAAGTACGGCATCAGCAGCGCCCCACCGAGGATCAGGTGCACCCAGCGCAACCGCGCCCGCGCCCCGAAGACGCGCTGGAGCCCGCCCCGCCGGTCCCGCCGGTCCTGCCGAGGCGAGCCGCCGCCCGGCTGGCCCCGGCGGTCCGGGCTGCCCTGGCGACCCGGGCTGCCCGGACCGTCCAGCTGGGCCGGGCCGGGCGGGGCTGCGTTCGTGTGGCCGCGTTCCGCCCGGGCCGGGCCTTCGGCGCCCCGCGTCATCGGGCCCTCGCTTCAGGCCGTGCGGCGGGCGGCGAGGAACCGCGTGATGACGGTGGCGGCGAGCAGTCCGGTGATCATCTGGCCAGCGTAGATCAGGAAGCTTGCCGCGGTGGGCAGTTCGTCCGCACCGTTGCCGGTGCCCAGCAGGGCGGTCGTCATCCACATCCCCCAACTCAGCATCTCGGCCGCTCCGATCCACGCGACGGCCAGCGGCCACCGCGCCCGCATGGCCCCGCCCCGGGCCAGCAGCACCGCCCCCACCCCGGCGGCCAGGGCGCATATCGCGTGGACGGCCGACACCACGGCGGCGTCCGAGGAGTACTGGGCTATCTGCGCCGGGAGCTGACCGGCCGTGCCGCCGAAGGCCCAGTACGCGTGCCCCGCTCCCACCGCCAGGGCCGTCACCGCCGCGGCTCCCGCCACCACCCCCGTGGGAGACGGGAGCCGCGCGCCCAGGCCGCCCTGCCAGCGCCGGCCCCAGCGCTCCCGCGCATAGGGCACGAACAGCCCGGCCAGGGCTATCGCCTGCGCGATGAACCCCGGGTACACCACGTCGAACACCCAGGGCTCGAGGAAGGGTTCCTTCGCCGCCCGCACCGCTTCGTCCGGCCCCGAACCCAGGGCCCTTGCGAGGAGCTGGCCGGGGAATCCGAGGGCGATCGGGGTGAGCAGCCCGGTGGCCAGGAAGACCGGAACGGTCAGCAGCCAGGACGGCACCCGCATGCCCCAGGGCCGGGTGAGTATCAGGACCAGCAGGATCACGCTCGAATCCATGACCATGGAAAGGGCGTTGAGCACGGGGAAGAACACCCCGCCCTTTTCGAGCAGGACACTGCCCTCCGGTATCCCCAGGTCGCTCCCGGCCAGCCAGGCGGACTTCAGCGTCAGATACGGCACGGTGGCGACGATCGCCACCGCACGCAGGATCCGCCTCCCGGTCCCCAGGGCGGGGGCCGGCGGCTGCGAACGGTCCGTACGTCGCGGTGTGGGCAGGGCTCGTGTGGTCATGGCTCAACGGTCCCGCGCACACCGCCGCGCCACCTCCCCCTTGAAGGGGAGCCGTCTCCCCCACGTGGGGGAGGCTCCGTCGATCCCACCCGTCGGACCGACCGCCGCGGCGACCCACCCCGCCACCGGCCGACCCCGCCGCGTCACATCCGCCGCGTCACCACCGACAGCCGGTCCCGCGCCTCGAAGAGCGCCGCCTTGATCACCTGTTCGTGCCCCTCCGTCAGCCGCGCCACCGGCACCGAGCAGCTCACCGCGTCCCGCGCCGGCGTCCGGTACGGCACCGCCACCCCGAAGCAGCGCAGCCCGAGCGTGTTCTCCTCCCGGTCCACCGCGTAGCCCTGCTCCCGCACCAGTGCCAGCTCGTCGACGAGCCGGTCCCGGTCCGTGATGGTGTGCTCGGTGACCGCCTCCAGCCGCCGCGGCAGGAGGCGGCGTACCTCCTCGTCGGTGTGCGTGGCCAGCAGCGCCTTGCCGAGCGCCGTCGAGTGCACGGGCAGCCGCCGCCCGACCCGGGTGAACGGCCGCAGGTAGTGCTGGGACTGCCGGGTTGCGAGGTAGACCACGCTCGTCCCGTCCAGCCGGGCCAGGTGGATGGTCTCCGTGGTGTCGTCGGAGAGCCGGTCCAGGGTGGGCCGGGCCGCCGCGACCACCTCGTCGCCGTCGATGTACGAGCTGCCGACGAGCAGCGCCCGTACGCCGATCCCGTACCGGGTGCCGGTGGCGTCCGTTTCCACCCAGCCCAGGTTCACCAGGGTGCGCAGCAGCATGTAGAGGCTGGACTTGGGCAGCGAGAGGTCGTGCTGGATGTCGGCCAGGCTGTGCAGCCCCGGCCGCGCCGCGAAGTGCTCCAGCAACAGCACCGTGCGCACCGCCGACTTGACGGCCGCGGGAGCACCCGGACCTCCTGGCTCCGCACCCCCTGGCTCCGCGGACTCAGCTGTGGTCATTCGCCTTCGTGCCCCTCTTGTCTCTTGTCAACCCGGAAGACGCGGAAATAGAGTCCACGGTGGATATGATCATTCATCCACCGGAACGGCGTTCAGGGTACTGAACGCCGCCGCGCGGGTCAGCGTAGATCCAGGAGGCAGTGCGCCATGGCAGCAACACCAGTCTGGAGTGTGGACCCCCGCACCGGGAAGCAGCGCGAAGAGGTTGCGGTGGAGGCCACACCCGGTGAGGTGGACGAAGCCGTACGCGCGGCCCACGCCGCCCGGGCCGCCCTCGCCGACCGCACCGCCCGCGCCGCCTTCCTGCGGGCCGCCGCCGCGCTGCTCGACGAGTCGGCCGCCCACGTCATCGAGGCCGCCGACGCCGAGACCGCGCTGGGTCCGGGCCGTCTCACCGGCGAGCTCGCCCGCACCACCGGCCAGCTGCGGGCCTTCGCGGACGCCGTCGACGAGGGCGCGTTCCTCGACGTGCGCATCGACCACGCCGACCCGTCGCTGAGCCCGCCGCGCCCCGAACTGCGCCGGTACAAGGTCCCGCTGGGCGTGGTCGCCGTGTACGCCGCCTCCAACTTCCCGCTCGCCTTCTCCGTCCCCGGCGGGGACACCGCGAGCGCGCTGGCCGCCGGCTGCCCGGTGGTGGTCAAGGCGCACCCCGACCACCCGGCCACCTCCGAGCTGTGCGCCTCGCTGCTGCGCCGGGCCGCGGTCCTGGCCGGGCTGCCGGCCGAAGTGGTCGCGCTGGTGCACGGCTTCGAGGCGGGGCTGGAGCTGGTCCGCCACCCGCTCGTGGCCGCCGCCGGGTTCACCGGTTCCATCCGGGGCGGGCGGGCGCTGTTCGACGCGGCCGCCGCCCGGCCCATGCCGATCCCCTTCCACGGCGAACTCGGCTCCCTCAACCCCGTCGTGGTCACCCCGGCCGCGGCCGCCGAGCGCGCCGAGGAGATCGGAGCCGGGCTGGCGGGCTCCGTCACCCTCGGCACGGGCCAGTTCTGCGTCAAGCCCGGCCTGGTCCTCGTCCCCGAGGGCGGGGACGGCGACCGGCTCACCGGTGCGCTCACGAAGGCGCTCGGCGAGACCGAGCCGGGGGTGCTGCTGGACCACCGGATGCGGGAGAACTTCGTCTCCGGGGTCCGCGAACGGGCCGCCCTGCCCGGAGTCACCGCGCCCGTCACCCCGGGTTCCGGCGGGGAGCACACCGTCGGCGCCGGGTACCTGACGGTGGACGCCGCGAAGCTCCTCGAAGGGGGCCCGTACGAGCTGCTGCTGGAGGAGTGCTTCGGTCCGGTCACCGTCGTCGTGCGGTACTCCGGCCGGCAGGAGGCCGCTGCGGTGCTGGGCCGGCTCGGCGGGAACCTGAGCGCCACCCTGCAGCTGTCGGCCGCCGAGTCCGAGGGCGCGCCCGGCCCGGCCGCCGAGCTGATCGGGCAGGTGACGGAGCTGGCGGGCCGGATCGTGGTCAACGGCTGGCCGACCGGGGTCGCGGTGGCCCCCGCCCAGCACCACGGCGGCCCGTACCCGGCGGCGACCTCGCACTCCACCTCGGTCGGCGGCACCGCCGTCGAGCGCTGGCTGCGGCCGGTGGCCTACCAGTCGGTGCCGGACGCCCTCCTGCCGGCGGAGCTGCGCGAGGCGAACCCGCTGGGGCTGCCGCGCCAGGTCACGGGGGGCTGAGGGCCGAGTCCGGGGCCGGGGGCCGAGGCTGAGGGCCGGGGGCCGGGGGCCGGGACTGAGGGCCGCGGCCGAGGGCCGGGGCCGAGACCCCAGGCTCGGGCGCCAGCGGGCCCGCGGGCTGGGGCGGAGGCCCGCGGGCTGGGGCGGAGGCCGCCGGGCGGCGGGCGGGTGCGGGCACCCGCGGCGGGGCCCGGGCGGGCGCTCGGAGGCCGCATAATCCGTTGCCCCCTCCGCGCCGGGCGGGGCAGGCTGCGCATCATGCCGAAGCCGCACGGGTTCACGTACGAGAGACAGGGCGACGCCGTCGTCATCACGCACCGGGGCCGCCCCGCGGGCACCCTGCGGGGCGGGCGCGCCCAGAAGTTCCTCGCGGAGGTGGAGTCCGGCGACGCCCAGCTGGTGATGGCCCGCTGGACGGGCGCCTACAAGTTCGGCAACGAGCGGATGGCCAAGGATCACCCGCGCAACCGCCGCTGAGCCCAGGGAGCCCGCTGAGCCCGCTGAGCCCGCTGAGCCCGCTGAGCCCGCTGAGCCGAACGGGAAATTGCCCGCGAGGGTAAGGGAACGGCAAAGCGCCTCCGGTCGTTCACCGGGCATGACCGCTATGACCCCTGGTTCCAATCTGCCGCTCAACACCGTCCGGGTGACGGTGGACGTGGCTGCTCCGGTGCGGCTCGACGTATCGGGACTCCTCCTCGCCGCGGACGGCAAGGTGCGTTCGGACGCCGACTTCATCTTCTACAACCAGCCGTCCGGGCCCGGTGTCAGCTACCGGTCCGGGGGCGGGGCGGCGCCCGACTCGATCACCGTGGACACCGGCGCCGTGCCGCCGGGCATCGAGCGGATCGTGGTCACCGCCAGCCCGGACGCCGCCGGGCAGACCTTCCAGGGCATCGAGCCCACCGCCACCGTGCGGGACGCGGTCGGCGGTGCGGTGATCGCGACGTTCACCCCGCCGCGGCTCGGCTCCGAGACCGCCCTCGTCGTCGTCGAGGTCTACCTGCGCGGCGGCGTGTGGAAGGTGCGCGCGGTCGGCCAGGGGTACGCCGACGGCCTCGCCGGCATCGCCACCGACTTCGGGGTCTCCGTGGACGAGGAGCCGCCCCCGGCCGCCGCAGCCCCCGCCGCGCCGCCCATGCCGCCGGCGCCGCCCTCCGCACCGCCCGCGCCGCCGGCCCAGTACCCGGCCTCCCCCTGGCTCGGGGGTCCGACGCCCGCCTCCGCTCCCGCCCCGGCCTGGGGCGCGCAGGCGCCCACGCCTCCCCCCGCCGCCCCGCCGGCTGCCGCACCCGCCGCTCCCGGCGCCGGGAAGATCAACCTCGACAAGGGCCGGGTCAACCTCCAGAAGAACCAGACGGTCTCCCTGGTCAAGGGAGGCCGCCCGCTGCTGTCCCAGGTCAAGATGGGCCTCGGCTGGGAGCCGGCGTTCGGCGGCCGGGACATCGACCTCGACGCGTCCGTCATCGCGTACGGCCCCCAGCGCAACCACATCGACAGCTGCTACTTCGGCAAGCTGTCGATCCTGAACGGCGCCATCAAGCACTCCGGCGACAATCTGACCGGTGAGGGCGCCGGGGACGACGAGGTGATCGTCGTGGACCTCGGCCGACTGCCCGCCGAGGCGACCGGCCTGGTCTTCACGGTCAATTCCTTCTCCGGGCAGAAGTTCACCGAGGTGGCCAAGGCCTACTGCCGGCTCATCGACGCGGCGAGCGGCGAGGAGCTGGTGCGCTTCGACCTCACCGGCGCCGAGCCGCAGACCGGCGTGATGATGGCGAAGCTGATCAAGCAGTTCACCGGTGAGTGGGAGATGACGGCCATGGGCGACTTTGTGAAGTCCCGCACAGTGCGCGGCATGGTCAAACCCGCCTCGCAGGCACTCTGAGCAGGTGGGCGGGCACATGGCGCTACCGAATGCCGTTTCGGGTGAGCGATTCCACGCTTGAATGCGCAGGAGGCTGTCAGTGCCCGCCCGTAGCCTTGAACCCATGCAGAAGACACTCCAGCCCGCGGGTCCGGCCCGCCCGTCCGCCTCAGAGGCGAACGAGGCGATCCGGCATCTCGTCGAGACCCGGGTGGATGGCCAGTGGCCCGCCGATGCGTACGAGTTCCTGCTCGAGGAGTGGGCCGCGGCCTCCCGCGCGGAGACCGCGACCCAGTAGGCGGCCCAGCAGGCGGCCCAGCAGGCGGTCTTCCGGCCTCAGGTGCCGGCCGGCGTCAGATGCCGGCCCGCCTCACGGCCGGTCCTCCGGCCTCACGGCCCGCCGGCCGCCGGCTCGGCCGCCGGCTCAGTGGGCGCGCCGCCACGGGCCGGTGATGGCCAGCATGATGCCCGGATCCTGGATGTTGGCGTACAGGGTCCGCCCGTCCGGTGAGAAGCAGACCCCGGTGAACTCCGAGTACTCCGGCTCCTGCTCCGTACCCAGGTTCAGCTCGTTGCGCGCCAGCGGGTACGTGCGCCCCGACTCGGTCGCGCCGAACAGGTGCTGGAGGCCCGAGCCGTCCTCCGCGATGACCAGGCCCCCGTACGGGGACACGGTGATGTTGTCCGGGCCGTCGTAGCCGCCGTCCTTCGACGGGTCGGCGTTCACCCCGATGAGGACGGTGAGGCGGACGGTGCGCCGCTTCGGGTCGTAGAACCACACCTGGCCGTCGTGCGCGGCGCCCGGGCTCTCCTCGCGGGCGTACGAGGAGACGAAGTACGCGCCGCCGTCGGCCCACCACATGCCCTCCAGCTTGCGCGCCCGGGTCACGGCGCCCTCCGCGAACTGCTTGCGGACCGGTGTCTTCCGCGCGTCGCGGTCCGGCACCTCCGCCCAGTCGACCCCGTACACGGTGCCGATCTTCGTGGCGCGCGAGAGGTCGTCCACGAACCGGCCCGCGCTGTCGAAGCACTTGGCGGCCGCGAGCACGCCCGCGTCGGCCGCGAGGCCGCGGAGCTTGCCGCGCCCGTGCCGGAAGCCACGCGGCGGGGTCCAGCGGTACAGCAGCCCGTTGGGGCCCGAGGCGTCCTCGGTCAGGTACGCGTGCCCCTGGCGCGGGTCGATGACCACGGCCTCGTGCGCGTACCGGCCGAAGGCCTTGACGGGCCGGGGGCCGCGGTTGGCGCGGCGGTCGTGCGGGTCGACCTCGAAGACGTAGCCGTGGTCCTTGGTCATGCCGTTCTTGCCGGCCAGGTCCTCGTTCTCCTCGCAGGTCAGCCAGGTGTCCCAGGGGGTGGCCCCGCCCGCGCAGTTGGTCGACGTACCCGCGACGCCGACCCATTCGGCGACCTCTCCGCCGCGCCGGACCTCGACGACCGTGCAGCCGCCGGCGGCGGCCGGGTCGTAGACGAGGCCCTCGGTGAGCGGGACGGGGTGCGTCCAGCCGGCGCGCGGGCCCTTCAGCTCGTGGTTGTTGACGAGGAGGGTGACTCCCCGGTGGCCCTCGAAGGCGGCCGTGCCGTCGTGGTTGGACGGGGTGCTCTCGCCGGAGTCGAGCCTGGTGACTCCGCTGTGGGTGATCACGCGGTAGGTGAAGCCCGCGGGGAGGGCCAGGATTCCGGCCGGGTCGGGTACGAGCGGGCCGTAGCCGGGGCCGTGCGGGCGGCCGTGCTCGTCGTGCCGCGTGCTGTCGTCGGCCGCCAGTGCCCCGGGGGCGGTGGCGAGTGCGCCGACGGTCCCGGTGAGGGCGACTCCGGCACCGGCGATCACGGTGCGGGCGGTGAAGTCTCTACGGCTGAGCGGCATCGGGGCTCCTGGGGTGGGGAGGTGGTGCGCCTGTCGTGCGGTCGTCGGCGCACACGCTCCCGCCCGCACGTGAACGGCGGCTGAACTACCCCGGAATACGATCCGTCCCCTTGCCGGTGTCCGGAATGGCGAACTCCGGCCCAGGATCGGCGCGTTGTGCACGGTGCCCGGGGGCGGGGCCCGGGGCGGATCTCGGGGCCGGGTCCCGGGGCCAGGTCCGGCGGCCGGATCCAGGGGCCGGGTCCGGGGGCCGGGTCCAGGGGCCGGGTCCGGGGTCCGGGGTCCAGGTCCGGGGGGCCGGGTCCGGGGTCCAGGTCCAGGGGCCAAGTCCCGGGGCCGGATCCCGGGGGCAAGTCCCGGGGCCGGATCCCGGGGCCCGATCCCGGACCGGGCCCCGCCGCCCCGCCGATCCCAGGGCCGGCCGGCGCCGGCCCGTCAGGACTGCTTGGACCGGGCCTTGAAGGCGGCCTTGCGGGCTTCCTTCGCCGCCTTCTTGTCCGGGTGCAGCCGCCCCATCGCCTCCAGCACGTACGCCGTGGCGGGGTGCTCCACCCGCCACGCCTGCTCGAAGAACCCGGCGTGGTGTGCCGTCAGCGTCTCCATCAGCAGCGGGAGCTCATCCGTCTCCCCGTCGGCCGCCAGCTGCGCCGCGATCGTGTCGACGGTCAGCCAGAACACCATCGCCGCGTCCGGCGCCGGTACGTCGCCGGCCCCGCGCTCCGCCAGCCAGACGCGGGCGAGCCCGCCGAGCTCGGGGTCGTCCAGCACCGCCCGGACCGCCGCTTCGGACTCCGGCCCGGCCGGGGCGAGGGCCTGCTGGCAGCGCAGCCGGCGCAGTGGCGCGCCCTCGTCGTCGCCGCGGGCCGCGGCCAGCAGTTCGGCCACGGCCTCGGCCGGCTCTCGATCGGCCAGCCAGCGCTCCATCTCGGCCTGCGCCGCGCGCTCCGGGTAGAAGGAGACCGCGTCGAGCAGCGCGTCCGCGCCCTTGTCGGCCAGTTCCCCGATCGCGGGGGCCTCGACCCCGGCCTCCAGCATCCGGGCGCGGATTCCGTACAGGCCGAGCGCGGTCAGCCGTACCATCCCGTACCGGGCCACGTCCTCCTCGGCGTACGCGGTCTGGCCGGCCAGGAACTCCTCGTCGTCCGCCTCCGCCATCAGCTCCTCGTCGACGGGCCGGAACTCGACCAGCCCGATCGGCTCCAGCTGCCGGAACTGGTCGTCGAGGCGCATCATCGCGTCCGAGACCTGTTCCAGTACGGCGTCGGTGGGCTCCCCCATGTCGTCGGGGACGACCATCGAGGCGGCGAGCACGGGCAGCGGCACCGGGCTGTCGCCGGCTCCGCCTTCGGCGACAGTGAGCAGGTAGAGGTTGGCGAGCACCCCGTCGAGGAAGTCCGCCTCGCGCTGCGGGTTCCAGTCGAGCTGGTCGAAGTCGATCTCGCCGCCCGTGTCCAACGCGTCGACGAGGTCGTCCAGATCGGGCACGGCGGCGTCCGCGAGGACGGTGTCCAGGGCGGCCAGCCACAGGTCGAGTACGTCGCCGGGCGCACCGCCCGCGATCAGCGCCAGGTCCTCGCCGGGCTCGGCGGTGCCGTACCGCGCCTCGCCGCCGTCGGCGTCGCCGCGGTCAGCGTCGGCGGCAGCGGTATCGGGGGCGGCAGCGGCGGTCTCGGCGCCGTCCGCGCCCTTCCCCCCGTCCTCCGCCGGCTCGGTCACGTCGACCAGGCCGGTGTCCACGGCCACCCGCCAGGCCTGGCTCGCGTACATCGGGCCGTCCTCGTCGGCGGCTTCGAAGCCCAGCACGCCGGCGGCCTCAAGCAGCTGCTCGGCGGCGAGTTCACCGCCGACGTCCACCCGCGTGTCGGGTCCGGCCCAGCGGGCGAGGCGTACGGCGCGGGCGAAGAGCGGTGAGACCAGGGCGTCGCGGGCCAGTTCCGCATCGGAGTGCAGCCGTACCGGCGGCAGTGTGGGGTGCGGTTCTGCGGACATGGGGTGCCTCTCCTCGCGGACTTGGTGGGGCCGTTGGGTCGTACGGCGACCACCCAGCGTAGACGCATTTCGGGCACCCCCGAGGGGCCATCGCCTTTGGTTCATCCCACAGTCAGCTCCCGTATCCCCTGGAGACCTTGACAACTTCACACCTCACACAGGAAATTGACGCGCGTAGATGTACCGAGCAGTACAGGAACCCCGGAAGCCCCGGGGTTCCCCCCCACCCTCACACCGGAGTTCCTGCCCATGCGCTCCTCGCATCCCCGTTCCGCCGCCGTCGCGGCCCTCGTCGCCACCGCGCTGGCCACCGGCCTGCTCGCGGGCTCCGCCGACGCGGCCGAAGGCGCCGCGTCCGCCGATCCGATACGCATCCACGACATCCAGGGCACCACGCGGATATCCCCGCTCAACGGCAAGCAGGTCTCCGACGTCGAGGGCATCGTCACCGGTGTGCGGACGTACGGCTCGCGCGGTTTCTGGATCCAGGACCCGGACGCCGACGACAACGACGCCACCAGCGAGGGCGTCTTCATCTTCACCAGCTCGGTCCCGACCGTCGCCGTCGGTGACGCGGTCAAGGTCACCGGCACCGTGGGCGAGTACGTCCCCGGCGGCCTGAACTCCGGCAACCAGTCGGTCACCCAGATCAGCAAGCCGACCGTGACCGTGGTCTCCTCCGGCAACGCGCTTCCCGCCGCCACCGCGGTCAACGAGTACACGGTCCCCGCCGAGTACTCCCCGGCCGGCGACCCCGCCGCCGGCGGCAGCGTCAACGGCCTGCCCCTGGAGCCCTCGCGCTACGCGCTGGACTACTACGAGTCCCTCGAGGGCATGAACGTCAAGATCGGCACCTCCCGCGTGGTCGGCGCCACCGACCCGTACGCGGAGCTGTGGGTCACGGTCAAGGGCTGGGAGAACACCGCCAAGCGCGGCGGCACGATCTACGGCTCGTACGAGTCCCAGAACACCGGCCGCCTCCAGATCCAGCAGCTCGCGCCCCTCGCGCAGCAGCCCTTCCCGGTGGCCAACGTCGGCGACAAGCTGACCGGCACGACCGAAGGCCCGCTGGACTTCAACCAGTTCGGCGGCTACACCCTGGTGGCCCGCACCCTCGGCACGGTCAAGGCGGGCACCCTCGCCCCCGAGAAGACCAAGGCGCAGGCGGCCAACGAGCTCGCGGTGGCCACGTACAACGTCGAGAACCTCGACCCGACCGACCCGCAGGAGAAGTTCGACAACCTGGCGAAGGCCGTCGTCGAGAACCTCGCCTCCCCCGACATCGTGGCCCTGGAGGAGATCCAGGACGACAACGGCGCCAAGAACGACGGCACCGTCTCGGCCGAGCAGACGCTGACGAAGTTCACGGCGGCGATCACGGCCGCGGGCGGCCCGGCGTACCAGTGGCGGACCGTCAACCCGGAGAACAACAAGGACGGCGGCGAGCCCGGCGGCAACATCCGCCAGGTGTTCCTCTTCAACCCCGCCCGGGTCTCCTTCACCGAGCGCGCCCCGGGCGACGCGGCGACGGCCACCGGTGTCGTCAAGGAGCAGGGCAAGGCCGCCCTGACCCACTCCCCCGGCCGGATCGACCCCGCGAACCCGGCATGGGCGGACAGCCGCAAGCCGCTGGCCGGCGAGTTCGTCTTCCGCGGCAAGACGGTCTTCGTCATCGCCAACCACTTCGGCTCCAAGGGCGGCGACGAGGGTCTGACCTCGCACCACCAGCCGCCGGTCCGCTCCTCGGAAGCCAAGCGGCTGCTCCAGGCGCAGGCCGTGAACGGCTTCGTCAAGGAGATCCTCGCGGCCGACAAGAACGCGAACGTGATCGCCCTCGGCGACATCAACGACTTCGAGTTCTCGGCGACGGCGAACGCGCTGGCGGACGGCGGGGCGCTGTACCCGGCGATCAAGTCGCTGCCGAAGGCGGAACGTTACTCGTACGTGTACCAGGGCAACGCGCAGGTACTGGACCAGATCCTGACCAGCCCGGCGATCAAGACCTTCACGTACGACAGCGTCCACATCAACGCGGAGTTCGCGAACCAGAACAGCGACCACGACCCGCAGGTGCTGCGCTTCCGCCCGTAGTCACGGGCGGATCGGGGGGGTCCGGACGCCGTCCCGTCCGGACCCCTGCCACACTCCTGCCACACTCCTGCCATGATCTTCCGCAACGCCACCCGCGAAGACCTGCCCGCCGTACTCGCCCTGCTGGCCGACGACGGCACGGAGCGGGCCGAGGTGACCGCGGCCCACGAGCGCGCCTTCGCCGCCATCGAGACGGACCCGCGCAACGAGATGTTCGTCCTGTCCGAAGGCTCCGTGATCCTCGGCTGCCTCCAGCTGACGTACATCCCGGGACTGGGCCAGGGCGGCCGGGAGCGGGCGCTGGTGGAGGCCGTACGGATCCGCGCGGACCGGCGGGGCGGCGGCCTGGGCGCGCAGCTGATGGAGCTGGCCGTGGTGCGGGCCCGCGAGCAGGGCTGCGCCCTGGTCCAGCTGACCAGCAACAAGCGGCGCTCCGCCGCGCACGGCTTCTACGAGCGGCTGGGTTTCGTACGCAGCCACGAGGGCTTCAGGCTGCACCTGCCGGACTGAGGAGCCCTTCCCGGCAGCCTTCCCGGACCCCATGCCGGACCCCATGCCCGCCCCCCCTTCCCGGACCCCATGCCGGGAGCCCTCCCGGACCCCTCCCAGGGGCCGTTTCCGGACAAGATGGGGACTTTCGGCCCTGGCGTGACACTCGACACACCCCTGTCCAATTCGGCCATTCTGGTGTTGAGTGTCTGCACGCCCGATCTTGCACGGCGACAACCGAAGCGCAGCAGCCCGAACCGCCCGCACTCCCTGGAGGACCCGCGTGTTCCCCTCCATCTCCCTCGTCCAGGAAATCGGCCTCGCCGTCCTGCTCGTGGCCGCTCTGGTCTGGGTCGTAGTCCTCGGCCACATGCTGTGGGACAGCCGCTTCCACCACCCGGAGCCGGGCGCCCACGAGGGCCTGCCGATGATCCCGACCCAGCGCGGCCCCGCCGCGCACCCGCTGGAGTCGGTCGAGCTCACCGAGGCGGAGCAGCAGGCCTTCGCGGGCCTGGTCCGCACCATCCCCCTGCACTGACCGGCGGCCGCGCCCCCTCCCCCGCTCGGGGCGGGAGGGGCCGCGCCCGCCGGCGTCCACTCGGGACGCACGAACGCCCTTCCACCCCGGCCGGGGTGGAAGGGCGTTCGCGGCATCCGGCCCGCGAGGGGTCAGTTGTGGCTGTGCAGGACCTCGTTCAGGCCGCCCCAGGCCGCCTTGTACGGGCGGGCCTCGACGGCGCCGGTGACCGAGTTGCGGCGGAAGAGGATGTTGTCGGCGCCGGAGAGCTCCAGGGCCTTGACGATCTGGCCGTCCGGGAGGGTGACCCGGGTGCCGGCGGTGACGTAGAGGCCGGCCTCGACCACGCACTCGTTGCCCAGCGCGATGCCGATGCCCGCCTCGGCGCCGACCAGGGTGCGCTCGCCGATCGAGATGATCTGCTTGCCGCCGCCCGAGAGGGTGCCCATGGTGGAGGCGCCGCCGCCGATGTCGGAGCCGTCGCCGACCACGACGCCGGCCGAGATGCGGCCCTCGACCATGGAGGTGCCCAGGGTGCCGGCGTTGAAGTTGACGAAGCCCTCGTGCATGACGGTGGTGCCCTCGGCGAGGTGCGCGCCGAGGCGGACGCGGTCCGCGTCGGCGATGCGCACGCCCTTGGGGGCGACGTAGTCGGTCATGCGGGGGAACTTGTCGATCGAGGTGACCTGGAGGTGCAGGCCCTCGGCGCGGGCGTTGAGGCGGACCGTCTCGACCTGGTCGACGGCGACGGGGCCCAGCGAGGTCCAGGCGACGTTGGCCAGCAGGCCGAAGACGCCGTCCAGGCTCTGGCCGTGCGGCTTGACCAGGCGGTGGCTCAGCAGGTGCAGGCGCAGGTACGCGTCGTGCGCGTCCAGCGGCTTGTCCTCGAGGGACGCGATGGCGGTGCGGACGGCTACGACCTCGACCCCGCGGACCGCGTCCGAGCGGATGGCCTTGGCCGCGGCGGCGCCGAGGAGCTCCACGGCCTGCTCGGCGGTCAGGCGCTCGGTGCCGGCCGGGCCGGACTCGGCGACCAGCTGGGGGGCGGGGAACCAGGTGTCGAGGACGGTGCCGTCGGCGGCGATGGTGGCAAGTCCGGCGGCGACGGCGCCGGTGGTACGCGTAGCAGTCATGCCCGAAACCTAACCGGCGACGGCCTGAGGTTGCGAACCGGTCTCATGTGACGGTCGCGCCTCGTGTCCCGCCCCGGGTCGCGTCTCGTGCCCCGCCCCGGGTCCCGCCCCGGGCCCCGTCTCGTGTCCCGCCCCGGGTCCCACCTCGTCTCCCGCCCCCGCCCCCGGCCCCGGCTCCCGCCGCGCGGGCCGCACGGGCCGCGCCGGCCGCCGGGACATCCACAGCACCGCCGCTCCCGCACCGCCCGCCAGCGCCGCGCACACCGGCCACAGCAGCCCGGGCGCGGCGGAGTACAGCGCCCCACCGAGCGGAGCGCCGAGGACGACGCCGCTGACCGAGACCCCCGCGTACAGGCTCTGGAACCGCCCGGCCGCGTGCTCCGGTGCCTGGTCGGCGACGTACGCGGTGGCGGTGGTCTTGTAGAGGATCTCCCCGAGGCTCAGCAGCACCATCATCACGACGGCGGGCATGACCCCCGCGCCGGCCAGCAGCGCCGCGTACCCGGCTCCCACCAGGACGAGCCCGGTGCCGATGATCGCCAGCGGCGGGCGGTCGCGCAGCGCGACGGCGGCCGGCAGCTCCAGCAGCAGGATGACCGCGCCGTTGAGCGCGATGACGAGTCCGAAGGCGCGGACGTCGAAGCCGTGGTCGGCGAGGAAGACGGGGAAGGTGGAGTACTGCTGCCGGTAGACGAGGTCCACGACGAAGACGGCCGCCAGCAGGACCGGCACGGCGGGCCGCGCCCGCAGCTCTTCCCGGATGCCGCGGCCGCGGCCCCCGCCCCGAGCCGCGCCCGGGCCGCGGGAGGCTCCGCGGGCCGGGACGACCCGTGCGGTCCAGCAGGCGAAGACGAGGGTGCCGACCCCGTCGGCGAGGAACAGCCAGTCGTACGAGAACCCGGCCGCGACCAGGGCCCCGAGGGGCGGGCCGAGGGTGAAGCCGCCGTTGGAGACGCACCGCACGACGGCGAAGGCCTGCCGGCGCGCGCCCTCGGGGACGGTGACGGCGACGAGCGCGGCGTTGGCGGCGCGGATCACGCCGGAGGCGTACTGGGCCAGCGGCAGGGCGCCGAACAGCAGCGGGGTGGAGAGCAGCGGAAGGGTCATCAGGGCGAGGCCGCCGAGGGTGGCCGCCGCGAGCAGCACCCGGCGGTGGCCGAAGCGGTCGCCGTACCAGCCGCCGGTGAAGTTGCCGGCGACCATGCCGATGCCGCCGATGCCCACGGCCAGTCCCGCCTGGGCGGTTCCGAGGCCGCGCGGTCCGGTCAGGTACACGAAGACGAACACGAAGGTGAAGCTGACGAGGGCGTTGACGAACACCCCGGCCGCCAGCAGCCACACCACCCTCGGTACGTCCTTGAACCCCTTCAGCACGGCTGCCCGCCCCCCGCTCCCACCAGTAAGTTCCTTTTGGGAACTGACTATGTCAGCATGGCAGCCTTGGGTCAACGGACAAAGGAGTGCCCATGGCCCAGCGCACGCCCCTCGGCGACGCGGACTGCTCCATCGCCCAGGCCCTCGACGTCGTGGGGGACTGGTGGACGCTGCTGATCGTGCGCGACGCCGCGCGCGGCCTGCACCGCTTCGAGGAGTTCCAGCGCGAGCTCGGTGTCTCCCGCAAGGTGCTCACCGAGCGGCTGAAGCTGCTCGTCGAAGCCGGGGTGCTGTCGCGCGAGCCGTACCAGGAGCGTCCGGTACGGCACGCATACCGGCTGACCCCGCGCGGGCGGGGGCTGCTGCCGGTCCTGGTGGCCCTCCAGGACTGGGGTGACACCTGGGTCCTGGGAGAGGGAGAGATGACGGCTACGACCGAGGAATCCTCGACGGAGGCGGTACGGGTCCACGCGCTGCGCGGCACCGCGGTCCCGGAGCTGCTGCTGCCGGACCGGTTCGGGGAGCCGCGCGACCCGGTGGCGGACACGCCGTTCACGGTCCTGTACTGCTTCCCCGGGGCGTACGCCCGGGCCGAGTCCTATCCGCCGGGGTGGGCGGGGATCCCCGGGGCGAAGGGCTGCACGTTCGAGTCCTGCACCTACCGCGACCAGCTGGCCGAGTTCACGGCGGCGGGCGCCACGGTGCACGGGGTCTCCACCCAACGGACCGACGAGCAGCGGGAGTTCGCGGAGTCGGAGGGGCTGCGCTTCCCGCTCCTCTCGGACGCGGAGCTCACCTTGACGGCGGCGCTCCGGCTGCCGACGCTCCGGGTCGCGGGGACGAGCCGGCTCAAGCGGCTGACGCTGGTGGTGGACCGGGACCGGACGGTGCGCGAGGTCATCTACCCGATCACGGACATCGAGGCCAGCGTCCGCAGGGCCCTGACGGTGGTCCGCGAGGCCTCGGCCTCCTGACCCGGCTCCGCCCCGCCGCCGCCCCGTTCCGGATTCGCCCCGCCCCGGCCCCGCCCGCGCCCGCGGCGCCGCCCCCCGGGCAGGGCGGCGCCGCGCGGGATCACGCCCCCGCCAGGACCCGGCCCAGGATGTCCCGCGCGTACGACTCGTCGTACTCGGCGTCCGTCAGCAGCACTTGCAGGCTGATCCCGTCCATCACGGCCACCAGCGCCCGCGCCGTCACCGGGTCGGTCCGGCCGCCCAGCGCCGATGCCACCGCCTCGCACCACTCGGCCGCGACCGGCCGCAGGGCCGGGCGCCGCAGTGCCGCCAGGTAGAGCTCGTACTCCAGCTCAACCCGGCCCCGGTCGCGGTCCGCCGCCAGGAACTCGCCCAGCAACCGCGCCAGCGCCCCCGCGAGGTCGGCCCCCGGGGCGGGCAGCGCCGGGGCGAAGGCTTCGTTCGCCTGGCGCAGCGCCGCCACCAGCAGGTCGTCCAGGGTCTTGAAGTGGTAGGTCGTCGACCCCAGCGGCACGTCCGCCTCCGCCGCCACGCTGCGGTGGCTCAGGCCCGCGATGCCCTTGGCCGCCACCACCCGGATCGCCGCGTCGATGATCCGCTGCCGCCGCTCGGGGTCGTAGCGGCGGACCGCTCCGGCCGCCATCAGTGCGCCGCCCCGCCGAGGTTCAGCAGGACCACCCCGCCGATGATCAGCGCGATCCCGGCGATCTTGGCGGCGGTCGCGGCCTCCCCCATGAACACCATGCCGATGGCGGCGATGGCGGCCGTGCCGACGCCGGCCCAGATCGCGTACGCGGTGCCCACCGACATCGACTTCAGCGTCTGGGCGAGCAGCGTGAAGGCTATGGCGTAGCCCAGCAGCGTGCCCAGCGAGGGCCACAGCTTCGTGAAGCCGTCGCTGAACTTCATGGCGGTGGTTCCGGCGACCTCGGCGGCGATGGCCGCGGCAAGCAGTACGTAGGGCATGTGTACAAGGGTACACATCGTTGCGTACGCCCGTACACATCTCTGCCCGAGACAGGGTTCGGGCTCAGTCCAGCGTGAACCAGGCCGCCCGCGCCTTCTTCCACTCCGGGTGCGTCAGGTCCTTGGCCTCGGTCCCGTCCCCGTACAGGTCGGCGGAGCCGCTGTCGGTGATCAGCTGCACCCGCCCGCCCGCCACGGACAGGGCCGGCACCTCCACGATGGCCTCCCAGCCCCCCGGGTCGGCGGTCGGCAGATCGGCCCGCTTGACCGGGGCGTGCCCGGGGACCCCGTCCCACTGGTAGAGCGCGTACGGGTCGGAGTTGTCGTCGGCGGCCCAGGAGCCCGCCAGGATCAGGTACTGGCCGGCCGCGCTCCTGCGCATGTCCCGGACGGCCAGCCCGCCGAGGTCGAGCTCGATGCCCGCCCCGAAGACGGCCTTCGCGCCGCTGGAGAGCACCTTGTCGAAGTTGGTCACCGGCACGACCAGCGCCTTGCCGCCGGGTACGGCCGGGGCCAGCGGGGCGCGGAAGCCCAGGTAGGCCGTGGTGGTGGAGCCGGGGGCGAACTCCAGCCCCTCCACGTTGAAGCCGTCGATCTGCTTCGGCACCTCGCCGGCCGCCGTGCCCGCCGCGAACCCGTAGCGGTTCCCGTTCGCCTTGTCCCAGGCCACCAGGTCGTCGCGGAGCTTCTTGTACGACTTCCCGTACGCGAGCTGTGTGGTCGCCCCGGAGCCGCTGACCGTGGTGGTGAACACCGTGTTCCGGGGCGCCTTGTACTCGCCGTCCTTGTTGTTGCCGAGCGAGCCAGTCCAGTAGACGGTGTCGCCGATGCGGGTCGCCCCCTCGATGTCCACCTCCTTGGAGACGCCGAGCTGCGAGCTGAAGTCCCAGATCCGCAGCGGGGCGGCGGAGCGGGAACGGTCGTACAGCCGCAGCACGTTGGACTCGTCGTCGGCGACCACGGTGTAGCCGCCGCCCACGTCCACGGCGGCCGAGGAGTCCGAGGCCCCGGTGAAGTACCGCGCGTCGGCCGGGTTCTGCACGGCGGCCGAAGCGGCGTAGGACAGGGTCTTGGTGGCGCTCTTGCCGCCCAGGCCGGCCACCTTGACGGTCAGGTTCGTGTAGCCGCGGCCCCGCGCGGTGACGGCCAGCTGCCGTACCGCCCCGGCCCCGGTGACGGTGACGTCCCCCGTTCCGGCGACCGAGGCCTTGCTGGAGGCGGTCGCGCTGACGGTCAGCGCGGACGCGTCGGCGCCGCTCTGCCCGACCGTCACGTCCACGACGGGATCCCCGGCCCCGCCGACGGCGCCGGACAGGTACGACGCGGAGAACGCGATGGTCGGCGTCCCGTAACCCACCGCCTGGGCCGGCGCGTTCGTCCCGGCGAGCAGCAGCGCCGCCAGACCCGCTATGCCCAGCTGCGTCTTCATCTGCTTCATCGGTGTCCCCCACGAGTCGGGCCGAGCGTGAACCATGCGGACCGGGCCTTCTGCCACTCCGGGTGGTCGAGGTCCTTGGCCTCCTTGCCGTCCCCGTACAGGTCGGCTGAGCCGCTGTCGGTGATCAGCTGGACGCGGGCGCCGGGCGCCCGCAGGTCGGGTACGGCCACCACGGCCTCCCACCCGCCGGGACCGGTGGTGGGCAGGTCCGCGCGCTTGCGCGGGGCGTGCCCGGGGACCCCGTCCCACTGGTAGAGCGCGTACGGGTCGGAGTTGTCGTCGGCGGCGTACGAACCGGCCAGGATCAGGTACTGGCCGGCCGCGTTCCTGCGGATGTCGCGGACGGCGAGCCCCCCGAGGTCCAGTTCGAGCGGCTCGCCGAAGACGGGCCGGGCCCCCGCCGCGACGACCCGGTCGATGTGGGTGACGGGCACGATCAGCGCCTTGCCGCCGGGCACCGCGGGCGCCAGCGGGGCGCGGAACCCCAGGTAGGCGGTGGTGGAGGAGCCTGGGGCGAACTCCAGCCCCTCGATGTTGAACCCGTCGATCTGCTTGGGGACCTGGCCGTTCGCCGTTCCGGCCGCGAAGCCGTAGCGGTTGCCGTGGGCGGTGTCCCAGGCGACCAGGTCCTCGCGCAGGCCCTTGTAGGCGCTGCCGAGGCGGACCTCGGTCCCGGCACCCGAGCCGGTGACCTTCGTGGTGAAGACGGTGTTGCGCTCCGCCTTGTACGTGCCGTCCTTTTTGTTGCCCAGCGAGCCCGTCCAGTAGACGGTGTCGCCGACCCGGGCGGCCGCCTCGATGTCGGCCTCCTTCTTCAGGCCGAGGGCGGCGCCGAGGTCCCAGGCCTTCACCGGTGCGCCGGATCGGGAGCGGTCGTACAGCCGCAGCACGTTCGACTCGTCGTCAGCGACCAGCGCGTAGCCGCCGCCGACGTCCACGGCGGCCGAGGCGTCCGAGGAGCCGGTGAGGTAGCGGGTGCCGTGCGCGGAGTCGACCCGGGCGGAAGCCGCGTAGGAGAGGACGGCCGTGGCGGTCTTCCCGCCGCGCCCGGTGACCTGGAGGGTCAGGTCGGTGTACCCCTGGCCGCGGGCCCGGACCGTCAGCTTCCGGTCGCCGTCCGGCGTGCGCTCCTGCCGAACGTCGCCCACGGCGGCCACGGCCGGATTGCTGGAGGCGGTCACCTGGAGCCGCAGGAATCCGGCCGGGACGCCCGCCTGCTCGACGTCGACCGTGACGGTCGGGTCGCCGGTGGCGCCCACCGCACCGCTGAGGTGGGTCGCGGACAGCGTGAGCGTCACGGGTGCGTATCCCGTCTCCGCGTACGCGGGCCCGGTGAGCCCCGCGAGGAGCAGGGCCGCGACCCCTGCGGCGCCCACGGCACCGCAGCGGCGGGCCGGTGTGAGGCGAACGGTCACATCTGGTCCTCTCGTGTGCGCCGTCACTGTGTGACGGCCGTCGAGAAGATTCGGCCACCGTGGCCAACGCCCGGTGCACTTCACTTGTCGGCCCGGAGAACAGCGACCCGGAAAACAGCGACCCGGACAGCGGCCCGGACGGCAGCCAAGCCGGCAACCCGGTCCGCCGCCCGGAAAACAGGGAGGGCCCCCGGCACGACCGTGCCGGGGGCCCTCACGAGCGGGCGTCGCTCAGACGTTGAAACCGAGCGCGCGCAGCTGCTCACGGCCATCGTCCGTGATCTTGTCCGGGCCCCACGGGGGCATCCAGACCCAGTTGATCCGAAGCTCGTTGACGATCCCGTCCGTCGCCGACTTCGCCTGGTCCTCGATGACGTCCGTCAGCGGGCAGGCCGCCGAGGTGAGCGTCATGTCGAGGGTGGCGATGTTCGCGTCGTCGATGTGGATGCCGTAGATCAGGCCCAGGTTGACGACGTCGATGCCCAGCTCGGGGTCGACCACGTCGTAGAGGGCCTCACGGACCTCTTCCTCGGTGGCCGGCTTGATCGACGCCTCGGGCGTCGCGTTCTCGGTCATGCCGTCTTCCTCTCCGCGTCGCCCAGCACCTGGGCGGTCGCGTCCTTCCACGCCATCCAGCTCAGCAGAGCACATTTCACGCGCGCCGGATACTTGGAGACGCCGACGAACGCGACCGCGTCCTCCAGCACCTCCTCCATCTCCTCGTCCGGCTCGATCTTGCCCTTGGACTGCATCAGCTCCAGGAACACGCCCTGGATCTTCTGCGCCTCGGACAGCTGCTTGCCGACGAGCAGCTCGTTCAGCACGGACGCGCTGGCCTGGCTGATGGAGCAGCCCTGGCCCTCGTACGAGACATCCGTCAGCGTCTCGCCGTCGTACTTCACGCGCAGCGTGATCTCGTCACCGCACGTCGGATTGACGTGGTGCACCTCGGCGTCGCCTTCGCGCAGGCCACGCCCGTGCGGGTGCTTGTAGTGGTCCAGGATCAGTTCCTGGTACATCGAATCCAGCTTCACAGCGTCCCCGTCGTCAGCCGAAGAAGTTCCGTACGTGCTCCAGCCCGTCGATCAGCGCGTCGACCTCGGCGGGAGAGGAGTACAGGTAGAAAGACGCTCGCGTCGTCGCGGGAATTCCGTAGCGCAGGCAGACCGGGCGTGCGCAGTGGTGTCCCACGCGGACCGCGATGCCCTGCTCGTCCAGCACCTGACCCACGTCGTGCGGGTGGATGTCACCCAGCGTGAAGGAGATCGCGGCGCCGCGGTCCTCGGCCGTGGTGGGGCCGATGATCCGCAGGTCGGGGACCTCCAGCAGGCGCTTGACCGCATATTCCGTGATCGCGTGCTCGTGCGCGGCGATCTTGTCCATGCCGATCGCGGACAGGTAGTCCACGGCCGCGCCGAGGCCGACGGCCTGGGCGATCGGGGGCGTACCGGCCTCGAACTTGTGCGGCGCCGGGGCGTAGGTCGAGGCGTGCATCGACACGGTCTCGATCATCTCGCCGCCACCGAGGAACGGCGGCAGGTCCTCCAGCAGCTCCTGGCGGCCCCAGAGAACGCCGATGCCGGTCGGGCCGCACATCTTGTGGCCGGTGAAGGCCACGAAGTCGGCGCCGAGCGCCTGTACGTCCAGCGGCATGTGCGGAGCGGCCTGGGAGGCGTCGATCAGCACGAGGGCGCCGACGTCCTGGGCGCGCCGGACGATCGCCTCGACGGGGTTGACCGTGCCCATGATGTTGGAGACCAGCGTGAAGGAGACGATCTTCGTCTTCTCCGTGATGACCTCTTCGATGTTGGACAGGTCGAGCCGGCCGTCGTCGGTGAGGCCGAACCACTTCAGCTTCGCGCCGGTGCGCTGCGAGAGCAGCTGCCACGGCACGATGTTGGAGTGGTGCTCCATCTCCGTGATGGCGATCTCGGTCTCGCGGTCGACCCGGTAGGGCTCGTCCGCCCAGCCGAGCATGTTCGCGACCAGGTTGAGCGACTCCGAGGCGTTCTTGGTGAAGATCACCTCGTCGCGGCTCGGTGCGTTGATGAAGGCGGCGACCTTGTCGCGGGCGCCCTCGTACAGCGCCGTGGCCTCCTCGGCGAGCACGTGCACGCCGCGGTGGACGTTGGCGTTGTGCTGCTCGTAGTACTCGTTCAGCGCATCGAGCACCTGGCGCGGCTTCTGCGAGGTCGCCGCGTTGTCCAGGTAAACGATCTTCTTCCCGTCGTGGACCACACGATCCAGCAGGGGGAAGTCCTTGCGGATCGCCTCGATGTCGAGGAGGCCAGGCAGCTGTGTCACGCGGTCGCGCCACCCTTCACGTACTTGTCGTAGCCCTCGGCCTCCAGCTGGTCCGCCAGCTCGGCGCCACCGGACTCGGCGATACGACCGTTCGCGAACACGTGCACGAAGTCGGGCTTGATGTAGCGCAGGATGCGCGTGTAGTGCGTGATCAGCAGGGTGCCGACCTCACCGGTCTCGCGGACGCGGTTGACGCCTTCCGAGACGATGCGCAGCGCGTCGACGTCGAGGCCGGAGTCGGTCTCGTCGAGGATCGCGATCTTCGGCTTGAGGAGCTCCAGCTGGAGGATCTCGTGGCGCTTCTTCTCACCGCCGGAGAAGCCCTCGTTGACGTTGCGCTCGGCGAAGGCCGGGTCCATCTGGAGCTGCTCCATCGCGGACTTGACCTCCTTCACCCAGGTGCGCAGCTTGGGGGCCTCGCCGCGGATGGCCGTGGCCGAGGTCCGCAGGAAGTTGGAGACCGAGACGCCGGGGACCTCGACCGGGTACTGCATGGCGAGGAAGACGCCGGCGCGGGCGCGCTCGTCGACGGTCATCTCCAGGACGTCTTCGCCGTCGAGGGTCACGGTGCCACCGGTGATGGTGTACTTCGGGTGACCGGCCAGCGAGTACGCCAGCGTGGACTTGCCGGAGCCGTTCGGACCCATGATTGCGTGCGTCTCACCCTGCTTGACGGTGAGGTCGACGCCCTTGAGGATCTCGCGGGCGCCGTTCTCGGCCTCGACGGAGACGTGCAGGTCGTGGATTTCAAGCGTTGCCATGGATACCTCAGGACTCCTGGGTGAGGGAGACGAGCACGTCGTCCCCTTCGATCTTTACGGGGTATACGGGTACGGGGCGCGTCGCGGGCAGGCCGGACGGCTTGCCGGTGCGCAGGTCGAAGGCCGATCCGTGCAGCCAGCACTCGATCATGCAGTCCTCGACCTCGCCCTCCGAGAGCGAGACGTTCGCGTGCGAGCAGATGTCGTTGATCGCGAACACCTCCCCCTCGGTGGAGACGATGGACACCGGCGTGCCGTCGAGCTCCACCCGCTTGGGGGTGTTCTCCTCCAGCTCGCTCAGCGCACAGGCCTTGACGTAATTCATCAGACGGAACCCTGGAGCTCGGTCTCGATCTTGGTGAGCAGGCGCTCTTCGATGTCGTCGACACCGATCTGCTGGACGAGCTCGGCGAAGAAGCCGCGCACGACCAGACGGCGGGCCTCGTCGGCCGGGATGCCGCGGGCCTGGAGGTAGAAAAGCTGCTCGTCGTCGAAGCGGCCGGTCGCGGAGGCGTGGCCGGCACCGACGATCTCGCCGGTCTCGATCTCCAGGTTCGGCACCGAGTCGACCCGCGCGCCGTCCGTGAGGACGAGGTTGCGGTTCATCTCGTAGGTGTCGGTGCCCTCGGCGGTCTTCTCGATGAGCACGTCACCGATCCAGACGGCGTGGGCGTCCTGGCCCTGGAGCGCGCCCTTGTAGACCACGTTCGACTTGCAGTGCGGGGCGCTGTGGTCGACCAGGAGGCGGTGCTCCTGGTGCTGGCCGGCGTCCGTGAAGTACAGGCCGAAGAGCTCCGCCTCGCCGCCGGGGCCGGCGTAGGTCACGCGCGGGTGGAGGCGTACGAGGTCGCCGCCGAAGGTGACCACGATCGACTTGAAGGTCGCGTCGCGGCCGACCAGCGCGTTGTGCTGGGAGACGTGGACGGCGGTGTCGTCCCAGTCCTGCACCGAGACGACGGTGAGCTTGGCGCCGTCGCCGATCAGGAAGTCGACGTTCGCGGCGCGCACGCCGTCACCGGTGTGGTCGATGACGATGACGGCCTCGGCGAACGCCTGCACGTCGAAGACGGTGTGGCCGAAGGTGGTGCCACCCTCGCCGTGCAGCGTGACGCGCACGGGCTCGGTCAGGACGGCCTCCTTGGGCACGGTGACGACCGTGGCCTTGGCGAAGGACGAGAACGCCTGCGCGGCGACCCGGTCCACCGGGGTGCCGGCCTTGCCGATGCGCGCGTCGCCGCGTTCCACCGACTCGATCGTGACGCCCTCGGGCGCGTCGATCTGGGCCTTCATGGTGCCGTCGGCGACCGCGGTGCCGTCGTGCAGGCCCTTGAGGCGGGCGAGCGGGGTGAACCGCCACTCCTCCTCGCGGCCGTTGGGGACCGGGAAGTCCGCCACGTCGAAGGACGGGGGCGCGCTCATCCGGGTGGCGACGGTGGACTCGGCGGCCACCGCGATCGAGCCGGCGGTGGTCGAGCCCGCCGGAATGTTCTGAGCCTCAGCCATGGCTGTCGTGTTGCTCGCTCTCTTAAAAAGCACTGCCTGCGTCAAAGAATGTGCTGCGGGGATTGCGGGACGGCCGGGACTAGCCGACCGAGCCCTCCATCTGCAGCTCGATCAGCCGGTTCAGCTCCAGCGCGTACTCCATGGGCAGCTCACGCGCGATGGGCTCGACGAAGCCGCGCACGATCATGGCCATGGCCTCGAACTCGGTCAGACCGCGGCTCATCAGGTAGAAGAGCTGGTCGTCGGAGACCTTGGAGACGGTGGCCTCGTGACCCATGGAGACGTCGTCCTCGCGGACGTCCACGTAGGGGTACGTGTCCGAGCGGGAGATCGTGTCGACCAGGAGCGCGTCGCACAGCACGTTCGACTTGGAGCCGTGGGCGCCCTCGCCGATCTCGACCAGGCCTCGGTACGAGGTACGGCCGCCGCCTCGCGCCACCGACTTGGAGACGATGTTCGAGGAGGTGTTCGGCGCCATGTGGACCATCTTGGAGCCGGCGTCCTGGTGCTGGCCCTCGCCCGCGAAGGCGATGGACAGGGTCTCGCCCTTGGCGTGCTCGCCCATCAGGTAGACGGCCGGGTACTTCATGGTGACCTTGGAACCGATGTTGCCGTCGACCCACTCCATGGTCGCGCCCTCGTACGCCACGGCGCGCTTGGTGACCAGGTTGTAGACGTTGTTCGACCAGTTCTGGATCGTCGTGTAGCGGCAGCGGCCGCCCTTCTTCACGATGATCTCGACCACGGCGCTGTGCAGCGAGTCCGAGGAGTAGATCGGGGCGGTGCAGCCCTCGACGTAGTGGACGTACGCGTCCTCGTCGACGATGATCAGCGTCCGCTCGAACTGGCCCATGTTCTCCGTGTTGATACGGAAGTAGGCCTGGAGCGGGATGTCGACCTTGACGCCCTTGGGCACGTAGATGAACGAGCCGCCCGACCACACGGCGGTGTTCAGCGACGCGAACTTGTTGTCGCCGACCGGGATGACCGTGCCGAAGTACTCCTGGAAGAGCTCCGGGTGCTCCTTGAGCGCGGTGTCCGTGTCGAGGAAGATGACGCCCTGCTCCTCCAGGTCCTCGCGGATCTGGTGGTAGACGACCTCGGACTCGTACTGCGCCGCGACACCGGCGACGAGGCGCTGCTTCTCCGCCTCCGGGATGCCGAGCTTGTCGTACGTGTTCTTGATGTCCTCCGGCAGGTCCTCCCACGAAGCGGCCTGCTTCTCGGTGGAGCGCACGAAGTACTTGATGTTGTCGAAGTCGATGCCCGAGAGGTCGGAGCCCCAGTTCGGCATGGGCTTCTTGTCGAACAGCTTCAGGCCCTTGAGGCGGAGGTTGAGCATCCACTCCGGCTCGGACTTCTTCGCCGAGATGTCGCGGACGACCTCCTCGGACAGACCCCGCTTGGCAGCGGCACCGGCCGCGTCGGAGTCGGCCCAGCCGTATTCGTAGGTGCCCAGGCCATCGAGCTCAGGGTGAGCAGTCTCCGTGGTCATGCGGGGTTCCTCCCGGCCGTACTTGCAGATACTGATGTGTCGGTCTGTGTGGCGCCCGTGGCGCCGGCGCTTCCGCTGCGCGGAATGAACGTCGTGCACACCCCGTCGCCGTGGGCGATCGTGGCGAGTCGCTGCACGTGTGTCCCGAGCAGGCGGGAGAAGACCTCGGTCTCCGCCTCGCAGAGCTGCGGGAACTGCTCGGCCACATGGGCGACCGGGCAGTGGTGCTGGCAGAGCTGTTCACCGCTGTGCGGACCGGGAGCGCTCTTCGCCGTAGCAGCGTACCCGTCGGCCGTCAACGCCTTGGCAAGGGCCTCGGTGCGGTCCGCGGGGTCCGCGGCGTCCACCGCTTCCCGGTAGGTCTCGGCCTGTGCGGCCATCCGCGCCCTGGCGAAGGCCGCCACCGCCGCCTCGCCCTGGTCGCCGCCGCCGGCGGACTGCGCGATCCAGCGCAGGGCCTCCACGGCGAGCGAGTCGTAGGACTGGTCGAAGGCGTCGCGGCCGCAGTCGGTGAGCGCGAAGACCTTGGCGGGCCGGCCCCGGGTGCGTGCGCCGTACACACGCTGCTCCCGGGCTTCGACGACGTCGTCCGCGACGAGTGCGTCGAGGTGCCGGCGGACGGCGGCCTGGGTGAGGCCGAGACGCTGGGCAAGGTCGGCGACGGTGGACGGACCGTGGTCCAGGATGGAGCGCGCGACCCGGTTGCGGGTGGACCGCTCCCCGGTCACGAGTTCCCCCTGGGGGGTCTCGATCATCCGTTCGCCGTATTTCACAACGCCATTGTTGCGTAATTAACCGAGCATCGACAAGCCGTGATGGAGGCCACTCCGGGTGGCCTCCATCACTAAGGGTTACCTAATTTATCGACGCAGAGTTATTCGGAGGCCTGCATTCCGTACTCTCCGCGGGCCCGCCGGTGAACGGGTAAGCGGCTCCCACCAGCAATCCTTGGCCCATGACGGTCCCGGAGCGGTGAATATCAGGTTCCCGAAAAGATCACCGAAACCGACTGGGCCATCCAGGATCACCCGACCGAAAAGAGCCGTGTTCGCGACCCGGTGTTCGAATCCGACCGCGACAAAACCCGCCACGAGGTCACCGATGGCCGGGCCCGTGACCCCCGGCCCCCGGGACCGAAGGCCCCCTCGGGCCCTCCGTAGACTCACCCGCATGAGCAACGACCCCGCCGTGGAGATCCGCGGACTGGTGAAGCGGTACGGCGCGAAGACCGCGGTGGACGGACTGGACCTCACCGTCCCCGGCGCCTCCGTCACCGCGGTACTAGGTCCCAACGGCGCGGGCAAGACGACCACGGTGGAAACCTGCGAGGGCTACCGCCGCCCCGACGCCGGCACCGTCCGCGTCCTCGGCCTCGACCCGGTCGCCCAGGCCGAGGCCCTGCGCCCGCGGATCGGCGTGATGCTCCAGTCCGGCGGGGTCTACTCCGGCGCCCGCGCCGTCGAGATGCTGCGCCACATGGCCGGGCTGTACGCCGACCCGCTCGACGTGGACACCCTGGTGGAACGCCTCGGCCTCGGCGGCTGCGGCCGCACCACCTACCGCCGGCTCTCCGGCGGCCAGCAGCAGCGCCTGGCCCTCGCCATGGCCGTCGTGGGCCGCCCCGAGCTGGTCTTCCTGGACGAGCCGACCGCCGGCCTCGACCCGCAGGCCCGCCGCGCGACCTGGGACCTCGTACGGGAACTGCGCGCCGACGGGGTCACCGTCGTCCTCACCACCCACCACATGGACGAGGCCGAGCAGCTCGCGGACGAGGTGGCCATCGTCGACGCGGGCAAGGTCATCGCCCACGGCAGCCCCGAGCAGCTGTGCCGGGGCGGCGCCGAGAACACCCTGCGCTTCACCGGCCGCCCCTCCCTCGACCTCGCCTCCCTCCTGAAGGCACTGCCCGACGGAACCGGGGCCGCCGAGCTCAGCGCGGGCGTCTACCGGGTGCACGGCGCCGTGGACCCGCAGCTGCTGGCCACCGTCGCGTCCTGGTGCGCGCAGCACGGGGTGATGCCGGACAGCCTCGCGGTCGAGCGGCACACCCTCGAAGACGTCTTCCTCGAGCTCACGGGCAAGGAGCTGCGCGCATGAGCGCCGGTACGTTCACCCCCAACCCGGGGGCCGCCCCCGTCTCCCGGATGATCTGGGCGCAGACCGCGCTGGAGACCCGGATGCTGCTGCGCAACGGGGAGCAGCTGCTGCTGACCGTGATCATCCCGGCGCTCCTGCTGGTGCTGTTCTCCGCCGTCGACATCATCACCGTGCCCGTCCGGGAGGGCAGCGGCCAGAAGTCGGTGGACTTCCTCGCGCCCGGCATCCTGGCCCTGGCCGTGATGTCCACCGCCTTCACCGGCCAGGCCATCGCCACCGGCTTCGACCGCCGCTACGGGGTCCTCAAGCGGCTCGGCGCCTCGCCGCTGCCGCGCTGGGCGCTGATGGCCGCCAAGACCCTGTCCGTCCTGGTCACCGAGGTGCTCCAGATCGCCCTGCTGACGGTGATCGCCTTCGCCCTGGGCTGGTCCCCGCAGGGGGACCCGCTGTCGGTCGCCGCGCTCGTCCTGCTGGGCACCGCCGCCTTCTCCGGGCTGGGGCTGCTGATGGCGGGCACCCTCAGGGCCGAGGCGACCCTGGCCGCCGCCAACCTCGTCTTCCTGCTGCTGCTGGTCGGCGGCGGGGTGATCGTGCCGATGGAGAAGTTCCCGGACGCGGTGCAGTCCGTCCTGGGCCTGCTGCCGATCTCCGCGCTGTCCGACGGGCTGCGCGAGGTGCTCCAGCACGGGGCCGCGCTGCCCTGGGGCGACGCCGCGATCCTGGCCGGCTGGGCGGTGCTGGGCCTGGGCGCCGCCGCGAGGTTCTTCCGCTGGGAGTGAATCCCTTCCCCCGGACGTTGGCATGGCAGGAGGATGAGCGCCTCCACACATCAGCGACGACGCCGGGGGGCGGGCATGGCGCAGCGGGAGGCCGTTCTGCGGCTGGACGAGCAGTGGGCGAGGATCCGGTCGGGCGCCGCGCAGGCGGATCCCGGCGAGAGCGACCGGCTGCTGGCTGAGCTGATCGGCGCCCTGCGCGAGCCCGCCAGGACGGACGCCGAGTGCGCCGCCCGGCTGGGGCTGCGCCTGGGCGACCTCGCGGCCCGCCGGTTCGCGGCCGGGGACCGCGCCGGGGCCCTGTCGGCGATCGAGGAGGGGCTGCGGCACGCGCAGGAGGCGGCCGGGCACGCCCCGGAGTACGCCCGCTGGTACGCCCGGGGTCTGATCAACCAGGGCGTCTGGCTGGCCTGGCCCCTCAGCGACGAAGCCCGGCTGCCCCGCCACCCGCTCGGCCCCGCCTCCGAGAGCGGCCCCAGCGCCATGGAGCGTGCGGCCGGCGAGCGCGCCCGGGACCTGACCCGTACCGCGGTCGAGGTGTGGGCCTCCCTGGACCAGGACGACCCGGTCAACCGCCGGGGTCTGGCCCAGGCCAAGGTGTTCCTCGGGGACCGGCTCGCCGAGCTCGGCCTCGCCGAGGACGCGGTGGGCTGGGCGGTGGACGCCGAGGCCGGCTTCCGCCGGCTGCTGCTCTCGGCGCCCGGCTCCGAGGAGGCCCAGGAGGCCGAGGAGGCGCTGGACCACATCGGCCGCCAGCTGGAACTGCGGCTGCGCTACCTGAGCTTCGATTCCCTGGTGAGCCTGCGCGCGCGGGGCCTGCTGCCCGAACGCCTGCTCCCCCAGGCCGTGGTGGCCGCGCGGATCCAGGGGGTGGAGGAGCCCGGGATCGCCGCCCGGCTGCGGCTGGACGCCGAAGCGGTGCGCACGATGCTGGAGGTCACGCCATGGCTCGCGGTGTGGCGCATCGAGGTGCGGGGCGCGGACGGACTGTGGAACGTACAGGGACATCCATGGCACAGCATTACAGAGGTGAGGAACAGGACAGCCGAGGATGTAGCGGCTGAATTGGTGCGCGGTTTCATGGAGTCGGCGGACTACCCCGGGGACAACGGCCTTTGGCGCATCCGGCTGTGGTGGCAGGAGGAGGGCGACCCGGCCGGAGCCAGGTTCCGGCTGGTCGTGGGCCCCGACTCACCACCCGGCACCCCCTCGTGAAAGTTTGCACAAGGGTCGGCATACGATAGGGCCCGTGTTGACCCCCCTCGCTTACATCGCCAGCCGCTGGACTCCGTCACCCCGGACCGTCCGGCGGGCCGCGTTCGCCGCGCTCGTCATGAGCGTGGTCATCGTCGTCACCGGCGGCGCGGTGCGGCTGACCGGATCCGGTCTCGGCTGCGACACCTGGCCCAAGTGCACCGACGAGAGCCTCGTCGCGACGCAGGCCCAGGGCATTCACGGCGCCATCGAGTTCACGAACCGCATGCTGACGTACGTGCTGTGCGCGGCCGTCGGCTGGACGATCGTCGCGGCCCGCTCGGCCAAGCCCTGGCGCCGCTCGCTGACCCGGCTGGGCTGGCTCCAGTTCGCAGTCGTGATGGGCAACGCCGTGCTGGGCGGCATCACCGTGCTGACCGGTCTCAACCCGTACAGCGTGGCGGGGCACTTCCTGCTCGCCACCTCGCTGGTCACCGTGACGACCCTCACCTGGCAGCGCACCCGCGAGGGCGACACCGCCCCCAGGCCGCGCGTGCCGGGCCCGGTGCGCAAGCTGTCGTGGGCGCTGCTGGCCACGGCCTTCACGCTGATCGCGGCGGGCACGGTGGTCACCGGTTCCGGTCCGCACGCCGGCGACAAGAGCGAGATCAAGCGGATGCCGTTCGACTGGGCGCTGACCGCGCACGTGCACGCGATCGCCGCCTGGGCGGTGTGCGCGCTCGCCGTCGCGATGTGGCTGGTGCTGCGGGTGGTGGACGCCCCCGTCGACACCCGGGCGCGCGCCCGGGACCTGCTGGTCGTGCTGCTCGCGCAGGGCGCGGTCGGCTACGTCCAGTTCGTCACGGACCTGCCCGAGATCCTGGTGGGCCTGCACATGCTGGGTTCCTGCCTGGTGTGGATCTGCGTGCTCCGCCTCGCGCTGAGCCTGCGCGAGCGGACCGCGGACCGGGCCGACATCCCGGCCCAGGGCGACCCGCTGCTCTCCTCCGTCTGAGGGCCCTTCAGCGCGGCTGCCGCCCCTTCGGCGCCGGAGCCGCCCCATCGGCACCGCCGCCGCCTCTTCAGCGCCGTGCCGGCCTTCCGGCGCCGCTCAGGACCGCCCGTCCAGCCGGTAGACGCGGCGGGCGTTGCCCGCCGCGATCATCGCCGCGACCCGGTCCGCGTCCCGCCAGGACCAGGCGCCGTCGGCGACCCAGCCGCCCAGCACCCGGCCCAGCGCCTCCCGGAAGACCAGGGCGCCGACCGCGTGCAGTTCGGGCAGTTGCCGCCCGCCGCTGGAGAACAGCAGCTTCCCGAAGGGGGCCAGCTCCAGCAGCTCGGCCAGCACCGCCGCCGCCCGCGCCCCCGTCTGCGCGAGGGCCGGGCCCAGATCGGCGTGGACGTGGGGGAAGAGCGCCGCCAGCCGCGCGGCGTGCCGGTGGTACGGATAGCCGCCGAGCAGGACCAGCTGGGTCCCGAGGCCCGCGGTCGCCCGTACGAAGTCCGTCAGCAGGGCCGGATCGGCCCGCTCCGGCCGCTCCCCCGGCTCCCCCGGGCCCGTGTGCAACTGGACGGGCAGCCCGGACGCCACCGCGCTCCACAGCAGGTGCCGCAGGAGTACGGGGTCCCGTACGGTCCCGCCCTTGGCCCGGCGGGCCAGCCACCGCCCGGCCGCCCCGTGCACCTCGCCGGGACCGGGCGGCTCGGGTGCGAAGGCCAGGGCGACGGGGTATCCGGCGTCGGCCCCGCAGGTGAACGCGACGGCGCCGGCGGCGGCGTGGTGGAGGGCCTCGGCGAGGTTGGCCAGGAAGGCGGTCGCGGTCCCGGAGGTGTCGGCGACCTGTTCGGCCAGCGACTCCAGCCGGACCAGCTCGAAGACCTCGGCGTCGGCGGCCAGGGCCAGCTCCTTGGGGCCGGTGAGGTCCCCCGCCGCCCCGGTGTCGACCAGGCGGGCGCCGGTCCCGCAGCCCCGCAGCAGCAGCCGCGCCGACTCGGCGACCCCGAGCTCGCGCCGCCGGGCGAGGTACCGGGCGGGCGCGCAGTGCGGTTCCAGGCCCAGCAGGGGCGGGCACCAGCGGCGCACGGCGAAGCCGGTCTGGGTGTCGAAGAAGGTGGTCCCGGCGGCGGGCGGGCCGGCCGAGCGGATCAGCTGGGCCTCGAAGGTGGCGAGGCCCAGCTCCGTACGGAGCACTCCGTGGCAGTACTGGTCCACCAGGGGCGGCGTTTCGATCATCCGGGCATCCCGTTTGCGGACGTGAGGAAGGGGCTTCCACACGTCCTAACGGGTGAGCGGGGTGTCAGGTGTTGCTCGCGCTGTTGACCGAGGACCCACCGGCGGGCGAAGCGGCCCCGGGGTCAGGGGTTCGCGGGGCCGCCGAGCTGGATACCGGCCATCCGGGTCCACTCGTAGGGGCCGGTGCGCACGCGCGCGGCGAACTCCCCGTCGAACTCCTCGTGGAGGGTCAGCGCGGCCTTCTCGGCGGCCAGCTGGGCCACGGCGTAGGTCGGGGCCACCAGGTCGCCCCAGCCCCCGTCCGTACCGACGAGCACGATCCGGGTGCCGGCCTGCCCGATGTGGGCCAGCTGGCCCTCGGCGCCGCCGTGCTGCTTGGCGAAGGCGCCGATCTGCCGGGCCAGCTTGGCGGCGGTGCGGTCCTGCTTCTTGTCCGGCGTGCCCGGCGTGGCCTGGGCGTCTGCGGTGTCTGCCATGGACGGCATGCTACCGGTGAGTAATCAGCGGAGGAAGGGATCCACGGCGACGGCGACGAAGAGCAGCGACACATAGGTGATCGACCAGTGGAACAGCCGCATCTCCTTGAGCTTCGCGCCCGTCACGCCCGCCTTGGCCCGCGAGTGCAGCGCGTGCGCCTCCCACAGCCACCAGCCGCCCGCCACCAGCGCGACGGAGGTGTAGAACCAGCCGGTGTACCCCAGCGGGGTGAGCAGCAGCGAGACGCCCACCATCACCCAGCTGTAGAGGACGATCTGCCGCGCCACGACCCTGTTGCCCGCGACGACCGGCAGCATCGGCACGCCGACCCGCGCGTAGTCGTCCTTCACCTTCATCGACAGCGGCCAGTAGTGCGGCGGCGTCCAGAAGAAGATGACGAGGAAGAGGATGACCGCGGCCCAGGAGACCTCGTTCTTCACCGCCGACCAGCCGATGAGCACCGGCAGGCAGCCGGCGATGCCGCCCCAGACGATGTTCTGCGCGGTGCGCCGCTTCAGCAGCATCGTGTAGACGACGACGTAGAAGAGGAGCGCGCCGAGCGAGAGCGCGGCCGAGAGCCAGTTGATCAGCAGGCCGAAGAACAGGGTGGAGATCACCCCGAGCGACACGCCGAAGACCAGGCACTCGCGCGGGCTCACCATGCCGGTCACCAGCGGCCGCTGGGACGTGCGGTCCATCAGCGCGTCGATGTCGCGGTCGATGTACATGTTCAGCGCGTTCGCGCCGCCCGCCGACAGGTATCCGCCGAAGCAGGTCGCGAGAACCAGCCAGAGCGACGGCACGCCCTGCTCGGCCAGGAACATCACCGGCACTGTGGTGATCAGCAGAAGTTCGATGATCCGCGGCTTGGTCAAAGCCACGAAAGCCATGGCCCGGGCCCCGAACGGCCGGTGACCGGGGCTCGTCCCGAGCACCCCCGCTGGACGGGATTCGACGGCCGTCACGCACACCCCTGACAGAGAATCCAGCAAGCTCCGGCTCACACTCTTCAGGCATGAAAGTCCGGTGAAGACTTGCGCGTACCACGCCACTCTAGACGTTGCACTTACGTCGCCCCGCCCGGGGGTCGCCTCGTGTTGGGCCGATCGGCCGGAGCCCAGGTGAACACCAGTGGCCAAGCAGGCGACGCACTACCGGCACTCGAATAGCCGCACGCCCCGGCGGGGGTAGGCTCGGAATCGCGCCGGTGCACCGTTCGTCACCGGGAAACGACATGTGGAGAGGAGCCCTGACCAACGGTGAGCACCAAGCCGACCACCACAGAGCTCGAGTGGACCGAACTGGACCAGCGGGCCGTCGACACCGCCCGCATTCTGGCCGCGGACGCGGTCCAGAAGGTCGGGAACGGCCACCCCGGTACGGCGATGAGCCTGGCCCCCGCCGCGTACACCCTGTTCCAGAAGGTCATGCGGCACGACCCGGCGGACCCCGAGTGGGTCGGCCGTGACCGCTTCGTGCTCTCCGCGGGGCACTCGTCCCTCACCCTTTACACCCAGCTCTACCTGGCCGGCTTCGGCCTGGACCTGGACGACCTCAAGTCGTTCCGCACCTGGGGCTCCAAGACCCCCGGTCACCCGGAGTACGGGCACACCAAGGGTGTCGAGACCACCACCGGCCCGCTGGGCCAGGGTGTGGCCAACGCGGTGGGCATGGCCATGGCCGCCCGCTACGAGCGCGGTCTGTTCGACCCGGAGGCCGCCCAGGGCGCCTCCCCGTTCGACCACATGATCTACGCGATCGCCGGTGACGGCTGCCTCCAGGAGGGCATCTCCCACGAGGCGTCCTCGCTCGCGGGCCACCAGAAGCTCGGCAACCTCGTACTGCTGTGGGACGACAACCACATCTCCATCGAGGGCGACACCGAGACGGCCGTCTCCGAGGACACCCTCAAGCGGTACGAGGCCTACGGCTGGCACGTCCAGCGCGTCGCGCCGCAGGCCAGCGGCGACCTCGACCCGAAGGCCCTGTTCGCCGCGATCGAGGCCGCCAAGGCCGAGACCGAGCGCCCGTCCTTCATCGCGATGCGCTCGATCATCGCCTGGCCGGCCCCGCACGCCCAGAACACCGAGGCCGCGCACGGCTCGGCGCTCGGCAACGACGAGGTCGCCGCCACCAAGCGCGTCCTCGGCTTCGACCCGGAGCAGACCTTCGAGGTCTCCGACGAGGTCATCGCGCACACCCGCAAGGCGCTCGACCGGGGCCGCGAGGCCAAGGCCGCGTGGGAGAAGGACTTCTCCGCCTGGCGCACCGCCAACCCGGAGCGCGCCGCCGAGTTCGACCGCATCAACGCCAACGAGCTGCCCGCGGGCTGGGTGGACACCCTCCCCGTCTTCGAGACCGGCAAGAGCGTCGCCACCCGCGCCGCCTCCGGCAAGGTCCTCGAGGCGCTCGGCGCGGTCCTCCCGGAGCTGTGGGGCGGCTCGGCCGACCTGGCCGGCTCCAACAACACGACCATCGACAAGAACTCCTCGTTCCTGCCGGTGGGCAACCCGCTGCCGGGTGCGGAGCCCTACGGCCGCACCATCCACTTCGGCATCCGCGAGCACTCCATGGCCGCTGCCATGAACGGCATCGCCCTGCACGGCCACACCCGCGTCTACGGCGGCACCTTCCTGGTGTTCTCCGACTACATGCGCAACGCCGTACGCCTGTCCGCGCTGATGCACCTCCCGGTGACGTACGTGTGGACGCACGACTCCATCGGCCTCGGCGAGGACGGCCCGACGCACCAGCCGGTCGAGCACCTCGCCTCGCTGCGCGCCATCCCGGGCCTGAACGTGGTCCGTCCGGCCGACGCGAACGAGACCGCCATCGCCTGGCGCGAGATCCAGCAGCGCCACACCAAGGTGTTCGGCAAGGGCGCCCCGCACGGCCTGGCGCTGACCCGCCAGGGCGTGCCGACGTACGAGCGCAACGAGAACGCCGCCAAGGGCGGGTACGTGCTCTTCGAGGCCGAGGGCGGTCCCGCCCAGGTCGTCCTGATCGGCACCGGCTCCGAGGTCCAGCTCGCCGTCGCCGCCCGCGAGGCGCTGCAGGCCGAGGGCGTTCCGGCCCGCGTGGTCTCGATGCCGTCCGTCGAGTGGTTCGAGGAGCAGGACCAGGCGTACAAGGACAGCGTCCTGCCCCCCTCCGTCAAGGCGCGAGTAGCGGTCGAGGCCGGCATCGGTCTGACCTGGCACCGTTACGTCGGCGACGCGGGCCGGATCGTGTCGCTGGAGCACTTCGGTGCCTCCGCCGACGGCGCCGTGCTGTACCGCGAGTTCGGCCTGACGGCCGAGGCCGTGACCGCGGCCGCGAAGGAATCCCTCACCGCCGCCGCGCGCTGACGCCGGTACAAGAACCAGTAGGAGATGCAATTCCCATGACAGACGCACTCAAGCGCCTCTCCGACGAGGGCGTGGCGATCTGGCTGGACGACCTGTCCCGCAAGCGCATCACGTCCGGCAACCTCGCCGAGCTGATCGACCAGCAGCACGTGGTCGGTGTCACCACCAACCCGGCGATCTTCCAGAAGGCGATCAGCGGCGGAGAGGGCTACGAGCAGCAGCTCACCGACCTCGCGACCCGCAAGGTCACCGTGGACGAGGCCATCCGCATGATCACGACGGCGGACGTCCGCGACGCCGCCGACATCCTGCGCCCGGTGTACGACACCACGGACGGCCAGGACGGCCGGGTCTCGATCGAGGTCGACCCCCGTCTGGCGCACAACACCGAGGCGACCATCGCCGAGGCCAAGCAGCTCGCCTGGCTGGTGGACCGGCCGAACACGCTCATCAAGATCCCGGCGACGAAGGCCGGCCTGCCGGCGATCACCGAGGTCATCGGCAAGGGCATCAGCGTCAACGTCACGCTGATCTTCTCGCTGGAGCGCTACCGCGAGGTCATGGACGCGTACCTGGCGGGTCTGGAGAAGGCCAAGGCCGCCGGCCTGGACCTCTCCAAGATCCACTCGGTCGCCTCCTTCTTCGTGTCCCGCGTGGACAGCGAGATCGACAAGCGCCTGGACGCCATCGGCACCGACGAGGCGAAGGCCCTGAAGGGCAAGGCGGCCCTCGCCAACGCCCGTCTGGCCTACGAGGCCTTCGAGGAAGTCTTCGGCAGCGAGCGCTGGGCCGCCCTGGACAAGGCGCAGGCCAACAAGCAGCGTCCGCTGTGGGCCTCGACCGGCGTCAAGGACCCCGCGTACAAGGACACCCTGTACGTGGTGGACCTGGTCGCCCCCGGCACCGTGAACACCATGCCCGAGGGCACCCTGGAGGCCACCGCCGACCACGGCGAGGTCACCGGCGACACCATCCGCGGCACCTACGAGCAGTCGCGCGCCGAGCTCGACGCGGTCGCGAAGCTGGGCATCTCGTACGACGATGTCGTTCAGCTGCTCGAAGACGAAGGCGTCGAGAAGTTCGCGGCGTCCTGGAACGACCTGCTGAAGTCGACCGAGGCGGAGCTTGAGCGCCTTGCCCCCACGGAGGCCTGAACACCTTGTCTGTAAACGGAGCGAACCCGCTTCGTGACGCACAGGACCGGCGGCTCCCGCGTATCGCGGGGCCGTCCGGCCTGGTCATTTTCGGCGTTACGGGTGACCTGTCGCGCAAGAAGCTGATGCCTGCCGTCTACGACCTGGCCAACCGCGGTCTGCTCCCGCCGGGCTTCTCGCTCATCGGGTTCGCCCGTCGCGAGTGGCAGGACGAGGACTTCGCCCAGGAGGTCCACGACGCGGTCAAGGAGCACTCCCGCACGCCCTTCCGCGAGGAGGTCTGGCAGCAGCTGGTCCAGGGCTGCCGCTTCGTCCAGGGCGACTTCGACGACGACGCCGCCTTCGAGACGCTGAAGGCGACCATAGAGGAGCTGGACAAGGCGCAGGGTACGGGCGGCAACTTCGCCTTCTACCTGTCGGTCCCGCCGAAGTTCTTCCCCAAGGTGGTCCAGCAGCTCAAGGACCACGGCCTGGCGCAGAAGGAGGGCTCCTGGCGGCGTGCCGTCATCGAGAAGCCCTTCGGCCACGACCTGAAGAGCGCCGAGGAGCTCAACAAGGTCGTCCACGAGGTGTTCCCCCGTGACGAGGTCTTCCGGATCGACCACTACCTCGGCAAGGAGACCGTCCAGAACATCCTGGCGCTCCGCTTCGCCAACACCATGTTCGAGCCGATCTGGAACCGGTCGTACGTCGACCACGTGCAGATCACCATGGCCGAGGACATCGGCATCGGCGGCCGGGCCGGTTACTACGACGGCATCGGCGCCGCCCGTGACGTCATCCAGAACCACCTGCTCCAGCTGCTCGCGCTGACCGCGATGGAGGAGCCCGGCTCCTTCCACCCGAAGGCGCTGGTGGCGGAGAAGCTCAAGGTGCTGACCGCCGTGGAGCTGCCCGAAGACCTGGGCAAGCACACCGTGCGCGGCCAGTACTCGGCTGCCTGGCAGGGCGGCGAGAAGGTCGTCGGGTACCTCGAAGAGGACGGCATCGACCCCAAGTCGAAGACCGACACCTACGCGGCCATCCGCCTGGAGATCAACAACCGCCGCTGGGCGGGCGTCCCGTTCTACCTGCGGACCGGCAAGCGCCTGGGCCGTCGGGTGACCGAGATCGCGGTGGTCTTCAAGCGCGCTCCGTACCTCCCGTTCGAGTCGGGCGCGACCGAGGAGCTGGGACAGAACGCCCTGGTCATCCGGGTCCAGCCGGACGAGGGCGTGACGGTCCGCTTCGGCTCCAAGGTGCCCGGCACCTCCATGGAGGTCCGGGACGTCACGATGGACTTCGCCTACGGCGAGTCCTTCACGGAGTCCAGCCCCGAGGCGTACGAGCGGCTGATCCTGGACGTTCTGCTGGGTGACGCGAACCTCTTCCCGCGCCACCAGGAGGTCGAGCTCTCCTGGAACATCCTCGACCCGATCGAGGAGTACTGGGACAAGCACGGCAAGCCCGCGCAGTACCCGGCGGGCACCTGGGGGCCGGTCGAGGCGGACGAGATGCTCGCACGAGACGGACGGAGCTGGCGCCGGCCATGAAGATCGACCTTACGGAGACCACCTCCAGCAAGATCAACGCCGCGTTGGTGCAGGCGCGCCGGGACATCGGCACGCCGGCCATCGGCATGGTCCTCACGCTGGTGATCGTGACCGACGAGGAGAACGCGTACGACGCGCTCAAATCGGCGAACGACGCATCCCACGAACACCCTTCGCGGATCATCGTCGTGGTCAAGCGGGTCAGCCGCTCGCCGCGCAGCCGCCGCGACGCCCGTCTCGACGCGGAGATCCGCGTCGGGGCCGACGCCGGCACGGGTGAGACGGTGGTGCTGCGCCTGCACGGTGAACTGGTAGACCACGCCCAGTCGGTGGTTCTCCCGCTCCTGCTGCCCGACGCCCCCGTGGTCGTCTGGTGGCCGGAGGGCGCTCCGACGGACCTGGCGGGCGACCCGCTGGGCTCGCTCGGCCAGCGCCGGATCACGGACACGTACTCCTGCGAGAACCCGGCCGCCGCTCTCGGCAACCGGGCGGAGGCGTACGCGCCGGGTGACACGGACCTGTCCTGGACCCGGATCACTCCGTGGCGCTCGATGCTGGCGGCCGCGCTCGACCAGCAGAGCCGCGTCTCCGTCCTCTCGGCGACCGTCGAGGGCGAGGACGAGAACCCGAGCTGCGAGCTGCTGGCCATGTGGCTGGCGGACCGCCTCGGGGTCCCGGTCAAGCGCACCATGTCGGCGGGCCCCGGCCTCACGGCCGTGCGCATGCAGACCAAGGACGGGGAGATCGTCCTGGACCGCGCGGACGGTGCGCTGGCGACGCTGTGCATGCCGGGTCAGCCCGACCGTGCGGTGGCGCTCAAGCGCCGCGACACGGCCGAGCTGCTGGCGGAGGAGCTGCGCCGGCTGGACCCGGACAACACCTACGAGGCCTCGCTGAAGTTCGGCGTGGCCCGGCTGGACGCGACGACGGCGGCCCCGGCCGCCGAGGCCGCCGATCCGGCGGCCGCTGCCGCCCCGGCGGCGAAGCCCGCCGCCAAGGCCGCTGCCAAGAAGGCCACGGCCAAGCAGTGAACCGACACGGCCGCCGGCCGGACTCCCTCGCGGGGGTCCGGCCGGCGGCCGAGCCATTTCCCCGCAGGAACGAGCAAGAAGGCGGCAAGAACATGGGTATGACGACTCCCCAGGTCGTCGTCCACCGGGACAAGGAGCTGATGGCGCAGGCCGCGGCGGCCCGGCTCATCACGAAGATCGTGGACGCGCAGGCGGCCCGCGGCAGCGCCTCGGTGGTGCTGACCGGCGGCCGCAACGGCAACGGTCTGCTCGCGGCGCTGGCCGCCGCCCCGGCCCGGGACGCGATCGACTGGTCCCGCCTGGACCTGTGGTGGGGCGACGAGCGCTACGTCCCCGCCGACGACCCCGAGCGCAACCACACCCAGGCCCGTGCGGCCCTCCTGGACGCCGTCCCGGTGGACCCGGCGCGCGTCCACGTCATGCCGGCCTCGGACGGCCCGTACGGGGCGGACGTGGACGCGGCGGCCGCCTCGTACGCGGCGGAACTCGCGAAGGCGGCGGGCCCGGAGGACCACGGCCCGGTCCCCCGCTTCGACGTGCTGATGCTGGGCGTCGGCCCGGACACCCACGTGGCGTCCCTGTTCCCGGAGCACCCGGCGTCCCGCGAGAGCGAGCGCACCGTGGTCGGCGTCCACGGAGCCCCGAAGCCCCCGCCGACCCGGATCACCCTCACCCTCCCGGCGATCCGGGCGGCCCGTGAGGTCTGGCTGCTGGCGGCCGGCGAGGACAAGGCCGGCGCGGTGTCCCTCGCCCTCGGCGGCGCGGGCGGGGTCCAGGCCCCGGCGGCCGCCGCCTACGGCCGCAGCCGCACCCTGTGGCTCCTCGACCGAGCCGCCGCCGCCAGGCTCCCCTCGGACATGTACCCCCCGTCCTCCTCCTGACGGCCCGGGGGTGCGGGGCCCTCGCCCCGCACCCCCGGCCGGATCAGGCGCGGCCGCGCAGCGAGCGGTACGTGGAGACCAGCGCCCGCGTCGACGGGTCCAGGCTCTCCACGTGCGACCCGTCGATCAGCGCCGGCTCCACCCGCTTCGCGAGCACCTTGCCGAGCTCGACGCCCCACTGGTCGAACGAGTCGATGTTCCACACCGCGCCCTGGACGAACACCTTGTGCTCGTAGAGGGCGATCAGCTGGCCCAGCACCGCCGGCGTCAGCTCGGCCGCGAGGATCGTCGTCGTCGGGTGGTTGCCCGCGAACGTCTTGTGCGGGACCAGCGCCTCGTCGACGCCCTCGTCCCGCACCTCCTGCGCCGTCTTGCCGAAGGCCAGCGCCTGCGTCTGCGCGAAGAAGTTCGCCATCAGCAGGTCGTGCTGGGCCTCCAGCGAGGGCTCCAGCTCCGCCACCGGCCGGGCGAACCCGATGAAGTCCGCCGGGATCATCCGCGTTCCCTGGTGGAGCAGCTGGTAGTAGGCGTGCTGCCCGTTCGTGCCGGGCGTGCCCCACACCACCGGGCCGGTCTGCCAGTCCACCGGATTGCCGTCCCGGTCCACGGACTTGCCGTTGGACTCCATGTCCAGCTGCTGCAAGTACGCGGTGAACCGCGACAGGTAGTGGCTGTAGGGGAGCACCGCGTGCGACTGGGCGTCGAAGAACCCGCCGTACCAGACCCCCAGCATGCCCAGCAGCAGCGGCGCGTTCTCCTGCGGCGGCGCGGTCCGGAAGTGCTGGTCCATGGCCGCGAAACCACCGAGCATCTCCCGGAAGGAGTCCGGCCCGATCGCGACCATCAGGGAGAGCCCGATCGCGGAGTCGAAGGAGTAGCGTCCGCCGACCCAGTCCCAGAACTCGAACATGTTGTCCGGGTCGATGCCGAAGTCCGTGACCTTCTCGGCGTTGGTGGACAGCGCCACGAAGTGCCGCGCCACGGCGCTCTGGTCACCGCCCAGCCCCGCCAGCAGCCACTCCCGCGCGGAGGTCGCGTTGGTGATGGTCTCGATCGTGGTGAAGGTCTTCGACGCGATGATGAACAGCGTCTCGGCCGGGTCGAGTTCCCGCACCGCCTCGTGCAGGTCCGCGCCGTCCACGTTGGAGACGAAACGCAGCGTCAGCCCGCGGTCGGTGAAGGACCGCAGGGCCTCGTACGCCATCGCCGGGCCCAGGTCCGAGCCGCCGATGCCGATGTTGACCACGTTCTTGATGCGCTTGCCCGTGAACCCGGTCCACTCCCCCGACCTGACCTGGTCGGAGAAGGCGGCCATCTTGTCGAGGACGGCGTGCACCGCGGGGACGACGTTCTCGCCGTCCACCTCGATCACCGCGTCCTTCGGCGCGCGCAGGGCGGTGTGCAGGACCGCCCGGTCCTCGGTCGTGTTGATCTTCTCGCCGCGGAACATCGCGTCCCGCAGCTGTGCCACACCGGTCGCCGAGGCCAGCTCGCGGAGCAGCGCGAGCGTCTCGTCGGTCACGAGGTGCTTCGAGTAGTCGATGTGCAGGTCGCCGACCTGCAGGGTGTAGCCGGTACCCCGGCCCGGATCCGTCTCGAACAGCTCACGCAGATGCGTCTGCCCCAGCGCTTCCCGGTGCTTGCCGAGTGCCAGCCACTCGGGCGTCCGGTTGAGCCTCGTACGGCTGTCTGCGTTCATCTCGGACATCAACCCACTTCTTCCGTCCTGTTGTGCCCCGCCACGCTCCAACCTAAGGGATACGAAGGGGGCCAACGCGCACAAAGGGGCCCGGCCCGCGGGATTGTGTCTCCCGCGGGCCGGGCCCCAAGTCACTCTTGAGCGCGAACCCGGCGCAGGCCGAGGCTCGGAAGGCTCAGATCTCGCCCCGGAGTTTGGCCAGGGCTTCCGCAAGGATCGCCTCGCCGTCGGCATCGGTACGCCGCTCCCGTACGTACGCCAGGTGCGTCTTGTACGGTTCGGTGCGCGGCGGAGCCGGCGGGCTGTCCCGGTCCTGGCCGGCCGGGAACCCGCAGCGCGGGCAGTCCCAAGTGTCCGGCACCTGCGCGTCGCTGGCGAAGCTGGGCTGCGTCTCGTGCCCGTTCGAGCACCAGAAGGAGATGCGCAGACGGGGCGCGGATTCACCGCGCTCGGCCTCGCCCATCGGCCCCGCCCCGACCCGACTGCCACGGATCGCGTTGCCACTTGCCACGGTCGTAACTCCCTGCGTGATGGTGCCGCGGAGTGTGAGGGATTTCCGCTGCGGGCGCTCAAGTCTACGTAAGACCGAGCGACCGTCCAGTAACTGGAAGGAACGCCCCCGCAAAGGCCCATGATAGGCCGGGGAGAGCCTGCCGGACCGCCGTAATGGCCGGAACGGTCAGCTGCTGGACTTCATCAGCAGACCGAGCGCGAGGATGCACCCGAACCAGAGCAGACCGATCACCACGGTGATGCGGTCCAGGTTGCGCTCGGCGACCGAAGAACCGCCGACCGACGACTGCATGCCGCCGCCGAACATGTCGGAAAGGCCGCCGCCCTTGCCCTTGTGCATCAGCACGAGCAGCATCAGCAGGGCGCTGAAGACGATCAGGGCGATCGAGAACCCCATAATCACGGCTGATTCCTACTTTCTGGCTTTTCCGGGTCTTCGGTTGTCAGCTGCGGCCGGCCATCCGGTCCCGCTGGGACGTGCACGGGGGCCAGTGGCTGGTGGTTCAGCCTCCTGGCCCCCGCAAGGGTACGACGGATCCGCCCTACCGCATACTCGCTGCGATGTTCACACCGGTCACTGGTCGCGGAAGCGGACGATCTTGACGAACTCGTCCACGTCCAGTGCCGCGCCGCCGATCAGGGCGCCGTCCACATCCGGCTGCGCCATGATCGCGGCGATGTTGCCGGACTTCACGGAGCCGCCGTACTGGATGCGGACCTTGTCGGCCAGCTCCTGGGAGTACAGCTCGGCGAGGCGGCCGCGGATCGCCCCGCAGACCTCCTGGGCGTCCTCGGGGGTGGCGACCTCGCCCGTCCCGATCGCCCATACGGGCTCGTACGCGATCACGATGGACTCGACCTGCTCGGCCGGGATGTCCTTGAGCCCGCCGTCGACCTGGGCCAGCGTGTAGGGAACCTGCTCGCCGGCCTTGCGGACGTCGAGGCCCTCGCCGACGCACAGGATCGGGGTGAGCCCGTGCCGGTAGGCCGCCTTGACCTTGGCGTTGCAGAGCTCGTCGGTCTCGTTGTGGTACTGGCGGCGCTCGCTGTGGCCGACGGCCACGAACGTGCACTTCAGCTTCGACAGCATCGAGCCGGAGATCTCACCGGTGTAGGCACCGGCGTCCTGGGCCGAGAGGTCCTGGGCGCCGTACTTGATCTTCAGCTTGTCGCCGTCGACCAGGGTCTGGACCGAGCGCAGGTCGACGAAGGGCGGGAGCACCGCCACCTCGACCGCGTCGTAGTCCTTGTCCGCCAGGGCGAAGGCGAGCTTCTGGACGTGCGCGATGGCCTCGAGGTGGTTGAGGTTCATCTTCCAGTTGCCCGCCATCAGCGGGGTACGGCCGTTTTCGGAAGGAGCAGTCATTGAGGGTCAGACCTCCAGTGCGGCGAGGCCGGGGAGCGTCTTGCCCTCGAGGTATTCGAGGGAGGCGCCGCCACCGGTAGAGATGTGGCCGAAAGCGTTCTCGTCGAAGCCGAGCGTGCGCACGGCGGCGGCGGAGTCTCCGCCGCCGACCACGGTGAACGCGTCGCTGTCGACGAGGGCCTGCGCGATGGCGCGGGTGCCTCCGGCGTAGTCGGGGTGCTCGAAGACGCCCACGGGCCCGTTCCAGAAGACGGTCTCCGCGTCGGCGATCTTCGAGGCGTACAGCTCACGGGTCTTGGGACCGATGTCCAGACCCTCCTTGTCGGCGGGGATCTTGTCCGCGTCGACGGTGATGAACTCGGCCGGCGTCTTGCCCTTGAGGTCGGGGAAGTCCGCCGAGGCCAGGATGTCGACCGGGAGGACCAGCTCGACGCCGTTCTTCTCGGCGCGCGCCATGTACTCCTTGACGACGTCCACCTGGTCCTTCTGGAGCAGGGAGATGCCGACCTCGTAGCCCTTGGCGTAGAGGAAGGTGTAGGCCATGCCGCCGCCGATGAGGAGGCGGTCGGCCTTGCCGAGCAGCTGGTCGATGACGGCCAGCTTGTCGGAGACCTTGGCGCCGCCGAGGATCACCACGTACGGGCGCTTGACCTCGGCGGTCAGCTTCTTCAGGACGCCGACCTCGGTGGCGATGAGGTAGCCGGCCGCGTGCGGCAGGCGCGCGGGGAGGTCGAAGACCGAGGCGTGCTTGCGGTGGACGGCGCCGAAGCCGTCGCCGACGTAGAGGTCGGCCAGCTCGGCGAGCTGGTCCGCGAAGGCGCCGCGCTCGGCGTCGTCCTTCGAGGTCTCACCCGCGTTGAAGCGCAGGTTCTCGATGACGGCGACCTGGCCGTCGGTGAGGGCCGCGACGGTCTCCTTGGCGGAGGCGCCGACGGTGTCGGTCGCGAACGCGACGTCGGTGCCGAGCAGCTCACCGAGCCGCGCGGCGGCCGGGGCGAGCGAGAAGGCCGGGTCGGGGGCGCCCTTCGGGCGGCCCAGGTGCGAGGCCACGACCACGCGGGCGCCGGCTTCGGCGAGCTTCGCGATGGTCGGCTGGACGGCGCGGATGCGGCCGTCGTCGGTGATCTTGCCTTCGGCGAGCGGTACGTTGAGGTCGGCCCGGACGAAGACCCGCTTGCCGGAGACCCCTTCGGCGAGAAGTTCGTCGATCGTCTTCATGTGTTTCTACTCCTTGATTCCCACGCAGGGCCTTGTGACCGTACTGGGCGAGAGGACGGGGCAAGCAACAGGGCCCGCACAGCGCTTCATCGCGCTGCCCGAGCCCTGTGCCTACATCGTGGTGCCTTGCCCTGAGATCTGGCGGTGTTTAGAGCTGACCACCGACGAAGACGGTCAGGTCGACGAGGCGGTTGGAGTAGCCCCACTCGTTGTCGTACCAGCCGATGACCTTGACCTGCTTGCCCTGGACCATCGTCAGGCTGGAGTCGAAGGTGCAGGAGTACGGCCAGTTCACGATGTCGGAAGAGACGATCGCGTCCTCGGTGTAGTCCAGGATGCCCTTGAGCTGACCCTCGGAGGCCTTCTGGAACGCGGCGTTGACCTCGTCCTTGGTGACCTCGCGCTCCAGCTCGATGACCAGGTCGGTCACGGAACCGGTGGGGACCGGGACGCGCATCGCGATGCCGTCGAGCTTGCCGGCCAGCTCCGGGATCACCAGCGCGGTGGCCTTGGCGGCACCGGTGGTGGTCGGGATGATGTTCTCGGCGGCGGCGCGGGCGCGGCGCAGGTCCGAGTGCGGGAAGTCCAGGATGCGCTGGTCGTTCGTGTACGCGTGGACCGTCGTCATCATGCCCTTGACGATGCCGAAGTTCTCCAGGAGGACCTTGGCCATCGGCGCCACGCAGTTGGTGGTGCAGGAGGCGTTGGAGATGACGTGGTGGCTGGCCGCGTCGTACTTGTCCTGGTTGACGCCCATCACGATGGTGATGTCCTCGTCCTTGGCCGGAGCCGAGATGAGGACCTTCTTCGCACCGGCCGCGATGTGCTTGGCGGCGTCGGCCTTCTTCGTGAAGATGCCGGTCGACTCGATGACGATGTCGGCGCCCAGCTCGCCCCAGGGGAGGTTCGCGGGGTCGCGCTCGGCGAAGGTCTTGAAGGTGTTGCCACCGACGGTGATGGTGTCCTCGGTGTGGCTGACCTCTGCCTTGAGACGACCCAGGATGGTGTCGTACTTGAGCAGGTGCACCAGGGTGGCGTTATCAGTCAGGTCGTTGACACCGACGATCTCGATGTCCGCTCCCTGCTCAAGGAGCGCCCGGAAGTAGTTGCGGCCAATTCGGCCAAAACCGTTGATGCCTACGCGGATCGTCACGAACCGATCTCCTCGTTGGTGCGCCGGTAAGTGCGCCGGCGAGCTGTATGGGATGTCCCCGACCGCTTACGACCCTACCTCTCCGTGAGCTTCGGAGTGACATCGGCCGGGCACTGACACACCCCCGACCGCCGGGGAGACCCCGTGCCGGAAGGGCCGGCGCGGGGTCCCCGGGACCTTGTCCTCCGTTACTCAAAGTTACTGGTGGGAGGGTCGTCGATCAGTGGTCGAGCGAACGCAGGGCCTTACCGACGAGTACGGCACGGTCCGCCGCGGCCGGCACGTGCTCCAGGCCGAAACCGAGGAGGACGGTGTCACGCGTAGTGATCGCGGCATAGGACTTGAAGAGCTCCCCGGACCGGGACCAATCGCCCGGAACAGCGGGACTTCCGGCGGGTGCGGGCTGGGCGCTCCAGCCCCCGAGCGAGGCCTCGAAGCCCTCGACGGCCTGGTCGGCTCCGGCGACGTTCAGCCGGGCCTCGTCCGCGAAGACACCGCGGCCGCCCGATCCCGGGTCGGTGACGTAGGAGAGCGAGACCTCGACCGTCCTGCCCGCGTAGGCGCTCAGGTCGAAGGAGACCTGCTTCCAGCCGCCGGAGGATCCGGTGAAGCTGTTCCAGGCCCCGCTGGTGCCGTTCGGGGTGCAGGCGCCGTCGGCGAGCGTGAGGTAACGGCGCAGGAACGGGTGGCCGTTCAGGAAGAATCCGGCCTCGCAGTCCGCCGGGACCGTGGCGCTGCTCTGGCCGCCCGCGTCGGGCAGCGTGGTCCAGTCGTCCCCGCCGGCCGTACGGGCCTCCAGGGCGGCGTGGTCGTAGCCCTCCTCGGTGTTCCAGTTCAGGGCCATCTTGAGCTGCGGCTTGTCGGCGGCGCTGACCTTGGTGAGGTCGATGGTGCGGGTGAGGCGCTTCCAGTCGTCGTCGACGTGGAAGGCCGAGGCCATCCCGGTCCCGGCGTAGGGGGCGTACGGATTCACGACCCCGGCGTACTGGCCCGCCTGCGCGCTCCTGAACTGCGGGAACTGCGCGGCGGGGAGGGTCTCGGAGGTCACGGTGTAGGAGCCGGGGGCGTTGAGCGGGTTGCCCGCCGCGTCCCCGAGGCCGCCCTTGCCCCCGGCCAGGGCGCCCGCGCCGGTGAAGCCGGTGGGGGCGCTGACGGAGGCCCGGCCGTACGCGCCGAGCCAGTACTGGCTGAAGTCGTCGGTCACGGCGCGCCCGACCTGGGCGTTGCCGCCGGCCAGTTCACCGGCCTCGATCAGCTTGCCGCCCTCGTTGAGGAAGTCGCGGACCGCCAGCTGGGTGTCGCCTCCGGGGGTCTTGGCCCCCGTGTAGTGCACGGCGGTGCGGAAGTGCGCGAGCACTCCGAGGTGGTGCGGGGCGCCCTGGGTGGCGACGTCCCAGACGGCCGCGGACCTGCCGTTGGCGCGCAGCGCGTCGACGTAGGCCTGGGCGTGCCGGGCCTTGGCGCCCTCCTCGGCGACGACCAGCACGTCCGCGCGCGGCCGCTCGGCCACGGTGTAGGTGAAGTGCTCGCTGGAGACCTGCTTGCCGGAGCGGTCGCGGCCGGTGAACCAGACCTCGACCTTGTCGCCCGGCTTGGCGCCGTCGACCTTGGCCCGGTACTCGTCGAACCAGTTGTTGTCCTCGCCGCCGTAGGCCTCGCCGCCCTTCCAGGCCTTGAGCTCCTCGTCGTGGGTGCGGCCGCCGTTGATCTTGAAGTTGAGTTCCTTGTCCTTCAGCGCCTTGCGGGCGGTGACGGCGACCGTCTGGTCCTCGCCCTTGGCCACGTAGGAGGTGGTGAAGGGGTCCGGGGTGAAGTCCGCGGCGTGCAGGCCGACGGGGGAGGCCGGCTGGTCCGGGTGCGCGGCGCTCTCGCCGACGGCCAGCGCGAAGGGCACGTTCTTGGCGAACTCGGCCTGGATCAGCTTCTCGTCGTCCGGGAAGTTGAAGCCGGAGGCACAGTCCTCGGGCTTCCAGCGGTCGTTGGGATCGGCCGCGGAGGCCGTCTGGCAGGTGGTCATCTCCGGCGTGAACATCATGACGCCGTTGCTGTTGGCCGCGTGCCCGTCGGCTTCTCCGTTGGTGGTGTACAGCTCGGAGGAGAGCTGCGGGTAGTAGCCGGGGACGCCCGGGTTCTCCGGGGTGCCCGCGAGCGCCTTGTAGGCCACGTCGTCCGGGGTCGGAGTGGCCACCTGCCAGCCCACTCCGTAGAGCAGCAGCTCGGAGGCGGAGTGGTAGTTGATGGCGTACTCGAAGCCGATGCGCTTCTCGAACCTGTCGAGGGCGACGGTCTCCGGCTCGGAGGAGGCCTTGGGGCCGCGGTAGGTCTCGCTCGACTGGTTCGGGGAGGAACCCTCGTTGTCGTAGCCCCACTTGTAGGCGAAGTTGCGGTTGAGGTCGACCCCGTCGCCGGTGGTGATCTTGCCGTCGCCGTTGTTGTCGCGCATGTTCTTGCGCCACAGCCGCGCGCTGTCGGCGGTGAAGGTGTGGTCGTACCCGTCCGGGTTGGCCGAAAGCAGGAACCACAGCTCGGTGGAGTCCACGAGCTTGGTGATCCGGGTGTCCTTGCCGTAGCCGTCGAGGGTCTGGTGCATCAGCCGCCGGGTCATCTCGGGGGTGATCCACTCGCGGGCGTGCTGGTTGGACATGTACAGGACGGCGGGCTTGTCGCCGTCCTTGGTCTTCTTGGCGTTCTTGGTGACCTTGAGGGCGAGGATGTCCTTGCCCTGGACGGTCTTGCCGATGGAGACGACCTTGGTGAGGCCCGGGTTCTCCTGCGCGGTCCGCAGGATCTCCTCCTGGAGTCCGCCCTTGCCGCTGTAGGGCCGGAAGACCCCGTCGCCGGCCGCGGCCTTCGCACGGGCGGCCGGCTTGGCGGCGACCTGGCGCTCCGCCAGTTTGACGCCCTGGGCGGCGAGTTCCCCGGCCTGCCCGGCGGTCAGGAAGAGCTCGACCTTGGCGGTCCCCTGCTCGGGGGCGCGCTCGGTGAGCTCGTGGGCGTCCTGGCCGGCGGCGAGGACGAGCGGTACCTGCTCGCGGGTGATGTCGGCGTCGTAGACCCGCACCTCGTCGGAGGCGGCGGAGCCGGTGCCTGTGGCGGGCTGGGACTGGGCCGCCGCGGGTAGCGCGGCCAGTGTGGTTCCGAAGACGAGTGCGCTTGCGGCGAGGATCGATCTCGCGCGGTGCCTCATGTGCCCCCCTGGGCGTCGTCTGCCACGAAAGCGTTCGGACGACAGGCTCACGACCAGTCCATGGGCATGTCAATGGGGCGTGCCGAAAGGTGCCCGCACGATCACTCGTGCGGGCACCTTCGATCCTGCTGCGCGGCGGTACGCCGCGACCGGTGGGACTTCGCCGACAGGGCTAGCCGGCCATGTTGTCGGCGAGTTCCTCGCTGAGGTCCAGGTTCGACTCGGTGCCCGGGATCCCGAGGTCCTGGGCCCGCTTGTCGGCCATCGCCAGCAGGCGGCGGATCCGGCCCGCGACCGCGTCCTTGGTCAGCGGCGGGTCGGCGAGCGCGCCCAGCTCCTCCAGGGAGGCCTGCTTGTGCTCCATGCGCAGCCGGCCGGCCGCCGCGAGGTGCTCGGGGACCTCCTCGCCCAGGATCTCCAGCGCGCGCTGCACCCTGGCTCCGGCGGCCACCGCGGCCCGGGCCGAGCGGCGCAGGTTGGCGTCGTCGAAGTTGGCGAGCCGGTTGGCGGTGGCGCGGACCTCGCGCCGCATCCGGCGCTCCTCCCAGGCCAGCACCGACTCGTGGGCGCCGAGCCGGGTCAGCAGGGCGCCGATCGCGTCGCCGTCGCGGACGACGACCCGGTCGACCCCGCGCACCTCGCGCGCCTTGGCGGCGATGGAGAGCCTGCGGGCGGCGCCCACCAGGGCCAGGGCGGCCTCCGGACCGGGGCAGGTGACCTCCAGGGAGGAGGACCTGCCCGGCTCGGTGAGGGAGCCGTGGGCCAGGAAGGCACCGCGCCAGGCCGCCTCCGCGTCACAGGTGGCCCCGGAGACCACCTGCGGGGGCAGGCCCCGGATCGGGCGGCCGCGACCGTCCACGAGGCCCGTCTGGCGTGCCAGCTGGTCCCCGCCCGCCACCACGCGCACGACGAACCGGCTGCCGCGGCGCAGCCCGCCCGGAGCCATCACGACCAGGTCCGAGGAGTGCCCGAAGATCTCCAGGATGTCCTTGCGGAGTCTTCTCGCGGCGATCCCCGTGTCCAGCTCCGCCTCGATGACGATGCGGCCGCTCACCAGGTGCAGCCCGCCCGCGAACCGAAGAATCGCCGAGACCTCGGCCTTCCTGCAGCAGGTCCGGGTGACGGGAAGGCGAGAGATCTCGTCCTTCACCGCGGGCGTCATCGCCATGGGCCGATCCTTCCATGCATCCGAAAAATACGGTCGTACGCGGCGGCCAGCAGCTCCGGATCGTGCTTCGGAGAGCCGTCCTGCCTGGCCACCGGGGCCAGCTCGACCGCGGCACCGAACCGTTTTGCGGCATCGGCGAGGGACTCGCGGTCGGGCACGGCGGCCTCGTCGGCCAGCACCACGTCCAGGGCGAGTTTAGGGGCGTGTCGGGCCAAAACCTCCAAATGACGCTGCGGAGAGAAGCCTTCTGTTTCCCCGGGCTGCGGCGCGAGGTTCAAGGAGAGCACCCGGCGGGCCTTCGTCTCGATGAGCGCGTCGAGCAGTTCCGGCACCAGCAGGTGCGGGATCACGGAGGAGAACCAGGATCCCGGGCCGAGCACCACCCAGTCCGCGTCGAGCACCGCCGCGACCGCCTCCGGCACGGCCGGCGGGTCGCCGGGCACGACCTGTACGGAGAGCACCTCACCGGGGGTGAGGGCCACCGTGGCCTGGCCGCGGACGGTGTCCACGTCCTCCGGCCTGGCCGGATCGTGGCCCTTGACGAGCGCCTGGAGCTCCAGCGGGACCGCCGACATCGGCAGCACCCTGCCCTGCGCCCCCAGCAGCTTCCCGACCAGGTCGAGGGCCTGGACGGGATCCCCGAGCTGCTCCCACAGGGCGACGATCAGCAGGTTGCCGACCGCGTGCCCGTGCAGGTCGCCCTGGGACTGGAAGCGGTGCTGGATGACCCGGGCCCAGGTCTGGCCCCAGTCGTCGTCCCCGCACAGCGCGGCCAGCGCCTTGCGCAGGTCGCCGGGCGGGAGCACGCCGAGCTCTTCCCGGAGCCGGCCGCTGGAGCCTCCGTCGTCGGCGACGGTGACCACGGCGGTCAGGTCGCCGGTGATCCGGCGCAGGGCGGCGAGGGAGGCCGACAGGCCCTGGCCGCCGCCGAGGGCGACCACCTTGGGCGCCGCGCCGCGGCGGCGGCCGGCGCGGCCGGCGCCGTCCTCGCCCCGGTCGGGGGTGAGGCGGCGCAGGCGGCGCAGCCGCAAGGCACGTCCCGTCACTCGCGCCCCATGTCCCGGTGGACTACGACGGTCTCGACTCCCTCGGAGGCGAGGCGGGCGGCGAGCTTCTCGGACATGGCCACACTGCGGTGCTTGCCGCCCGTGCAGCCGACCGCGATGGTCACGTACCGCTTGCCCTCGCGGCGGTAGCCGGTGGCGATGAGCTGGAGGAGCTCGGTGTACCGGTCCAGGAACTCCTTGGCGCCGGGCTGACTGAAGACGTAGCCCGACACCTCCTCGTTGAGCCCGGTGAAGGGGCGCAGCTCGGGGACCCAGTGCGGGTTGGGGATGAAGCGGCAGTCGACGACGAGGTCGGCGTCGACGGGGAGGCCGTACTTGTAGCCGAAGGACATGACGGTGGCCCGCAGCTCGGGCTCCTCGTCGCCGGCGAACTGGGCGTCCATCTTCGCGCGCAGCTCGTGCACGTTCAGGCTGGAGGTGTCGATGACCAGGTCGGCGTCGCCGCGCAGCTCGCGCAGCAGGTCGCGCTCGGCGGCGATGCCGTCGGTGATGCGGCCGTCGCCCTGGAGGGGGTGCGGGCGGCGGACCGACTCGAAGCGGCGGACCAGCGCGTCGTCGGAGGACTCCAGGAAGACGATCCGCCGGGTGACGCCGCGGCTGTCGAGATCGGCGAGGGACTCGCGCAGGGCGTCGAAGAACTGGCGGCCGCGGACGTCGACGACGACGGCGATGCGCGCCACGTTGCCCTGCGAGCGGGCGCCGAGCTCCACCATGGTGGGGATCAGCGCCGGCGGGAGGTTGTCGACGACGAACCAGCCGAGGTCCTCCAGACACTTCGCCGCGGTGCTGCGGCCGGCCCCGGACATCCCGGAGATGATCACCAGCTCGGGGATGGCCGCCTCGGCGGTATCGCCGGGCTCCACTGTCGTGCCCGTACTCACCTGTGCTCCGTCTCGGTCGTGCGTGGTCTCGTGCTCGGTCATTGCTCGGTCCCCCGTTCGGACGATGCTCCCGCTGGCGCGGGGCGCTCATCCTCAATGATCTCTCCTGTCGCCATGTTGACGGCAGGACCGGCCGGGACCGCCTGGGCGAGGGCCGCGGCCACGGTCTCGGCCGTCTTGCGGCCTATGCCCGGGACCTCGCAGATCTGGTCGATTGTCGCCTGTCTCAGCTTTTTCACCGAACCGAAGTGCTTGAGGAGGGCCAGTTTGCGGCTCTCGCCGAGCCCGGGAACCTCGTCGAGCGGGCCCGTCCTGATGCGCTTGCCGCGCTTGTTCCGCTGGTACTGGATGGCGAAGCGGTGGGCTTCGTCACGTACCCGCTGGAGCAGGTACAGGCCCTCGCTGGTGCGGGGCAGCACGACCGGGTCGTCCTCCCCGGGCACCCAGACCTCCTCCAGCCGCTTGGCCAGCCCGCACACGGCCACGTCGTCGACCCCGAGCTCCTCCAGGGCCCGCTTGGCGGCGGCGACCTGCGGCTGCCCGCCGTCGACCACGACGAGCTGCGGCGGGTACGCGAACCGCTTCGGCCGCCCGTCGTCCTCCGCGAGCGGGTCCTCACCGTCGGCGCCGTCCTCGGGCGACCACTCCCCCGTCTTCAGCTTCTCCTGGAGGTAGCGGCGGAAGCGCCGGGAGACCACCTCGTGCATGGAGCGGACGTCGTCCTGCCCCTCGAAGGACTTGATCTGGAAGCGCCGGTACTCGCTCTTGCGGGCCAGACCGTCCTCGAAGACGACCATCGAGGCCACCACGTCGTCGCCCTGGAGGTGCGAGATGTCGAAGCACTCGATGCGCAGCGGCGCGCTGTCCAGCTCCAGGGCCTCGGCGATCTCCTCCAGGGCCCGGGAGCGGGTGGTGAGGTCGCTGGCGCGCTTGGTCTTGTGCAGGGCGAGGGACTGCTGCGCGTTGCGGTGGACGGTCTCCATCAGGGCCTTCTTGTCCCCGCGCTGCGGGATGCGCAGGCTGACCTGGGAACCGCGCCGCCCGGCCAGCCACTCGGCCAGTGCCGGGGTGTCCTCGGGGAGCGCCGGGACCAGCACCTCCTTGGGGACGGCCTCGCCCTTCTCCTCCCCGTAGAGCTGCTGCAGGGCGTGCTCGACGAGCCCGGCGGTGTCGACGGCCTCGACCTTGTCGGTGACCCAGCCGCGCTGGCCGCGGACCCGGCCGCCGCGTACGTGGAAGATCTGCACGGCGGCTTCCAGCTCGTCCTCCGCGACGGCGACGAGGTCGGCGTCGGTGGCGTCGGCGAGCACGACGGCGTTCTTCTCCATGGCCCGGCGCAGGGCCCCTATGTCGTCGCGCAGCCGGGCGGCCTTCTCGTACTCCATCTCCTCGGCGGCCTCGTGCATCTGCTGTTCGAGGCGGGTGAGGTAGGTGCCGGTGCGGCCGGCCATGAAGTCGCAGAAGTCCTCGGCCAGTTCCCGGTGTTCCTCGGGAGTGACGCGGCCGACGCAGGGAGCGGAGCACTTGCCGATGTAGCCGAGCAGGCAGGGCCGGCCGATCTGCGCGGACCGCTTGAACACCCCGGCCGAGCAGGTGCGGACGGGGAAGACGCGCAGCATCAGGTCGACGGTCTCGCGGATGGCCCAGGCGTGCCCGTACGGACCGAAGTAGCGCACGCCCTTCTTCTTGGGCCCGCGCATGACCTGGACCCGGGGGTACTCCTCGTTCATGGTGACGGCGAGGGAAGGGTAGCTCTTGTCGTCCCGGTACTTCACGTTGAACCGGGGGTCGAACTCCTTGATCCAGGAGTACTCGAGCTGGAGCGCCTCGACCTCGGTGGACACCACGGTCCACTCGACGGAGGCGGCGGTGGTGACCATGGTCGCGGTACGCGGGTGCAGGCCCGCGAGGTCCTGGAAGTAGCTGGCCAGGCGTTGGCGCAGGCTCTTGGCCTTCCCGACGTAGATCACCCGGCGGTGCTCGTCGCGGAACTTGTAGACCCCCGGGGAGTCGGGGATCTGCCCCGGCTTGGGGCGGTAGCTGGAAGGGTCGGCCATGCCAACCACCCTACTGGCGGGGGCCGACAACAGTCCCCCGCCCTGCCCGCGCCCGGGGCGCCGACCCCGCCGCCCGGGACGTCGGCGCGGGGCCGGGGACGTCGGCGCAGGCCCGGGACGTCGGCGCAGGGCCCGGTGTCGGCGCAGGCCCCGGGTGCGGGCGCAGGGATGGGTGCGGGCGCAGGGCCCGGCCGGCGCACGGCCCGGTGCCGTAGCAGGGCCCGGCCGTCTGGCGGGCGGCCGGGCCCTGCTGTGGGCGACGCCTACGGGCGGACCGTCCGGCGGCGGCGCAGGAGCAGGATCCCGGCGCCGCCCAGCGCGAGCGCCCCGGCGGCGCCGGCCGTCAGGGCGGTCGGCCCCCCGGCCTGCGGAGCCCCGGCCTGCGGGCTTCCGGCCGGCCGGCTTCCGGGTTGCGCGGCCCCGGCCTGCGGAGCCCCCGGCTCGGCGAAGCCGCCGGCCCTGCCCGCCTCGGCGTAGGCGGAGCCCGGCAGCTTGTCCCCGTACGCCTTCACCACACGGGCCCGATAGTCGGCGAGGCTCGTCCCCCCGGCGCCCACCGCCCGCACCGCGTCCTCGTCCAGCGGCAGCACCCTGCTGCCCTGGGCCACGTACCACGCATCGATCTGCGGCTCGCGGAACACCGTCCCGCCCGGCAGTTTCTCCGCTCCGAGCCGCGCGTAGCGGAACTCGTCGTCGCCGGTGGCGATGTTCACCACCTGCCACCCGGCCGCGGTCCGGGCGGTCCAGAGGGCGGCCTGCTGGCCGTCCGAGGAGACGGCCTTGCTGGCGAGGAACTCCAGGCGGGCGACGGGCGCCCCGGCCTTGCCCGCGACGAAGTCCGGGGAGAGGTGGTTCACCGGGATCGTCTCGCCCTCGATGCGGGGCTGCGCGGCGGTCAGGGCGACCTTGCCCTCCCGGGAGAAGAACCGGGAGAGGGTGGCCAGCGTGTCGGGCGCGGTGGCGGCCTGCCGCGCCGCCTCCCGGGTCTCGGCGGTGGCGGACCAGGGCTGCGGCACCGGGGCCGCCTGGGCCTGCGGGGACAGGGCCAGGCAGGCGGTGGCGAGGACCGCGACGGCGGCGGCGCGCAGGGGGATGGCGGTCACGGCGTCACGCTCCGATCCGGTAGAGCGAGTGGGTCCAGGAGAAGGTGTTGTTGTCCACGTACCAGGCGTGGGAGGCCCAGTTGTAGCGGTCGCTGGAGGGCCACGGGTCGCCCCAGTAGACCCAGCTGTTGGCGGTGTCGTAGCCGTAGACGACGTGCATGTGGCCGCCGCCGTTGGACCACTGGATCCGCGTTTCGACGGGCCGGTTGGCGTTGATCTCGGTCTGGACGGTGGAGTACTGGAGCCAGCCGGTCACGTAGGAGCCGGAGTTGATGCCCGCCCAGCGCAGGGCGGTCTGGACGTTGCCCAGGGTGGCCTGGTTGTTGGGGCATTCGGTGCCCTGCTGGCGGTTGAAGGCGGCGTTGCAGAACTGGTTCTGGCTGTAGGCGCGGCCGAACCAGGTGGCTATGGTGTTGCCGCCCGCGGCCCAGCACCAGTTGGTCTTCTGCTGGGCCTGCATGGTGATGTTCAGGCGCTTGGAGGCGAGAGCGGATCCGTTGCCGGCATCGGCGGCGGTGGCGGTGCCGGCGGACAGGACGAAGAGCACGGCGGTGATGAAGGCGGCGAGGGTGAGCCGCCGGTGGGGGTTGCGCATCGCGTTCCTCCCGAGGTGGGGAGTGGGGGTGGAGGAGCGCGTCCGGACGCTGTGGAGGAGCATCAGGGTGTTGTCGTGATCTGGTCAACACGCTTCAATACGCGGTGACATTGCAGTGTGAACGGTGGAATCGGAATGTGAACGGCCGCCATCCGTTCACCCGTACTCACCAGGGCTCACCTGAACCCCGGGCGCCTCCGACGCGGTCCCCCGCCCCGTCGCACGTGAACGTTCACAGGAGGTTTGCGCCATGCGGCCGACCGCGGACAGCGCACCGGACCTGCCGCAGCTGCTGCGCGCCGGGCCCTTCCACCTCGCGCTGCGCGCCGCCCTCACCGCCCGCGGACTGCCCCTGCACCGGGTGCAGCACCGGCTCGCGGCCCGGGGCATCAAGCTCGGGGTGACCAGCCTCAGTTACTGGCAGCAGGGCGCCCGCAGGCCGCGCCGCGCCGAGTCCCTGAAGGCCGTACGGGCCCTGGAGGAGATCCTGGAGCTCCCGGAGGGAACCCTGTTACGGCTGCTGGCCACGCCGGACGGAGGTCCGGAGGAAACGATTCGCCCGCCGACCCGCTCCTACCGGTCCCTGGTCAGCGTGGGCGCTGCGGTGGAGGAACTGCTGGCCGGGATGGAGCTGCCCTCCGACGGCGGCCTGCACACGGTGGGCCACCACGAGCGGGTGCGGGTGGGACCCGGCGGCGAGCTGCTGGGCCGCGAGTCGCAGCACGTCGTACGGGCCCACCGCGACGGGGTCGACCGCTACCTCGCCGTCCACCACGGCGACCCGGGGTGCGACCCGGCGCGGATCCGGGTCCGGGCCGAGGAGAACTGCCGTACCGGCCGGGTCCGGTGGCACCGGAAGGCCGAGGTGGTGGTCGCCGAGCTGCTCTTCGACGCCCGGCTGCGCGCGGGCGACACGTACGTCTTCGGCTACGGCTTCGAGGACGGCACGGGCGGCCGCTGCACCGAGTACGTACGGGGGTTCAGCTACACCGGCGGGCAGTACGTGCTCCAGGTCCGCTTCGACGAGGCGGCCCTGCCGGTGCGCTGCCGGCGCTTCACCCGGAGCGGCCCGGGCGCGCCGCGCACCGGCCTGGCGGACCTGACCCCGAGCGGGCGGCACCGGGCGGTGCACCTGGTGGAGGAGGGGATCCGGCGCGGGATCCTCGGGATCGCCTGGGACTGGGATTAGCCGGTCCGGGGGCCGGGGCCGGGCCGAGGCCGGGACCCGCACGGGACCGGGGCCGGGACGGGACCGAGGCCGGCACGGGACCGGGGCCGGGACGGGACCGAGGCCGGCACGGGACCGAGGCCGGCACGGGACCGGGGCCGGGACCCGCACGGGACCGAGGCCGGGACCCGCACGGGACCGGGAACCAGCACGGGGATCTGCACGGGACCGGGGCCGGGACCGGCACGGGGACGGGACCGGCACGGGACCGGGAACCAGCACGGGGACCTGCACGGGACCGGGGCCGGGACCGGCACGGGGACGGACCGGCACGGGGACGGACCGGCACGGGGACGGACCGGGACCGGGACGGACCGGGCGACGGGGGCGGGACGGCCCGGGCGACGGGGGCGGGACGGCCCGGGCGACGGGGGCCGGACCGCGGGGCGCCGGATCGCGGGGGTCAGCCCGCGATGAGCTTGCCGCCCTCCGCCCGCACCGGCACGGCCGGCAGCGGCTCGCTCGCCGGGCCGCGCAGCACCTTGCCGGTCGTCACGTCGAAGCGGCTGCCGTGGCAGGGGCAGTTCCCCTCACCCTCGACGATCTTGTCGAGCACGCAGCCGGCATGCGTGCACTGCGCGCTGAACGCCTTGTACTCGCCCTCCGCCGGGCAGCTGACGACGACCTTCCGCTCCCGGAACAGCTTCGCGCCGCCGACCGGCACATCGGCCGCGGCACCCAGCTCCACCGGCTCCGCCGGAACCGCCGGGCCGCCCGAGCCGCTGTTGCTCTCGGTGGAGCAGGCCGCCAGGCCGAGGCCCGCACCTGCGGCACCTGCGAGGGCGGCCGCGCCCTTGAGGACGGTTCTGCGGGCGGCGGACTGCGACGCGGGCATGGAGGTCTCCTGGATTCGTGCACGTGGGCCGGTCCACCCGACGATACCGCCGCCCGATGGGATAACTTCCCCCGCGTGATCGTCGTCGGTGGAGAAGCCCTGATCGACCTGGTGCCCGTCGCGGAACCGCCGGGCGCGCTGCTGCCCCGGCCGGGCGGCGGACCGTACAACACCGCGCTGGCGCTGGGCCGGCTCGGGGCGGAGGTCGCCTTCTGCTCCCGGGTTTCGGCGGACGGCTTCGGCGCCTCGCTGCTGGCCGGGCTGCGGGCCGCCGGGGTGGACCTCTCGCTGGTCCAGCGCGGGCCGGAGCCGACCACGCTCGCCGTGCCCTCACTGGCCCCGGACGGCTCCGCGGCGTACGGCTTCTACACCGAGGGCACCGCCGACCGGCTCTTCACCCTGCCGCCCGCGCTGCCGCCCGGCGTACGGGCCCTCGCGCTCGGCACGTGCTCGCTGGTGCTGGAGCCGGGCGCGAGCGCCTACGAGGCCCTGCTGCGCCGGGAGTCGGAGCGCGGGGTGCTGACCCTGCTGGACCCCAACATCCGCCCGGCGCTGATCGCGGACCCGGCGGCCTACCGGGACCGCTTCCTGGGCTGGCTCCCGTACGTCTCGGTCCTCAAGCTCTCGGAGGAGGACGCGCTCTGGCTGGGCGGCCGGCTCTCCGACTGGCTGGCGGCGGGCCCGTCCGCGGTGGTGCTCACCCGGGGCGCGGCGGGGCTGACGGTGCGGACGCGGGAGGGCGCGGAGCACTCCGTACCCGCGGTGCGGGTGGCCGTGGCCGACACGATCGGCGCGGGCGACACGGTCAACGCGGCCCTGCTGCACCGGCTCGCCGGGCGGCCGGGGCCGGTGGACTGGCCGGAGGTGCTGTCCTACGCCGCCCGCGCGGCCGCGGTGACCTGTACGCGTGCGGGCGCGGAGCCCCCGTACGCGGCGGAGCTCTGACGGCTCAGCGCAACGCCGCCCAGAGGGTCCGGGCCACGGCCGGGGCGAACTCCTCGACCGGCTGGACCACGTCGGGGCCGGAGAAGTGCAGGAAGAACGCCCGCTGGAAGCAGGCCCCGAGGAGCAGCGCGGCGGCGGCGAGCGGATCGGCGTCGGCGCGCAGCCTCCCGCGGGCCTGCTCGCGCCGCAGCTTCCCGGCCAGGGCCTCCAGGACCACGTGCGGCCCGGTGCCGATCTGCTGGACGCCCTCGCGGTGGCGGGTGAGCAGGGCGGGCTCGGCGAAGAGCGAGGCGGCCATCGGCATGGCGTCGGCGTAGAAGAGCGAGGCGTGCCGGGCGATCCCGGTCAGCGTCTCCTCGACGCCGCCCTCCTCCGCGTCCCCGCCCTCCTCCGCGTCCCCGTGCTCCCCGCGCTCCCCGGCCAGGGCGGACATCAGCGGGCCGGCGTTGGGGGTGCGCTCCATCAGCACGCGCACGAACAGCTCCTCCTTGTTCGCGAAGTGCTTGTAGAGCGCGGCCTCCGAGCAGCCGGCCTCGCGCGCGATGGCCTTGGTGGTCGCGTTGGCCAGTCCACTGGTGCGCATCAGGTGCTCGGCGGCGTCCAGCAGGCGCTCGGGGGTGGGACGGCTTGACTTTGGGGTGAGCATTCACTCACCCTAGCGTAAGCAGGGGTGAGTGAATGCTCACCCACCCACGGGTTCGGGAGCCAGGAATGAAACTCACGGTGTTCGGAGCCACGGGCGGGGTCGGCCACGAGGTCGTCCGCCAGGCGCTCGCGGCGGGCCACGAGGTGACGGCGGTCGTCCGCGACCCGGCCCGGCTGGACGTACCCGCGCACGACCGGCTCCAGGTGGCGGTGGTGCGGGACCTGACCGACGAAGAGGCCCTGCTCCCGGTCCTGGCCGGGCGGGAGGCGGTGGTCTCGGCCCTCGGCGCCGCGAACAACAAGCAGGCCCGGCTCACCCCGGTCGCGGGCCCGGCCCTGCGGTCGATCCTCTCGGCTATGGACCGGGCGGGGGTGCGGAGGCTGTCGGCGGTCAGCGCCGCCCCGCTGGGGCCGCAGACCCCCGGGGACGGCGCGCTGACCCGGGTGGTGGTCTACCCGATCCTGCGGCGGGCCCTGCGGGACCTGTACGCGGACCTCGCGGTCATGGAGGCGGCCATCAGCGCGAGCAGCGCCGAGTGGACGGTGATCCGCCCGCCGCGCCTGCTGAACCGGCCCCGTACGGGCGCCTACCGCCGCGCCGTCGACGGCAATGTCCCGGGCGGCAAGGTCATCGCCCGCGCGGACGTCGCGGACGCCCTGCTGACGACCCTGACCGACGCCGCCACGGCCGGCCACGCGATCGGCGTCGCCGCCTGACCCCGGCCCGCGCCCCGCGGCCGAACCCCGGCCGCGGAAACCGGCGGGCGCGCCGCCCGCACCCCGACCACCCCCGGCGGGGCAGACCCCAGCGCCACGCCCGGGTGCACGGGGCGGACCCCAGCGCCCCACCCGGATCCGCAGGACAGACCCCTGCGCCCCGCCCAGGTGCGCGGGGCAGACCCCGGTCCCACACCCAGATCCGCAGGACAGACACCCCGGCGCTCCACCCAGGCGCGCAGGCGGGCAGACCCCTGCTCCACGCCCAAGTGCGCAGGCGCGGACCCTGGCGCCACACCCAGGTGCGCGGGGCAGACCCCGGCCCACACCCGGATCCGCAGGACAGACACCCCGGCGCGGCACCCAGGCGCGCCCGGCGCCGCCCGGGTCCGCAGGGACCAGGCTCCGCCGGGCAGACAGCGGCGCCGCCCGGGTGCGGCGAGGGGCCCCGGCCATCGGCCGGGGCCCCTCGTCTCGTCCGTCCCGCTCAGCGCAGCGACTACGCCTTGCGGGCCCGCGTCGTCTTCTTCGCCGGAGCCGCCGTCTTCTTGGCGGCCGCCGCCTTCTTCGCCGGGGCGGCCTTCTTCGCGGCCGCCGCCTTCTTCCTCGGCGCGGGCACCGAAGCCGACCCGGCGTCGGAGACCCGGTCCGCCCCCAGGATGTCCCTCAGGAACTTGCCCGTGTGGCTCGCCCCGACCGAGGCCACCTGCTCCGGGGTGCCCTCGGCCACCACGAGGCCGCCGCCGTAACCGCCTTCGGGACCCATGTCGATGACCCAGTCCGCGGTCTTGATGACGTCGAGGTTGTGCTCGATGACGATCACCGAGTTGCCCTTGTCCACGAGCCCCGACAGGACCTTGATCAGCTTCGAGATGTCCTCGAAGTGCAGACCCGTCGTCGGCTCGTCCAGTACGTACACCGTCCGGCCCGTCGAGCGCTTCTGCAGCTCGGAGGCCAGCTTCACGCGCTGCGCCTCACCGCCCGACAGGGTCGGCGCGGACTGGCCGAGCCGGACGTATCCCAGCCCCACCTCGTTCAGCGTCCGCAGGTGCCGCGCGATGGTCGGCACCGCCTCGAAGAAGTCCAGCGCCTCCTCGATCGGCATGTTCAGGACCTCGGCGATGGACTTGCCCTTGTAGTGGACCTCCAGCGTCTCCCGGTTGTACCGGTCGCCGTGGCACACCTCGCACGGGACGTACACGTCCGGCAGGAAGTTCATCTCGATCTTGATCGTGCCGTCGCCGGAGCAGTTCTCGCACCGGCCGCCCTTGACGTTGAAGGAGAAGCGGCCCGGCAGGTAGCCGCGCACCTTCGCCTCCATGGTCTCCGCGAAGAGCTTGCGCACGTGGTCGAAGACGCCCGTGTACGTGGCCGGGTTCGACCTCGGCGTCCTGCCGATCGGGGACTGGTCCACATGCACGACCTTGTCGACGAGGTCGTCCCCGTCCACCCGGGTGTGCCGGCCCGGCACGGACCGGGCGCCGTTGAGCTCGCGGGCCAGGTGGGTGTACAGGATGTCGTTGACCAGCGTGGACTTGCCGGAGCCGGACACGCCCGTGACCGCTGTGAGCACGCCCAGCGGGAAGGACACGTCGATGTCCCGCAGGTTGTTCTCCTTGGCGCCGTGGACGGTCAGCCTGCGCTCCCCGTTCACGGGACGGCGTACGTCCGGCAGCGGGATGGACCGCTTGCCCGACAGGTACTGCCCGGTCATCGACTCGGTGTTCTTCAGCAGGTCCTTGAGGGAACCGCTGTGCACCACCTTGCCGCCGTGCTCGCCGGCGCCCGGGCCGATGTCCACGACCCAGTCCGCCACCTTGATGGTGTCCTCGTCGTGCTCGACGACGATCAGGGTGTTGCCCATGTCCCGCAGCCGTACCAGCGTCTCGATGAGCCGGTGGTTGTCCCGCTGGTGCAGGCCGATGGACGGCTCGTCCAGGACGTACAGCACGCCCACCAGACCGGAGCCGATCTGGGTCGCCAGCCGGATGCGCTGGGCCTCGCCGCCCGACAGGGTGCCGGCGGCGCGGTTCAGCGAGAGGTAGTCCAGGCCGACGTCGACGAGGAAGCGCAGCCGCTCGTTGACCTCCTTCAGGACCCGCTCGGCGATCTTCTTGTCGCGGGCGTCGAGCCGCAGCCGGCCCAGGAAGTCCGCGCACTCGCTGATCGACATCGCGGCGACCTGGGCGATGGACCTGTCCATCACCGTCACCGCGAGCACGATCGGCTTGAGCCTGGTGCCCTCACAGGTCGGGCAGGGCACCTCGCGCATGTAGCCCTCGAAGCGCTCGCGGCTGGCGTCGCTCTCGGACTCGGAGTGCCGCCGCTTGACGAACGGCACGGCTCCCTCGAAGGCCGTGGTGTACGCCCGCTCGCGCCCGTACCGGTTGCGGTAGCGGACCTCGATCTGGGTCTTGTGGCCGTACAGCAGGGCCTTCTTCGCCCGCAGCGGCAGTCCGGCCCACGGGATGTCGGTCCGGAAGCCCAGCTCCCCGGCGAGCGCGCCGATCAGCCGCTGGAAGTAGTCCTTGGTGTGACCGAGGGACCACGGCGAGACCGCGCCCTCGTCCAGGGACTTCTCCTCGTCCGGGATGATCAGGTCCGGGTCCACCTCCATGCGGGTACCGATGCCGGTGCACTCGGGGCAGGCGCCGAAGGGGGAGTTGAAGGAGAAGGAGCGCGGCTCCAGCTCCTCGAAGGACAGGTCGTCGTACGGACAGTAGAGGTGCTCGGAGTACATCCGCTCACGCTCGGGGTCGTCCTCGGGGAGGTCGACGAAGTCCAGGATCACCATGCCGCCGGAGAGGCCCAGGGCCGTCTCCACGGAGTCGGTGAGCCGGCGCTTGGCACTGTCCTTCACGGTGAGGCGGTCGATGACCACCTCGATCGTGTGCTTCTCCTGCTTCTTGAGCGTGGGCGGCTCGGAGAGCTGGATCGTCTCCCCGTCCACCCGCGCGCGGCTGTAGCCCTTGGTCTGGAGGTCCGCGAAGAGGTCGACGAACTCGCCCTTGCGCTCGCGCACCAGCGGGGAGAGCACCTGGAAGCGGCTGCCCTCGGGCAGGGCGAGCACCTTGTCGACGATCGCCTGCGGAGACTGCCGCGAGATCGGCCGGCGGCACTCGGGGCAGTGCGGCTTGCCGATGCGGGCGAAGAGCAGGCGGAGGTAGTCGTAGACCTCGGTGATGGTGCCCACGGTCGAGCGCGGGTTGCGCGAGGTCGACTTCTGGTCGATCGAGACGGCCGGGGAGAGGCCCTCGATGAAGTCGACGTCGGGCTTGTCCATCTGCCCGAGGAACTGGCGGGCGTACGACGAGAGCGACTCGACGTAGCGGCGCTGGCCCTCGGCGAAGATCGTGTCGAAGGCCAGGGAGGACTTGCCCGACCCGGAGAGTCCGGTGAAGACGATGAGTGAGTCGCGGGGCAGGTCGAGCGAGACGTTCTTCAGGTTGTGCTCGCGAGCGCCACGAACGATGAGACGGTCGGTCACGCCGGTCCGCACCTTTCTTGAGAGAGCGGGGCACGGGGCCCCCGTCCCAGGGTATGGGGGGCGCCTCTGCGATGAGGTTGGTGAGTGGACTTCCGAGCGTATAGCACGCACATTCGATTTACGGCACTCGCGAGACCCGTTCACCCGATCGTGTGGGCGGACGCCGTGAGCACTAGGCTCGTGCCCATGACTGATCATGTGCACGACCTGCGATCTGTACGTGAAGCCACCGACCGACTGCTGACCGCGGTCGCGAAACTGGACAACGCCGCCCTCGCCGAGGAGTCACACCTTCCCGGCTGGACCCGGGGCCACATCCTGGCCCACGTCGCCCGCAACGCCGACGCCCTCGTGAACGTCCTCGAGGGCCGTCCCATGTACGAGAGCGCCACCGCCCGCGACTCGGACATCGAGCGTGATTCCGGTCGGCCCCTGGTGCAACAGCTCGAGGACGTCCGGAATTCCGCGGACGGCTTCCAGGCCGTGGGCGTCGCCCCGCAGGACTGGTCCCGCACCGTCGAACTGCGCAACGGCGTGACCGATCTCGCCTCGAACGTGCCGTTCCGCCGGCTCGTCGAGGTCGAGCTGCACCACGTCGACCTGAACATCGGCTACGGGCTCGCCGACCTGCCGGACGAGTTCGCCGGCCGGGAGATCGCCTTCCTCGCGGACCGCTGGGCCGGGCGCCCGGAGGTGCCGCCCACGGCCCTCGTGGCGGAGGACGGACGGACCTGGCGGACCGGCGCCGCCGGTGACCCGGCCGTCACCGTCTCCGGCCCGGCGGCCGGCCTGCTGGCCTGGCTGGCCGGCCGCACCGACAAGGGCGCCGCCCTGACCGCCACCGGCGGCCCTCTGCCCGCCCTTCCCCCGCTCTAGGCGCCGTCCGAGCTCTAGGATCAACTCATGACGTACAGCGGAGCGGTGAAGGTCGGCGGTCCGGCCGACGTGCATGAACTCTCGGACCTGATGATTTCCAAGGTCGCGGTGGGCTCGATGAACAACAACGCGTACCTGCTGCGCTGCCGGGCCACCGGCGAGCAGCTGCTGATCGACGCGGCCGCCGAGGCGGACACGCTGCTCAGCCTGATCGGCGACGACGGCATCGCGTCCGTGGTCACCACCCACCGGCACGGCGACCACTGGGGCGCGCTCGCCCCCGTGGTCGAGGCGACCGGCGCGCGGACCTACGCGGGTGCCTTCGACGCGGAGGGCATCCCCGTCGGCACGGACGTCCCGGTCCAGGACGGGGACACCATCCGGGTCGGCCGGGTCGAGCTGACCGCCCGCCACCTGGTCGGGCACACCCCCGGCTCGATCGCCCTCGTCTACGACGACCCGCACGGGCACCCGCACGTGTTCACCGGCGACTGCCTCTTCCCGGGCGGCGTCGGCAACACCTGGGGCGACCCGAAGGCCTTCGTGCAGCTGATCGACGACGTCCAGCACAAGCTCTTCGAGCAGCTGCCGGACGAGACCTGGGTCTACCCCGGGCACGGCAACGACACCACGATCGGCGCCGAGCGCCCGCACCTGGCCGAATGGCGCGAGCGCGGCTGGTAGCCGACGCCCATGGCCGGCCGCCTACAGCGGCCGGCCGGTCAACATCGCACAGGGGTGCACTCCTTCCGGTCGATGACGACCGAACGCACGTCCTGGAGGTGTGGGGTGGGGTAGTTGCTGCACCATGCAACAAGACCCCTCCCCCGCCCCGCCGGGTCCCTCGATGCTCCGGCTCGCCTCGGCCTCCCTCGCCGGCACCGCCATCGAGTTCTACGACTTCTTCGTCTACGGCACGGCCGCCGCCCTGGTGCTCGGCCCGCTGTTCTTCCCGTCTTTCTCCCCGCTCGCCGGGACCCTCGCCGCCTTCGGCACCTTCGGCATCGGCTTCCTGGCCCGCCCCCTCGGCTCGGCCGTCTTCGGCCACATCGGCGACCGGTACGGCCGCCGCCCGGTGCTGCTGGGCTCCCTGCTGCTCACCGGCCTCGCCACGGTGGCGGTCGGCTGCGTGCCCTCGTACGCCTCCATCGCCATCGCCGCGCCCCTGCTGCTGCTCCTGCTGCGCTTCCTCCAGGGCCTCGGGCTCGGCGGCGAATGGGGCGGCGCGGTGCTGCTGACCGCCGAGCACGCCCCCGAGCACCGGCGCGGGCTGTGGGCGAGCTTCCCGCAGGCCGGTCCGGCGGTGGGCTTCCTGCTGGCCAACGGCCTGATGCTGACCCTCTCCGCGTCGCTTTCCGAGGCGCAGTTCACCGGCTGGGGCTGGCGGGTGCCGTTCTGGGCGGCCGGGCTGCTGGCGCTGGCCGGGCTCTGGCTGCGGCGGTCGGTGGAGGAGACCCCGGAGTTCCGCGCGCTCGCCGAGACCGGCCGGCGGGCGGAGGCCCCGCTGGCCGAGGTGGTACGGGGCCACTGGCGGCTGCTCCTGCTGACCGGCGGGGCGCTCGCCGTCGGGTACGCGGTCTTCTACGCGGTCACCACCTGGTCCCTCGCGTACGCCACCGGGACGCTGAAGGTGGACCGTACGGTGATGCTGGCCTGCATCATGGCGGCGGTCGCGCTCAAGGGCCTGGCGACGCCGCTGATGGCGGTGCTCGGCGACCGCTGGGGCCGGCGTCCGCTGTGCCTGGCCGGCTGCACGGCGTGCGCGGTGTGGATGTTCCCCTTCGTGGCGCTGCTGCGCACGGCGGACCCGCTGCTGATGACCCTGGGCTGCGTCGTGGGGCTGCTGGGCATGGTGACGATGTTCGCGGTGGTGGGCGCGTACCTGCCCGAGCTGTACGCGCCGCGGATCCGCTGCACGGGGGCGGCGGTCGGCTACAACCTGGGCGGGGTGCTGGGCGGGGCGCTGACCCCGATCGCGGCGACTGCGCTGGCGGACGGCTCGGGGCCGCCGTGGGGGGTTGCCGTGTACCTGACCGCGATCGCCCTGGTCAGCCTGGGCTGCTTCGCGCTGCTGCCGGAGACTAACCCGATGGTCGTCCGGACGCGGGAGGCGAAGGCGGGTACGGGAGCGGGGGCGGCCGAAGCGGCCGCCCCCGCGTGAATCCGTACGCCTCGCTAGGCGTCGATGCTCTGCGAGTCGGCGGCGGCCTCGGCCGCCGCCTGCTTCTTGGAGGCGATCAGGCTGGTGATGGTGGTGATCACCAGGACGCCGCAGATGAAGCCCAGGGAGACCGGGATGGAGATCTGCGGGACGTTCAGCCCGGACTCGTGCAGGGCGTGCAGCACCAGCTTGACGCCGATGAAGCCGAGGATGACGGACAGGCCGTAGCTGAGGTGGACCAGCTTCTTGAGCAGGCCGCCGATGAGGAAGTACAGCTGGCGCAGGCCCATCAGGGCGAAGGCGTTGGCGGTGAAGACGATGTACGGGTCCTGGGTGAGGCCGAAGATCGCGGGGATCGAGTCCAGGGCGAACAGCACGTCGGTGGTGCCGATGGCGAGCATGACGACCATCAGCGGCGTCATGATGCGCTTGCCGTTGCTCCGGATGAAGAGCTTGGTGCCGTGGTACCTGTCGGCGACGCCGAACTTCTTCTCGATGGACTTGAGGAGACGGTTCTCCTCGAACTCCTCGTCCTCCTCGTCCTTGCGGGCTTCCTGGATCAGCTTCCACGCGGTGTAGATCAGGAACGCGCCGAAGATGTAGAAGACCCACGCGAAGGTGGTGATGATCGCGGCGCCCGCGGCGATGAAGATGGCGCGGAGCACCAGGGCGATCAGTACGCCGACCAGCAGTACGCGCTGCTGGAGGTGGGAGGGCACCGAGAACTTCGCCATGATCAGGACGAAGACGAAGAGGTTGTCCACGCTCAGCGACTTCTCGGTGATGAAGCCGGCGAAGAACTCCTGGGAGGCCTGGCCGTTGCCGGAGAACAGCAGGCCGAGGCCGAAGAGTCCGGCGAGGACGATCCAGACGACCGACCAGATGCCGGCTTCCTTCATGGAAACGTCATGGGGTTTGCGGCCGATGAGGAAATCGGCGCCGATGAGGATGCTCAGACCGAGAATGGTCAGCACCCAGAGGTTCAACGAAACGTCCATTGTCTACACGCCTCCGGCGGATGGCTCAGCACTTCGTCAGCGTCATCGCTGCCGGAGGTCTCTTCCACCCGGGGGGCCTGGAGGCCGCGGGCCGACGCCCCGGGACCGATCGCAGTCCGTATTGACGGGAACGCCGCAGCAAGGAATGCAGGAATACTCCCCTCCGCGTGCACCAGGGTACCCGCGAGAGCGGTAAAAGGTAAAGGGAGTCCCAAGAGGCGGTCAGGGGCGGGTCAGCTCCCGGTCATGAACCGGTCTGCGGCCCGCCCCTCCCGGGTCACGGGCGGGCGCCGCGCCGGGCCTGCGCTATCCGGTCGAGTGCCTGGTCGAGGACCCGGCTGCCCTGAGGGGGGAGATCCGGCACGAAGGTCCAGGCGTGATGGACCCAGGGGTCGGCGAGGTGGTTGTCCGGTACCGGCGACAGCCGCATCAGCGAGCGCCACAGGGGGTCCAGCAGCGGCCCGTACGCGGAGGCCTCGTCACGGTCGGCGACCATCAGCAGGTGCACGCCGACCGCCGGGCCCTCGTCGGCGAGGTAGCGCAACCGGGTGACGGAGCGGTCGTCGAAGCCGTGCGGGAAGTCGTGGACGATCAGCAGCTGGTCGGCGGTGTCCACGTCCGGCGGCAGGTCCTCCGGGGCCCCTGCGCGCACGGCCATCTGTACGAGGTCCACCCGCCGGGTCAGCCGGGCCAGGGTCTCGGTGACCCCGGAGGCCCCGGCGGCGGGCGGCGCGGCCAGCACCCCGGACCGGACGAGCGGGGCCAGCGAGGCGGCGCCCGCTCCGGCCGCGTCGACGACGTGGACGGAGAGCCGGTGGGCCGGGTGGACCGCGAGCAGCCGGACGGCGTGGGCGACGGCCATGTCCATGGCGGCCCGGCGCAGCCGGTCGGTGTCCATGGTCATGGCGGCCTCGGAGCCGGTGCGGCCGTTGTCGATCCACAGGCCGCGCTCCAGCGGGACCCGCATCAGCATCGGGATCCGCAGGTCGGGCCGCTCGGGCAGGGACAGGTCGCCCAGGCGCAGCGCCAGCGGGTTCTCCTCGGGCGTGCCGGCGGCGTGCCAGACGGGGTTGTCCCAGCGGGCGTACGCGGCCGGCAGCGCGGGCTCGACCACCTCGGACTCGGCGACCAGCTGGGCGAGGTCCCGGTCGAGGACGGCCTGGGCCTGGGCCACGAGCTCCTCGCGGCGGGCCCGGGCGGTGTCACGGGCGCTGTTGCCGGAGCCGCCGAGGCGGTGGCGCGGGTCGGACAGGGCCTCGTCGAGCTCGCGGTCCATCCGGGAGTCGGCGAACTCGACGGCGCCGCGGTAGGCGGCGACCGTGCGGGCCAGGTCCTCGAACATGCCCCAGACCTGGTTGTAGAGGCGCTCGTCCATGGACCAGCCGCTGGCGTCCCCGGCGACGGGGCGCGGGGCCTGGCCCGGCTGCGGCGGTGCGGCCTGCGGCGCGGGCTCGGGCGGCTCGGTGCTGGTCCGGCGGCGCCGCGGGTGGGCGTAGTCGATGGTCGGCGGGCCACCGGCGGTTCCCCCGGAGCCGGCACCGGCGCCGGTGCCGGGCGTGCCCGCGTACGGGGCGCCGGAGACGGGGATCTGCTCCGGCGGCTCGGGGGCCTGCGGAGCGGGGCCGGGGCCTGCGGGCGCCGCGTCCAGCGGGCCCCGCAGGCCGCGCGGGAGGGTGGGGGCGGCCCCGGTCGGCATCGCGGCGAGGGTGATGTCCCCAGGGGCCACGAGTCCGGTGGCCGCGGCGGCGAGCTCGGCGGCGGCCGGCCCGGACAGCCCGGAGTCGGCCAGCAGGGCGCCCAGCCCGTCGGCGTAGCCCTGGCCGACGGCCCGGACCTTCCAGGCGCCCTGGCGCCGGTACAGCTCCAGGGCCACCACGGCGGTCTCGGACTCCAGCCCCGTCACGGTGTACCCGGCGAGCTCCGCCCCGCCCGGGTCGGCCACGGCCACGTACGAGGCCGGGACGGCACCGAAGCGCGCCGGGCCGCCGGGCGGCAGCACGAGCACGACCCGGATCCGCTGCACGGCTTCCCCGACGGCGTCGAGGTCGACCGCGAAGCGGTGCTGCCCGGCGACCGCCCCCGGCACCTCCAGGCCCGGCAGTGCCCGGGCACCGGGGTGGGCCAGCGCCTGGGGACCGGACAGCCGGCCCTCGTCGTCGCCGGCCGAGGCCAGGGCCAGTACCGGCGTTCCCGCCGAGACCCTGATCTCCACCTGGCTCTTGGACAGGGGGTGGTTCTGCCCCCGGACCAGTTCGGCCGTCATCGTGCAGCCCTCCCCCGTGCCCTGTTCCGCGCTTCTCGTGCGCTTCTTCTGCTGTTGTGGTGCGGTGTTTCCTACAGGTGCGGCAGGATCGCCGGCATCAGGTCCTGGAAGGTCCGGCCGTTGGCCGGGTTCCCGAGGGCCGTCATCTGCCAGCCGCCGCCCACGCGGGACACCTTCGCCATGATCTGCGCGGTGTACGCGCCGCCGCCGTCGAGGGTGTAGCGGGCCAGTTCCTGGCCGTTGGTCTCGTCGACGATGCGGCAGAAGGCGTTCTGCACCTCCTGGAAGGTCTGCCCGGTGAAGGAGTTCACCGTGAAGACGATCTGGTCGATGTGCACCGGCACGCGCTGGAGGTCGACGAGGATCGCCTCGTCGTCCCCGCCCTGGCCGACACCGCCGACGAGGTTGTCGCCGGTGTGCCGGACCGAGCCGTCGTCGCTCTGCAGGTGCCGGAAGAACACGACGTCCACCGGCTGCTTGTCGGCGAACAGTACCGCCGACGCGTCCAGGTCGATCTCCCGGGTCCGCGACCCGAACAGTCCCCGGCGCTTCGCCGCCTGCCAGCCGAGGCCCATCCGGACCGCCGTGAGCGTGCCCCCGTCCGCCTTCTGCAGACTGATGGCCTGACCCTTGGTCATGTTGACCGTCACGCGATGTCCCCTCTCCGTGTCCCGCCCCAATAGCGAGCGCGCAGCGTGTACCTGCGGCTGGGGCCCAACCCTACTGACAGCCCCGACCTCAGGCGAGGCCCGCTTCCCTCATCTGCCGAAGCTCCTTCTTCAGCTCGCTCACCTCGTCGCGGAGCCGGGCCGCGACCTCGAACTGGAGCTCCGCCGCCGCACCCCGCATCCGTTCGGTCATCTGCTCGATCAGCGCGGCGAGTTCGGCGGCGGGACGGTCGGTCGCCACGGCGGCGGCCTTGGCCCCCTTCGCACCCTTTCCGCCCGCCTTGGCCCGGTCCGCCTTGCCGCTCAGCGCGGGCACCGGGGCCTTGGCCCCCTTGCCCTCCTTGGGCTGGCGGTACCCGGTCCCCAGCAGCTCCTCGGTGTCGAGCTCCTCGCGGGCGATGGTGGCGACGATGTCGTTGATCTTCTTGCGCAGCGGCTGCGGGTCGATCCCGTTGGCGGTGTTGTACGCGATCTGCTTCTCGCGGCGGCGGTTGGTCTCGTCGATGGCCTTCTCCATCGCCGGGGTCATCTTGTCCGCGTACATGTGGACCTGGCCGGAGACGTTGCGCGCCGCGCGGCCGATGGTCTGGATCAGGGAGGTCCCGGAGCGCAGGAAGCCCTCCTTGTCCGCGTCGAGGATGGCCACCAGCGACACCTCGGGCAGGTCGAGGCCCTCGCGCAGCAGGTTGATGCCGACGAGGACGTCGTACTCGCCCGCCCGGAGCTCGCGCAGCAGCTCGATGCGGCGCAGGGTGTCCACGTCGCTGTGCAGGTAGCGGACCTGGATGCCGAGCTCCAGGAAGTAGTCCGTGAGGTCCTCGGACATCTTCTTGGTGAGGGTGGTGACCAGGATCCGCTCGTCCTTCTCCACCCGCTGCCGGATCTCGTGGACCAGGTCGTCGATCTGCCCCTCGGTGGGCTTGACCACGACCTCGGGGTCGATGAGGCCGGTGGGGCGGATGATCTGCTCGACGAAGCCGTCGCCGCGGGAGAGCTCGTACTTGCCGGGGGTGGCCGACAGGTAGACGGTCTGGCCGATCCGCTCCTGGAATTCCTCCCACTTCAGCGGCCGGTTGTCGAGCGCCGACGGCAGCCGGAAGCCGTGGTCGACCAGGGTCCGCTTGCGGGAGGCGTCGCCCTCGTACATCGCGCCGATCTGCGGCACCGTGACGTGCGACTCGTCGATGACGAGCAGGAAGTCCTCGGGGAAGTAGTCGATGAGGGTGTTCGGCGCGGAGCCGCGCTCGCGGTCGTCCATGTGCAGCGAGTAGTTCTCGATGCCCGAGCACGACCCGATCTGGCGCATCATCTCCAGGTCGTAGGTGGTGCGCATGCGCAGCCGCTGCGCCTCCAGCATCTTGCCCTGCTTCTCCAGCTCGGCGAGGCGCTCGGCCAGCTCCGCCTCGATCCCGCGGACCGCCTTCTCCATGCGCTCGGGGCCGGCGACGTAGTGGCTGGCGGGGAAGACGTACAGCTCGCGGTCCTCGCTGATGACCTCGCCGGTCAGCGGGTGCAGGGTCGACAGGGCCTCGATCTCGTCGCCGAACATCTCGATCCGGACGGCCAGTTCCTCGTAGACCGGGAAGATCTCGATGGTGTCGCCGCGCACCCGGAAGGTGCCCCGGGTGAAGGCGACGTCGTTGCGCGTGTACTGGATGTCGACGAAGCGGCGCAGCAGCTGGTCCCGGTCCGTCTCCTCCCCCACCTTGAGGGAGACCATCCGGTCGACGTACTCCTGCGGGGTGCCGAGGCCGTAGATGCAGGACACGGAGGCGACGACGATGACGTCGCGCCGGGTCAGCAGCGAGTTGGTCGCGGAGTGGCGCAGCCGCTCCACCTCCTCGTTGATCGAGGAGTCCTTCTCGATGTAGGTGTCCGACTGCGGTACGTAGGCCTCGGGCTGGTAGTAGTCGTAGTACGAGACGAAGTATTCGACGGCGTTGTTCGGCAGGAGCTCGCGGAACTCGTTCGCCAGCTGGGCGGCGAGGGTCTTGTTCGGCGCCATCACCAGGGTCGGGCGCTGGAGCTTCTCGATCATCCAGGCGGTGGTCGCCGACTTGCCGGTGCCGGTCGCACCCAGCAGTACGACATCCTTCTCACCTGCACGGATGCGCTTCTCCAGCTCGGCGATGGCCGCCGGCTGGTCGCCGCTGGGCTGGTAGGGGCTGACGACCTCGAAAGGCGCCACCGTGCGTTCGATCTTCGATACGGGCCGCATGAGTCAACCGTACGACCCCCCACTGACACTCACGTCCCGCACCGGCTCCCGGCGGTCCGGCGGGTCTGCGCGGTTCTGGTCCGTTTGTCGTAGTTCAGTGGCGGCCCGGTGATCTTCAACCCCATGATCGCCGTGAAACAGATCTCCGTGAAGTGCATCGCCGCAGTGCATCGCCGCAACGTCTGCCGCTCCGCGTCCGTTTGACGCAGGAGCAGGGCTCACGACCCGAGGAGAACGCCCATGTACGTCGTCCGACCCGCCGCAGCGGCAGCCGCCGCCTTCCTGGGCCTCACCCTGACCGTCCTGGGGGCGGCGGCCTCGTCCGCCGCCCCCGGTCCCGCCGCGGGGTCCGGCCGGGCCGGGTCCGCCCCCGTGGTCTACGCCCACCGGGGGGCTTCGGCGTACGCCCCGGAGAACACCCTGGAGTCGATCGACCTCGCCATGCACATGGGCGTCGACTGGGTCGAGAACGACGTCCAGCGCACCAAGGACGGCGTGCTCGTCGTGGTCCACGACGACACGCTGGCCCGCACCACCGATGTCGAGCAGGTCTTCCCCGACCGCAAGCCCTGGCGGGTCAAGGACTTCACGGCGGCCGAGATCGCCCGGCTGGACGCGGGCAGCTGGTTCGGCGAGGAGTACGCGGGCGCCCGCGTGCCGACCCTGCGGGACTACATGAACCGGGTCCAGCGCAACCAGCAGAAGCTGCTGCTGGAGATCAAGAAGCCGGAGCTCTACCCCGGAATCGAGCGGCAGACCCTGGACCTGCTCAACGCCACCGGCTGGCTCGACACGAGCCACGTGACGCGCCGCCTGGTGGTGCAGAGCTTCAGCGCCGACTCCATCCGGATCGTGCACAGCCTGCGTCCGGACCTCCTGACGGCGTTCCTGGGCACCCCGACCGTGGCCGAGCTGCCGGCCTACGCCGCCTTCACCGACCGGATCAACCCGTGGCACACCACCATCTCGTCCGACTGGGTGGCCGCGGTGCACGGCCTGCGCGGCGCCCACGGCACGCCCATGGAGGTGGACACCTGGATCGTGGACGACCCGGCGACGGCGCGGAAGGTCCAGGACATGGGCGTGGACGGGATCATCACCAACGCGCCCGACGTCGTGCGGTCCGCGGTGGGCTGGCTCTGAGCCGTCCGGCATCCGGGCCGGGGGTGCGCTCGTCGCCGTCGCCGTCGCCGCACTCGGCGGCGGCGGCTTGTCGGTAGGGGCGTTTGTCAGTGGGGGCGGCGTTTGCAGGTGGGGGCGGCGTTGCCGGCAGCGGCCGCGTTGTCTGTGGCGGCGTTGTCGGTGCCGGGTCGTACGGTGGACGGGTGGACAGCTCCGAGCGGCCCCGCGGGCCGCACCTCGAATGGACCGTCGTCGCCAGCGACATCGGCCCCCTCCTCCTGGCCGCGACCCCGGAGGGTCTGGTCCGGGTCGAGTTCCATGCCGGGCCGGACCGGGTCGAGCGGATGATCGGCTCGCTGATATCCCGGCTCGGCGCCGACGCCTGGCGGCCGGCACCGGGCCAGGAGGTCCTCCTCGCCGAGCCGATACGCCAGCTGTCCGCGTACTTCGCCGGTTCGCTGCGCCGCTTCGAGCTGCCGCTGGACTGGCGGCTGAGCTCCGGCTTCAACCGCCAGGTGCTGAGGGAACTGGACCGCTCCGTGCCGTACGGCGCCGTCGTCGGCTACGGGGAGCTGGCCGCCCGGGCCGGACAGCCGGGGGCGGCCCAGGCCGTGGGCAACGCCATGGGGTCGAATCCGCTGCCGCTGGTGGTGCCCTGCCACCGGGTCGTGGAGAACGACGGCGGGATCGGGGGCTTCGGCGGCGGAGTGGAGACCAAGCGGATGCTGCTCGCGCTGGAGGGCGTCCTTCCGCAGCCGCTGTTCTGACACGCGGCGGGCGCTACGGGCCCGGGGTGGCCCCGGCCGCCGCAAACCGGGTTCCGCCGCGCGGTAAGGGGTGGCACACTGCCGCGGTGACTACTGCCGCCGCCGCACCCGGCCCCACCGCGTCCGTAAGCACCCCCCGCCCTCGAAGGGGGTGTCCGGCGTGACGGCCGCTCCGGGTACGGAACGCCCCGCTCCCACGGTCACCCCGGAGGACCTCCCCGGGCTGCAGCGGCGGACGTCCGCGGTGCTGATCGCCAGCCAGATGCTGGGCGGCCTGGGCGTGCCCATCAGCATCGCCCTGGCCCCGGTACTGGCCACCGAGGTCAGCGGCACGGAGGCCATGTCGGGCTTCGCCTCCACCGCCGCGGTGATCGGCACCGCCCTCCTCTCGCTGCCGCTCGCCGCCCTGATGACCGCGCGGGGCCGCCGTCCCGGGCTGGTCCTGGCCTACGCGATCGGAGCGGCCGGCGCGGCCCTGGTCGTACTGGCCGCCACGATCAGGAACTTCCCGCTCCTGCTGCTGGGCATGGCCGCGTTCGGCGCCGCCTCCTCCGCCAACCTCCAGGCCCGGTTCGCCGCCGCCGACCTCGCGGCCCCCGACCGCCGGGCCCGGGCGATCTCGGTGGTCGTGTGGGCTTCCACCATCGGCGCGGTGCTCGGCCCGAACCTCTCCGCCCCGGCCAGCCACAGCTTCGCCGGGACCTCCATACCCGAGACGGCGGGCCCCTTCGTGTGGGCCGGCGCCGTCTTCGTCCTCACCGGCACGCTGATCGGCGTACTCCTGCGCCCGGACCCGCTGCTGACGGCCCGGGCGCTGGCCGGGCCCGCGGAGCAGAGCCGTGCGAGCCGCTCCCTGCGCGCCGGGTTCACCGCCGTCAGGGCCTCGCCGCGGGCCCGGCTCGCCCTGCTGGCCGTTGCGGTGTCGCACACCACCATGGTCTCGATCATGGTCATGACCCCGGTCGACCTGGGCCACCACGGCGCCGACCTGAAGCTCGTCGGCCTCGTGATCAGCGGTCACATCGCGGGCATGTTCGCCTTCTCCCCCGTCATGGGCTGGCTCGCCGACCGGATCGGCCGGCTCTCGGTGATCGGGCTGGCGGCCGGGCTGCTGTCGGTCGCCGCGCTGCTCGCCGGTACGGCCGGGCCGAGCCACGGGCAGTCCGCGCTCGGCCTGTTCCTGCTCGGTCTCGGCTGGTCGGCCGGGATGGTGTCCGGCTCGGCGCTGCTGACCGATTCGGTGCCGCAGCCCGCACGGGCCGCCGTACAGGGCCTGAGCGACCTCACGATGAACGCGGCCGCGGGCGTGGGCGGGGCCGCGGCCGGCCTGGTCATGTCCGAGGCGGGCTACGGCTGGCTCAACGCGATCGGCGCCGCCCTGCTGCTGCCGATGGCGGCCCTCGCCCTGTTCACGGCCCGCCGGCACCCCGTGCCGGCGAAGGCCGACGGCAGCCGGGGGGCTAGTAGCTGATGTGGTAGGCCTTGCGCAGCGTCTCGTGGACGGTCCAGGTGGTCCTGTCGCCCTCCCGGAGCACGCAGGCGGAGCCGGGGCCGACCTCCAGCACCGCGCCGCCCTCGACCTCGATCGTCGCGCGGCCGCTGACGACCACGAACAGCTCGTTGGCCTCGGTGTCCGTGACCACGCCCGGGGTGATCTGCCAGATCCCGCGGACCTGCGAGCCGTCCTCGGCCTCCCACAGCACCTTGCCGGTCACGACGGGGTGGCCGGAGACGATCTGGGCGGGGTCGAGTTCCTCCGCCTCCAGTTCGGCGTCCGGGACGTCCGTCACGGAGACGGCGAAGGAGGCGGGGGCTGCGCTGTGGTCACGGGTGCTCATGGCTCGTCAGCCTAATCCGGCCGTCCCGTCGGCCGGGGCGGCCAGAGCGTCCACTGCGGGCGCGCCGGACGAGGCACCCTGTCCAGCTTCGCGCCGCCGTACGCGCGGGGGCGGGAGCGGCAGCGGGGCTGCCCGGGCGCGGCATCCGCCGGGTTTCGGCCAGTGCGGCCGAGGCTGCTCCGGGGGCCTCGTGGCGGTGCGGCCGTGGCGCCCGAACGGCTCGGCGTGGACCGGGCGCGTCCCTGGGGGCGCGGTACTCGGACAGGTTCGCACGGGAGTCCCGGGAGCGCGTTTGGGGGCGCGAATCGCGTGCCATGGATGGGGACATGCCACAGCACAGAGCATCCGCATCCATGTCGTCCGCGCCCGGGGTACCCGTCCTGTCGGAGGAGGTGCGCGAGGCGCTGGCCGAGGGGAAGCCGGTCGTCGCGCTGGAGTCGACGATCATCGCGCACGGCCTGCCGCGTCCCCGGAATCTGGCGGTGGGCGCCGAACTGGAGGCACTGGTCAGGTCGGAAGGCGCCGTTCCGGCCACGGTCGCGGTGGTGGACGGGGTGGCGTACGCGGGCCTCGACAAGGGGCAGCTGGAACGGATCGCGGGCGGCGAGGGCGTACGCAAGCTCGGCCACCGGGATCTGGCGCCCGCCCTCGCGACGGGCGCGACCGGGGCGACGACGGTGTCCGCGACGGCTTTCCTGGCGGCGCGGGCGGGGCTGCGGGTCTTCGCGACGGGCGGGCTGGGAGGCGTGCACCGGGAGTTCGCCCAGACCCAGGACGAGTCGGCGGACCTGTCGCTGCTGGCGCGGACCCGGATCACGGTGGTGTGCGCGGGGGTGAAGTCGATCCTGGACGTACGGGCCACCCTGCAGCGGCTGGAGACCCTGGGGGTGGGGGTGCTCGGGTACGGGACGGACCGCTTCCCCGGGTTCTACCTGTCCAGTTCCGGGGAGCCGGTGGACTGGACCGTGCACCGGCCGGAGGAGGTGGCGGCGGTGATGGCGGCTCAGGACGCGCTCGGCGGGCCGGAGTCCGCGCTGCTGGTGGCCAATCCGGTGGCGGAGGCGGAGCAGCTGGATCCGGCGCTGCACGACCGGGTGCTGGCCGAGGCCCTCGAGGAGTGCCGGGAGCGGGGCATCACGGGACAGGCGGTGACCCCGTTCCTGCTGGGGTTCCTGGTACGGGCGACGGGCGGCGCTTCGCTGGAGGCCAACCTGGCGGCGGTACGGGGCAACGTGCGGCTCGGGGCCCGGATCGCGGCGGCCCGGGCGGCCCGGGCATGACCGGCTCGGGGGCTGCGGCGGCGGGCGGCTCCGCGCAGGGGCCGGGGGCGCTGCTGGTGGTCGGGGACGTGGTGACGGACGTGGTCGCGGTGCATGCGGAGCCGCTGGCTCCGGCCACCGACACGGCGGCCCGGATCCGCACCCTGCCCGGCGGGGCCGGCGGGAACACCGCCTGCTGGGCGGCGCACGCGGGCGCCGCGGAGGTACGCCTGCTCGCGCGGGTGGGTGCGGAATCGGCGCGGTGGCACGAGCGGGCGCTGGTCGACGCGGGGGTGCGGCCGAAGCTGGTGATCGACCGGGAGGTCCCGACGGGGACGGTGGTGGCGCTGGTCGGCAAGGACGCGGAGCGGACCTTCCTGACCGACAGCGGGGCCTCGCTGCGGCTGTGCCCGGCCGACTGGGCGCCGGCGCTGCTGGACGGTGCCGCGCATCTGCACCTGTCGGGGTACCTGTTCTTCGGCGACAGCAGCCGGGAGCTGGCGATGGTGGCGCTACGGGCGGCCCGCACCCGGGGGGTGCCGGTGAGTGTGGACCCGGCCTCGGCGGGGTTCCTGGCCGCGCTGGGGCCGGAGCGCTTCCTGGCGGCGGTGGCGGGGGCCTGCGTACTGCTGCCGAACGAGGACGAGGCGCGGCTGCTGGCCGGGCTCCCGGAGCCGGCCGGGGTGGCCCGGGCGGCGGTGGAGCTGAGCCGGCGGGTGCCGCTGGTGGTGGTCACCCGGGGTGCGGCCGGGGTGCTGATCGCCGAAGGGGGCCGGATCGCCGCCGAGGTGGATGCCGAATGCGCCGAGGCGCTGGACTCCACGGGGGCCGGGGACGCCTTCGCGGGCGGTTTCCTGGCGGCCCGGCTGGCGGGCGCGGAGCCGGCGGAGGCGGCCCGCGCGGGATGCCGGGTGGCCGCGGTGGCGGTCACCCGGCTGGGCGGACGTCCCTGACGGCCGCTACGGAGTGAACTCCTGGTCGAGCTTGTCGATCACGCCCTTGCCGTCGAGGTGGTAGCGGAACACCAGACCCTGGTCGGGGTGGGCGATGAGCCACTCGGTGAGCTCGTGGAGGGTGATCGGCTTGTTCTCCGTGCTCGTCACGATCGGGGTGACGGCCGTGATCTTGGCGGCGTCCGCGATCGGGATGAAGGTCTCCTTGCCGACCGTCTCGAAGGGGGCGCCGTCGGAGTCGGGCTTGGCGCAGCCCCAGTTGCCGTGCTTGACGATGAGGCTGTGGAAGCCGCCCTCGGGGGTGTAGCGGTTGACCGCGATCTCGTCCGGCGAGATCGGCATCTTGTGGTCGCAGGTGGGTGCCGGAGCGGGAGCCTTCGGCTTGCCGGCGGGGGTGGCGGTCGCGCCGGCGGCCGGCTTCGTGGACTTCGCGGGCGCCGGGGGCTTGGCGGCGCCGGCCGGGGCCGGGGAGGCGGCCGGGGTGGCTGGACTCGCGCCGGGGCTCGTACCGCCGGCGCCGCCGCTGCCGACGTCCTCGGTGCCGTTGCCGTTGCAGGCCGTGAGGGCCAGGGTCGCGCACAGGGCGAGGGCGGCGAGCGCCTGCCCCCGGTACCGTCTCGGTCCCTCGACCGTTGCGCCGCGTCCAGCCATTGCCGTCTCCCTCTGCCAAGGCTCGCCACCCGGTGGCGGCCGTCGAAGCGTGACGTCAACGTAGACCGCGGTCTTCGGCCAGGGCGATGGCCGGATCCGGTTCGTCACCGAGCGGGAATCGCGCTGTTGCCGATCCCGGACGTCCGTGACGGGGCGGATGCGGGGGGTGTCAGCCGGGGAGGCCCGTCCAGGCGGGATGGCGGGGGTCGTCGGCCCGGACCAGTACGTCGGCCTGCCCCGCCGGATCGGTCTCGGCCTCGTAGCGGGCGAAGGCGGGCAGGGTCCAGCGCGCGGACTCCTCGGTGCGGCGGGCGAGGGCCTGCGGGGAGAGCCGGACGTGGACGCTGAGGTCGAAGGGGAACCAGTGCCCCAGCAGCAGCGGGCCGTGCACGATCAGGGCGCCGCCCGGCGGGAGCTCGGTGTAGGGGCTGCGGGTGGCCCGGTCGGTCGCCGGGTCCCAGAGGTCGGGCAGCACCCGGCCGGTGCCGCCGGGGTCGGTCGGGCCGAAGACCTCGCGCCAGAGCGCGGCCGTGTCGTACCAGCCGCCGAGGTACGAGTCCACGTCCTCGCGCCCGAACTCGAAGCGGAGGGAGGCGGGCCGCAGGAACCCGTCGGCGGGGACCACCAGCACCGGCCGTCCGCGCTCGCGCAGCGCGTCGGCCAGCCGGCCCGCGAGCACGTCCGTTCCGGCGGCGGGCGCGCCGTCGATGCCCACCCGCTGCCAAGTCTCCCGGCCGGGACCCGTGTTCCGCTCTTCGAGGTGGCCGGCGAGCCGCTCGGCCATCCGCTGCCATGTGATCGCTTCCAGCTGCACGGGCCCATTGTCAGTGGTGGGTCCTAACGTTTTCGACAGGGATCACCGGCGCGAACGGCGTCGTCGGCCCGGCCTTGGGGAGGGGTCTGTCATGGCGCGCGAGACGACGTACATGGAGCTGTCGCAGGACGGCGGCGGGGCGCACAAGTTCTATGAGGTGATCGTGGACGGCACGGCCGTCTCGGTGCGCTACGGGCGCATCGGCGCGGAGGGCCAGCTGCAGAACTCCTCGTTCCCGACGGTGGAGAAGGCCCGGGCGGCCGCCGCGAAGAAGATCGGGGAGAAGGTCCGCAAGGGGTACGCGCCGGCCGTGCGCGGCGGGCGCGCTTCGCGGGCGGTGACCCGCCGTCAGGTGACCTCCACCCCGTCGACGGCGCGCGCGGTGGCCCCGGTGCTGTGGCGTTTCCGTACGGGTTCCTCCGCGTTCGGGATCCATGTGGACGAGGACCGCTGCTGGGTCGGCAACCAGGCGGGGGACGTCCACACCCTGAGCCACGACGGTGAGGTGCTGGCCCGGTACTCGCTGCCGGACGGGGTGAAGTGCCTGGTGGCGGACGAGTTCTGGATATACGCGGGCTGTGACGACGGCACCGTGTACGACCTGTCGTCGAAGGTGCCGTTCGGGGCGTACGACATAGCGGCGGACGTGGACATCTTCTGGCTCGACATCCACGAGGGCGTGCTGAGCGTGTCCGACCGCAGCGGCGGGCTGACGGTCATCGACCACGAGGACGAGTTCCAGTGGTCGCGGCGGTCGTCGGGGTCCACCGCCTGGATGGTGCGGGCGGACGAGCGGGCGGTCTACCACGGGCACAGCAAGGGGGTGACGGCCTACGCCCAGGACGGCGGAGGGGAGTTGTGGCACACGGCGACGGACGGCTCGGTGCTGTTCGGCTGGCAGGAGGACCTCGCGGTGTACGCGGGGACGGGGCGCAACACCGTGCAGCGGCTGTCGAAGGCGACGGGCGCGGTGGAGGCCTCCTACCGGTGCGATGCGGCGGTGTACTCGTGCGCGACCTCACCGGACGGACGGCACGTGTTCGCCGGTGACCTGGCCTCCTCGGTGTACTGCTTCGACGCGTCCGGGCAGCGGCTGTGGAAGCTGGGCACGGGCAGCGGGGCCGCGCTGTCCATGCAGTACCTGGACGAGCGGCTGTACCTGGTGACCACGGACGGCTCGCTGGTGTGCGTGGACGCGAGCAGGGCGGCGATCGAGGCGGCCCAGCAGGGTTCGGTGCCGGCGGCGGTGGATGTGAAGTCGGCCGCGGCCCTGCCGGTGTTCACCCCGGCTGCTTCGGCTTCGGCGATGGCGACGGTCTCGGTGGCCTCGGCGCCGGCGGGAGGCGTGGTGGTGGAGTGCGTGCAGCAGGGCAGCCGGACCCGGGTGCAGGTGGTGTCGGAAGGCTTCGATTCCGGCTGGAACGTCCAGTTCCCGCGCGGGATACGGGAGGCGGGCGCCCGGTACGTGGTGGACGGGCTGCATGCGGCGTCGGGGGGCTTCTACCGGGTGCGCGGAGAGATACGCCGACTGGTCTGAGCCGGTCACCGGGGGTGCCCGGGGCAGGGGCAGCGCGTCGCGTCCGGCGGGGCCGGGGTGAGTACGGACCAGGGGGCGCCGTCGGGGAGGGCGCAGGTCACGTGGAGGACGACCGGTTCGCTGCCGAGGTTGCGGCCGAGGTGGATGTGGTCGGGGCCGGCGGGCTCGACGAAGGTGGTGCCGGCCGTGTGCACCTCGACGGTGCGGTCGTACAGGAACCGGGTCAGTGTCCCGGATCTGACCACCGCCATCAGCGGCACCTCGTGGTAGTGCCAGCCCGTGCACTCCCCGGGCCCGATGACCAGCTCCCGGCCCGCGAGGTCCGAGGCCCCGGTCGACCTGGGGCGCCGCGCCGTCGCTGTCGCCGTCGCCGTCCGTACTGCCATGTGCCCTCCTCCATGGGTCCGCCGTGGGTCCCGCCGCGGCCCCATCGGGGTCACGCTAGGAGGACTTCATGACGTCCAGGGGGAGTTGATGAAAGTACAACGACCCAGCTCTACAAGGTGATATACGCACCGGAGGGCGGTATCAATCCGTCATGAGTCTGGTCGTATTCGAGTCGCTCAAGCAGATCAGCTGCGCCGAGTGCCGGCAGGGCCCGCTCCGGCTCCTCGTCCGCGAGGCGGGCGTGCCCCGCTGCCTGGACTGCGCCGACCTCGGGCACCTGGTCTACCTGCCACGAGGCGACGCCGCGCTCACCCGGCGGGCCAGGGAGGCCAGTTCGCTCTCCGCCGTCGTGGTGCGCCGGCACAAGCGCCGCCGCCGCTACGAACGCCAGGGCCTGCTGGTCGAGGACACCGCGCTGGCCCGCGCCGAGCGGGCCTGTCTCGCGGACGCCGAGGCGCGGGCCCGCCGCCGGGACCGGGCCCGGGTGCGGCGCGCGGCCGAGGACGTCCGCTTCACGGCGGCCTTCGCCGCCGAGATCCGGCGGTTGTTCCCCGGATGCCCGGAAGACCGCGCCCAGGCCATCGCGGCCCACGCGTCGGTGCGCGGCAGCGGCCGGGTGGGCCGCACCGCGGCCGGCCGGGCCCTCGACGAGCAGGCGGTGTCGGTGGCGGTACGGGCGGCCGTGCGGCACACCGACACCGAGTACGACGCCCTGCTCATGGCGGGCGTCCCCCGCTTCGCCGCCCGGGCCCGGCTGGCCGCGCAGATCGACGCGGTCCTGGACGCCTGGCGCCCCGGACCCCCGGACCGGGCCCGGGACGGCGGCCCCGAAGACGCCGGCGTGACCCCGGCGCCCCCGGCGTAGCGGGCGCGAGCACCCCACCGCCGGGCAGGGCGGGGCGGGCGCGGCGCCGCTGCCGACGGGCTGGGCAGGCGCTACCAGCCGGCGCGGCGGCCACTGCCGGCAGCGGCGGCGGGCACGACCCGGCGGCCGCACTTGGCCGCTGCCGGCAAGCGCGGCAGGCGCTACCCGGCGGCCGCAATGGCCGCTGCCGGCGAGCGGGGCGAGCGCTGCCAGGGGGCGCAACGGCCACTGCCGGCAGGCACGGCGGGCGCTGCCGGCAGGCGATGCCTGCCCCGGCGGACGGGGCCTGGCTGCCGGGGCATCGCATGAGCCCCTCGTACGGCTCAGGCGCGGGCCGGCCGTCTCATTCGGATCTCGTCGGCCGAGCCCGCGTTGTCAGGTGCCGTGGATCGTGAGGCGGAGGGGCGCCCCTGTACCGCGCGTACTCGGCCGCCCCGACAACGCGGCGGGGCGCGGTGCCGGGCAGTGCGGGCCCGGCAAGGTCCGAACGAGACCGCCTAGTTGAGGCGGAAGCGCCGGTACAGGAGTGCTCCGCCGAGCAGCAGCACCCCGCTTCCGGGGACCAGGTAGCCGAGGCCGTCGGACCCGGTGTGGGCGAGGGCCTCGGAGTGCCGCGGCGGGGCGGGCGAGACCTGCGGCGCGGGCGCGACCGGCGGGGCCGGCGGGGTGACGGGCTGCTCCACGACCGGCGGGGTGACGGGCTGCTCCACGACGGGCGGCTGGACGGGCTTGCCGCCGCTGGGCCGGCCGGCGTTGACGGAGGTGTTGCCGCTGGAGGTGTTGCCGACCCCGGCGACGCTCACGGAGTTGCCGCTGATGTTGAGCGGGAGGTCGACGGGGAGCTGGATGCCGTTGCCCGACAGCAGCCCCGGGGAACCCGTTGCGCTTCCGTCGGCAACGGCTCCGCCGCCGTTGGCGGTCCCCGACTTCGAGGTGTGTGAGGCCTGCCCCTGTGAGGACTGACCGTGTGAGGACTGACCCTGATGACCGCCGCCACCGCCGGGCGCGCCGTTGGCACAGCGGTTGCCGGCCGCGGGGTTGAGGAGCCCGACCACGCTCACCGTGTTCCCGCAGACGTTCACCGGGGTGTGCACGGGCAGCTGGAGCAGGTTCCCGGAGAGCAGTCCGGGAGAGCCCGCCGCCTTCCCGGCCGCGTCCGCATCGGCGTAAGCGAGGCCGCCCACCCCCGCGACCGCCAGTCCACCTCCCGCAACCACCGCCGTGATCAAGCCATTTCTACGACTGTGACGCATGAGCTTTCCCGCCTTCCGGAGGAGTTCACGGGCATTGCGCCCGCACCGGAAACAACGCCGTAACCCCATTCGGGTTATAGCGGGCGCAGGCATTTCACCCCATCGTGTATTGGGTACCGCCTACTTCATGATGAAACGCCCGCTGCTCCTCCTCGATGTGGACGGCCCGCTCAACCCCTTCCGGTCCCGCCTGGCCGGGTTGCGCGGCTACGACAGCCACCGGATGCGGCCCGAGGTCTGGATGGCCCGCCGCGCCCCTGATTCCCGTAGCGCGCGGCGCGGCCTGCGGGTGCGCCTCCACCCGGCCCACGGGGCCCGGTTGCTGGCGCTGCCCTACGAACTCGCCTGGGCGACGACCTGGATGCACCAGGCCAACACTATGATCGCTCCGCACATCGGGCTTCCCGCCGATCTTCCCGTGATCGAATGGCCGGAACTCTTCGCCCATGACCCTGACGGCCTCTCCTGGAAGACCCGGCCGCTCCTCGACTGGGCCGCCGGCCGGCCCTTCGCCTGGGTCGACGACATGATCAACCCGCTCGATCGCGCCTGGGTCACCGCCCACCACCCGGCCCCGGCCCTGCTCCTGCGCATCCACCCCCGCCACGGCCTGCGCGACCGCGACTTCGCCGCCCTGACGCACTGGGCGGCGAACCTGCCCGCGCATTGAGCCCGAGCCGCAAGCGCCCGTACTGAGCCGACCCCGAAGCGCGCGTACGGGGCCGACCCGTAGGCGCACGTACTGAGCCGGCTCAGCGGCGCAGCAGGGCGGTGACCGGGTCCGGGGAGGGAGCGCCGACGGGCCACCAGTCGCCGTCGCCCAGGCGGGACTCGTAGACGTACCAGAGGCCCTCGCGGCTCAGGCGGAGCTGGCGGTTGTGGGCGGTGAGGCGGTTGCGGTCGGGGCGGAAGGAGCCCCGACCGGCGGCGAAGAGGGCCGGGCGGGCCCGGTCGAAGGGCCCGGCCGGCGGGTCCCAGGGCTCGTCGAGGACGGTCAGGGCGGCCAGGCCACCCTGCCGCCAGGCCGCCGCGCCCCGCGCGAGGTCGGTGGTGCTGCGGCCGGTGGCACGGGCCAGGTCGCGGTAGAGGGTGCGGGCGGCCCCGGTGAGACCGGCCGTCGGGTGCGCGGAGGCCAGCCGGACGGCGTCCTGCCACAGGGTCAGCCCGGCGATCGGATCCTCGGCCGTGCCGAGCAGGGCGAGGGCCCGGGCGGCGGCGTCCGTCGCCAGCTGGTCCAGCGCGAGCGGGTCCGGCGCGGCGGGGTCGGACGGGTAGGCGGGCGGCAGCCCCACGGCGGCGGGCACGGGCACCGGAGCCGGCAAAGGCGGCAGAACGGTACGGGCCACCGCCGCGCGAGCCGGCACCCCCGGGAAGTCCGTAGCGGCGTCGGGCTGTTCGCGGGCGGCATGGGCGGCGTTGCGCCGGGCGAGCTCCTCCAGCAGCTCCCGCTCGCCACGGCCGCGCAGGAGCAGCAGCACGAAGGGGTCCGAGTCCAGCAGCCGGGCCGCCCGGTAGCAGAGGGCCGCCGCGTGCTTGCACGGCGGCCGCGCGACGTCCGGGCAGGAGCAGCGCGGCACGAGCTCGCCCGCGCCGGGCAGGATCGTCTCGGCGAGGGCCTGCGGGACCTCCCGCTCCAGCAGGGCCGCGAGGGCGGTGGGATCAGCCGCCACCGCCTCCAGCACCTCGCCCCACTCCGCGTCCGCGAAGGCGGGCAGAGCCAGCTCGGTGCGGTACGGGCGGGCCCGGCTCCCCCGCACGTACGCCACGATCCGACCCGGGGTGATCGTGACGGCCTCGACGTGGCCTTCGGAGGCGTACGCACGACCCCGTTCGAGCCGCGCAGCGTCCCGGGCGCGCTCCTCCAGCGCGGCCACCCAGGCGCGGCCCCACCAGGTGGTGGCCTCCAGCCCGGCGGGCACCGTCTCGAAGGTGCGGCGGCGGTCGTCCCGCGCGGTGATCATCCGGGCCTCCGCAGGGACACGAGGTCGGCCAGCTCACGGTCGGTGAGCTCGGTCAGCGCCGACTCGCCGGAACCCAGGACGGCGTCGGCCAGGGCCCGCTTGGCCTCCAGCATCTCGGCGATCCGGTCCTCGACCGTGCCCTCGGCGATGATCCGGTGGACCTGCACGGGCTGGGTCTGGCCGATCCGGTAGGCGCGGTCGGTGGCCTGCTCCTCCACCGCCGGGTTCCACCAGCGGTCGAAATGGATGACGTGCCCGGCGCGGGTCAGATTGAGGCCGGTTCCGGCGGCCTTCAGCGACAGCAGGAACACCGGCACCTCGCCCGCCTGGAACCGGTCCACGAGCTCCTCACGGCGCGCCACCGGGGTACCGCCGTGCAGCAGCTGGTGGGCGATCCCCCGGGCCGCCAGGTGCCGCTCGATGATCCGGGCCATCGTCACGTACTGGGTGAAGACCAGCACCGAGCCGCCCTCGGCCAGGATCGTGTCCAGCAGCTCGTCCAGCAGCGCCAGTTTGCCCGAGCGGTGCGGGATACGGGGCTGCTCCTCCTTCAGGTACTGCGCGGGGTGGTTGCAGATCTGCTTGAGGGAGGCGAGCAGCTTCATGACCATCCCCCGCCGCTCCATGCCCTCGCTCGTCTCGATCACCGCCATCGCCTCGTCCACCGCGGCCTGGTACAGCGACGCCTGCTCCCGGGTGAGGGACACCGGATGGTCGGTCTCCGTCTTGGGCGGCAGCTCGGGCGCGATACCGGGGTCGGACTTCTTGCGCCGCAGCAGGAACGGCCGCACGAGCGCGGCCAGCCGGGCGACGGCCGCCTCGTTGCCGCCGTCCTCCTCCTGCTGGTGCTCCACCGGACGGGCGTGGCGGGCCCGGAACGCGGTGAGCGGACCCAGCAGCCCCGGCGTGGTCCAGTCCAGGAGCGCCCACAGCTCGGAGAGGTTGTTCTCGACGGGGGTGCCCGTCAGCGCCACCCGGGCCGGGGCCGGGATGGTGCGCAGGGCCTTCGCCGTCGCCGAATGCGGGTTCTTGACGTGCTGCGCCTCGTCCGCGACGACCAGGCCCCAGCCCTGCTCGGCCAGCCGGGGGGCGCTGGCGCGCATCGTCCCGTACGTGGTGAGGACGAACCCGCCGGCCAGTCCGTCGAGGCTGCGGTCACCGCCGTGGAAGCGGCGCACCGGCGTACCGGGAGCGAACCGCTCGATCTCCCGCTGCCAGTTGCCCAGCAGCGACGCCGGGCAGACGACCAGGGTCGGCTCCGCCCGGTCCCGGTGCAGGTGCAGCGCGATCAGCGTCACCGTCTTGCCCAGGCCCATGTCGTCGGCCAGGCAGCCGCCGAGGCCGAGCGAGGTCATCAGGTCCAGCCAGGCCAGACCCCGGGCCTGGTAGTCGCGCAGGGTGGCCTTCAGCGCGGCGGGCTGCGGCAGCGGGGCCAGCTCCCCGGTCAGCCGCTCCCGCAGCGCGGCCAGCGCCCCGACGGGGACCGCCTCCACCGGCTGGCCGTCGACCTCGGCCGTGCCCGTCAGTACGGCGGCCAGCGCGTCCACCGGGTCCAGCAGGCCGAGCTCCCGCTTGCGCGCCTTGCGCACCAGCTCCGGATCGACCCGCACCCACTGGTCGCGCAGCCGCACCACGGGCCGGTGCGCCTGGGCGAGCGCGTCCATCTCCCCCGGGGTGAGCCGGTCGCCGCCCAGCGCCAGCTCCCAGGAGAAGGCGAACAGCTGCCGGGCGTCGAAGAAGGCGGTGCCGTCGGTGGCCGAGCCGGGCGCGGTGGACCGTACGACGGCGGTCGCGGAGAGCGTACGAGCGAGCTCGCGCGGCCAGTGGACCAGGACACCGGCGCTCGCCAGCCGGGTCGCGGCGACGCCCAGCAGGTCTTCGAGGTCCGGGTCGGACAGGGCCAGCACATCGGGGACCGGCTGGTCCAGCAGTCGCAGCAGCGGCGGCCAGACCCGCGCGGCCCTGCGCAGCGCGAGCACGGCGTCGATCCGGGCCCGAGGGCCGAAACCGGCGGCGGCCGTACCGGCCCAGAGCGCCGACGCGTCGGTCACCAGGGTGGGGTCGGCGAGGCTGTGCACCTGCACCACGGCGGCGCCCGCGCGGCGGGTGTCCTCGTCCTCGGCTTCGTCGAACAGGCTGAACGAGGACAGGTCGAGCCGCAGCGAGATCCCGACGCCGGTGTCGGCTCCGGCCGCGACCTGCGCGGCCCACTCCTGTATCCCGGTCACCCGCTGCGGCTCCTGGGCGGCGAACGGCCGGCCCGCCGCCACCGGCGCGGCCGGGGTCCGGGGCAGGCTGTCGGCGACGGCGTCGAGGAACGCCCGCAACAGGGCCTCGGGCTCGGGGAGGGTCAGGGGGCGACGGCCGGCGAGGGGGGTGGCGTACCCCTCGTACGGCAGCGCGGCCGCGACCGCGCGGAGGTAGGCGATGTCCTCGGCGTCGAGCGGCCCCGCACGCCAGGCGTCGATCCCGCCGGGGGTGAGCCCGGGCAGCAGCCTGCCCCGCGCGACCAGGCCGAGGGCCTGCGCGGCGGCGGTGCCCCAGGCACGGGTCGCCGGGTGCGCGGCGGGGCTGCGGGGTGCCCGGGCCAGCAGCGGCAGTGCCTCGCTGACGGACAGGGCCACGGCGGGGACGGTCCGCGTCCGGACGGCGCCGTCCGCGCCGTGCGGGCGGACGACGCTCAGCGGCTGCGGCGTCCCGACGTCGGGGAGGGGGCCGCCGTCGGGGCACCAGAAGGCGAACTGCCCCTGGCGGGGCACGGCGGCGGGCAGGAACACGGCGGCATGGCGCAGCAGCGCCGCGCACGGATGCGGAGGGGCCGATACGGCTGCCGAATCCGCTGCCGATCCGCGTGCCGGTACCGGTCCGCGTGCCGGCACCGGTCCGCCTTCCGCCGCGCGTGCTGGTCCGCCTTCCGGCGCGGGTGTCCATGCCGGTGGCGGCGCCGGTGTCCAAGCCGGTGCCATGCTGTCCCCCCTTCCCGGTGGCCGGACGGTCTCGTCTGCTGCCGAGTCTAGGCGGGGCCACTGACAACCCCGCTGACCAGCCCGGACGGCTCCCGGAGGCCGGCAGCGGCGGGTCCAGGTCAGCGGGACCAGCGGGACAGTTCCGTCGCGAACCCGTACACCGGGCGGTTGGGGTGGGCGCTGGTGCGCCAGGGGCGGCCGTTGTCGTCCAGGCGCAGTGTCCCGGAGCCCGCGGGGCCGGTCCACCGCAGGTCGAGGTACCAGTCGCAGTCGCAGCCGGTGGTGGCCGCCTCCACCCGCAGCACGACCGGGTCCGTCGCCGCGACCCGCATCGGGAACGCCGGGGCCGGGATCGCGTCCCCGGCGTCGTTGCCCCCGACCGGCCGCGCCTGCGGCCTCGGCGCGTCCAGGTTGACCGCGAACACGGCCGGGGTCAGCGCCCCTCCGCAGCCCTGGGACATCTGGTAGACGTTCCAGGCGGGCGGGGTGCGCCGGGCAGCCACCCGGACCTCCAGGTCCTGGAGGACCACGGTCCCCTCGCCCACCCCGTGCAGGGTGACCTCCACGATCTGGCTCCCGGCGTGCACGGCCCGCTGGGCCTGCGCCCACGCGGGCGCGTCCGCCTCCACCGGTGGCGCGGGCACGGCAGCGGGCCCCTTCTCGGAGAGGTACGCATGGTCGCAGCCGGCGTTCCACACGTGCGACCGCACGGCAGCCCGCAGCGGAGCCGCCGAGGCATTGGGCGGCGCCTGGGGCGCGGCCGGCTCCGGGGCCGTCGGCAGGGTCCGGGCCGGCGCCGGCCCGGCCACCGGGGCCGAGGCCGTGGCGGGATCCGGGCCCGGAGCCGGATCCGAAGCCGAAGGACTCGGCATCGGGTCCGGCGACGGAGCCGCGGGTAGGGCCTCCGCCGTGCCGCCCGCCCGGGCCGGCGCGCTCGGCCCCGGCCCGCCCCGCTCCGGACCGGCGGCCGCCAGGACCGCCACCACCACCGCGCTCACCGCCACCCCGGCGGCGGCAGCCGCCACCGCCCTCCGCCGGTACCAGGGCACCGCCTGCGCAGCCGCCCCCACGACCGCCTGCCCCGGAACGGGCACCTCCACCGAACCCGGAACGGCAACCGGAACAGGACCAGGACCAGGACCAGGACCAGCAACGGGAACGGCACCCGCGACCGCCACCGGCGTCGGCGTCGGCTCCGCCCCCGGCGCCCGCCGCCTCGCGTCCGCCAGCAGCCAGGCCCGGTGCAGCTCCACCGCCTCGGCCTGCGTCGCGCCGCAGACCCGCGCGAAGCGGTCCACCACCGCGAACTCCGTCGGTACCGCCTCCCCGCGGCAGTACCGGTGCAGGGTCGAGGTACTCGTGTGCAGCCGTCGGCCGAGCACCCCGTAACTCAGGCCCGCGCGCTCCTTCAGCTCCCGCATCAGCCGTGCGAAGAGCTCCGCCTCAGTCGGCCGTTCCGCCTCGCCCACCGCGTTCCCCCGTCCCGTGACTCCGTTCCATCCCCAGCATGTTCCCCCAGGTGACAGCGCGTACGGGCGTTCCAGTGTCCCGAATCCGCCCCAATCCGTCGCCCGGGGACCCGGCCCGGGTAGAAGCTCTGACGAACAGCCACTGACCTGAAACGGGGACCAGCCGACCATGTTCCGACGCTTCACCACCGCCTTCGCGGCCACCGCCACCGCAGCCGCCGCACTCCTCCTGGCCACCTCGGCCACCGCCACCGCCACCGCGGCCGCGGCCGCGCCCGGCTTCATCAACGGCACCGACCTGCCGCCGCACCCCTCCTCCCCCTGGTACGCGGGCAAGGTCACCAAGGGCCTGCCCGAGACGGCCCCCTTCTGCCTGGACGGCGCGCTGCCGGCGGCCGGCAGCTGGCACCGCGTGTTCGGCACCGACTACGACACCGGCGCGGTACAGGTCTCCGTACGCGCGTCTTCGGACGCGGCGGCCACCAAGCTCGCCACCGCGCTGGAGCGCAAGGTCGCGGCCTGCGCCGCCGACTGGCTGCGCACCACTCCGGGCGGGACGGCCTCGTGGCAGGACTACGGGAAGCTGCCCGTGGAGGAGGGCGCGCACGTCTACGGGGTGCACACCTCGATCCCGGACTCCGAGCCGGGCGTGCACCTGTACGGGATCGGCCGGGACGGCGCCACGGTGACCGTCGTGAACTGGGGCCAGATGGGCCACCTGACCGACGCCCCGGTCTCCGCCTTCAAGAAGACGACCACCACGGCGGTGAACAAGCTCAACCCGTAACGGGCCGCCCGGTGGGACCATGGACGTGAAGCCCGAGTGTGGGGTCCGAGCCGATACGAGGCGATGGCCATGCGTTCCGGAAACGAGCCGGTGACCGCCCGCAGTCCGCTGCGGCTGCGGTTCTGGCTGAGTCTGTGGGGCCTGATCTGGGCCGCCGCCGGGGCGGCCGCGTTCTCGCTGGCCGGCCGTCCGGGGTGGGCGGCGGCCTGCGGGGCGCTCTTCCTGGTCGCGGCGGTGGACCTGGCCGTGGTCGTCCACCACATGCACCAGGGCCCGCACTACCAGCCGGGCCGGGACATCCCGCCGTACGAGCCGCCCGGGCGGTAGGCCCTCAGGCCCCTCAGTCCTCGAAGCGGGCCGCCGCCAGGTACTCGGGCTGGGGGTCGAGGGCCGCGGCCAGCCGGAAGTGCTTGCGCGCCTGCTCGCGCCGCCCGGACCGCTCATGGGTACGGGCGAGCGCGAAGTGGGCGTACGCGTTGTCCGGCTCCCGTTCCAGCACCAGCTCGAACTCCAGCGCCGCAGGCCGCAGTTGTGCCGACGCGAAGAAGGCCCGGGCGCGCAGCAGACGGGCCGCCGTGTTCTCGGGGTGCGCGGCTATGACCGAGTCGAGCAGCTGGACGGCGCCGCGGGGGTCGCGGGCGGCCAGCAGCTGCTCGGCTGCCCGGTAGTCGATGACGTGCGTCTCCGGGCTCGCGGAGCCGGAGGACGACGGCTGCTGTGGCGGCTGCGGGGGCGTGGTGTCGGACACGGTGTGTTTCCTTCCCTCTACGGGCGCCTTCAACGCCCGTCCCCGCGCCCGCTATTCCGAACGCCCCGTCAGGCCTCGGCATCCGCGGCGGCGGCGGCCCGTACGGTGAGTTCCTCCCACACCTTGCGCACCTGCGGCTCCAGCGCCTCCAGCGGCCCGTCGTTGTCGATCACCAGCGTGGCGACCGCCAGCCGCTGTTCCCGCGTGGCCTGGGCGGCCATCCGGGCCCGCGCTTCCTCCTCGGCCATCCCGCGCAGCGCGGTCAGCCGGGCCAGCTGCGTTCCGGGCGCCGCGTCGACCACCACGACGAGGTCGTACAGCGGCGCCAGGCCGTTCTCCGCGAGCAGGGGTACGTCGTGCACCACGATGGCGTCGGGGCCCGCCGAGCGTTCCAGCTCGGCGGACCGGGCCCCGACCAGCGGGTGCACGATCGAGTTGAGGGTCTGCAGCTTCGCCGCGTCGGAGAAGACGATCGACCCGAGCTTCGGCCGGTCGAGCGCCCCTTCGGGGGTCAGCACGGACTCCCCGAACGCCGCCACCACGGCCGCGAGCCCGGGAGTGCCGGGTTCGACGACCTCGCGCGCGATGCGGTCGGCGTCCACGACGACCGCCCCGTACCCCGCCAGCAGCCGCGAGACCTCGCTCTTGCCGGCTCCGATTCCGCCTGTCAGGCCTACTTTCAGCATGTCCCGCAGCCTAGGCCCAGCGTGATCGGCGGGACACCCCCGGGCCGGACTCAGCCCTCGCCCTCGCGCTCCGCCAGGAACCGCTCGAACTCGCGCCCGATCTCGTCCGCCGACGGGATCTCGGCAGGCTCGGCCATCATGTTGCCCCGGGTCTCGGCTCCCGCCGCGGCGTCGTACTGGTGCTCCAGCCCCTGCACGAGGGTGACCAGCTCCTCGTCGCCCTCGCGGATCTGCCGGTCGATCTCGGTCTGGGTGCGGTGCGCCTCGGTCCGCAGGGCGTGCGCCACGGCGGGCAGTACCAGGCCGGTGGCCGCGGTGATCGCCTCCAACACCGTCAGCGCCGCGTCCGGGTACGGGGAACGGGCCACGTAGTGCGGCACGTGCGCGGCGACGCCGAGTACGTCGTGTCCGGACTGGCCGAGCCGGAATTCGACCAGCGACTCCGCGCTGCCCGGCACCTGGGCCTCGTCGAACGGGCTGCGGTGTCCCGGCATCAGGTCGGTCCGGTTGCCGTGCGGGGTGATGCCGACGGGGCGGGTGTGCGGGACTCCCATCGGGATGCCGTGGAAGTTGACCGAGAGCCGGACGCCGAGGCGTTCGACGATCTGCCGGACGGCGAGCGCGAAGCGCTCCCACTCCACGTCCGGCTCGGGGCCGGACAGCAGCAGGAACGGCGCACCGGTGGCGTCCTGGACCAGGCGCACCTCCAGCCGAGGCTCCTCGAACTCCGTCCAGTGGTCGCGCTGGAAGGTCAGCAGCGGGCGCCGGGCCCGGTAGTCCACCAGCCGGTCCGCGTCGAACCTGGCCACCACCTGGTGGGGCAGGGTGTCCAGGAGCCGCTCGACGATCTGCTCGCCGGCCTCACCGGCGTCGATGTACCCCTCGAGGTGGTAGAGCATGACCAGCCCGGCCGAGTCCTGGGCAAGCGCCAGGTCGGCCACCGCCAGGCCCTTGGCGTCCCATTCGTACAAACCCTGTGGATCAAGCACCGTCACCACTCCTCCTCGCCGCGTTCTCTGCCAAGAACGTCCAAGGAGGCGCCACCATTCCCCAGTTGGCCGCTTTCACAGGAACGCAATGGAACGCGATGGAACGCACGCGGGGGATGGATACCCGGACGGAAGCGGACGGAAGCACCCCGCCCCACTGACCCCACCCCGCCGAAAACGCGAGGACGCGCGAACGCGAGGACGCGAGGACGCGAGGACGCGAGGACGCGAACGAGGACGCGACAAGGCCCGCCCCCCGAAGGGGACGGGCCTTGTCGTTCAGCTCAGCTCAGCTCGCTCTCGCACCGGGGCGCGGAGCGTGACGCGCTGTTGCGATCAGCTCTGGCCGCCGGCCAGCTTCTCGCGCAGGGCAGCCAGGGCCTCGTCCGACGCCAGGGCGCCAGAGGTCTCGTCCGCACCCTCGGAGGAGTACGAACCACCGGAGATACCGGCACCGCCACCGGCGTTGCCACCGGCGGCCGGGGCGGCAGCGCCCTCGGCAGCAGCGGCCTCGTCGGCCTCGCGGCTCTTGATGACCTGAGCCTGGTGCTGCTCGAAGCGGACCTGCGCCTCGGCGTACTGGCGCTCCCACGTCTCGCGCTGGGTGTCGAAGCCCTCGAGCCAGTCGTTGGTCTCGGGGTCGAAGCCCTCGGGGTAGATGTAGTTGCCCTGGTCGTCGTAGGACGCGGCCATGCCGTACAGGGTCGGGTCGAACTCGACCGACGCCGGGTCGGCACCGAAGGACTCGTTGGCCTGCTTCAGCGACAGCGAGATCCGGCGACGCTCGAGGTCGATGTCGATGACCTTGACGAAGATCTCGTCGTTGACCTGGACGACCTGCTCCGGGATCTCCACGTGGCGCTCGGCCAGCTCGGAGATGTGGACCAGACCCTCGATGCCCTCGTCCACGCGGACGAACGCACCGAACGGAACCAGCTTGGTGACCTTACCCGGGACGACCTGGCCGATCTGGTGGGTCCGGGCGAACTGCTGCCACGGGTCCTCCTGCGTCGCCTTCAGCGACAGGGAGACGCGCTCGCGGTCCATGTCCACGTCGAGAACCTCGACGGTGACTTCCTGGCCGACCTCGACAACCTCGGACGGGTGGTCGATGTGCTTCCAGGACAGCTCGGAGACGTGCACGAGACCGTCGACGCCACCCAGGTCCACGAAGGCACCGAAGTTGACGATCGAGGAAACGACGCCGGAGCGGACCTGACCCTTCTGCAGGGTGGTGAGGAACGTCTGGCGAACCTCGGACTGGGTCTGCTCGAGCCAGGCACGGCGGGACAGGACCACGTTGTTGCGGTTCTTGTCCAGCTCGATGATCTTCGCCTCGAGCTCCTTGCCCACGTAGGGCTGGAGGTCGCGGACGCGACGCATCTCGACGAGAGAGGCCGGCAGGAAGCCGCGGAGGCCGATGTCGAGGATGAGACCACCCTTGACGACCTCGATGACGGTACCGGTGACGATGCCGTCTTCTTCCTTGATCTTCTCGATCGTGCCCCAGGCACGCTCGTACTGAGCGCGCTTCTTGGACAGGATCAGACGGCCTTCCTTGTCCTCCTTCTGGAGAACCAGGGCCTCGATCTCGTCGCCGACCTTGACGACCTCGTTCGGGTCGACGTCGTGCTTGATCGAGAGCTCGCGGCTCGGGATCACGCCTTCCGTCTTGTAACCGATGTCGAGGAGAACCTCGTCCCGGTCCACCTTGACGATGACGCCGTCGACGATGTCGCCGTCGTTGAAGTACTTGATCGTCTCGTCGATCGCCGCGAGGAACGCGTCCGCGTCGCCGATGTCGTTGACCGCTACCTGCGGAGGGGTGGTGGCGGTGGTCTCGGTGCTGCTCGTCATGTGGGAAAGGGCTCCGGTTACGGACAGAAAGTCGTAGGTACTGCTACGCCGGGAGCCCTTATCGGCATCTGCCGAAGCCGGACAGCCAAGGAAGCCCGAATCCGCAGAAGCGGTAGGGCCTCGAAAACCGAGGGGACATCAACAGAAGCAAGCGCAGCCTGCTAGGTCTGAGGAGCACAGGCTCGCAGCGCAACTTGTAGCATACGGGGGCAGCCCAGCAGGGTCAATGCGCGAAGGCGCACACCCCGGGCGGATCGCCGCATAACCGGCACAATTCGTGTGTGGGCTGGCCCTGATGGGGTTTCCCGACGAATGTGCGGACCTCCGCGGAGGTGCGCGGGCGTCGGCAGACGCCCCTGCGGCGACCACGGCAGTCACCCAGACATTCGCAGACTACGACGACGGGCCCCATGAACCAAGAGGACTACGCCCCCGAAGAAGCGCACGGAGCCGGCTCCGCCGCCGAGGACGACGCCGAGGCCACGCGCCGTGACGCGGACGAAGCGGAGAGCAGCCGGGCGAGCCGGGGCTGGTGGGACCGCAACGCCGACGAGTACCAGAGCGAGCACGGCGCGTTCCTGGGCGACGACCGCTTCGTCTGGGGGCCAGAAGGCCTGGACGAGGCCGACGCGGCCCTCCTCGGCCCCGTCGCCTCCCTCAAGGGCAAGGACGTCCTGGAGATCGGCGCCGGCGCCGCCCAGTGCTCGCGCTGGCTGGCCGCCCAGGGCGCCCGCCCCGTGGCCCTGGACCTCTCCCACCGCCAGCTCCAGCACGCCCTGCGCATCGGCGAGGACGTCCCGCTGGTCGAGGCCGACGCCGGCCGGCTCCCCTTCCGCGACGGGTCCTTCGACCTGGCCTGCTCCGCCTACGGGGCCGTCCCCTTCGTCGCGGACCCGGTGAACGTGCTGCGCGAGGTGCGCCGCGTCCTGCGCCCCGGCGGCCGCTTCGTCTTCTCCGTCACCCACCCCATCCGCTGGGCGTTCCCGGACGAGCCCGGCCCGGAGGGGCTGACCGTGGCCGCCTCCTACTTCGACCGGACCCCGTACGTCGAGCAGGACGAGCAGGGCCGCGCCGTCTACGTGGAGCACCACCGCACCGTCGGCGACCGGGTCCGGGACGTGGTCGCGGGCGGGTTCCGCCTGGTGGACCTGGTCGAGCCGGAATGGCCGGAATGGAACGGCCAGGAGTGGGGCGGCTGGTCCCCGCTGCGCGGCAACCTGATCCCCGGCACCGCGATCTTCGTCTGCGAACGGGACTAACGCGTTGATCCGCCAGGCCGACCTCGACTCCCTCCCCGTCCGGGAGGCGGTGCCCGCGCTGGTCGCCGCCCTCGACAGCCATGGCACGGCGGTGCTGTGCGCCCCGCCCGGGACCGGGAAGACCACGCTGGTGCCGCTGGTCCTGGCCGGGCTGACCGGCGGCGGGCCGCGGCGCCGGGTCGTGGTGGCCGAGCCGCGCCGGATCGCGGCCCGGGCGGCGGCGCGGCGGATGGCCTGGCTGCTCGGCGAGGCCGTGGGCGGCTCGGTGGGCTTCACGGTGCGCGGGGAGCGGGTGGTCGGGCCGGGCACGGTGGTGGAGGTCGTGACCACCGGTGTGCTGCTCCAGCGCCTCCAGCGGGACCAGGAGCTGGCCGGGGTGGACGTGGTGATCCTGGACGAGTGCCACGAGCGCCACCTGGACGCGGACACGGTCGCCGCGTTCCTGCTGGACGTACGCGAGACCCTGCGCCCCGAGCTGCGGCTGGTGGCGGCTTCGGCGACGACCGACGCGGCCGGCTGGGCCCGGGTGCTCGGTCAGGGCGGCCAGGGCGGTGCGGCCGGTCAGGGCGGTCAGGCCGGTCAGGGCGGTGCGGCCGGGGCGCCGGTGGTCGAGGCCCCCGGTGTCTCGTACCCGGTGGACGTGGTCTGGGCGCCGCCGGCCCGGCCGGTGCGGCCGCCGCACGGGATGCGGGTGGATCCGGCGCAGCTGGCGCACGTGGCCTCGGTGGTGCGGCGGGCGCTGGCGGAGCGCGAGGGCGACGTCCTGTGCTTCCTGCCCGGCGTCGGTGAGCTCGCCCGGGTCGCCGGGCAGCTGGGCGGGGTGGACGCGGAGGTGCTGCAGATCCACGGCCGGGCCCCGGCGGCGGTCCAGGACGCGGCGCTGACGCCCGCGGAGCACCGCCGGGTGATCCTGGCGACGGCGGTCGCGGAGTCGAGCCTGACCGTGCCGGGGGTACGGGTGGTCGTGGACTCGGGACTGGCCCGCGAGCCCCGCGTGGACCACGCCCGGGGCCTGGGCGCGCTGGCGACGGTACGGGCGTCCCGCGCGGCCGGACGCCAGCGCGCGGGCCGGGCCGGGCGCGAGGCCCCGGGGGCGGTGTACCGCTGCTGGTCGCAGGCCGAGGACGCGCGGCTGACCCCGTTCCCGGCACCGGAGATCCGGATCGCGGACCTGGCGCAGTTCGCGCTCCAGGCGGCCTGCTGGGGCGATCCGGAGGCCGCCGGGCTGGCGCTGCTGGACCCGCCGCCGGCCGGGGCCATGGGCGCGGCCCGGGAGGTGCTGCTGGCGGTGGGCGCGGTGGACTCCGCCGGGCGGCCGACGGCCCGGGGGCTGCGGATGGCCCGGCTGGGGCTGCACCCGCGGCTGGCCCGCGCGCTGCTCGACGGGGCTGCGGTCCTGGGTGCGCGGCGCGCCTCGGAACTGGTGGGCCTGCTGAGCGAGGAGCCCCCGCGCGAGTACGGGGACGACCTGGCCGCGGCCTGGCGGCGGGCGCGGCAGGGCGGCGACGCCTACGCGGCCCGCTGGCGGTCGGAGGTGGGCCGCCTGGAGCGCGCGGCCACCGACCGGGATCGCGGCGGGGCGGGCCGGGGCCGGCTCTCCGACGACGCGGCCGCCGGGCTCGTGGCGGCCCTCGCGTTCCCCGAGCGGGTGGCGCGGGCCAGGGGCGAGGGCGCCTTCCTCATGGCCTCCGGGACCGCGGCCGAGCTCGGTGACGGGTCGCGGCTGCGCAGTGCGCCCTGGCTGGCGGTGGCCGTCGCCGACCGGGCCCCGCACTCCGCGTCCGCCCGGGTCCGCCTCGCCGCGGTGCTGGACGAGGACACCGCCCGCGGCGCCGCCGCGCACCTGCGCTCGGACTCCGAGGAGGTCCGCTGGGAGGCCGGGGACCTGGTGGCCCGCGCGGCCGAGCGGCTCGGGGCGATCGAGCTCGCGGTGCGCCCCCTGAAGAACCCCGACCCGGCGCTGGTGCGGGCCGCGCTGCTCGACGGCCTGCGCGCCGAGGGCCTCGGGCTGCTGCGCTGGTCGCCGGACGCGCGGACGCTACGGGCCCGGGTCGGCTTCCTGCACCGCACGCTGGGCGGCGCGTGGCCCGACGTGGAGGACGACCGGGCGCTCGTGGCGCGGGCCGACGACTGGCTGGAGCCGGAGCTGTCGCGGGCCCGGCGCCGCTCCGACCTCGGCCGGATCGACGCCGGACAGGCCCTGAACCGGCTGCTGCCCTGGGCCACCGGCGAGGCCGCGCGGCTCGACGAGCTGGCTCCCGAGCGGATCGAGGTGCCCAGCGGCTCCCGGATCCGCGTCGACTACACGGGCGGTCAGCCGGTGCTGGCCGTGAAGCTCCAGGAGCTGTTCGGGCTGGCCGAGACGCCCCGGGTGGCGGGGGTGCCCGTACTGGTCCACCTGCTGTCGCCCGCCGGGCGTCCCGCGGCCGTCACCGCCGACCTGGCCTCCTTCTGGCAGGGCGGCTACCGCGCCGTCCGGGCGGAGCTGCGCGGCCGCTACCCCAAGCACCCGTGGCCGCAGGACCCGGCGACCGCCGAGCCCACCCGGCACACCAACGCCCGGCTCAGGCGCTGAGCTCCTCCCCGGGCCGCCGGCCGCGCGCCTCCAGCCACAGCGCGAGCCCGAGGAGCGCGAGCGCGCCGGCCGCCAGGCCCGCGGGTGCGTACGTGTGGAGGGCGAGGACCTTCGTACGGTTCGCCGCGACCAGGTCGAGCGTGTACTTCGCGTAGTCCTCGCGCATCTTCACGTGCCCGGCGAAGACGGTGAGCCTGCCGCCCTCGGCGCCCGCGGCGATGCCGCCGCGCATCTCCTGCTCGATGTCCTGTTCGGCGTTGACGGGCGCCCCGGTCACCGGGTCGACCCAGAACATCACCTTGGCCTGGTACCAGAGGCTGGTGCCCGTCGACTGCTCGAACGTCTTCGGGTCGATGCCCTCGATCGGCATCTTCTTCGGCAGCGAGACCTTGGTCCAGGGGATGGTCTGCTCGAAGTAGTAGACGTCCATGCCCTTGAAGATGCGCGGTCCGACGTAGTGGATGGGCGAGGAGCTGCGGGTCTGCGCGTCGAAGTAGAGGTAGTCGCGGGGCTCGGTGAAGAACGGCCATTTGAACTCGATGCCCTCGCGCCGGACCGGGTCCCCGTCGACCATCTCGCCGGTGGCGTGCACCGGATCCTGGGTGTGGGCGTCGAAGAGGTAGCGCTCGGGGATCTGGGACACCATCTTCCCGTCCGGGCCCATGATGTGGGTGAGGGTGTCCCAGACGACGACGTCCTTGCCGGCGCTCGCCTCGATCTCCTTCGACGCCTCGACGTTGCCCTTGAGGGTCTGGACGATCGTGACCTTGTCGACCTTCTTGGGCTTCATGCCGTCGAAGTAGTCGAGCAGGGTCGCGTCCTTCACCTCCAGGACCATCTCCTGGTACTGCTCCGGCGGGATCTTGGCGAGGCGGGGGTACGCGTACCAGCGCAGCAGGGGTGCGAGGGCCGCGCAGAACACGGCTGCGGCAAGCAGGACGAGGCTCGCTCTGCGTCGCATGGCCGGGCCTCCTCTACTTTCCGGGCGCGGGGGGCGCGGTGGTGAGCAGGGGCTTGGGCGAGGTCTTGCCTTCCGGCACCCCGAACGCCGTGATGGCGAGGACGAGGGCCAGCGCGGCGACCAGCCCGATGGCGGCGGCGACGAGAGCGCGCATGCCGGGCCTCCGGAATCTGATGGGGTGTCAGGGAGGAGGCACCGTAGCAATGCGGGGGTGAGATGAGAACCGCTGTGACTACGGGGTTTCGGTACGGCCCGGAGCGGGTGCGGAGCTCGCCCCGGGGGCGGGCTCCGGGGCCGGGGTGGGCGTGCCGCTGCCCGTCGGCCCGGGCTTCGGGGTGGCGGTGGGGGCCGGCGTGGTCGTCGGGGTCGGGGTCGGGGTGGGGGTGGGCTTCGGGGTCGGCGTAGGCGTGGGAGTGGGCGTGGGAGTGGGCGTGGGAGTGGGCGTGGGAGTGGGCGTGGGAGTGGGCGTGGGCTTAGGAGTCGGGGTAGGGGTCGGGGTAGGCGTGGGAGTCGGCGTGGGGGTGGGCTTCGGGGTCGGCGTGGGGTCGGGCTTCGGGGTGGGCGCGGGGGTGGTCGTCGGAGTCGGCGTCGGCGTGGGGTTCTGCGTCGGCTGGGGCTTCGGCTGCGCGGGCGTCGGCTGCGCGGGCGCCGGCCGGGGAGCCGTCACCGCCGGGGCGGCCGTACCGCCGCCGTCCGGGACCTCGTGTGTCCCCTTGAGGTAGTACGTGAACCAGGACCGCACCGTCCGCAGGTACTCGGCGGACTGGTTGTACGAGAGCACGGCCCGGTCCAGATCCGCGGCCACCCCCAGGTCCCGGCTCCCCGCGCACAGGTAGCGCCCGGCCGCCAGCGCGGCGTCGTACACGTTGTTCGGGTTGCGCCGGCCGTCGCCGTCGCCGTCCTGCCCCCAGGCCGCCCACGTGGACGGGATGAACTGCATCGGACCGACCGCCCGGTCGTACCTGGCGTCCCCGTCGTAGGCCCCGCCGTCGGTGTCGGAGATGTTCGCGAAGCCGTTCCCGTCGAGCACGGGCCCCAGGATCGGCCGCAGCGTGGTGCCCGAGGCGTCCACCCGGCCGCCGCGCGCCTGACCCGACTCGACCTTGCCGATCGCGGCGAGGAGCTGCCAGCGCAGCCCGCATCCGGGGTCGGTATCCGCCACCGTCCGCTCGGCCCGCCGGTACGCCGCGAGCACGCTCGCCGGTATCCCCTGCGCACCCTCGGCGGCGCCCAGGGCCACGGGCTCGGTGCGCGGCGCCCCGGCGGCGGGCGCGGGCGGGTCGGCGGCGGGTGGCGCGTCCTGCGCCGGCAGGAGGACCGCGGGCGGCTCCGGGCTGATCAGCGGCGGGAGTTCGGTGTAGTAGCTGGAGTCCCCGCCCGGGGTGCCGGGCGGGGCGGCCCGCACGCCTTCCTCGCCGGCGGCGGAGATCCGGTCCCCGCTCCCGGCCGCCGGGCCCTGGGAGCCGGTCACGGCGGCGATCACCAGTGCGGACACCACGGCGGCGGCCCCGCCCCTGCGCAGTCCGCCCCACAGCCCTCCGGGCAGCCCTTCGGGCGAACCGCCGGGCAGTCCTGCGCGCGGTCCTGCGTGCCGTCCTCGTCCGAACCGGGCCGATATTCGAGCCGACATGAGCCGAACTCCTCCCCCTCGACGTCCGCGTGACCCTACGTCAGGTGCCTTTCCAAGGCACGGACCTGCGCCCGGATTTCACCAGTTCCCCACGACCCTGCGCAGGTCACGCATACTGTCCGGACCATTCGGGGCGCATTGACCGAAGTAAAGAGCAACCGAAGTGCAGAGCAGCGGCCGGGCGCCGGACGAGCGCGGAAGAGCCGGCGGGACCAGGAGACGTGCATGCCGTTCACCCTCAGCCATGCGGCTGCCGTACTTCCGGCCGTGCGCCGGACCGGCCTGGCCCGCGGGCCGCTCGTCGCCTCGGCCCTGGTCCTCGGCTCCTTCGCGCCGGACACCTTCTACTTCCTCGACGCGATCGTCGGGGGCGTGATGCGGTACGGCGAATTCACGCACTCGGTCCTGGGCGTGCTGACGGCCGACGCCGCGCTCACCGCCGCCCTCACGGCCTGCTGGCTGCTGCTGCGCGAGCCGCTGATCGCGCTGCTGCCGCCCACCTGGCGGGGCAGGACGTACACCTTCGTGCGGGGCGAGCGGTGGCGGCGCGGCCGCCGGCTGCCCTCGCTCGCGCTGTGGTTCTACCTGTCGGCGGTCGCCGGCTCCCTGACCCACGTGGTGTGGGACAGCTTCACGCACCTGGACCGGTGGGGGACCAACGCCCTGCCGGAGCTCGGGGAGCCGCTCGCCTTCGGCCTGCCGCTCTACTCGTACCTCCAGTACGGCACTTCGGCGTTCGCCGCCTGCGCGCTGCTGTGGTTCACGGGGACGGCGCTGCGCGCCCTGCCCGCCTCCGCCGTGCCCGCGTCCGTGCCGGTGCTGGGCCGGGCGGAGGTCTGGGGTGCGGCCGCCCTGGTCGTGGCGTGCGTGGCGGGCGGGGTCACGCTGCGGGTGATCCGCTACTTCACGTTCTTCGACCGGGTCCGTACGCCGCTCGACATCATCCCGACCGTCTGCTTCGGAGCGGGCGGCGGCCTCATCGTGGCGCTGCTGCTGTACGGGGCGCTCGTGCGGCTGCGTCACCGGGGCGAGCGGCACCGCGGCGACGAGGACGCGTCAGCGCCCGTCCCCGTGCTGAGCGGGGACGGGCGCTGACGGGGCCGTACGCGGATCAGTGCGCGGCGGACTCCCAGTCGGGGCCGACGCCCACGGACACGTCCAGCGGGGCGCGGAGCTCCACGGCGGCGGCCATCTCGCGGCGCAGCAGCTCCTCGACCTTCTTCCGCTCGCCGGGGGCGATCTCCAGCACGATTTCGTCGTGGACCTGGAGCAGCATCCGCGACTTCAGCCCGGCCTCGGTGATCGCCTTGTCGACGCGCAGCATCGCCACCTTGACGATGTCGGCGGCGGTGCCCTGGATGGGGGCGTTCAGCGCCATCCGCTCGGCGGCCTCGCGGCGCATCCGGTTGTCGCTGTTGAGGTCGGGCAGGTAGCGGCGGCGGCCCAGCACGGTCTCGGTGTAGCCGGTGGCGCGGGCCTCCTCGACGACGCGCTGGAGGTAGTCCCGCACGCCGCCGAACCGCTCGAAGAAGGTGTCCATCAGGCCGCGGGCCTCGGCCGGCTCGATGCCCAGCTGCTGGGAGAGGCCGAAGGCGGACAGCCCGTACGCCAGGCCGTACGACATCGCCTTGATCTTGCGGCGCATCTCGGCGTCGACCTGGGACCGCTCCACGCCGAACACCTGGGAGGCGACGGTGGTGTGCAGGTCCTCGCCGGTGGCGAACGCCTCGATGAGGCCCTCGTCCTCGGAGAGGTGCGCCATGACGCGCAGCTCGATCTGGCTGTAGTCGGCGGTCATCAGCGACTCGTAGCCCTCGCCGACGACGAAGCCGCGGCGGATCGCCCGGCCCTCGTCGGTGCGCACCGGCACGTTCTGCAGGTTGGGGTCGGTGGAGGACAGCCGGCCGGTGGCGGCGACGGTCTGGCTGAAGCTGGTGTGCACGCGGCCGTCGGCGGCGATGGACTTGACCAGGCCCTCGACGGTGACGCGCAGCTTGGCCTGCTCCCGGTGCCGCAGCATGATCACGGGCAGTTCGTGGTCGGTCTGCGTGGCCAGCCAGGCCAGCGCGTCCGCGTCGGTGGTGTACCCGGTCTTGGTCTTCTTCGTCTTGGGCAGGTCCAGCTCCCCGAAGAACACCTCCTGGAGCTGCTTGGGCGAGCCCAGGTTGAACTCGTGCCCGACGGCGGCGTGCGCCTCCTTCACCGCCTGCTGCACGGCGCCCGCGAACTGCTGCTCCATGCCCTCCAGGTGCTCGCGGTCGGCGGCGATGCCGGCCCGCTCCAGGCGTGCCAGCAGCTCGGAGGTGGGCAGCTCCATGCCGTGCAGCAGCTCTACGGCGCCGACCTCGGCCAGCTTGGCCTCGAACGCGTCGCCCAGGTCCAGGACGGCGCGGGCCTGCGCCATCAGCGCCTCCGCCTCGGCGGTGTCGTCGGCGCCGAACGCCAGCTGGCCGTCGGCCGCGGCGGGCGCCAGCTCCCGGTGCAGGTACTCGTTGGACAGCACGTCCAGCGCGAAGGACCGGCGGCCCGGCTTGACCAGGTACGCGGCGAGGGCGGTGTCCATGGTGACGCCCGCCAGGGTCCAGCCGTGCTCCGGGAAGACCCGCATCAGGCCCTTGGCGTTGTGCACGACCTTCGGCTTCGACGCGTCGGCGGCCCAGGCCGCGAAGGCCCGCTCGTCCGTCTCGTCCAGCTCGGACGGATCGAACCAGGCGGCCGCGCCGCCGGCCGAGGCCAGGGCGATCTCGCTGACGTTGCCCTGGCCGAGCGCCCAGCTGTCTACGGTGGAGACGCCCAGCGGGGCGCCCGCGTGCGCCTCCAGCCACGGCGCGAGCTCGCCCGCGCCCAGCACGGACCCGTCCAGCTCCACACCGGCCGCCGGCGCCGCGGGCTCCTCCTCGGCCGCGCCCGGGTCCACGGCCAGCAGCCGCTCGCGCAGCGAGGCGTTGCGGATCTCCAGCACGTCCAGCACGCCGGTGACGGCGGACCGGTCGTAGGGGGCGCGGACCAGGTCGGCCGGGGTCTTGGGCAGCTCGACGTCCTTGACCATCTCGGTCAGCACCCGGTTGAGCTTGACCGCGTCGAGGTGGTCGCGGAAGTTCTGCCCGGCCTTGCCCTTGACCTCCTCGGCCCGCTCCACCAGCTCCTTGAACGAGCCGAACTGGGTGATCCACTTGGCGGCGGTCTTCTCGCCGACGCCGGGGATGCCCGGGAGGTTGTCGGACGGGTCTCCGCGCAGCGCCGCGAAGTCCGGGTACTGCTGCGGGGTGAGCCCGTACTTCTCCTCCACCTTCTCGGGGGTGAAGCGGGTCAGCTCCGAGACGCCCTTCGTCGGGTAGAGCACGGTGGTGTGCGCGGAGACGAGCTGGAAGGAGTCGCGGTCGCCGGTGACGATCAGCACGTCGAAGCCGAGGGCCTCCGCCTGCGTCGCCAGCGTCGCGATCACGTCGTCGGCCTCGAAGCCGTCGACCGCGAACCGCGGCACCTTCATCGCGTCGAGGAGCTCGCCGATCAGCTCGACCTGCCCCTTGAACTCGTCGGGGGTCTTGGAGCGGTTCGCCTTGTACTCCGGGAACTCCGTCGAGCGCCACGTCTTGCGGGACACGTCGAACGCCACCGCGAAGTGCGTGGGCGCCTCGTCGCGCAGCGTGTTCGCCAGCATCGACGCGAAACCGTAGATGGCGTTGGTCGGCTGGCCCGTCGCGGTGGTGAAGTTCTCCGCGGGCAGCGCGAAGAACGCCCGGTACGCCAGGGAGTGCCCGTCCATGAGCATCAGGCGGGGGCGGTCCGCTGCGGTCGGCTGGTCGGTCTTCTTCGATGCTGAATCTGCCACGCCTCCGATCCTAGGCGTCCCCTCCGACAATTCCGGACGCCCGAGTGCGGCGGCCGGCCCGACAGGTCCCCGCCATCGCGCCGTCGGCGCCGCGCCCCGGCCGTGACAGGATCCAAGGAGTACGCGAAACGACGCAGCAGCGCCGCTGCGAAGCTCGAAGGGGAGCGACATGGCCACCAAGCCGCCCGCAGGTGATCCCGCACAGGACGCGCCGCAGGTCGCGCCCCCCAAGCGCGCCGCCGCCGGGCTGCCCGCCATCGGGCACACCCTGAAGATCGCCCAGCAGCAGATGGGGCTGGCCCGCACCGCGCGCACCCTCCTCAAGGTCAACCAGAAGGACGGCTTCGACTGCCCCGGCTGCGCCTGGCCCGAGGGAGACAAGCGGCACACGGCGGAGTTCTGCGAGAACGGCGCGAAGGCCGTCGCGGAGGAGGCCACGCTGCGCCGGGTCACCCCGGAGTTCTTCGCCGCGCACCCGATCGCCGACCTGGCGGAGCGCTCCGGCTACTGGCTGGGCCAGCAGGGCCGGATCACCGAGCCGATGCTGCTGCGCGAAGGCGGCGACCGCTACGAGCCGGTCAGCTGGGAGCAGGCCTTCGCGGTCATCGCGCAGGAGCTGACCGCCCTCGGCTCCCCCGACGAGGCCCTCTTCTACACCTCCGGCCGCACCAGCAACGAGGCCGCGTTCCTCTTCCAGCTCTTCGCCCGCGAGTTCGGCACCAACAACCTGCCCGACTGCTCCAACATGTGCCACGAGTCCTCGGGCTCCGCACTGAACGAGACCATCGGCATCGGCAAGGGGAGCGTCTCCCTCGAAGACCTCCACCAGGCCGACCTGATCATCGTCGCCGGGCAGAACCCGGGCACCAACCATCCGCGCATGCTCTCCGCACTGGAGCAGGCCAAGTCCGCCGGCGCGAAGATCATCTCGGTCAATCCGCTGCCCGAGGCCGGGATGGAGCGGTTCAAGAACCCGCAGACCCCGCTCGGCATGCTCAAGGGCACCGCCCTCAACGACCTCTTCCTCCAGATCCGCATCGGCGGCGACCAGGCCCTCTTCCGCCTCCTGAACCGACTCGTCCTGGAAGCGGACGGCGCCACGGACGAGGCGTTCATCCGCGAGCACACCCACGGGTACGAGGAGTTCGCGGCCACCGCCAGGAAGGCCGACTGGGACGAGACCCTCACCGCCACCGGACTCACCCGCCCCGAGATCGAACGCGCCCTGGCCATGATCCTCGCCTCGAAGCGCACCATCGTCTGCTGGGCCATGGGCCTCACCCAGCACAAGCACTCCGTCGCCACCATCCGCGAAGTCGTCAACCTGCTCCTGCTGCGCGGCAACATCGGCCGCCCCGGCGCCGGCGTCTGCCCCGTCCGCGGCCACTCCAACGTCCAGGGCGACCGCACCATGGGCATCTTCGAGCGGCCCGCGCCGGCCTTCCTCGACGCCCTCGACCGCGAGTTCGGCATCACCTCGCCGAGGCACCACGGCTTCGACGTGGTCCGCTCCATCCAGGCCCTGCGCGACGGCGAGGCCAAGGTCCTCTTCGCCATGGGCGGCAACTTCGTCGGCGCCACCCCCGACACCCACGTCACCGAGGCGGCGATCCGCCGCGCCTCCCTGACCGTCCACGTCTCCACCAAGCTCAACCGCTCCCACGCGGTCACCGGCCGGCGCGCCCTGATCCTGCCCACCCTGGGACGTACCGACAAGGACGTACAGGCCTCCGGCAGGCAGTTCGTCACCGTGGAGGACTCCATGGGCATGGTGCACGCCTCCCGCGGCAACCTCGCCCCCGCCTCCCCCCACCTGCTGTCCGAGCCCGCCATCGTGGCCCGCATGGCCCGCGCCGTCCTCGGCACGGCCTCCGCCACCCCCTGGGAGGAGTTCGAGAAGGACTACGCCGCCATCCGCGACCGCATCGCCCGCGTCGTCCCCGGCTTCGAGGACTTCAACGCCCGCGCCGCCCGCCCCGGCGGGTTCCGGCTGCCGCACGCCCCGCGCGACGAGCGCCGCTTCCCCACCAAGACCGGCAAGGCCAACTTCACCGCCGCACCCGTGGAGTACCCCCGCGTCCCCGCGGGGCGGCTGCTGCTGCAGACCCTGCGCAGCCACGACCAGTACAACACCACGATCTACGGCCTCGACGACCGCTACCGCGGCATCACCGGCGGCCGCCGCGTGGTCATGGTCAACCCGCTCGACGCCGCCGAGCTCGGCCTGGCCGACGGCGCCCGCACCGACCTCGTCAGCGAGTGGACGGACGGCGTGGAGCGCCGCGCCCCCGGCTTCCGCGTCGTCCACTACCCGACCGCCCGCGGCTGCGCGGCCGCCTACTACCCCGAGACGAACGTCCTGGTGCCCCTGGACTCCACCGCGGACACCAGCAACACCCCCGCGAGCAAGTCCGTCGTCGTGCGCTTCGAACCGGCCTGATAGAACGACCTCAGGACAAGATGGTTAACGAACGTTGATACACGAACGGAGCCGGCCCATGGGCGAGCAGCACGCTGTGAAGTTCCCGCAGGAGGTCCTCGACGAGTACGCGGCCATGGGCATCGACCTGCCCTCGCTCTTCTCGGCGGGCCACCTCGGCGAACGCATGGACATCCGCATCCTGGAAGCCTCGGCCGACAAGGTCGTCGCCACCATGCCCGTCGAGGGCAACACCCAGCCCTACGGACTCCTGCACGGCGGCGCCTCCGCCGTCCTCGCCGAGACCCTCGGCTCCATCGGCGCGATGATGCACGGCGGCATCAACAAGATCGCCGTCGGCGTCGACCTGAACTGCACCCACCACCGCGGCGTCCGCTCCGGCCTGGTCACCGGCGTCGCCACCCCCGTCCACAAGGGCCGCAGCACCACCACCTTCGAGATCGTCATCACCGACGAGCAGGACAAGCGCGTCTGCACCGCCCGCCTCACCTGCCTGCTGCGCGACACGAACTCGTAACAGCCGTTCCGATACCAGCCGTTGTGCACTCCCCGGCGCCGGTCTAGCGTTCCCCGCATGGGATCCGGACCGGCGCCGCGGCACGCCGCGGCCGCATGGGCGACGGCGGCGCTCCTGACCACCGCCCTCCTCGCCCGCACGGGCGCAGCGGGCACCGCGAAAGGCCCCCCGCCCGCCGACGGCACGGCCGGCCGGCGCCGCGCGGAGCGCCACCGCCGCCACACCCCGACCGACGGCCCCCGGCGATGAGCGGCGGAATCGGCCCGCTCGAGCCCGGCGAGGGCACCGCCGGCCACGACACCCCGCGCGCGGAGCGCCGTACGCCCGCCGCCGTCCGCTGGGCCCGCGCCCGCTACCGGCGCCGCCGCCGGGCCGTGCTCCTGCTGACGGGCCTGACCTGCGCGGCCGCCGCGACCGCGACCGCCGTCCAGCTGTACGCGGACCGGCCGCGGCCGGCGCCCCACGTACCCCCCGCGCCCTCACAGGGCGTCGCCCTCACCTACCTCGAACCGGCCGAGCCGCCGCCCCCCGGAGTTGCCTTCGCGTTCACTGTCCGTGTGCGCAACGCCCCCGGCCTGCCCGTGGCGGTGGAGCGGATCGGGCAGCCGTCGCGGGCCCTGACCCTCACCGTTCAGCCAAATCTGCCCGTCACCGTCGACGGCGGTGGAGTCGTTGAGGTTCTCTTGAGGGTTCAGGTCACCGACTGCGTGCATGTGGCACGGAATTCCGGGCTCCCTTTTCTGGAAGTAACCCTCAGTAATGGATTTCAGAAAGAGGATCACAGTTACATCCCGGGTGACCGATATGCCAGGGATCTTTCCACCGCTCTGACCAGGGCCTGTCCCGAACAACGAGACACGGCCACCCCCGCCCCGTCATGAGCAAAACCCCCCAGACGCCTGGAGCGACAGGACTTAAACCCCCTGACGGTCCTGCGCCATCTCACCATGCGGACAAGACGAAACGGCTGGAATTCCCCCGTTCCACCCGCAGAGATCCGCTATGCATTACGCCGTGGCATAACAAGAGCGTCACATCATTGGCCCAAGCCCTCCATAACCTCCGAAGACCCGCTTAGAGTCACGGCCAGTCACCGCGACCACCGGATTCCTTTCAGTTCGGTTCCCCGCGTTCGACACGGTGCGTCCCACGGGGGACGCAGTGCCAGGAAAGGACTGATCGTGCGTCAGCGTTCTCTCATTGCCGTGACCGCCGCGCTCGCCGCGGGCGCCCTCACCCTCACCGCCTGCGGCTCCCGCGACGACAAGGGCGGTGACACCGCCGGCAGCGGCGACACCACGGTCGTCATCGGCGTCGACGCGCCGCTCACCGGCGACCTGTCCGCCCTCGGCCTCGGCATCAAGAACTCGGCCGACCTCGCGGCCAAGCAGGCCAACGAGAAGAAGTACGTCAAGGGCATCACCTTCAAGGTCGAAGCCCTCGACGACCAGGCCCAGGCCTCCTCCGGCCAGCAGAACGCCACCAAGCTCACCGCCAACAAGGACGTCCTCGGCGTCGTCGGCCCGCTGAACTCCTCGGTCTCCGAGTCCATGCAGAAGGTCTTCGACGACGCCAAGCTGGCCCAGATCTCCCCGGCCAACACCAGCCCGTCCCTGACCCAGGGCCCCAAGTGGGCCGAGGGCCAGAAGACCCGCACCTACAAGAGCTACTTCCGCACCGCCACCACGGACGCCATCCAGGGCCCGTTCGCGGCGCAGTACCTCTTCAACAAGGCGGGCAAGAAGAAGGTCTTCATCATCGATGACAAGAAGACCTACGGCTCCGGCCTCGCCGGCACCTTCAAGGGCGAGTTCACCAAGCTCGGCGGCGCCGTCGCCGGCGAAGGCCACATCGACCCCGAGTCCAAGGACTTCTCGGCGATCGTGACCCAGGTCAAGAGCTCCGGCGCCGACGTCGTCTACTACGGCGGCGAGTACCCCGCAGCCGGCCCGCTCAGCAAGCAGATCAAGGCCTCCGGCGCCAACATCCCGCTCGTCGGCGGCGACGGCATCTACGACAAGAAGTACGTCGAGCTCGCCGGCGACGGCGCCACCGGCGACTTCGCCACCTCCGTCGGCGCACCCGTCGAGAGCCTGCCCTCCGCCAAGGAATTCGTCGCCAACTACACCAAGGCCGGATACAAGGACCCGTTCGCGGCATACGGCGGCTACTCCTACGACTCCGCCTGGGCCGTCATCGAGGCCGTCAAGAAGGTCGTCGACGCCAACAACGGCAAGCTCCCCTCCGACGCCCGCGCCAAGGTCCTCGAAGCCGTCCAGGGCGTCTCCTTCGACGGCGTGACCGGCAAGGTCTCCTTCGACGAGTTCGGCGACGCCACCAACAAGCAGCTCACCGTCTACAAGGTCGACGGCGGCGAGTGGAAGTCCGTCGAGTCCGGCACCTACGGCGGCTGACCCACCCGCTAGCCCCCTAGATCGCTAGCCCTCACCCCTCACCTGCCGCGCGGGGCGCGCAACACAAGCGCCCCGCGCGGTGTCACATCCGTCGAAAGACTCGGAGGACCTGCGGTGCACGAACTGCCGCAACAGCTGGTCAACGGCCTGCTACTGGGATCCATGTACGGGCTCGTCGCCATCGGCTACACGATGGTCTATGGCATTGTCCAGCTCATCAACTTCGCCCACGGCGAGATCTTCATGACCGGCGGATTCGGAGCCCTCACGGTCTGGCTCATGCTCCCCGGCGGCACCACCATGTGGGTCGCCCTGCCGCTCATGATCATCGGTGCGATCATCATCGCCACCCTCATAGCCGTCGGAGCCGAACGCTTCGCCTACCGGCCACTGCGAAGCGCCCCCCGCCTCGCACCGCTCATCACCGCCATCGGCCTCTCCATCGTCCTCCAGCAGGCGGTATGGGCCTGGTACCCCGACGCGAAGTCCTCCCGGGTCTTCCCTGAAATCCCCGGCGGCCCCTTCCACCTCGGCAGCATCACCATCCAGACCGGTGACGTCTTCCTGCTGATCGCCGCCCCCGTCTCCATGGCCTTCCTCGGCTTCTTCGTCAAGAAGACCCGCACCGGCCGCGGCATGCAGGCCACCGCCCAGGACCCCGACACCGCCAAGCTCATGGGCATCAACACCGACCGCATCATCACGGTCGCCTTCGCCCTCGGCGCGGCCTTCGCCGCCGTCGGAGCCGTCGCCTACGGCCTCAAGTACGGCGAGATCAACTACCGCATGGGCTTCATCCTGGGCCTCAAGGCCTTCACCGCAGCCGTCCTCGGCGGCATCGGGAACATCTACGGCGCCATGATCGGCGGCCTGGTCCTCGGCCTCGCCGAGACCCTCACCACCGCCTACATCGCCGACGTCCCCGGCATGAGCCAGCTCGGCGGCCAGTCCTGGGGCAACACCTGGGCGTTCGTACTCCTCATCCTCGTGCTCCTCTTCCGGCCCCAGGGCCTGCTGGGTGAGCGCGTGGCGGACAGGGCGTGAGAACCATGACGACTACCACCACAGACACCGCCGCACCCAAGACGGCAACCAGCCGAACGGGAATCACCTTCCCCGAGAAGACGGCCCGCGCCCTCGCCACCGCAGGCGGCGCCCTCACCGTCATCTCCTGCTTCCTCGCCTGGACCTGGACCGCCGCCTTCCCCGGCAACCTCACCGTCTACGGATACCCCGGCGGACTCCAGTGGCTCGTCCTCGTCGGCGGCGCCCTCACCACCCTCTTCGGCCTCTCCTCCTACGGCATCAAGGGCCTGCGCTGGCTCACCCCCGCCGGAGCCGACGCCGCCATCAAACTCTCCGCCCTCGGCACCCTCCTCACGGTGGCCTACACCGCCTGGGCGATCAGCAACACCCTCGGCGGCCTCATCAACCTGGAGCCCGGCGGCTTCATCGCCCTCGTCACCTCCGCCGCCGCCTACATCGGCGCCCGCTCCCTCCCCTTCGAACGCCCCGCAGTCGAACTCGCGGACCCCGAAGACACCTGGTGGGAGCAGACCAAGCACAACATCTCCAACAGCTGGACCGTCACCAAGGCCGCCCACGCCAGCGGCACCCCCAAGCCGGCCCGCGAACTCCCGGCCTACGCCGAGATCCTCCTCATCACCGCACTCCTCGCCGTCGCCCTGGGCGTCTTCACCTACGGCGTCACCACCCCGTACCAGGAACTCTTCATCGGCTTCCTGATCCTGGCCGGCTTCGGCTTCACCGCCCTCAACAAAGCCGGCCTCGTCTCCCGCTTCACCGCCCTCACCAACAAGCACCGCAACGTCGCCCTCATCGGCGCCTTCGTCGCGGCCGCCGCCTTCCCCCTCACCCAGACCGACGACCAGTACGCGACCCTCGGCGTCAACATCCTCATCTTCGCCACCGTCGCCCTCGGCCTCAACATCGTCGTCGGCCTCACCGGCCTCCTCGACCTCGGCTACGTCGCCTTCCTCGGCGTCGGCGCCTACACCGCAGCCCTGGTCTCCGGCTCCCCCAACTCCCCCTTCGGAGTGCACTTCCCCTTCTGGGCCGCCATCCTCCTCGGCGCCGCAGCATCCATGGTCTTCGGCGTCCTCATCGGCGCCCCCACCCTGCGCCTGCGCGGCGACTACCTCGCCATCGTCACCCTGGGCTTCGGAGAAATCTTCCGAATCTCCATGAACAACCTCGACGGCGTCTCCGGCCCCGACCTCACCAACGGCCCCAACGGCATCGCCGGCGTCCCCAACGTCGACCTCTTCGGATTCGACTTCGGCGCCACCCACACCATCGCAGGAATCGCCGTCGGCCGATTCGCCAACTACTTCCTGCTGATGCTCCTGGTCACCCTCATCGTGATCATGGTCTTCCGCCGCAGCGCCGAATCCCGCATCGGCCGCGCCTGGGTCGCCATCCGCGAAGACGAAACCGCCGCCGAAGCCATGGGCATCAACGGCTTCCGCGTCAAACTCATCGCCTTCGCCCTCGGCGCCACCCTCGCCGGCCTCGCCGGAGCCGTACAAGCCCACGTGAACTACACCGTCACCCCGGACCAGTACGTCTTCGCCAACGCCGTCCCCCCGAACTCCGCCTTCCTCCTCGCCGCAGTCGTCCTCGGCGGCATGGGCACCATCTCCGGCCCCCTCGTCGGCGGCGCCCTCCTCTTCATGATCCCCAACAAGCTCCAGTTCCTCGGCGAATACCAGCTCCTCGTCTTCGGCATCGCGCTCGTCATCCTCATGCGCCTGCGCCCCGAAGGCCTCATCCCCAACCGGCGCAACCAGCTCGAACTCCACAAGGACCTCGAAGCGCCCACAGTCCTCGGCAAGACAGGGGCCTGATCCATGACCACCACCACGACCGAGACGGTCACCGAGACGGTCCTCGACGCCCGCGGCGTCACGATGCGCTTCGGCGGCCTCACCGCCGTCAAGAACGTCGACCTGACCGTACGCAGCGGCGAGATCGTCGGACTCATCGGCCCCAACGGCGCCGGCAAGACCACCTTCTTCAACTGCCTCACCGGCCTCTACATCCCCACCGAGGGCGAAGTCCGCTACAAGGGCACGGTCCTGCCCCCCAAGTCCTACAAGGTCACCGCGGCCGGCATCGCCCGCACCTTCCAGAACATCCGTCTCTTCAACAACATGACGGTCCTGGAAAACGTCCTCGTAGGCCGCCACACCCGCACCAAAGAAGGCCTCTGGTCCGCCCTCCTGCGCCTCCCCTCCTTCGGCCGCGCCGAAGAAGCCAGCCGCGCACGAGCCATGGAACTCCTCGAGTTCATCGGCCTCGACCACAAAGCCGAACACCTCGCCCGCAACCTCCCCTACGGCGAACAGCGCAAGCTCGAAATCGCCCGCGCCCTCGCCAGCGACCCCGGCCTCATCCTCCTCGACGAGCCCACCGCCGGCATGAACCCGCAAGAAACCCGCGCCGCCGAAGAACTCATCTTCGCCATCCGGGACAAGGGCATCGCCGTCCTCGTCATCGAGCACGACATGCGCTTCATCTTCAACCTCTGCGACCGCGTCGCCTGCCTCGTCCAGGGCGAAAAGCTCATCGAAGGCACCGCCGCCGAAGTCCAGGGCGACGAACGCGTCATCGCCGCCTACCTCGGCGAACCCTTCGAAGGCGCCCCCGGCGCCGAAGAAATCGCGGAGGTCGAAGCCGCCGAGGCGCACAGCACCACCAGCACGGACGGAGAAGCCAAGTGACCGCCCTCCTCGAGGTCGAGGACCTCCGCGTCGCCTACGGCAAGATCGAAGCCGTCAAGGGCATCTCCTTCTCCGTCGAAGCCGGCCAGATCGTCACCCTGATCGGCACCAACGGCGCCGGAAAAACCACCACCCTGCGCACCCTCTCCGGCCTGATCAAACCGCGCGGCGGCCAGATCAAGTTCGAGGGAAAGTCCCTCAAGAAGGTCCAGGCACACGACATCGTCGCGCTCGGGCTCGCCCACTCCCCCGAGGGGCGGCACATCTTCCCGCGCATGACCATCGAGGACAACCTCCTCCTCGGCGCCTACCTCAAGAACGACAAGGTCGGCATCCAGCAGGACATCGACCGCGCCTACGACCTCTTCCCCATCCTGGGAGAGCGCCGCAAGCAGGCCGCCGGCACCCTCTCCGGCGGCGAACAGCAGATGCTCGCCATGGGCCGCGCGCTCATGTGCCGCCCGAAACTGCTCATGCTCGACGAGCCCTCCATGGGCCTCTCCCCGATCATGATGCAGAAGATCATGGCCACGATCGCCGAACTCAAGGCGGCCGGCACCACGATCCTGCTCGTCGAGCAGAACGCCCAGGCCGCACTGTCCCTGGCCGACCAGGGCCACGTCATGGAGATCGGCAAGATCGTCCTGTCCGGCCCCGGCCGCGAACTCCTCGTCAACGAGGACGTCCGCAAGGCCTACCTCGGCGAGGACTGACCCCCGCCGTACGAACGCACTGAGGCCCGCCACCGGAATCCGGTGGCGGGCCTCAGCACATCGCAGGAACCTACTTGCCCGCGCCCTGCTTCTTCTCCTCGGCGTCCTCGATGACCGCCTCCGCAACCTGCTGCATCGACATCCGCCGGTCCATCGACGTCTTCTGGATCCACCGGAACGCCGCCGGCTCCGTCAGCCCGTACTGCGTCTGCAGAATGCTCTTGGCCCGGTCCACCAGCTTCCGCGTCTCCAGCCGCAGCGACAGGTCCGCGACCTCCTTCTCCAACGCGCGCAGCTCCGCGAAACGCGACACCGCCATCTCGATGGCCGGAACCACATCGCTCTTGCTGAACGGCTTCACCAGGTACGCCATCGCACCCGCGTCACGAGCCCGCTCGACCAGGTCGCGCTGCGAGAACGCCGTCAGCATCAGGACCGGGGCGATGGACTCCTCGGCGATCTTCTCCGCCGCGGAGATCCCGTCGAGGACCGGCATCTTCACATCGAGGATCACCAGATCGGGGCGGTGCTCACGGGCCAGCTCCACGGCCGTCTGACCGTCGCCGGCCTCCCCGACCACGGAGTACCCCTCCTCTTCGAGCATCTCTTTCAGGTCCAGGCGGATGAGCGCCTCGTCCTCGGCGATGACGACGCGGGTCGTCAGCGGCGGAACGTGCGACTGGTCGGCGTCGGGCGTGGGCGTCGACTCGTGCTCGGCGGTCACGGGGGCTCCTTGTTGCAAGGTGATTCAGCTCCCCCGAGCCTACCTAGCTCCTGTATGTTTGTGACACGGAGGGTCTTCTGTATCCTTCGTTTCGAAGGGGCCCCGGTAGCCCAGCGGCAGAGGCCATGGATTCAAAACCCATTCAGCGTCGGTTCGAATCCGACCCGGGGCACTTCTCCTTCGATTTAAAGGCCGTCGGGCGAGTTAAGCGATCTTCACTCGTCCCGGTGAACGAATCTTCGAATTACGGCCAAGCGGACGAATAGCGATGAAGCTCCTGAGCGTGGAGCACAATCCTGCGATTCGCGAAGAAGCCGTCCTGCTGTTGCGCCGGGGCATGACCAACCGGGCCGTAGCCGAGCGTCTCGATGTCCCGCGCGGGACCGTCGGCTGGTGGCGGTACGAAGACCGCAGACACCGGGGCGAGACCTACGTGCCGCCGACCGACTGCCCGATATGCACCGGCCGGGAATTCGACCGCATCGCGTACGCCTACCTGCTCGGCCTCTATCTCGGTGACGGGCACATCATCTCGAAGACCAAACAGCACCACCTGTCCATCTTCTGCGACGCTTCATGGAGCGGCCTCGTCGATGCGGCCGAGGAGGCCATGCGGCGCGTGATGCCACTCCCCCGAGCCAGTCGGCGGCTCAGGGGAGGGTGCGTGGAGGTCAAGTCCTACACATGGCACTGGACGTGCATGTTCCCGCAGCACGGGCCCGGGAAGAAGCATGAGCGGCGCATCGCCCTCGAAGGCTGGCAGCAGGAGATCGTCGACGCGCACCCCTGGGACTTCATCCGGGGGCTGATCCACTCCGACGGGTGTCGGATCACCAACTGGACCGTCCGGAACGGCAAGCGGTACGAGTACCCGCGCTACTTCTTCACCAACAAGTCCGATGACATCCGTCGGCTCTGTACGGACACGCTCGCCAAGGTCGGCGTCGAGTGGACCGTTCTCGCCCGGGGCAGTGATCCATTCAACGTGTCCGTCGCCCGCAAGGCCTCCGTCGCGCTGATGGACGCGCACATCGGGCCGAAGTACTAGGCCGTTTCGTCAAAGTCGCGTCTGAACCGCCGCCCACGCCGTGGTGAAGAACGTGGTGAGTACGGGTGCGAGGGCGTGCGGGTCGACGTTGTGGTTCTGGCCGGGGAAGGTGTGGAGGGTGTAGTTGTCTCCGTGGGAGGCGAGTTCCTTCGCCGCGTTGGCCATGTAGGTCTCGCCCGTGTCGCCGTGACCGACGAGTACCGGGATGGTCACACCGGCCCAGCGATCGGTGGGCAGCGGGCGGCCTGACATGAAGTCGGCCATGAGCAGGCCGTCATAGGGGAGGGTGCGGGCAGCGGCTTCCCACGCCGCCCAGACAGGAGTGTGCCGCATTCCGTCTATGGCTGCCGGAGGCATGGCCAGGCCATCTGTCAGGAAGTAGGTGAGGGCTGCCGTGGTGTCTCCTCGCGCGATCAGGGCCTTGAGGCGGTCGACGTAGTCGGCCGGCAGGGGTGCGCGGGTCCCGTCAACGATGAACGGCGGTTCGTACAGGGCGAGGGCGCAGACCGCGCTGCCCCTGGCCACGGCTTCCAGGGCCAGAACGGCTCCGGAGGACATCCCGAAGAGCAGCACCGGCCTGCCCGCACGCTCGATCAGAGCGTCGAGGTCGTCGATTTCTCGCTGCACGCTGTAGGGCGAATGGTCGCCGCTGTCGCCGCGTCCTCTGCGGTCGTAGTGGTAGACGGTGAAGTTCCGGGACAGCAGGGAGGCGAGGGGTGTGTGCCGTGCCCGGGTCATCAACGTACCGCCGACGAGGATCACCGCGGGGCCCGTCTCCCCGTGCCTCTCGTAGGCCATGGGCGTGCCGTCGGACGAGACCACCGTGAGCATGCTGTTTCCCCCGTGTTGCTGCTGTCATGCCCGACTGGCGTTCTCTCGACGTTGAACTGTCGTCGGTTTAAGGGTAGTTGGGGGCTTGAGCCTCCCTCCGAAGGTTACGGCCGGCGCACTCCGAGGTGATCTTGTGCGGATGAACGAGATCACGAGGTGTCCATCTGGCCGAAGCGCCACACGGCTCCCAGCTTCAGGCCGGGCAGGCGCGACGGCTCTTAGGACGGCAGGTCTCCGTCGCCTCCGAGGTTGGCGACCATGCGGCGCAGGACGTCGATGGTGGCGGCGTAGGCGGCGGTGTCGATGCCCTCGCGCATGCGTGCGTGGACGGCGGCGTTGCGGGTGTGGGCGCGTAGGCGGGCGGCTTCGCCTTCGACGGTGAGGGTCAGGGCGCCGGCGGCTTCGGTGAGCCAGCCTCGTGCGGTGAGGTCGTCGTAGACGGCTTCGAAGTCGGTGTTCTGGTCGTCGTAGGGGGCGAGTTTGGCGGTGAGGGCGGGGCGTTGCCAGGTGGCGGGGGCGGCTGCGATGTGGTTGAGGGTCCACCAGTGGGGTTGGGTGAGGTTTTCTTGGGCGAGGGCTGTGCGGATGCTGCCGATGGCGAGGTTGGCGGTTTCGCGGGTCCAGTAGCCGATGGGCTGGGCGGCGAGCTGGTTCTGGGGGTAGTTCTTGATCGTCATGTGGTGGAGCGTAGGACCTCGAGTTTGGTTGAGGTCAAGGGGTGGCGGTGACCGCGTCGGGTCGGGCCCGACGCGGTGTTTCGTAGGCGTGCGTGTGGGGTGGTGGTGGGGGTCAGCGGACGGGGTCGCCGATGTGGTGGACGCGGACGAGGTTGGTGGATCCGGTGACGCCGGGGGGTGAGCCGGCGGTGATGACGACGATGTCGCCGGGGACGCAGCGGCCGATGCGCAGGAGTTCTTCTTCGACTTGGGCGACCATGGCGTCGGTGGATTCGACGTGGGGTCCGAGGAAGGTTTCGACGCCCCAGGTGAGGTTGAGTTGGGAGCGGGTGGCGGGGTCGGGGGTGAAGGCGAGGAGGGGGATGGGTGAGCGGTAGCGGGAGAGTCGGCGGACGGTGTCGCCGCTCTGGGTGAAGGCGACGAGGAATTTGGCGCCGAGGAAGTCGCCCATTTCGGCGGCTGCGCGGGCGACGGCGCCGCCTTGGGTGCGGGGTTTGTTGCGGTCGGTGAGGGGTGGGAGGCCCTTGGTGAGGATGTCTTCTTCGGCGGCTTCGACGATGCGGGCCATGGTGGCGACGGTTTCGATGGGGTATTTGCCGACGCTGGTTTCGCCGGAGAGCATGACGGCGTCGGTGCCGTCGATGATGGCGTTGGCGACGTCGGAGGCTTCGGCGCGGGTGGGTCGGGAGTTTTCGATCATCGAGTCGAGCATTTGGGTGGCGACGATGACGGGTTTGGCGTTGCGCTTGGCGAGTTTGACGGCGCGCTTTTGGACGATGGGGACTTGTTCGAGGGGCATTTCGACGCCGAGGTCGCCTCGGGCGACCATGATTCCGTCGAAGGCGGCGACGATGTCGTCGATGTTCTCGACTGCCTGGGGCTTTTCGATCTTGGCGATGACGGGGAGGCGTCGGCCTTCTTCGTCCATGATGCGGTGGACGTCTTCGATGTCGCGGCCGCTGCGGACGAAGGAGAGGGCGATGACGTCGGCGCCGGTGCGCAGGGCCCAGCGGAGGTCTTCGATGTCCTTGTCGGAGAGGGCGGGGACGGAGACGGCTACTCCGGGGAGGTTGAGTCCTTTGTGGTCGGAGACCATGCCGCCTTCGATGACGAGGGTGTGGACGCGGGGGCCGTCGACTTGGGTGACTTCGAGGGTGACGCGGCCGTCGTCGACGAGGATGCGTTCGCCGATGGTGACGTCGGTGGCGAGGCCTTTGTAGGTGGTGCCGCAGGTGTGGCGGTCGCCTGGGTGGTCTTCGACGGTGATGGTGAATTCGTCGCCGCGTTCAAGGAGTACGGGTCCTTCGAGGAAGCGGCCGAGGCGGATCTTCGGGCCTTGAAGGTCTGCGAGGATGCCGACGCTGTGGCCGGTTTCGTCGGAGGCTTTGCGTACTCGCTGGTAGCGGTCCTCGTGTTCGGCGTAGGTGCCGTGGCTGAGGTTGAGGCGGGCGATGTCCATTCCGGCTTCGACCAGGGCTTTGATCTGGTCGTATGAGTCGGTGGCGGGGCCCAGGGTACATACGATTTTCGCTCGGCGCATGGGGTGAGCGTATGCCCCTACCAGGCAGTAGGAAATTGGTTCCGGGTGTCCGCTCAACGACCTTTGGGCGAAAGCTTGTTGACAATTGTTGAATGTGCATGGGGGTGCTCTGATGAGCACCCCCGGGGCGCTGTTCGTGTTCGCTTTTCGATCAGTTCGGGGGGCTGATCGTGCGGTGGTGGCGGATGCCGGGGCGGCCGTCGAGGGTGAGGCTCCGTACGGGCCTGAAGCCGTTGTGTACGAGGACGGCGGTGGACGCCGGGTTGTCGAGGGTGGTGTCGGCGGTGAGGGCGGTCAGCCCGTAGGGGTCGGCGGCGAGCCGGCAGATCTCCGCGACGGCGGCGGTCGCCAGTCCCCGGCCGGCGGCACGTTCACCGATTCGGTAGCCGAGTTCGGCGGCGGTGTCCTTGACGTCGACGAGGTTGACGCGGCCGAGCACCTCGCCGCGGCTGCTGACCAGGAGGTGGAAGTGGCACAGACCGGTGTCCTGCTCGGTGAGCAGGGCCCGGTGGCGGGCGGCGAATTCGGTGAAGTAGGTGTCGCCGCGGTCGGGGATGCTGCGGGCGAAGTAGGCCCGGTTCTCCCGTTCGAATTCCAGGAGGGGGGCCGCGTGGTCGGCGCGGAGGCGTTCCAGGCTCCAGTCGTCCGCGGGGTGCGTGTTCAGAGCTGGGGAGGGGTCATGGTGAAGCGGGCGTTCACCTGGGCGTAGACGGTCTGGCGCTGGGGTTCGAGGTCGAGGGGCGGGGCGGCGGCGTCTTCGGTGGAGGCGAAGGCCATGGTGCGCATGCCGCTGCCGGCGGGCTGGAAGGGGGCGGCGTTCTCGGCGCCGAGGTCGGCGAGTTCGACGAGGGCGGCGAGGGAGGCGCCGAGGGCTTCGGCGTATTCGCGGGCGCGCTGGACGGCTTCGAGTACGGCTTGGCGGCGGGCTTCGCCGTGGGCGGGTGAGGTGGGGCGCAGGGCCCACCAGGGGCCGTCGACGTGGGTGAGTTCGAGGTCGGCGAGGCGGGTGGTGAGTTCGCCGAGGGCGGTGAAGTCGTTGAGTTCGGCGGTGATGTTGACGCGGCCGTGGTAGGCGCGGATGCGTTCGCCGCGGCCGTGGCGGGTGAGTTCGGGGGTGATGGAGAAGGCGCCGGTTTCGAGTTTTTCGACGGGGTCGCCGTAGCTCTTGATGAGGTCGAGTACGGCGTTGTTGCGGCGGGTGAGGTCTTCGAGTGCGGTGCGGCGGTCGGTGCCGCGGGCGCTGACGGTGATGCCGATGCGGGCGATTTCGGGGTCGACTTCGATGCGGGATTCGCCGCGGACGGCGACGCGGGGTACTTCGGGGGTTCCGTAGGGCTGGTGTGCGGTGTCTTGGGTCATGGTTTCACTGTCGCACTGTCGTGCGGGGTGTGGTGGTGAGGGCGGGGTGGTTCGCGGCGGGTGTCCGTGTGTGCGGGCTGTGTGGTGGTGGCCCCCGCCGCGTCGGGTTCGGCGGGGCGGGGGCGGCTGTTCGGGCTGGGGGGCGGGTCAGCCGGTGGGGGTGGTCAGGGGGTGGGGTGGTCAGGGGGCGGGGCGGTCAGGGGGTGGGGGTGGTCCATTTCTGGTTGGGGGTTCCGCCGCAGGTCCAGATCTGGAGGCGGGTGGTGTTGGCGGGGTTGTTGCCGGTCACGTCGAGGCATTTGTTCGCCTGTGGGTTGACGATGTCGTGTGCCGGGGTGAGGGTCCAGCGTTGCGCGGCGGAGCCGTTGCAGTCGTAGAGCTGGACGGGTGTGCCGTCGGTGGTGGCGCCGTTGGTGACGTCGAGGCATTTGCCGAGGGCGCGCAGTGTGCCGTCGGGGCCCGCGGTCCATTGCTGGGCGGGGGTGCCGTTGCAGTCGTAGAGCTGGACGGGTGTGCCGTTGGCGGGGTTGGCGCCTGCGACGTCCGCGCATTTGCCGGCGAGGCCGGTGATGGGGCCGGTGGGGCCGGGGGCGGTGGTGGAGGTGGTGACGCGTACGTGGTCGATGACGAGTTGCTGGGGGAAGGTGGTGGTGGCGTCGGGGTCGCCGGGCCAGTAGCCGCCGACGGCGAGGTTGAGGATGAGGAAGAAGGGTTTGTTGAAGGCCCAGGTGCGGCCGCCGAGGTCGGCGGGGGTGCGGCGTTGGTAGACGGTGCCGTCGACGGACCAGGTGATGGAGTCGGGGGCCCAGTCGACGGCGAAGGTGTGGAAGGCGTCGGCGAAGGCCTGGCCGCCGGGGAGGGTGTAGGGGGCTCCGATGCCGCCTGAGCCGGAGTATCCGGGTCCGTGGAGGGTGCCGTGGATGGTGGAGGGTTCGAAGCCGACGTTTTCCATGATGTCGATTTCGCCGGAGGCGGGCCAGCCGACTTGGCCGATGTCGTTGCCGAGCATCCAGAAGGCGGGCCACATGCCTTGTCCGCGGGGGACTTTGAGTCTGGTTTCGATGTGTCCGTAGGTCTGGGTGAAGCGGCCGGCGGTGTTGAGGCGGGCGGAGGTGTATTCGCAGCGTCCGTACCAGCAGGTGTAGTTGGCGGGGTTTTCGCGGCGGGCGGTGATGACGAGGTGGCCTTGGCCGTCGAGGGCGGCGTTGCGGTTGCCCGGCGTGTAGTACTGCCGTTCGTGGTTGTTGACGTTGTCGCCGGTCTCGGTCTGCCATCTGGTGGGGTCGGCGGCTGCTCCGGCGGGTCCGTCGAACTCGTCGGTGAAGCCGGCGGCGGCTGCGGCGGGTCGGGTGGTGGCGTCGGGTTGGGCGGCGTTGGTGTGCGGGGCGGTGAGGCCGCTCCAGCAGAGGAGGGCGAGTGCGCATAAGGCGGTGCGGTGGCGCCAGGTGGTGCGCAGGGTCATCGGATCACATCACTTCATGTGGGGGGGCATGCCCATGACAAGTCGGGGGATGGGGGCAGCCGGGGGCGAGCGCGTGGGGGCACTTGCCCGGCGCCTTAGTTCAACACTTGATTGAAGGCTCATGAGGTCGGGCGCGTCAAGACGCGCGCGCCGGCCGTGCGGCTCGGTGGTCACCGGATCGAAACCTGGCAGGGGTGTTGCGGCTTGTTACCCGTGGGTCAGAATCTACGCGCGTTGTTCACGCCTCAAAAGGGGAGATGGCATGGCGTTCGACCGCAGGACATTTCTGGGGACTTCGGCTGCGACGGGTGCGGCAGTGGCGCTGACGGGGGCCACGAGCACCCCGGCCGCCGCCCAGCAGCCCGCGAAGGGGCCGGGTCCGCGGACGTACTCGTTCACGGTGATGGGTACGACCGATCTGCACGGGAATGTCTTCAACTGGGACTATTTCACGGACAAGGAGTTCGACGACAAGCAGCACAACGACGTCGGCCTGGCCAAGATCTCGACGCTGGTGAACCAGGTGCGGGCCGAGAAGGGCCGGCGCAACACGCTGCTGATCGATGCCGGTGACACGATCCAGGGCACACAGCTGTCGTACTACTACGCCAAGGTGGACCCGATCACGGCGCGCCGGGGTCCGGTGCATCCGATGGCGCAGGCGATGAACGCGATCGGGTACGACGCGGCGGCGCTGGGCAACCACGAGTTCAACTACGGCATTCCCGTGCTGCGCAAGTTCGAGGAGCAGTGCGACTTCCCGCTGCTGGGGGCGAACGCGCTGGACGCGAAGACGCTGCGGCCGGCGTTCGCGCCGTACAGCATGCACCGGCTGCGGACCCCGCACGGGCGGGACGTGAAGGTGGCGGTGCTGGGGCTGACGAACCCGGGCATCGCGATCTGGGACAAGGCGAACGTGCAGGGGAAGATGACGTTCCCGGGGCTGGAGGAGCAGGCGGCGAAGTACGTGCCGAAGCTGCGCTCGATGGGCGCCGATGTGGTGATCGTGTCGGCGCATTCGGGTTCCAGCGGTACGTCGAGCTACGGGGACCAGCTGCCGCACATCGAGAACGCGGCGGGTCTGGTGGCGGAGCAGGTGCCGGGGATCGACGCGATCCTGGTGGGGCACGCGCACACGGAGATCCCGGAGTACCGGGTGAAGAACAAGGCGACCGGCAAGGACGTGGTGCTGTCGGAGCCGCTGAAGTGGGGGCAGCGGCTGACGCTGTTCGACTTCGAGCTGACCTGGGACAAGGGCTGCTGGTCGGTGGCGAGGGTTTCGGCGAAGGTGCTGAACTCGAACGCGGTGGCCGAGGACCCGAAGATCACCCGGTTGCTGTCGGACGAGCACCGCAAGGTCGTCGCGTACGTGAACCAGGTGATCGGGACGTCGAGGCAGGCGATGTCCTCGGCGGACGGTCCGTTCAAGGACGTGCCGATCATCGACCTGATCAACCATGTGCAGGCGGAGACGGTCAAGGCCGCTCTGGCGGGTACGGAGTGGGCGGCGCTGCCGGTGCTGTCGCAGGCCTCGTGCTTCTCGCGGACGGCGGCGATCCCGGCCGGGCAGGTGACGATCAAGGATGCGGCGGGTCTGTACCCGTTCGAGAACACGCTGGAGGCGCGGCTGCTGACGGGCGCCCAGCTGAAGGACTACCTGGAGTACTCGGCGCGGTATTACGTGCAGACGGCGCCGGGGGCGCCGGTGGATCCGGCGAAGCTGACGAACGCCGAGAGCATTCCGGACTACAACTACGACGCGGTGTACGGGCTGACGTACGACGTCGACATCGCGCAGCCGGTGGGGTCGCGGATCACGGGGCTGTCCTTCCAGGGGAAGGCGGTGGATCCTGCGGCGCGGTTCGTGTTCGCGGTGAACAACTACCGTGCGTCGGGGGGCGGGAACTTCCCGCACGTTCCGCAGGCCAGGCAGCTGTGGGCGAACTCGGACGAGATCCGCAACGTGATCATCCAGTGGGTGAAGGCGAAGGGGACGGTGGATCCGGCGCAGTTCGCCTCGGTGGACTGGCGTCTGACGCGGGCCGGGGTGCCGGTGTTCTAGGCACCTGTGGGCCCGCGCGGGGCCGGGGTCCGCGGCGGCGGGTCCCGGCCCCGTCCGGGTTTCAGGGGGCGGTGCGGACGAGGTGGGCCGGGACGGCGGCGTCGAGGGCGGCGACGAGTCGCTGTCGCCGCGCTGGTCGCGGGGGGGGGCGGGCGCGTCAGGGGTGTTCGACCAGGGGGAGGAGTTCGCCTGCGGGGTGGGGGCGGGTGTGTTCGCGCTGGTCGAGGCCGAAGGTGGTGAAGGCGGTGCGGGCGGGCTGGGGGTAGGGCTCTTTGCCGGTGAGGGTGTTGAGGATGGCGGCGCTGCGCCAGGCGGCGAGGCCGAGGTCGGGGGTTCCGACGCCGTGGGTGTGGCGTTCGCCGTTCTGGACGTAGATGCTGCCGGTGATGCTGGGGTCGAGGATCATCCGGTAGTGGTCGTCGATGCGGGGGCGGCCGGAGGAGTCCTTGCGCAGGTAGGGGTCGAGGCCTGCGAGGAGGCTGGTGAGGGGGCGTTCGCGGTAGCCGGTGGCGAGGATCACGGCGTCGGTGGTGAGGCGGGAGCGGGTGCTCTGCTGGGTGTGTTCGAGGTGGAGTTCGACCTTGGTGGTGGCGACGCGGCCGGCGGTGCGGACGGTGACTCCGGGGGTGAGGACGGTGTCGGGCCAGCCTCCGCCGAGGGTGCGGCGGTAGAGCTCTTCGTGGATGGCGGCGATGGTGGCGGCGTCGATGCCCTTGTGGAGTTGCCATTGGGCGGGGACGAGCTGGTCGCGGACGGGTTCGGGGAGGGCGTGGAAGTAGCGGGTGTAGTCGGGGGTGAAGTGTTCGAGGCCGAGCTTGGAGTACTCCATGGGGGCGAAGGAGGGGGTGCGGGCGAGCCAGGTGAGGCGTTCGCGGCCGGCGGGGCGGGCGCGTAGGAGGTCGAGGAAGACTTCGGCGCCCGACTGGCCGGAGCCGATGACGGTGACGTGTTCGGCGCCGAGGATGCGCCGGCGGTTGTCGAGGTACTCGGAGGAGTGGATGACGGGGACGGTGGGGGCTTCGGCGAGGGGGCGCAGGGGTTCGGGGACGAAGGGGGCGGTGCCGATGCCGAGGGCGAGGTTGCGGGTGTGGGTGCGACCGAGGGCTTCGGCTTCGCCGTCGGCGTCGAGTTGGGTGAAGTCGACTTCGAAGAGGTCGCGTTCGTGGTTCCAGCGGACGGCGTCGACGTGGTGGCCGAAGTGGAGTCCGGGGAGGCGGCCGGCGACCCAGCGGCAGTAGGCGTCGTATTCGGCGCGTTGGATGTGGAACTGCTCGGCGAAGTAGAAGGGGAAGAGCCGTTCCTTGTGCTTGAGGTAGTTGAGGAAGCTCCAGGGGCTCGCGGGGTCGGCGAGGGTGACGAGGTCGGCGAGGAAGGGGACCTGGAGGGTGGCGCCGTCGATGAGGAGTCCGGGGTGCCAGCGGAAGTCTCTGCGCTGGTCGTAGAACGCGGTGGCGAGTTCGCCGGTTCCCTGGTGCGGGAGGCCGTGGGCGAGGGCCGCGAGGGAGAGGTTGAAGGGGCCGATGCCGATGCCGACGAGGTCATGGGGTGCATCGAGCTGGGAGGTCATCGGTGGGTGCTGCCTTCCAGGAGGGTGACAAGGGCTTGCAGGTCCCCCGCCGTGGTGTGGGGGTTGAGCAGGGTGGCTTTGAGCCAGAGGCGGCCGTCGGCGGTGGCGCGGCCGAGTACGGCGGTGCCGCCGTGCAGGTGGGTGCGGCGCAGGGCTGCGAGCCGGTCGTCGTCCGTGGGGGTGGGCCGGAAGAGGACGGTGCTGATGGTGGGGTGCGCGTGGAGTTCGAAGCGGGGGTGCGCGTCGAGGAGTTCGGCGAGGTGATGGGCTGCGGCGCAGGTCTGGTCGATGAGCCGGGCGAGGCCGTCGCGGCCGAGTGAGCGCAGGGTGGCGGCGATCTTGAGGGCGTCGGGGCGGCGGGTGGTGCGCAGGGAGCGGCCGAGGAGGTCGGGGAGGCCCGCTTCGGTGTCGTCGGTGGCGTTGAGGTAGTCGGCCTGGTGGGTGAGGGGGGCCAGCAGGCGGGTGTCGGGGACGGCGAGGAGGCCTGCGGCTACTGGTTGCCAGCCGAGTTTGTGCAGGTCGAGGGTGAGGGAGTGGGCGCGGGAGAGGCCGGCGAGTTTGTGGCGGTGGTGGGGGCTGAGGGCGAGGAGACCGCCGTAGGCGGCGTCGATGTGGAGTTCGGCTCCGTGCTGGTCGCAGAGGTCCGCGATGGGTTCGAGGGGGTCGATGAGGCCGGCGTCGGTGGTGCCTGCTGTGGCGGTGACGAGGACGGGGCCGGTGGTGTGGGTGAGGGCTTCGGCGAGGCGGGCGGGGTCGAGGGTGCCCGCGGGGGTGGGGAGGGTGCGGGTGGGGGGCAGGCCGAGGAGCCAGGCGGAGCGGGGGACGGAGTGGTGGGCGTTGGCTCCGTGGAGGACGGTGAGGCCGGGGCCGTGGCGTTCGCGGGCGAGGAGCAGGGCGAGCTGGTTGGCTTCGGTGCCGCCGGTGGTGACGAGGGCGTCGGCGCGGGGGGTGTCGTAGAGCTCGGCGGCGAGGGTGCGGGTGAGGAGGGCTTCGATCGCGGAGGCGGCGGGGGCCTGGTCCCAGGAGTCCAGCGAGGGGTTGAGGGCGCTGGCGGCGAGGTCGGCGGCGGCCGCGACGGCGAGCGGCGGGCAGTGCAGGTGGGCGGCGCACAGGGGGTGGGCCGGGTCGGCCGAGCCGGCGGCGAGGGTGTGGACGAGGGTGTGGAGCGCTTCGTGGTCGCCGGTGCCGTGGGCGGGGAGTACGTCGCCCAGTGCGGCTCGGACGCGGGCGGTGACGGTGTCGGGGCCGCCGGCGGGGAGGGGGCCGCCGCGTTCGGCGGTTCCGCTGCGCAGGGCGTCGAGGACGGTGTCGAGGAGGGGCCGCAGGGCGTCGGCGCCGCCGGGGCCGCCGGCGAGCGGGGGCGTCGGGGGCGGGGTGCCGGGCGGCGTGGGCATGCGGTGTCCTTAGCGGAGGCTGGGCGGGGACAGCCTGGTCCCCGCCCAGCACAACGATCAGACCCGAATGGGGTAACCGCCGGGGTTTGTCCGATTGCCCGGTCTCGGCCGGGTGTTCGGGGCCGTCGGCCGGTCAGGCCTGTCGGCCGTTTTCGCGGACCCGCAGGGCGCGCGCGAGGTCGTCGAGCTGGTCGACGAGGGTGCGCCGCAGCAGCGGGATGATCTCGGGGTCCTCCAGGCAGGCGTGGCCGGCCCGCAGGTTGTCCTCGTCGACGGCGTGGCCGGGGAAGGCCCACCGGCCGGCGGTCTGGCCGATGGCGGGGCCGCGGCGGGCGCCGAGGGCTACGGCTTCGGGGTAGTAGCGCGGCACGTAGTCCCGTACGAGTTCTTCCTGCTCGGGCTGCCAGAAGCCGGAGGCGGTGGCCTTGAACAGGTAGTTGGACAGGGTGTCGTCGTGGAACATGCGCTGCCAGGCCGTGGCCTTGGCCTCGGGGGTGGGGAGGGCCGCGCGGCAGCGGGCGGCGCCTTCCTCGCCGGTGGCGCTGGGGTCGGCGGCGAGGGCGGCGTCGATCTCGGTCTCCCCGACGGCGCCGAGTACGGCGAGCCGGGCGAGGATCCGCCAGCGCAGTGCGGGGTCGAGTTCGGGGCCGCCGGGGACGGTGCCCTCGTCGAGCCAGGCGGCGAGGGTTGCGGGCCCCTCGGCGCTGTCGATGCGGACGCGGACGGCGGCCAGGCGCAGCCCGGGGTTGGAGCCGTCGTCGGTGCGGCGCAGCAGGGCCTCGGCGATGGAGGTGATGGTGGCGAGGGCGGCGGGGCGGTGTTCGGGGGTGGTGTAGGAGGCGGCGATGTGGCTGGCGGCGAAGGCGAGGACGCCCTGGACGATGGCGAGGTCGGGCTCGGCGGGCAGGTGGGCCTCGGCGGTCGCGAGGTAGGCCTGGGGTTCGAGTTCGCCGTCGCGGACCATGTCGCGCAGGGAGTTCCAGACGACGGCGCGGGTGAGGGGGTCGGGGATGGCCGAGAGGGAGCGCCGGGCGGTTTCGACGGAGTCGGCGTCGAGGCGGATCTTGGCGTAGCCGAGGTCCTGGTCGTTGAGGACGAGCAGGGCGGGGCGGGGGCCTGCGGCGGAGAGGACTTCGCTGGTGGGGAGGTCCAGTGCGAGGTGTTCGCGCAGTTCCAAGGCGCCGGCGCCGGCCTGGTCGTGGTCGTAGAGGCCGACGGTGATGTGGTGGGGGCGGCTGCCGTCGCGGTCGACGGTGAGGGTCCAGCCGTCGGTGTTCTCCTCGATGCGGGGGGTGAGGGTGTCGGTGCCGGTGGTGCGCAGCCAGATGTCGGCCCAGGCGTGGACGTCGCGTTCGGTGTGGGCGGCGAGGGAGTCCACGAAGTCGGCGAGGGAGGCGTTGGCGAACTTGTGGCGGGCGAAGTGGGTGTTGATGCCGGCCAGGAAGTCCTTCTCGCCGAGCCAGGCGACGAGCTGGCGCAGGGCGGAGGCGCCCTTGGCGTAGGAGATGCCGTCGAAGTTGAGGAGGGCCGAGGCGGTGTCGGGGACGGCTTCGGGGGCGGGTGCGACGGGGTGGGTGGAGGGGCGCTGGTCGGCGTCGTAGCCCCAGGGCTTGCGTTCCATGCCGAATTCGGTCCAGGTGCCGGTGAAGCGGGTGGCTTCGGTGAGGGTCTGGTAGCCCATGTATTCGGCGAAGGATTCGTTGAGCCAGATGTCGTCGAACCAGGCGAGGGTGACGAGGTCCCCGAACCACATGTGGGCCATCTCGTGGGCGATGACCATGGCGCGGCGCTGGCGTTCGGTGTCGGTGACGGCGGAGCGGAAGATGAATTCGTCGCGGAAGGTGACCAGGCCCGGGTTCTCCATGGCGCCGGCGTTGAACTCGGGTACGAAGGCCTGGTCGTAGGAGTCGAAGGGGTAGGGCTCGGAGAACTTCTCGTGGTAGCGGTCGAAGCAGTCGGTGGTGATGGAGAGGATCTCGTCGGCGTCGCGGTCGAGGTGGGGGGCGAGGGACTGCCGGCAGTGCAGGGCGAAGGGCAGTCCGGCGTGCTCGGTGCGGACGCTGTGCCAGGGGCCTGCGGCGATGGCGGCGAGGTAGGTGGAGATCACCGGGGTGGGGGCGGAGGTCCAGGTGCCGGCGCCGTCGGAGGGGCGGTCGGGGCCGCGGGTGGTGATGCCGTTGGCGAGGACGGTCCAGTGCGCGGGGGCGGTGACGGTGAACTCGAAGACGGCCTTCAGGTCGGGCTGGTCGAAGGCGGGGAAGACCCGCTGGACGTCGTCCAGGAACATCTGGGAGTAGACGTACGTCTGCGCGTCCGCGGGGTCGGTGAAGCGGTGCAGTCCCTCGCCGGTGCGGGAGTAGCGCATGCGGGTGTCGATGCGCAGCTCGTGGGGGCCTTGGGTGAGTGCGGTGAGCGGGAGGCGGTCGTCCGCGAGGGTGGCGGGGTCCAGGGGGTGTCCGTCGAGCTCGACGGAGCGCAGTTCGTCCGGTTTGAGCTCCAGGAAGGTGTCACCGGCGGTGCGGGCGCTGAACCGGATGACGGTGGCGGAGTCGAAGGTCTCGTCGCCGGTGGTGAGGTCGAGGGTGACGGCGTAGTGGTGGACGTCGAGGAGCTGGGCTCGGAGCTGCGCTTCGTTGCGCGTCAGTGCGGACATGGGGCCCATGCTGCCTGATCGGCGGGACGGGCCCCAGGGGGTGTCCTGCCGGTCGGCCGGGCACCCCGTGGGCTCTATTCCTCGCCCGCGGCGATCGTCTCGTGGTGGCGGATGACCTCGGCGATGATGAAGTTGAGGAGCTTCTCCGCGAAGGCCGGGTCGAGTTTGGCGTTCTCCGCGAGCTGGCGCAGCCGGGCGATCTGGCTGGCCTCGCGGGTGGGGTCGGCCGGGGGCAGCTGGTGGCGGGCCTTGAGGTGGCCGACCTGCTGGGTGCATTTGAAGCGCTCGGCGAGCATGTGGACCACGGCCGCGTCGATGTTGTCGATGCTGTCCCTGAGGCGGGCCAGTTCGGCGGTGACGTTCTCGTCGACCTCGTCGATGTCGCTGTTGTTCATGGTTCCCGAGAATACGTGGCGGACGCGGCGGGTTCCTCGGCCAGTCGGTCTGTGAGACGCAGGTCCCACGGGAGCCGGTGGGGGCCGTGTCAGAGCGGCAGGATCGCGGTGACGAGCCAGCCGCCGTCGGGGGCGGGTCCGGCGGTGAGGGAGCCGCCGAGGGCCTCGGCGCGTTCGGCCATTCCGGCGAGGCCGTATCCGCCGCCCCGGGCGTTCTCGGAGAGCCGGGCGGGGTGGCCGCCGTCGTCCGCGATCCGTACTTCGAGGCCTGCGGGGACGGTGCGCAGGCCGATGCGGACGGCGGTGGCGGTCGCGGCGTGCTTGCCGATGTTGGTGAGGGCTTCGAGGACGATGCGGTGTGCGGTGGCGGCGACGTCGCCGGGGAGGCGGGTTTCGAGGCCTTCCTCGATGGAGAGGGCCACGGGCGGGCCGGTGACGGCGAAGCGTTCGGTGAGTCCGCGGATGTCGGCGAGGCCGGCGACGGGGGCGGTTTCGGCGGCGGTGCCGGCGCCGCCGTCGGCCTGGTCCTCGCGGAGGATCTTGACGAGGCGGCGCATGGAGCCGAGGGCTTCGTCCCCGGCGGTCTCGATGCGGCCGAAGATCTCGGCGGCGCGTTCGGCGGAGACCTTGGTGAAGCGGGCGGCGCGGGCCTCGACGACGATGCCGGTCACGTGGTGGGCGACGAGGTCGTGGAGTTCGCGGGCCAGCTCCAGGCGTTCCGCGGTGCGGACGGCGCGCAGCTCGCGCACGCGCTGGACGGACTGCAGGCGCAGGAGGAGGGAGTACGCGCCGACGACGACGGCGAGGACGGAGAAGAGGAGGGTGAACCGGCCGGGGTCGGTGTCGCGGACGGGGACGGCCATGCAGCCGAGGCCGAGGAGGGGGCCGAGGACGGCGGCGGTGCGGGCGGGGGCGCGGAGCAGGACCTGGGAGAGGAGGACGAGGAGGGCGATGGCTTCGCCGCCGCCCCAGACGACGAGGGGGTGGTTGCCGAAGATCAGGAGGAGGGTGACGGTCCAGGTGGTGGCGGCGGCGAACCAGGCGCGGGTGAGGAGGGGGATGGCCGGCCAGGGCGCCGCGCTGAGGCAGACGAGGATGCCGGAGATCCATACGGCGGCGTGCGGGAGGCTGGGCTGGCGGGCCAGGACGACGCCTTCGAAGGTGACGAGGGCGAGGAGGAGCAGGGAGAGCAGGAGCCGGATCCAGTCGGCCGCGTGCGGGTGGCGGCGGGCCCACGAGGCGAGCGGGCTCATGATCCGGCGCCGCCGGTACGCGGGCTCGTGCGCGGTGCCGCGAGCCGGGGCCGGACCGCGAGCCGGGGGCGAGCCAGGGGGCCGGGCGTCACGCCGCGCCGGCGGCCAGGCCGCTTTCCCAGGCCCAGGCGGCGATCTCCACGCGGTTGCGGGCGTCGAGCTTGGTCTGGACGTTGGCCAGGTGCGTCTTGACGGTGGACAGCGATACGAAGAGCTCGCCGGCGATCTCGGCGTTGGTCAGGCCGCGTGCGAGGCAGCGTACGACGTCCACCTCGCGTTCCGTGAGCGGTTCGGCGGGGCGGCGGGCGGCCTGGTTGGCGGGGGTGCGGGGGGCCATCTCGCGCAGCAGCCGCACGGTGATGGCGGGCGAGACGAGGGCGTCGCCGGCCGCTGCCGCCCGGACGGCTTCAACCAGCATGGCCGGGCTGGCGTCCTTCAGGAGGAAGCCGGACGCTCCGCCGTGGAGCGCCGCGTGGACGTACTCGTCGAGGTCGAAGGTGGTGACGATGACGATGCGCGGCTTGTCCTGGCCGCAGAGGCGGCGGGTGACTTCGAGGCCGTCGAGTCTGGGCATGCGGATGTCCAGGAGCAGGACGTCGGGGCGGTGCGCGGCGACGGCGGCGAGTGCGGCTTCGCCGTCGACGACGTCCGCGACGACCTCGATGTCCTGCTGGCTTTCGAGGATCATCCGGAAGCCGGTCCTGACCATCTCCTGGTCGTCCGCGATGACCACTCTGATCGCCATGCCGTGCCTGCCCCACTGTCGTCCGCTGCCGATGGTGTCTTCCCAGGCGGATTCTTTCCATGGGACCGGTGCGTGCGTCGGCCCGCAACCGCTCGGCGGGCCGTCGGGAGGAGGCCGCGGGGCCGGGACAGCGGTGTTCCGGCCTCGCGGTGCTCCAGCCGACGTTACGTACATTCGGGGCATTGCGCTTCGTCCTTCCGGCCGGTTCCGCCGGGGTCGCGGCGGCCGGAAGGACGAGGGCGGGTCAGAGCGTCGCCGCCGCGTTCCTGATGGCGTCGGCGAAGGTGGAGACCTCGGTGTAGACGCCGGGGTAGTTCGGGCGGGCGCAGCCCTCGCCCCAGCTGACTATGCCGACCTGGATCCAGGCGCCGGCGTTGTCGCGGCGGAACATCGGGCCGCCGGAGTCGCCCTGGCAGGTGTCGACGCCGCCCTGGGGCAGGCCGGCGCAGATCTCCTCGCCGGGGACGAGGTCGCTGCCGTAGGAGCTCTGGCAGCTGGCATCGGAGACGAAGGGGACGGTGGCCTTCATGAGGTAGCGCTGCTGGCCGCCGCCCTCGCGGGTGGCGCCCCAGCCGGCGACGGTGAAGGTGCCGTTGTCGTAGGCCTTGGTGTCGGCGATCTTGAGGGTGGGCTGGTTGATGGGCTTGGCGAGTTTGATCAGTGCCCAGTCCTTGCCCTTGCCGTTGTAGCCGGGGGCCTGGAGGACCTTGGTGGACTTGACCTTGACGGCGCTGGAGCTGTTGAGGTCGACGACGCCGCCGGTGGCGGTGATGGAGGTGTTGTTGCCGGAGCCGTTCACGCAGTGGGCGGCGGTGAGGACGATCTGCTGGGTGTACAGGGCGCCGCCACAGCCCATGGAGAGCCGGACCATGAAGGGGAACTCGCCCTGGGCGGCGCGGGTTCCGCCGACGACGGGCGCCTGGGAGGCGGTGGCGGAGCCGGGCTGGAGGCTGACGGCGGCGAGGGCTACGGCGCCGACGGCGAGGCTGCGCTTGAGGATCGCGGCAAGGTTGGTCACGGTCAACACACTGCCTTTCGTGGGGGGTTGGGCTGTGCGTGCGGGGATACCCCCGGCGGTGGCCGGAGGCGAGTGACTGACGGGTCCATGACACATCGCACGTACGGTCGACTTCAAGAACGCGTTTTCGGACAACTTTCGGCGATGGGGGCCCCATGACGCAGAACAGCGGGCGCGGCAGCCCCGTGGAGCATGGATTTCCGCACCTGGAGACGGTCCGCGAGGCCGTCACGGCCCTCTTCCGGCGCCTGACGGCCGAGGGGATCCGCGCCTACGACACGAGCCTGTCCCCCGCCGACGCGGCCTTCGGCCCCGACGAGGACCTGCACCTCGGAGCCCATCGGGTGGCCTCCGCGACGGTGCGGGCGCTGCGGCTGCCCGACGCGCGCATGGTGGTCGCCTTCAAGCCGATGCGCGACGCGGCCCGTGTCGAACTGACCGCCGGACCGGAGTACTTCGTCGAGGTGAACGACCGCTTCCGCGTCCACCGGCGCGATCTGGCCGCAGCCCTGGCCCACGAGACCACCCATGTCCTGCTGCACCGCCTGGGCCTGGGCTTCCCCACCACCTTCGAGAACGAGCTCCTCACCGACACCGCCGCCACCCTCCTCGGGGCCGGCTGGCTGCTGCTCGACGCCTACCGCGAGGACGCGCTGACCCACCAGAAGCTCGGCTACCTCACCCCGGAGGAGTTCGGCTTCGTCCTGGCCAAGCGCGCCCGCCTCTTCGGGGAGGACCCCTCCCCCTGGTTCACCAGCCCCCGGGCCTACGAGGCCTACGTACGCGGCCGCGCGCGGGCCGACCGGGACCTGCGCCGGGCCCCGCTGGCGGCCGCGGGCACCCGGGAACGGCTCCGCCACGCCGCGCTGCGGCGGGCCGGGACGCCCCCGTTCGAGCGGGGCCCCGACGGGACGGTGCGGGTGGCCTTCCCCTGCCCGGTGTGCGGGCAGCGGCTGCGGGTTGCGGTGGGCGGCCGGCTGCGGGCCCGCTGCGGGCTGTGCCGCACGGTGCTGGAGTGCGAGCCCTAGAACGGGGCGTGGCCCTGGGCCTGTGCCTGGTCCTGGGCCTGTGCCTGGTCCTGATCCTGGCCCCGCGACGCGCGCTCGCGCAGCGCGGCGGCGGTCTGCTCGTCGGCGGGCAGGAACGCTTCGAGGTGCAGTTCGGCGAGGGTGACGTCGGTGGCCGTCGCGAAGGAGGTCAGCGTGGTCAGCAGGCGCAGTTCGCCGCGGCCGTCCAGGGTGCGCAGCCGCAGCGGAACCGCGAAGCCCAGGTGGTCGGGACCCGGGTCGGCGGCGGGCACGTAGCCGCGCAGTTCCTCGATGAACGCGTCGAGCAGCGGATCGGGGCTGCGCAGGGCCACGGCGCGCATGTTCTCCAGGACGTGGCGGCCCCAGGCCGCCAGGTTCAGCACGCGCGGCCCCATGCCCCGGGGGTGCAGCATCAGCCGCAGCACGTTCACCGGCGGGCGCAGCAGCTCCGGTGACGCGCCCTCGGTCAGGGCGTCCATCGCACGGTTGGCGGCGACGACCTGACCGTAGGGGCGCACGACCACCGCGGGGTAGGGCAGGTGGCCGTCGAGCACCGCGCGCAGCGCCTCCCGGACGGGGCGCAGCATCGGCGCGTCCAGGTCGGACTCGGGGAAGACCGGGGCGTATCCGGCCGTGTGCAGGAGGGCGTTCCGCTCGCGCAGCGACAGGCCGAGCGACTCCGCGAGCCTGATGATCATCGTGCGTCCGGGGCGGGACCGGCCGCTCTCGATGAAGCTGATGTGCCGCTGGGTGGTCTCGGCGCGGGCCGCGAGCTCCAGCTGGCTCAGCCGCCGGGAGGCCCGCCAGCGCCGCAGTTCGGCGGGGAAGTCCGTGCTCTGCGTCGTCGCGGTCATGGGGCAGTTCTAGGCAACGGGGCGTGCTGCCCGCAATTCCCTGGCGGGAATTGTGGGCGGTCCCCGCCCGGCGCACGATCGTTCACGTCAACCCCGCCGGACCTTCGATCGGAGACATCCCGTGACGACCTCCCAGGTCATCGCCCAGTTCAATGACGCGTTCACCCGGCACGACCCGGAGCTCCTCGCCGGCCTGGTCGCCGACGACTGCGTGATGGTGAGCGTCCAGCCCGCCCCCGACGGCACGCGCTACGAGGGCGGCGACGCCTGCCTCGGTTTCTGGCAGGCCCTCGCCGCCGACGAGAACACCGTCTTCACCCCCGAGGAGGTGTTCACCTCCGGGGACCGCGCGGTCATCAGATGGCGCGTCACCTTCCGCCACGGCGAGGTGAACGAGGTGTTCGGCGAGGCCCACGCCGCGGCCGCCCCGGTGGCCGGAGTGAACCTCATGCGCCTGCGCGACGGCCGGATCGTCGAGGCCCTCGGCTACAGCAAGACGCCGTGATGCGCAGCTACCACCTGCGCCCGGGCGCGGGCATCGACGGAGTGACGCTGCGCGAGCACGACGAGCCGGAGCCGGCGCGGGGGCAGGTGCTGCTGCGGGTGCGGGCGGCGACGCTCAGCCTGCGCGAACTCCTGGTGCTCGACGGCACGTACCCGCTGCCGGTGCGGCCCGGCGTCGTCCCCGGCTGTGCCGGGGTCGGCGAGGTCGTCGCGGTCGGTCCGGGCGTCACCCGGGTCGAGCCGGGCGACCGGGTCGCCGCGACCGTGTTCCCCGACTGGCTCGACGGGCCGTTCTCGCCGGAGAACTCCGCCCAGCTGGGCAGTTCGCTCGACGGTGTGCTCACCGAGTTCGCGCTGGCCGGCGAGCAGGGGCTGGTCCCGCTGCCCGGCCACCTGTCGTACGAGGAGGCGGCGGCCCTGCCGCTGACCGCGCTCACGGCGTGGAACGCGCTGACCGGCGGGCGGCCGCCGCTGCCCGGCGAGACGGTACTGACCCTCGGCTCGGGCGGGGTGTCCCTGTTCGCCGTCCGGTTCGCTTCCCTGGCGGGCGCGCGGGTCATCGCCACCACCAGGACGCCCGGCAAGGCCGAGCGGCTGCGCGCGCTCGGCGCGGACGAGGTGGTCGTCACCGGGGACGATCCCGCGTGGGGCGCGCAGGTGCGCCGCCGCACCGGCGGGCGCGGCGTCGACCGGGTCGTGGACGTCGCGGGGGACCTGCCGCAGTCCCTGGCGGCGGTCGCGCTGGGCGGCGAGATCGCCTTCGTCGGACACTCGCTGGCAGCGGCCGCGGCCGCGCCGAGCGCGTCGGCGCTGTTCGGCGCGGGCGCGGTGCTGCGGCCCCTCGCGGTGGGCAGCCGGGCCCAGTTCGAGGCGATGAACCGGGCGGTGCGCAGCGCGCGGCTGCGGCCCCTGGTCCACCGGGTGTTCTCCTTCGACGAGGTGCCCGAGGCGCTGCGGTACTACCGCGCGGGCGGGTTCGTGGGCAACGTCGTCATCGCGAACCCCTGACCGGCAAGCGGCCCCTACGCCCAGGGGCGGTGGCCCGGGCCGGTCGGGTGGGTGCCCGTGACGCCCATGACCACCGAGTAGAGGCTGGTCTCCGCCGTGATGAAGAGGCGGTTGCGCTTGGCGCCGCCCCAGGAGATGTTGGCCACCGCCTCGGGGACGTCGAGCCGCCCGATCAGGGTGCCGTCGGGGTCGTAGCAGTGCACCCCGTCACCCATGGCGGCGGCCCATAGCCGGCCGCCGTCGTCGAAGCGGAGATTGTCGAAGCGGGCCTTGTCGCGGGCCGCCGCTTCGGCGAAGACCTTGCCCTCGGACAGCGTGCCGTCGTCGCGGACGTCGAAGACCCGGATGAAGCCCGCCCGGGTGTCGGAGACGAACAGCTGCTGCTCGTCGGGCGAGAAGACCAGCCCGTTCGGGGCTTCGAAGCAGTCGGCGACCAGCCGCACTTCGCCCGTGTCCGGGTCGATGCGGTAGACGTTGTTGGCGCCGATCTCGCTCTGCGCGCGGTAGCCCTCGTAGTCGCTGGTGATGCCGAAGTCCGGGTCGGAGAACCAGACCGAACCGTCGGACTTCACCGCCGCGTCGTTCGGGCTGTTCAGGCGCTTGCCCTTCCAGCGGTCCGCCAGCACGGTGATGGTGCCGTCGTGTTCGGTGCGCGTGACGCGGCGGTTGCCCTGCTCACAGGTGACCAGCCGGCCCTGGCGGTCGAGGGTGTTGCCGTTGGTGTGCCCGGCGGAGCGGCGGAAGACGCTGACGGCGCCCGTCTCCTCGTCCCAGCGCAGCATCCGGTCGTTGGGGATGTCGCTCCAGACCAGTTGCCGCCAGGCGGGCAGGTAGATCGGCCCCTCGGCCCAGCGGCAGCCGGTGTACAGGACCTCCAGCGCGTCATCGCCGTTCATGCACCGTCCGGTACGGAACCGGTCGTCGAACATCTCGTACAGCGCGGGGCGCTCGCCGGTCATGGCCCTACCTTTCCCACACACACCGAATCTCATCTGGCCTGATATGAAGATTGCAGGATGATCTACGACCAAGACAAGGTGATTCCGAACGAAGAGTTGTGGATCACATCTTCATCGGCCGGCCACGAAAAGTTTCCTACCGACCGGTAGACATGGACCGGGCACTGCCTGATTCTGGCCACGTACATGCCAATGCGTGACCGAGGAGCGTCCCCCACATGCGCGTTACCCGCCGCACCCGCACCACCCGCACAGGCGCCGCCGCCGTGGCGGCCGCGGCCGCCGTCATGACCCTGCTGCCCGCCGGCGCCGCCGCGGCGGCCCCCATCGCCCCGGCCCCGGCCGCCCCTGCCGTCACCGCCTCGGCGCCCGGCGGCAACGCCGTGTTCCTCGGCATCGACTACGCGGCCTGGCAGCGCGACGTGGCCGCCGCCGTCGACGCGGCCCGCCCCGCCCTCGAGCAGCGGATCGCCGCCTCCCCCGTCGGCGAGAGGCCGGCAATCGTCCTCGACATCGACAACACCTCGATCGAGACGGACTTCCACTGGTTCTGGACCTCCCCGACCCCCGCGATCGCCAAGGTCCGCGAGCTGACCCGGTACGCGAACGACCGCGGGGTGGCGATCTTCTTCGTCACCGCCCGCCCCGGGATCGTGTACTCCCTCACCGAGCGCAACCTCAAAGCGGTCGGCTACCCCGTCTCCGGCCTCTACGTCCGGGACCTGCCCGATCTGTTCGGCCAGGTCAGCGCGTACAAGACGGGCAAGCGCGCCGAGATCGAGGCCCGCGGCTACACGATCATCGCCAACATCGGCAACAACGAGAGCGACCTCGTCGGCGGGCACGCCGAGCGCACCGTCAAACTCCCGGACTACGGCGGCAAGCTCGCCTGACCCCGGCGGCCGGGGAGCACGTGCCGGAGCCGGCGGCGGGCGGTGTTTGGCGGGAGCCGGGCCCGCTTCCGCGGCGGCCCCGGGCCCCGCTCCAGCGGCCTCGGAACAGACGATGGACAACATGATGGGCTGACTGCGGTTCAGCGAGTGGATATAGCGGGTAGTCATACTCCATCGCAAGAAGGAAGCTCCGGATCCGACCCCTCGCCAGGGGGCCGGGCCCGGAGCTTCCTCGCTGCGTGGGCAACCCCTGCCCTGGCCGGGCGTTGACGGGGTTCGGGGTGTCCCCGTGGCCCCGGGCCGTTGCCCCTGCCCTGGCCGGGCGGGGGTGGGGTTCGGGGTGTCCCCCTGGCCCCGGGATCAGGTTTGCAGCTCGGCTGCTGCGGGGCGCCTCAAGCGCCGGCGGGGCTGGGTTTGGCTGCGGTCTGGGCGGGGTGCCGGTGGCGCCGCCGGGGTGGGGTGTGGTCCGGGGCGGGCATG
>NZ_JBVHTP010000016.1:0-215827 GCF_055565795.1 Streptomyces sp. NPDC028314
CAGATGTGGAAGCCCGGTAACGGGTGGAGCTGACTGGTACTAATAGGCCGAGGGCTTGTCCTCAGTTGCTCGCGTCCACTGTGTTAGTTCTGAAGCAACGAACGGTTGCTGGTTTCTAGAGCTAGAACATAACTATAAAGTGTGCTTGTTCGCTCGAAACCGATAGGGTTTCGGTGGTCATAGCGTTAGGGAAACGCCCGGTTACATTCCGAACCCGGAAGCTAAGCCTTTCAGCGCCGATGGTACTGCAGGGGGGACCCTGTGGGAGAGTAGGACGCCGCCGAACAATCTTTCAAAGGACCCTTGGTCCAGCGTTCAACGCTGGGCCGAGGGTCCTTTTTGTTTTTACCTTTTTACGCCGAAGCGCGGCCATGGGTTGGTTGCGCGAGAATGACTAGCGGTACCCCGACGACAGGAGTCACACCCATGTCCAACTCTCCCGACGATCGTCCGGAGCGCGAGCCTCGGCGCAACGACGGCGGTGACAGGGGCGGCTACCGCGGGGGCCGTGACGACCGTGGCGGTGACCGTGGTGGCTTCCGCCGCGACGACCGTGGTGGCCGTCCGACCGGCGCCGGCGGCGGTTTCCGCCGTGACGACCGTGGTGGGCGCCCCGCCGGCGGCGACCGCCCGTCCGGTGGTGGCTTCCAGCGCCGCGACGACCGTGGTGGCGACCGCCCCTCGTTCCGTCGCGATGACCGTGGTGACCGTCCCACCGGCGGTGGCGGCGGCTTCCAGCGTCGCGATGACCGTGGTGGCGACCGTCCCCCGTTCCGTCGTGACGACCGTGGCGACCGTCCCAGCGGTGGCGGTTTCCGTGGTGGGGACCGTCCGAGCTACCCGCGTCGTGATGACGACCGCGGTGGCCGTCCCACCGGTGGTGGCGGCGGTTTCCAGCGCCGTGACGACCGTGGCGGCGACCGCCCCAGCTACCCCCGTCGTGATGACCGTGGTGACCGTCCCACGGGCGGTGGCGGCGGCTTCCAGCGCCGTGACGACCGTGGCGGCGACCGCCCCAGCTACCCGCGCCGCGATGACGACCGCGGTGGCCGTCCGAGCTACCCGCGCCGTGACGATGACCGTGGTGGTTTCCGTGGTGGCCGTGACGACCGTGGCGGGGACCGTCCCAGCTACCCGCGTCGTGATGACCGTGGTGGCGACCGTCCCCCGTTCCGTCGTGATGACCGTGGTGACCGTCCCACCGGTGGTGGCGGCGGTTTCCAGCGCCGTGACGACCGTGGCGGCGACCGTCCCAGCTACCCGCGCCGTGATGACCGTGGTGACCGTCCCACGGGCGGTGGCGGCGGTTTCCAGCGCCGCGATGACCGTGGTGGCGACCGTCCGAGCTACCCCCGTCGTGACGATGACCGTGGTGGTTTCCGTGGTGGTCGTGACGACCGTGGCGGGGACCGTCCCAGCTACCCGCGTCGTGATGACCGTGGTGGCGACCGTCCCTCGTTCCGTCGTGATGACCGTGGTGACCGTCCCACCGGTGGTGGCGGCGGTTTCCAGCGCCGTGACGACCGTGGCGGCGACCGTCCCAGCTACCCCCGTCGTGATGACGACCGTGGTGGATTCCGCGGTGGTCGTGACGACCGCGGTGGTGACCGTCCCAGCTACCCGCGCCGTGATGACCGTGGTGACCGTCCCACGGGTGGTGGCGGCGGTTTCCAGCGCCGTGACGACCGTGGCGGCGACCGCCCCAGCTACCCGCGCCGCGATGACGACCGCGGTGGCCGTCCGAGCTACCCGCGCCGTGACGACGACCGCGGTGGTTTCCGCGGCGGCCGTGACGACCGTGGCGGGGACCGTCCCAGCTACCCCCGTCGTGATGACCGTGGTGGCGACCGCGGCGGCTTCCGTGGCGGTCGTGATGACCGCGGCGGCGACCGTGGCGGCTTCCGCGGGCGTGACGACCGGGGTGGCGACCGCGACTTCCGTGCGGACCGCGACCCGGTCAAGCGCCTGCCGATCGACGAGGACATCACCGGTCACGAGATCGACGCCGATGTGCGTCAGGAGCTCCTGAGCCTGCCCAAGGGCCTGGCCGAGGAAGTCTCCAGGAACCTCGTGATGGTGGCGCGGCTGATCGACGAGGACCCCGAGCAGGCGTACGCGTACGCCCGTATCGCCCTGCGTCTGGCCTCCCGTGTCGCCGCCGTCCGTGAGGCCGCCGGCTTCGCCGCCTACGCCACGCAGAAGTACAGCGAGGCGCTCGCGGAGTTCCGCGCCGCCAAGCGCATGACCGGTTCGGTCGAGCTGTGGCCCGTCATGGCCGACTGCGAGCGCGGTCTGGGCCGTCCCGAGCGGGCGCTGGCCATGGCCGGCGAGCCCGAGGTGCAGAAGCTGGACAAGGCCGGCCAGGTCGAGATGCGTCTGGTCGCCGCCGGTGCCCGGCGCGACATGGGCGAGCTCGACGCTGCCATCGTGACCCTGCAGAGCCCGGAGCTGGCCTCCAGCTCGGTGCAGCCGTGGACCGCGCGTCTGCGGTACGCCTACGCCGACGCCCTGCTGGCCGCCGGCCGTGAGGACGAGGCCCGCGAGTGGTTCGCGAAGACCGTCGAGGCGGACAAGGACGGGGCGATGGACGCCTCCGACCGTCTCGCCGAGCTGGACGGGGTCGAGTTCGTCGACGCCGCGGCTCCGGACGAGGACTTCGAGGACGATGACATCGAGGACGAGGACGAGGCCGACGACGCCGAGGACGACGCCGAGGTGGCTGCCGCCGAGCGCGCGACCGACCAGGCCGAGTACTACGACGAGGACGACGAGGAGTACGAGCCCCTCGTTGACTCCGAGGCCGATGTCGACGTCACCGACGAGATCGTCGTCGAGGACGAGGAGCGCGACGAGCGGGACAAGGCCTGACCGGCTGTCGTATCCCGTGAGTTGACGTGAACTGACGTGAAAGGGCGGTACCCCCACCGGGGGTACCGCCCTTTCGCATGTCCGGGTCCGTGCCGGCGGCGCTCAGTCCAGGCTGCGCAGGACCAGGCCGGTGGCCGGCTTCGGGCCGAAGGAGGTGGACTTCCGGGGCATGGTGACGCCCTGGCGGGCCAGGTCCCGGACCACTTCCTCCCGTACGGGGTGCAGCAGGACCGCGGTGCCGCCGTGGCGCTCGGCCATGGCGACGGTGGCGGCCGCGTCGTGGATGTACGTGATGTGCTCCGGCTCGTCCGGGATCTGCCACAGGGTGTCGAGCAGGGCGGCGTGCAGCACGGTCGCGTCGAGCCGGCGCCAGGCCTCGGGGCGGTCGCGGCGGACGGTGCGCTCGATGAGGGCCGGGTCGGGGTCGGTGACGAGGTGGAAGCGGCCGTCGCCGGTCAGGAGGAAGGCGTTGCCGCGCTCGGCGGCGTCCGTGAGGGCCTCCAGGGCCAGCGGGAGCGGCCCGTCGACCGGGCGGACCCGGAAGTGCCCCTCGACCGCGGCCAGGGCCTGTGCCGGGGGGAGCCGGCGGAGCATCCGGTGGATGGCGCGGACCTGGAGCGGGTAGCGGGCGGTGTCCACGAGCAGGACCAGGCCGAAGTCCCATGGGGTGGGCGAGCGGTGCTCCTCCTGGAGGCGCAGGTACGTCGCCCAGCGGTGGTGGCCGTCGGCGATCAGGGCCTGGCGGTGGCCGAGGTCGGCGGTGACGGCCGCGAGGTCGGCGGGGTCGGTGATGGCCCACAGGCGGTGCTGGAAGCCGTCCTCGGTGGTGGTGGAGAAGAGGGGCGTGCTCCGGGAGGTCCGCTCGACGACGGCGGCCGCGCCCGCGGCCGGGTCGTCGCCGCGGTAGGTGAGCAGCAGGGGTTCGAGGTTGGCCGAAGTGGCACGCATCAGGCCGGCCCGGTCGGTGACCACGTGCGGCATGACGTCCTCGTGGGGCAGCACGATGCCGGCGTCGGCGGCGGACAGGGCCAGGGCGCCGATGACGCCGCGCTGGAGCAGGCCGGCCTTGCGCTGTTCGTACACGTACAGCGCGGGCTCCGGGTCGGCGCTGAGGATGCCTTCGGCGAGCCAGTGGTGGAGCGTGCGCGCGGCCTGCTCGTTGCGTGCCGCGGGCGTCTCGGCCTGCGGGAGGATCAGGCGGACGATGTTGTGCGGGTCCGCGGATTCGAGGTAGTCGACTCCGTCGGGGCGTACGACCACGTCGTACGGCGGTGAGGTGACGGCGGCGAGACTGCCGACACGCTCCGGGACATAGCGCAGTCCATGGAAGGGGATCAGGCGCAGCCCGTGCTCCGCGGTACCAGATGTGGTCATTGGTGCATCGTAAGACGCGTCTCGCGGTGCGGGATGATCGGGGGAGTGGCAGGGCGGCGCAAAAGCGGACAACATCGATCGAAGATCGATTCGAAGATCGTTTGGATGAGGAGCGGACACGATGACCCGGCAGAGCAGGACCACTCCCGCGGGCAGTGAGCGGAATCTCCACCAGGCGTACGACACGGCGCTGCTGGACCTGGACGGGGTGGTCTACGCGGGCGGGCACGCCATCGCGCACGCGGTGGAGTCGCTGGCCGCGGCCCGGGCCGGCGGGATGCACCTCGCGTACGTGACGAACAACGCGCTGCGGACTCCGGACGCGGTCGCGGAGCACTTGAGCGAGCTCGGCATTCCGACGGAGGCCGGCGAAGTCATCACCTCCGCGCAGGCGGTGGCCCGGCTGATCGCCGAGCAGGTCGAGCCGGCGTCCAAGGTGCTGGTGATCGGCGGCGAGGGGTTGCGGGTCGCGCTGCGCGAGCGCGGGCTGGTGCCGGTGGACTCCGCCGACGAGGAGGGTCTCGCGGCGGTCGTGCAGGGGTACGGGGGGCCGGATCTGCCGTGGGGGCGGTTCGCGGAGGCCTCGTACGCGATCAACCGCGGTGCGCCGTGGTACGTGTCCAACACGGACCTGACGATTCCGAGCGGGCGCGGGATCGCGCCGGGCAACGGGGCCGCGGTGGAGGTCGTACGGATCGCCACGGGTGCCGAGCCCCAGGTCGCGGGCAAGCCGCTGCCCCCGATGCACCGGGAGACGGTGCTGCGGACCGGGGCGAAGCGGCCGCTGGTGGTCGGGGACCGGCTGGACACCGACATCGAGGGCGCCTTCAACGGCGAGGTCGACTCGCTGCTGGTGCTGACCGGGGTGACGGACGCGGCGCAGCTGCTGCGGGCGGAGCCGAAGTACCGGCCGACGTACGTGGACCGGGACCTGCGGGGGCTGCTGACCGGGCAGCCGGAGGTGGAGCGGACCGAGGAGGGCTTCCGCTGCGGTGGCTGGACGGCGGTCGCGCTGGACGGCGTACTGGAGCTGCGCGGCGGGGACGGGGAGGCGGCCGACGCCGTGGACGGGCTGCGGGCGCTGTGCGCGGCGGCCTGGACGCAGGCCGGTGAGGGGGCGTGCGCCCTGGACGCGGGCAAGGCGCTGGTGAGGCTGGGTCTTTAGGCCCTGGCCGGTGGCGGTGGCCGGTGGCGGGGCTGGGTCGTCCGGGTGATCCGAACGGGCGGGAGGGTAGGCTAACCTAACTTCCGTGTTGGTCGAGAGTCCCCCTGAACAGAGCGCGGCACCCGTCGCCGCCACCCGCGCACGCCACGGCGTACGCGCCGCCGGTCTGCTGGCCGCCCTCGCGGTGCTGGCGCTGATCGCGGTGGCGAGCATCGCCGTGGGCGCCAAGGCGATGCCCCTGGACCAGGTCTGGCACGGCCTGTTCCACTACGCGGGGACCACGAACGACGTGGTGGTGCGGGACCTGCGGGTGCCGCGGACCATCCTCGGCGTGCTGGTCGGTCTCGGACTCGGCCTGTCCGGTGCGGTGATGCAGGCGCTGACCCGCAACCCGCTGGCCGAGCCCGGCATCCTCGGCGTCAACGCGGGAGCCGCCGCCGCCGTGGTCTCGGCGATCAGCTTCCTCGGGGCGAGTTCCCTGAGCGAGTTCGTGTGGTGGGCCTTCCTGGGCGCCGCGGTCGTCTCGGTCGTCGTGTACGTGCTCGGCGGCAGCCGCAGTGCGACGCCGGTGCGCCTCGCGCTCGCCGGTACGGCCGCCAGCGCGGCGCTGGTCGGCTACATCCAGGCCGTGCAGCTGATGGACAGTACGGCGCTGGACAAGCTGCGCTTCTGGACGGTGGGCTCGCTGGCCTCGGCCAACATGGACACCGTCCGCCAGGTCGCCCCGTTCCTGCTGGTCGGCGCCGTGCTCGCGCTGTCGCTGGGCCGGCCGCTCAACGCGATGGCCATGGGCGACGACACCGCGCGGGCGCTCGGGGCGAACCTGACGCGCACCCGGATCGGCGCCATGCTCGCCATCACCCTGCTGTGCGGTGCGGCGACGGCCGCCTGCGGGCCGATCGTCTTCATCGGGCTGATGATCCCGCACCTGGTGCGGATGATCACCGGGCCGGACATGCGCTGGGTGCTGGCGTACTCCGCGGTGCTCTCGCCCGTACTGCTGCTCGGTGCCGACGTCGTCGGACGGGTCGTCACCCGGCCCGCCGAGCTCCAGGTCGGCATCGTCACCGCGCTCATCGGCGGCCCCGTCTTCATCTACCTGGTTCGGCGCAAGAGGATGGCCCAGCTGTGACCCTGACCGCGAAGCCTGCGAAGTCCGGGCCGCGCGCGCTGCGCGGACCCGGGGCCACATCGCTGCGCGTGGAGCCCCGCGCCCTGCTGGCCGGACTGCTGCTGACCGCCGTGGCGCTGCTGCTGGCCGTCCTGCTGATCGGCACGGGGGACTTCGAGATCGCCCCGTGGGACGTGGTGCAGACCCTGCTCGGCAACGGCACTCCCGCCCACGACTTCATCGTCAACGACCTGCGGCTGCCGCGCGTGCTGGTCGCGGTGCTCGTCGGTGCGGCCCTCGGGATGTCCGGGGCCGTCTTCCAGTCCGTGTCCCGCAATCCGCTCGGCTCCCCGGACCTGCTCGGGTTCGGGTACGGCTCCGCGGTCGGCGCGCTCACCGTCATCATCCTGTTCAAGGGCGATGCCACCCAGGTGGCCGTGGGCGCCGTCGTCGGCGGCGTGCTGGCCGGCCTCGCCGTCTACCTGCTCGCGTACAAGCAGGGGATCCACGGCTACCGGCTGGTCCTCGTGGGCATCGGCGCCTCCGCCATGCTCGTCGCCCTCATCCAGTACCTGATCACCAAGGCCAAGCTGATCGAGGCCACCCGCGCGGTGGTCTGGCTGACCGGCTCGCTGGCCGGCCGGGACTGGGCACAGGTGTGGCCGCTGCTGGTGACCTGCGCGGTGCTCTTCCCGGTGATCCTCGGGCAGGGCAGGGCCCTGAGGCTGATGGAGATGGGCGACGACGCCGCGTACGCCCTGGGCGTGCGGGTGGAGCGGACCCGGCTGCTGCTGATGCTGGCGGCGATCGTCCTGACCACCGCGGCGGCGGCCGCCGCCGGGCCGATCACCTTCGTCGCGCTGGCCGCACCCCAGCTGGCCCGGCGCCTGACGCGCTCGCCCGGGTCCAACCTGCTCACCGGCGCGCTGATGGGCGCCGTCCTGCTGCTGGTGTCCGACTGGGCCTCGCAGCGCGCCTTCGGCGCGGACCAGCTGCCGGTGGGCGTGGTGACCGGGCTGGTCGGCGGTGTCTATCTGCTCTGGCTGCTCGTCACCGAGCGCAAGGCGGGACGTATATGAAGACCTCTAGGAGTACCCAAGTGCAGCGGCTGACCGCGGAGAACGTGACCCTCGGCTACGAACAGCGGGTCATCGCCGAGAACCTGTCGGTGGAGATCCCCGACAACTCCTTCACGGTGATCGTAGGACCCAACGCCTGCGGCAAGTCCACGCTGCTGCGCGCCCTGTCGCGGATGCTGAAGCCGTCCGCCGGGCGGGTGCTGCTCGACGGCCAGGCCATCGGGTCGATGCCGGCCAAGAAGGTGGCCAAGACCCTCGGGCTGCTCCCGCAGTCCTCGATCGCACCGGACGGCATCACCGTCGGGGACCTGGTCTCGCGCGGCCGGTACCCGCACCAGGGGCTGCTGCGCCAGTGGTCGGCCGAGGACGAGCGGATCGTCAACGAGTCGATGGCCTCCACCGGCGTCGCGGAGCTCGCGGACCGGGCCGTGGACGAGCTGTCGGGCGGGCAGCGCCAGCGCGTGTGGATCGCCATGGCGCTGGCCCAGCAGACCCCGCTGCTGCTCCTCGACGAGCCGACGACCTACCTGGACATCCAGCACCAGCTGGACGTGCTCGACCTGTGCGCCGAGCTGCACGAGAACCAGGGCCGGACCCTGGTCGCGGTGCTGCACGACCTCAACCACGCCGCCCGCTACGCCACGCACCTGATCGCGCTGCGCGCGGGCGTGGTGGTGGCGGAGGGGCCGCCGTCCGAGGTGGTGACCGCGGAGCTGGTGGAGCAGGTCTTCGGGCTGCGCTGCCAGATCATCGACGACCCGGAGACCGGTACGCCGCTGGTGATCCCCGCCGGGCGAAGGGCCCGCGCGAAGGCCACCGCCTGAGCGGGGGCCGCGAGAGCCGAGAGCCTAGAGCAGGCTCTTGAGGCGGAGCAGGTCGCGGAAGCCGGCCTCCAGCCTGACCCGGCCGGAGGCCCAGGCCTTGGCGAACTTCAGCTCACCGGCGACCAGCGCGAGCAGGTCGTCACCGGCCATCGCCAGCCGGATCTCGGCCTTTTCGCGCGGCGGGCCGGGGGCGACCGCGTCGACCCGGATCCGGCCGCCGTCGAGCCGGCCGGTGAACGTCCGGTCGAGGTCGGTCACGTGGCAGCTCAAGGACCGGTCGAGGGCGGCGGCGCCGCGCACCTCGCCCTCGGCCCGGGCCAGGTTGTCTGAGAGTTGGTCGAGTGCTTCGCGGCACTCCTCGATCGTAGCCATCGTGATCACGACCGTACCGCAGAGCCGTACGTGGTCGCGGCGCGGTTCGCGGTAGCGTCGGGGCATGACCGACGAAGTGTCCGGGAGCGCTCCGCGAGCCCCTGAGGAGTCCGCGGCGCAGGCCGTGGCAGAGCCGGTGGCGGAGCCCGCCGCGCAGGCCGCCGGCGAGCCCGCGGGGCCCGCGCCGCTGGGTGTCGTACGGACCCCCACCGGGCACGCCGGGGTGGACGCCGTCCTGGAACGGCTGGCGGACGCGGACCACCTCACGGCGGACGGACACGTCGAGGTGTACGAGGATGTGCACGGGGGACTGCGTGACGCGCTGACCGCGCTGGACGCACCGCCCGTCCCCGGACCGTACGAAAACAGGAGCTGAACCGAACGTGGCAGGAGTGGCACGCCGCCGCCTGGACGCCGAACTGGTACGCCGCAGCATGGCCCGCTCGCGCGAGCACGCGGCCCAGCTGATCGCCGCGGGCCGGGTGACCGTCGGCGGCACCACCGCCACCAAGGCGGCCACCCAGGTCGAGACCAGCGCGGCCCTCGTCGTCCTCAAGGACGAGGACGACCCCGACTACGTCTCCCGGGGCGGCCACAAACTCGCGGGCGCGCTGGCGGCCTTCCAGCCGCAGGGGCTGGTCGTCGAAGGGCGCCGGGCGCTGGACGCGGGCGCGTCGACCGGAGGCTTCACCGACGTACTGCTGCGCGCGGGCGTGGCACACGTCATGGCCGTCGACGTGGGCTACGGGCAGCTGGCCTGGTCGCTGCAGAGCGACGAGCGGGTCACCGTCAAGGACCGGACCAACGTCCGGGAGCTGACCGTCGAGCTGATCGACGGGGTTCCGGTGGACCTCGTCGTCGGTGACCTGTCCTTCATCTCGATCGGGCTGGTGCTGCCGGCCCTCGTACGCTGCTGCGCGCCGGACGCGGACCTGGTGCTGATGGTGAAACCGCAGTTCGAGGTGGGCAAGGACCGCCTCGGCAGCGGAGGAGTGGTGCGCAGCCCCGAGCTGCGCGCGGAAGCCGTACGGGAAGTCGCTGCGCAGGCCTGGAAGCTGGGGCTGGGGGTGCTCGGGGTGACCGCGAGCCCGCTGCCCGGGCCGTCGGGCAACGTGGAGTACTTTCTGTGGCTGCGGGCGGGGGCACCGGCACTCGACCCGGGGGACGTCGATCGTGCAGTGGCGGAGGGGCCGCAGTGACCGATTCAGCAGGTGCAGCTTCAGCTTCAGTTCCGGCGGTTCCGGCGGTTCCGGCGGTTCCGGCCGGGGACGCGGGCAGACGTACGGTCTTCCTCGTCGCGCACACCGGACGGCCGGCGGCCATCCGCAGCGCCGAGCTGGTCGTCCAGGGCCTGCTGAAGTCCGGGCTGGGGGTACGGGTCCTCGCGGACGAGGCGGTGGACCTGCCGCTGCCCTCCGAGGTCGAGCTGGTCGCGGAGTGCACCCTGCAGGCGCTCGAAGGGTGTGAGCTGCTGATCGTGCTGGGCGGGGACGGGACCCTGCTGCGCGGGGCGGAGTTCGCGCGCGGCTCGGGGGTGCCGATGCTGGGCGTCAACCTGGGCCGGGTGGGGTTCCTCGCCGAGGCCGAGCGGGACGACCTCGACAAGGTTGTGGACCGGGTGGTGACGCGCGAGTACGAGGTCGAGGAGCGGATGACCATCGACGTGGTCGTGCGCACCAACGGGGACGTCGTCCACCGGGACTGGGCGCTGAACGAGGCGGCCGTCCAGAAGGTGTCCCCGGAGCGGATGCTGGAGGTGGTCCTGGAGGTCGACGGGCGCCCGGTGTCCGGCTTCGGCTGCGACGGGATCGTCTGCGCGACGCCGACGGGCTCGACGGCGTACGCCTTCTCGGCGGGCGGACCGGTGGTCTGGCCGGAGGTGGAGGCGCTGCTGATGGTGCCGATCAGTGCGCACGCGCTGTTCGCGAAGCCGCTGGTGACCTCGCCGGACTCGGTCCTGGCGGTGGAGGTGCAGACCGGCACCCCGCACGGGGTGCTGTGGTGCGACGGGCGGCGCATGCTGGAACTTCCCTCCGGGGCCCGGATCGAGGTGAGGCGGGGCTCGGTGCCGGTTCGGCTCGCCCGGCTGCACCACGCTTCCTTCACGGACCGGCTCGTCGCGAAATTCGCGCTCCCGGTGTCGGGGTGGCGCGGGGCCCCGCACTAGGCACACCAATAGCACGCGCGTTCGGAGAACTCTCCACGGGTGACGTCACATGGCACCGGTGAAACCTCGGTATGGTCGTCCCGTGCTTGAGGAGATGCGGATACGGTCGCTCGGGGTCATCGACGACGCGGTGGTCGAGCTGTCGCCCGGTTTCACCGCCGTGACCGGCGAGACCGGCGCCGGCAAGACGATGGTCGTCACCAGCCTCGGACTGCTGCTCGGCGGCCGCGCCGACCCGGCCCTGGTGAGGATCGGGTCCAAGGCGGCGGTGGTCGAGGGCCGCATCGTGCTGCGCCCGGGCGCCCCCGCGGCGCTGCGCGCGGAAGAGGCCGGGGCCGAGCTCGACGACGGCGCCCTGCTGATCAGCCGGACGGTGTCCGCTGAGGGCCGCTCGCGCGCCCACGTCGGCGGCCGCTCCGTGCCCGTCGGCCTGCTCGCCGAACTCGCCGACGACCTCGTCGCCGTGCACGGGCAGACCGACCAGCAGGGCCTGCTGCGCCCGGCCCGGCAGCGCCAGGCCCTCGACCGGTACGCCGGGGACGCCGTCGCCGTCCCGCTGGAGAAGTACGCGGGCGCCTACCGGCGGCTGCGGGCCGTGGCCGTCGAGCTGGACACCATCACCACCCGGGCCCGGGAACGGGCCCAGGAGGCGGACCTGCTGCGCTTCGGGCTCGACGAGATCGCGGCCGTGGAACCCCTGCCCGGCGAGGACGCCGAGCTGGCGGCGGAAGCCGAGCGCCTCGGCCACGCCGAATCGCTGGCCTCGGCGGCCCAGGCCGCGCACGCCGCCCTCGCCGGCAATCCCGAGGACCCGGAGGGCATCGACGCGAACACGCTCGTGGCGGGCGCGCACCGGGCCCTGGAGTCCGTACGCTCCCACGACCCGGCGCTCGGCGCGCTCGCCGAGCGGATCGGGGAGCTGGGGATCCTGCTGGCCGACGTGGCCGGGGAGCTGGCGGGCTACGCCGACGACCTGGACGCCGATCCGCTGCGGCTGGCCGCCGTGGAGGAGCGGCGGGCCGCGCTGACCCAGCTCACCCGCAAGTACGGGGACTCGATCGACTCCGTGCTGGAGTGGGCCGAGCGGGGCTCCGCCCGGCTGCTGGAGCTGGACGGCGACGACGACCGGATCGCGGAGCTGACCGCCGAGCGCGACGGCCTGCGGGTCGAACTCTCGCAGCTGGCACAGGCGCTGACGGACGCCCGGATGGAGGCGGCCGCGCGGTTCGCGTCCGCCGTCACGGCGGAACTCGCCTCGCTGGCGATGCCGCACGCACGGGTGACCTTCGACATCCGCCAGACCGACGACCCCGAGGGCGTGGAGGTCGGCGGCCGGGCCGTCGCGTACGGGCCCTCGGGCGCGGACGAGGTCGAACTGCTGCTGGCCCCGCACCCCGGCGCCCAGCCGCGGCCGATCGCCAAGGGCGCCTCGGGCGGTGAGCTGTCGCGGGTGATGCTGGCGGTGGAGGTCGTCTTCGCCGGGTCCGACCCGGTGCCCACGTACCTCTTCGACGAGGTCGACGCCGGAGTCGGCGGCAAGGCGGCCGTCGAGGTCGGACGGCGGCTGGCGAAGCTGGCCAGGTCGGCGCAGGTCGTGGTCGTCACGCACCTGCCGCAGGTGGCGGCCTTCGCGGACCGGCAGCTGCTGGTGGAGAAGACCGTCGACGGCTCGGTCACGCGCAGCGGGGTCACCGTCCTGGAGGGCGAGGACCGCATCCGCGAGCTGTCGCGGATGCTGGCCGGCCAGGAGGACTCCGAGACGGCTCGGGCGCACGCCGAGGAACTGCTGGCGACGGCACGGGCGGACGCGTAGCGGACGTGCGGCACACGGTGCGGTGGGGGCCCGGGACGGGACGCGTTCCGGGCCCCCACCGCTTTTCGTCCCGGGGCGTCCGCGCGTCCGGGCGGATCGGGGGTAGCCCGTGTGGGTGAGGCTGAGGGGTGTCTGGCGGTATCTCCTGCGGGATCCGCACCCGTATGGTCCCGGAACGCGCGTGCGGACTGGCATCCTGGGCGACGTCTCTGACTCCCTCACCCTGGAGCTTCGGCCCGTGAGCAGCTCCCCGGTTTCGGCCCCCGTCCCCGCGCAGCCCTACGGGCGGCCCCCGCTGCGCACCGTCCAGGTGCTGGGCGGTGCGGGCGCGGGCAGCAGTGCGCACGTGCGGTCCCTGGCCACCGGGCTCGCCGCGCGGGGAGTACGGGTCACCGTGTGCGCCCCCGTGGAGGCGGAGGGGGAGTACGACTTCACCGGCGCCGGAGCCGAGTTCACACCGGACGCCGCCAGCGCCCTGCGGGCCGCCTGCGCCGGGGCGGACCTGGTGCACGCGCACGGGGTACGGGCCGGGATGCGGGCCGCGCTGGCGCTGCGCGGGCGCCGCCACCGGGCGCCGCTGGTCGTCACCTGGCACGGGGGCGTCCCCGAGGCCGCGGGCGCGCTCGGCCGGATGAGCCGGCTGCTGGAACGGCAGGTGGCCCGCGCGGCGGCGGTGGTGCTGGGGGCCTCCTCGGACCAGGTGGACCTGGCGCGGCTGCGCGGGGCGCGGGACGCCCGGCTGGCGGCGGTGGCGGCGCCGGTGCCCGCCGGGGCCGAGCCGGCCGCCGAGCCGGGCAAGGTGCGGGCGGAACTGGGCCTGGTCGAGCGGCCCTTGGTGATCGCGGTCGGCAGCCTGGTGGCCCGGCGCGGGTACTCCGTACTCCTGGACGCGGCGCGGGCCTGGCGCGCGCTGGAACCGGTACCGCTGCTGCTGATCGCGGGGGAGGGCCCGCTACGGGCCGAACTGGCCCGGCGGATCGAGGAGGAGGCGCTCCCGGTGCGGCTGCTGGGGCGCCGCCGGGACGCGGACCGGCTGCTGGCGGCGGCGGACGTGGCGGTGCTGGCGAGCCGCTGGGAAGGCCGGTCGCTGCTGGCGCAGGAGGCGCTGCGGGCCGGGGTGGCACTGGTGGCCACGGAGGTCGGAGGAGTGCCGGAACTGGTCGGGGACGCGGCGGTGCTGGTGCCGTACGGGGATCCGGCGGCCCTGGCCTCGGCGGTGGCGGGGCTGCTGGGCGATCCGGCCCGGCGGGCGGCGCTGGGCGCGGCGGGCCGGGTGCAGGCGGCGACCTGGCCGTCGGAGGACGACACGGTGGCGCAGGTGCTGTCGGTGTACGACGAGCTGATGGAGCGCCGGCGGGGGTAGCCGTCAGCCCTGGGGGCGGGCCGGCCAGCTGCGCATCGCCAGGTCCACGGCGCGGTGGAGCTCGGCGCGGGTGGCGCCGCTCGCGGCCTGGACCGAGATCCCGTACGACACCAGCGAGATGTATCCGGCGAGGTCGGCCGCGTCGGTGTCGGGCGGTAGCTCACCCTCCCTTTTGGCCTGTTCGAAGCGGTCCCGGAGCCGTTCCTCCGCGCTGTGGCGGCGGGCGGCGAGCTCCTCGCGGAGCGGGGCGGCCGGGCCTCCGGTGGCGAGGGCCCCCTGGACCACGAGGCAGCCGGCGGAGGGGTTGTCCGGCGAGGTCGTGACATCGGCGGCGCCGCGCAGGAGCTGTTCGGCCGTCTCGCGGGCGGTGGGGGCGAAGAGGGCTTCGCGGGTGTGCCGGGCGGGCCCGCCCACGTACCGCTCCACGGCCTTGCGGAACAGGGACTCCTTGTTCCCGTAAGCGGAGTAGAGGCTGGGGCGGCTGATCCCCATCGCCTCGGTGAGCTCGGTGAGGCCCGCGCCCTCGTAGCCGTGCTGCCAGAACACGCGCATGGCGCGGTCGAGCCGCTCGTCCAGGTCGAATTCGCGGGGTCGCCCCGTTGTTGCCATGCCGGATCCGGCCCCTCTTCGCTGTTGCCTACTGATCGGTAGAGTACCGTGGGCTGCTTGTATACCGAACGGTACAGAAGGGTGGGACAGGCGTGACTGGCCTGAAGCGGAAGGTGGCGCTCGTCACCGGCGGGGCGCGCGGAATCGGCGCGGCCACGGCCCGGGCACTGGCGGCGCAGGGCGCGGACGTGGCGATCAGCTACGTCTCCTCGGCCGGCCCGGCGCGGGAGATGGTGGCGGAGCTGGAGGAGGCGGGCGTACGGGCCGCCGCGTACCGGGCCGACCAGGCGGACGCGGAGGCGGTGACCGGGCTCGTGGACGCCGTGGCCGCCGACTTCGGGCGGCTGGACGTGCTGGTCAACAACGCGGGAGTGGTGGTCGGCGGCCGCGTCGACGAGGAGGCCGACCCGGGCGCCCTCGCACGCCAGCTGGCCGTCAACATCGGCGGGGTCACCGCCGGGATCCGGGCGGCGGCGCGGGTGCTCGGGGACGGCGGCCGGATCGTCACCGTCGGCTCGAACCTGTCGGCGCGGCCGGGGTTCACGGGGGTGGCGGACTACGCGGCGACCAAGGCGGCGATCGTCGGCTACAGCAAGGGGGCGGCGCGCGACCTCGGGCCGAGGGGCATCACGGTGAACGTGGTGCGGGTGGGGTCCGTGGCCACGGACATGAACCCGCCGCAGGGAGCGTTCGCCGATGCGCAGCGGGCGGCCAACGCGATGGGGCGGTTCGGGCGGGCGGACGAGGTGGCGGCGGGGATCGTGTTCCTCGCGGGGGCCGGGGCCTCGTTCATCACCGGGGCGGTGCTGGACATCGACGGCGGCTACCTGGCCTGAGCCCCGAAGTCCCCGAACAGTGACGGCCTGGGCGCCGAGGACCCGAACCGCGACGGCCCTGGGCGCCGAGGACCCCGGACACCGCCGGGCCCGGAGACCGCCGGGCCCGGACACCGCCGGGCCCGCGCGCCGTGGGGCGCGGCCGGGGCCGCGGGGCCTCAGGAGGCGGTGTGGCGGCGGGCGCGGAGGGCGAGGCTGAGGGAGAGGACCGTCTCGGGGTCGTCCAGGTCCGTGCCGAGGAGCTCCGAGATGCGGGCCAGCCGGTTGTACAGCGTCTGGCGGTTCAAGTGGAGTTCGCGGGCCGTCTCCGCCTTGCGGCCCGCGTGCGCCAGGTAGGTCTCCAAGGTGGGCAGGAGCGGCGGCTTCGAGGTGGTGTCGTGGACGCGCAGGGCGCCGATCGCGCGGTCCACGAAGGCCGCCAGGTCGGGGTGTTCGCGCAGCCGCCACAGCAGCAGGTCGATGTCCAGGCGGCGGGCGTCGTACCAGGGCCGCGGCGGGAGGCCGTGGGCCGCCGTCGCCGTCTCCGCGGCGTGCCGCAGGCCCGCCGAGGCCGCCGCCCAGCTGCCCGAGACGCCGACGACCACCGCCGGCGGCGCCCCCGCCCGGTCCAGGCCGGCGCGTTCGACCCCGGCGCGCAGCGCGGCGGCGACCCGGTCGGCCACCGGCGTGCGCTCCGACTCGGCGCGCAAGGACACCAGGAGCGGGACCCGGCCCTCCACCGGGCGGACGCCCAGCAGCACCGGGACACCGACCGAAGACAGCTCCTCCAGTACCGCCCGGGCCAGCACCGCCCAGTTGCCGGACGGCCCCAGGTCCGTGGCCAGCCGCATCACGACCGGCAGCAGCGGGCCCGCTCCCGGCTTGAAGCCCAGTACGCGGGCCTGCGCGGGAGCGTCCTCGGCCGAGATGCGGCCCTCCGCGAGGTCCGTCAGGAAGTCTCCGCGGCCGCGCGCCGCCAGCTCGTCCTCCTGCCGGGCCTGCATCAGTACGACCGCCAGCACGCCCGCCGTGCGCTCCGCCGCCATCCGGTGCACGGGGAGCAGCGGGGCCGACACCCCGAGCAGCACGAGGCGCGCCCGGACCGAGCCCGTTCCGTGGCCGCCGCCGGGGACGTCGACCACCACCGCGTTGCCGGACGGCTCCGCCTCGCGCTGGCCCCGCAGCCCCTCCCACACCTGGAGGGGGTCCGCCGCCGCTTCCCCGGACACCGGCCCGGCCGCGTACAGCAGTTGGCCGTCGGGGGTCTCCAGGAAGACCGGGTTCGCCGTGAAGTCGGCCAGGATGCGCAGCACCTGGGGGATTCCGCCGCCGCCCAGCAGGGCCTCCGTGCAGCGCCGGTGGACCTCCTCGGCGCGCTGGAGCAGGGCGTAGTGGCCGTTGACGATCTCGGTGTGGACCTCCTCCGTCACCGCCACGAAGGGGACCTCGCGGTGCAGCTGGACGAGCGGGAGACCGGCCGCGCGGGCCGTCTCGACGAGGGTCGCCGGGAGCCGGGTGAACCGCGGGCCCAGTTCGACGACCAGTGCGGCGATGCCCCGGTCCGCGAGGCGGCGTACGAAGGCACGCTGCTCGGCGGGCCGGGTGCCCAGGCCCAGGCCGGTGGTGAGCAGCAGCTCGCCGCCCTTGAGGAGCGAGGCGATGTTGGGGACCTCGCCGGCGTGCACCCAGCGCACGGTCCGGCCGAGCCGGTCGGCGCAGGCCACCACCTCCGGAAGGCCGCCGCGCAGTCCCGGCAGCTCCAGCGCCCGCTGAACGGTGATCCCGCCCTGGTTGTCCATGTCGCGGGACGCTACCAGGGCCTCAGGCCGGCTTGATGTTGTGGTTGAACCGGAAGACGTTGTCCGGGTCGAACTGCCGCTTCACCGCCGCGAGCCGCCGCAGGTTCTCCTCGCCGAGACCCGCCTCGACCCGCGCCTCGCCCTCGTCGCCGAGGAAGTTGAGGTACACCGCTCCGGTTCTCCAGGGCTGTACGTCGTCTCGTACGTCGCGCACCCACCGCATGCACCGTTCGTCGTCGGCCGGGTCCTCCCAGACGGCGAAGGGGTGCACCGCCCAGGGTGCGTCCCGGTAGGGCACCGGGAACTCCGCGGGCCCGTCGGCGACGGCCCCGCCCAGCGGGAACAGGATGTGCTGGGTGCCCGTCGGGACCGGCATGGAGGCCGCGCGGGCGCAGTAGACGTCGACCAGTTCGTCGGGCAGGCCCGTCAGGTACTCGGCGGACCAGTAGTTCCGCAGCCCCGGCGGGTCGTCGATCATGCACTGGAGGTCGGCGTACGGGATCCCGGTGACGATCTCCACCTCGTGCGGCACGGCCAGCAGCGGCTCCGCCAGCTTCCGCAGCGCCTCCTCGGGACCGGCGTACGTCAGCAGCACACCGCACAGCAAGGTGCCGACCAGGTGCGGCGGGACGAACGGCTCCGGCGGCGCCGTCAGGTGGATCACCCCGCCGCCCGCCTCGGGCGGCGCGGACTCGATGAGGTCCCGGTACAGGCGGGTCATCTCCGCGGCCCGCTCCGGCGCGTACATGAGCATCGCGACCGACATGGCGGGCAGTTCGTGCAGCCGCAGCGTCAGCGCGGTGGCGACCCCGAAGTTCCCGCCGCCGCCGTGCAGGGCCCAGAACAGCTCCGGGTTGTCCTCGGCGGTCGCGGTCACGCACTCCCCGTCGGCGGTGACCAGGTCCACCCCGAGCAGGTTGTCCACGGCGAGGCCGAACTTCCGTTCCAGCCAGCCGGAACCGCCGCCGAGCACGAAGCCGCCGACGCCGGTGGTGGAGGCGCGGCCCCCGGTGGTGGCCAGGCCGTGCGGCTCGCACGCCCGGTCCAGGTTGCTCATGGTGGCGCCCCCGCCGACCCGTACGGCCTTCGCCGCCGGATGCACCGTCACCTCGTTCATCCGGCGCAGGTCCACCACGAGCGCCCCGTCGCCCAGTGCCGTGCCGGCGACGCTGTGGCCGCCGCCGCGCACGGCGACCCGCAGGTCGAGTTCCCGGGCGAACCGTACGGCCGTGACCACGTCCGCCTCGCTCTCGCACTGGGCGATCACCGCGGGCCGTCGGTCGATCATGCCGTTGAAGACGGTCCGGGCCTCGTCGTAGCCCGGATCGCCGGGGACGAGGACATCGCCGGACAGGTCTTCGCGGAGCGCGGTCAGCGCCGCGCCGGTCTTCGATGGGGGAGCCATGGCCGCCCCCTTCCGGAGAGGGGCACACAGGACCCTTCCAGGCTAGGCGGGCCCGGCCCCACCGGCGACCGGCGCCCCGGCCCCGCCGGCGCGTCGACCGCACCGGCAGGGCCCGGGCGGGCGCTGCGTCAGCCCCCGTACGCCCCGCTCGCCGTCAGCCGCAGAGCGGTGTCGATCAGCGGGACATGGCTGAACGCCTGGGGGAAGTTGCCGACCTGGCGCTGGAGCTTGGGGTCCCACTCCTCCGCGAGCAGCCCCAGGTCGTTGCGGAGCGAGAGCAGCTTCTCGAAGAGCCGGCGGGCCTCGTCGACCCGGCCGATCATCGCGAGGTCGTCGGCCATCCAGAACGAGCAGGCGAGGAAGGCGCCCTCGTCGCCCTCCAGGCCGTCCACGCCGCACTCCTCGCCGGCCGTCGGATAGCGCAGGATGAAACCGTCGGGGGTCGACAGCTCGCGCTGGATCGCCTCGATGGTGCCGATGACCCGCTTGTCGTCCGGCGGCAGGAAGCCCATCTGCGGGATCAGCAGCAGCGAGGCGTCCAGCTCCTTCGACCCGTACGACTGGGTGAAGGTGTTGCGGTCCTTGTCGTAGCCCTTCTCGCAGACGTCCGCGTGGATCTCGTCGCGCAGCTCGCGCCAGCGCTCCAGCGGGCCGTCCGCGTCCCCGCTCTCGATCAGCTTGATCGTGCGGTCCACGGCCACCCACGCCATCACCTTCGAGTGCACGAAGTGGCGGCGCGGGCCGCGCACCTCCCAGATGCCCTCGTCCGGCTCGTTCCAGTGGGTCTCCAGGTAGCGGATCAGCTTCAGCTGGAGCAGCGACGCGTAGTCGTTGCGGGCCAGACCCGTCATGTGGCCCAGGTGCAGGGCCTCGGTGACCTCGCCGTACACGTCGAGCTGGAGCTGGTGGGCGGCGCCGTTGCCGACGCGGACCGGGGTCGAGTTCTCGTACCCGGGAAGCCAGTCCAGCTCGGTCTCGCCGAGCTCCCGTTCGCCCGCGATCCCGTACATGATCTGCAGGTTCTCGGGGTCGCCGGCCACCGCGCGCAGCAGCCAGTCCCGCCAGGCGGAGGCCTCGTCGCGGTAGCCGGTGCGCAGCAGGGAGGACAGGGTGATGGCGGCGTCGCGCAGCCAGGTGTAGCGGTAGTCCCAGTTGCGGACCCCGCCGATCTCCTCCGGGAGGGAGGTGGTCGGCGCGGCGACGATCCCGCCCGTGGGGCCGTACGTGAGGGCCTTGAGGGTGATCAGGGAGCGGACCACCGCCTCCCGGTACGGGCCGTGGTACGTGCACTGGTCGACCCACTCGCGCCAGAACTCCGCGGTGGCCGCCAGCGCCTCCTCGGCGTCCGGGGTCTCGGGTGCGCCCTTGTGCGAAGGCTGCCAGCTGATGGCGAAGGTGACCCGGTCGCCGGGCCCGACGGTGAAGTCGGAGTACGTCGTCAGGTCCTTGCCGTAGGTCTGCGCGTCGGTGTCCAGCCAGACCGAGTCCGGGCCGGCGACGGCGACGGTGCGCCCGTCCACCTTGTGCACCCAGGGCACGACCCGCCCGTAACTGAAGCGCATGCGCAGGGCCGAGCGCATCGGGACGCGTCCGCTGACGCCCTCCACGACGCGGATCAGCTGCGGCGCGTGATCCTCACGCGGCGGCATGAAGTCGATGACGCGGACGGTCCCGCGCGGGGTGTCCCACTCCGACTCGAGCACCAGGGAGTCACCGCGATAGCGCCGGCGGTCGGCCCGCGGGGCCGGGGTGCCGGACGGGACCGCGGGGCCGACCCGCCAGAACCCGTGTTCCTCGGTGCCGAGAATGCTCGCGAAGACGGCATGGGAATCGAACCGTGGCAGGCACAACCAGTCCACGGCTCCGTCCCTGCAGACCAACGCAGCGGTCTGCATGTCCCCGATCAGTGCGTAATCCTCGATGCGCCCGGACACGTTGCATCTCCAGTCGAACGGCCACGTCCGCCCCTGAGGGCGCTTGCATTGCGCGTTTGCGCGGTCCCCATGTGTGTAGGAATCATCGCGTCGAGCCCCATGATTCCGGAAGCGGCGTGGTTACGCCGTGTGCCGGACTGCTCGGCGACGATGTGCAGCGATATTCGAGCAGGATATGACGGCACCCTAGTGATCCCCTTAAGTCTCGGAACAATGTGGCTCGGCCAAACGGGTGACCAGGGGGAACGTCCGCGCCGGAGGCCCGGCGCACGGTCGTGCGGAGTGCCCCGGCGCGTGGCCGGAGGCGGACCGGCCCGGGCGCTGATAGGCTGGTACCCCGTGGACCGGTGGTCTGCCTGTGCGAATCAGGAGCCCCGAAACCGCAGCTTCGGCGCCCCCTGAGAGCCTTCCGGTTCGACGGAGGCCGGCGCCGGACGCACCTCACTTCGCGACCACGGGAGCCCCCTCTTGGCGACGCCGCCCGCTGCTTTTCGAAACAGCACAGCCATGACGACCAAGCACATCTTCGTCACCGGGGGTGTCGCTTCGTCCCTCGGCAAGGGCCTGACGGCCTCCAGCCTGGGTGCGCTGCTGAAGGCGCGCGGCCTGCGGGTCACGATGCAGAAGCTCGACCCCTACCTGAACGTCGACCCGGGCACGATGAACCCCTTCCAGCACGGTGAGGTGTTCGTCACCAACGACGGCGCCGAGACCGACCTGGACATCGGCCACTACGAGCGCTTCCTGGACGTCGACCTCGACGGCTCGGCCAACGTCACCACCGGCCAGGTCTACTCGCAGGTCATCGCCAAGGAGCGGCGCGGCGAGTACCTCGGTGACACCGTGCAGGTCATCCCGCACATCACCAACGAGATCAAGAGCCGCATCCGGCGCATGGCGACCGAGGACGTCGACGTCGTCATCACCGAGGTCGGCGGCACGGTCGGCGACATCGAGTCGCTGCCGTTCCTGGAGACCGTCCGCCAGGTCCGCCACGAGGTCGGCCGCGACAACGTCTTCGTCGTGCACATCTCGCTGCTGCCCTACATCGGCCCGTCCGGCGAGCTGAAGACCAAGCCGACCCAGCACTCGGTCGCGGCGCTGCGCAACATCGGCATCCAGCCCGACGCGATCGTGCTGCGCGCCGACCGCGAGGTCCCCACCACCATCAAGCGCAAGATCTCGCTGATGTGCGACGTCGACGAGGCCGCGGTGGTCGCCGCGATCGACGCCAAGTCGATCTACGACATCCCGAAGGTGCTGCACACCGAGGGCCTGGACGCGTACGTCGTCCGCAAGCTCGACCTGCCCTTCCGCGACGTCGACTGGACGGTGTGGGAGGACCTGCTGGACCGGGTCCACAACCCCGACCACGAGGTCAAGGTCGCGCTCGTCGGCAAGTACATCGACCTGCCCGACGCCTACCTGTCGGTGACCGAGGCGCTGCGCGCCGGCGGTTTCGCCAACAAGGCCCGGGTCCAGATCAAGTGGGTCAAGTCCGACGACTGCAAGACCCCGGCCGGCGCCGCGGCGGTCCTCGGCGACGTGGACGCGATCTGTGTGCCCGGCGGCTTCGGCGACCGCGGTGTCAACGGCAAGGTCGGCGCGATCACGTACGCCCGCGAGAACAAGATCCCGCTGCTCGGCCTGTGCCTGGGCCTGCAGTGCGTGGTCATCGAGGCCGCGCGCAACCTGGCGGGCATCGAGGACGCGAACTCCACCGAGTTCGACGCCTCCACCCCGCACCCGGTCATCTCGACCATGGAGGAGCAGCTGGCCTTCGTCGAGGGCGCGGGCGACCTGGGCGGCACCATGCGTCTGGGCATGTACCCGGCGAAGCTGGCCGAGGGCTCGATCGTCCGTGAGGCCTACGGCGACCTGCCCTACGTCGACGAGCGCCACCGCCACCGCTACGAGGTGAACAACGCCTACCGCGGCGAGCTGGAGAAGAAGGCCGGTCTGGTCTTCTCGGGCACGTCCCCCGACAACAAGCTCGTCGAGTACGTCGAGTACCCGCGCGAGGTCCACCCCTACCTGGTGGCCACCCAGGCCCACCCGGAGCTCCGCTCCCGCCCGACCCGGCCGCACCCGCTGTTCGCGGGTCTGGTCAAGGCCGCGGTGGAGCGCCAGCAGTCGGCCAAGTGAGCCTGCGGGACCTGACGGTCTGACCGCATAACGTAGACAGCCGGGGTACGGAGATCCGTACCCCGGCTGTCGCACGTTGTGGAGGGCATTCGGGATGGGCATCGACATCAAGGACACGCCGGAAACCTGGGAGACGGTGTCGACCCGGCGGCCGTTCGAGGGCGCGAAGACGGCGGTGAACTCCGACGTGGTCCGCATGCCGGACGGCGCGACGGTCCGCCGGGACTACCAGGTGCACCCGGGCTCGGTCTGCGTCCTGGCCCTGGACGAGGACGGGCAGGTGCTGGTGCTGAGGCAGTACCGGCACCCGGTGCGGTGGAAGCTGTGGGAGCTGCCCGCGGGGCTGCTCGACGTGCCGGGCGAGAACCCGCTGCACGCGGCGCAGCGGGAGCTGTACGAGGAGACGCACGTGAAGGCCGGCGACTGGCGGGTGCTGGTCGACTTCTTCGCGTCGCCCGGCGGGTCCGACGAGGCGATCCGGGTGTTCCTGGCGCGGGACCTGGCGGAGGCCGAGGGGGAGCGCTTCCAGGTGTCGGAGGAGGAGGCGGACATGGAGTTCGCCCGGGTTCCGGTAGCGGAGCTGGTACGGGGGATCCTGGCGGGCGAGGTGGCGAACCCGGGCCTGGTGTCAGGGGTGCTGGCGCTGTCCGCCGCCCTCGCCTCCGAGGGCGGCCTCGACACCCTGCGGCCGGCGCAGGCCCCCTGGCCGGCCCGGCCGTACGAGGCGTAGCCGCCGGACCCGGCCTCACGGGACCCCGGGCCGGGGGTGCGGAGGGGGCCGACGGGGCCAATGGGGGGTGTGGTGTGACCATCGGCTGATCCGATCGGGCGATTTGTCCGCCGCGCTCCACACGGGTCGTCGCTCTGCGTGAACTACGCTCGGCAACCCTAAGGCAGGGAGAGGAGCGGATCCGTGACGGATTTCGTCGGGCGGCGGCGTGAGCTCAAGGAGCTGCGCGAGGACATCGCACGGACCGGGCTCGACACCCTCTCGGGCCGGAAGGCCAAGGCGCCCCGCGCCCGGGTGCTGCTCGTCGCCGGACGGCCGGGGTCGGGGCGCACCGCGCTGGCCGAGGCGTTCGTGCGGGAGGTCCGCCACCAGTACCCCGACGGGGTCGTCAGGGTGCGCCTCACCGCGCCCGGCGGGGAGACCGTGCCCACCGAGCGGGCCGTCAGGACCCTGCTGGAGGGACTCGGGCAGCCGACCCCGCCCGGCGCCGGGGAGGACGACCTCAGCTCCGCGCTGCGGACGGCGCTGACCGGCAGGCGGGCGATCCTGCTCGTCGACGACGCCGCCGACCCGCACCAGGTCGACGCCCTGCTGCCGGACACCCCCGAGTGCCTGGTCGTCGTCACCGCCGAGGGGCCGCTCACCGGGATCCCGGACGTCCGCCCGTGCACCCTCGGCGGGCTGGACACCCCCTCCGCCGTCCAGATGCTCGCCCAGCGCATCGGGGACACCCGGATCACCGTCGACCCGCGCGCCGCCGAGGGTCTGGCCGAGGAGTGCGGCGGGCAGCCCGCCGCGCTGGCCCTGGTCGGCGGCTGGCTCGCCGCCCACCCCAAGGCCTCCGTGGCCGATGTGGCCAAGCAGCTCCACGACATGCCGGCCGCCACCGGCGGGCCGCTTCCCCGCGCCTTCCGGCTCGTCTACGAGGGGCTGCCGCAGCCCGCCCAGCGGACCCTGAGGCTGCTTCCGCTCGCACCCGCCGGGATCCTCGACTCGCACACCGCCTCCGCCCTGGCCGGCTGCTCCGTGGCCGCCGCGCAGTCCACGCTGGAGGACTTCGCCGGGCTGGGCCTCGTACGGCACGCGCCCGACGGCCTGTTCCTGCTGCCCGGCTGCCTCGCGCCCCTGCTCCAGGCCCTGCTGGAGACCAGGGAGCGGCCGGCGGAGGTGCAGCTGGCGCGGGCCCGGATGCTGGAGCGGACCGTACGGCTGCTGACCTCCTGCCGGGCCATGGCCGAGGGGGACGAGGACCTCGTGCGGGAGCGGCTGGACGGGCTGCCGCGCGCGCTCCGCTTCCCCGACCGGCGGTCCGCCGCCACCTGGCTGGACACCCGGCTGCCCGCCCTGTCCGCCTCCGCCACCCTGGCGGTGGCGGACGGGCAGCTGGACACCCTGGCCCGGCGGCTGGTCGCGGCCCTCGTGCGGGCCCTGGCGGAGCACCGCGGCACCGAGGCGGCCGCCCCCGAGCTGTACGGGCTGCACCGCCTGGTCCTGGACGTGGCCGAGCGGCGGAACCTGCACCGGGAGCAGGCCGCCGCGCTGCTGAACCTGGCCGATCTGGACGCCGAGACCGGCCGCACCCACGAGGCGCTGGAGCGCTACCGGGCCGCGCTGGACGCCGGAAGGGCGGCGAACGATCCGTACGCGACGGGCCGCGCGATGGAATCCGTAGGCGGCGCGTACCTGGAGCTGGCGGACTGGCACCGGGCCTCCGACTGGTTCGGCCGGGCCCTGTCCCAGGCCCTCGCCCGGGGGGAGCGCGCGGACGAGGCCAGGCTGTACGGCCGGCTCGGCAACGTGCACACCTACGCCGGCCGGTACGGGGACGCGCTGCGCAGCTGGCGGGCGGCCGCCGCCGGGTATCGGAAACTGGCCGATGTCCCGGGCCAGGCAAAGGCGTTGAGCGAGATGGCGCGCATTCAGGAGTACGCCGGGCGGCCCGAGGAGTCGCTGCACACCTGCCGCGAGGCGATCGAGCTGGCACGCCGGGCCGGGGACCTGCGGCTTCAGGCCGCGCTGCAGGTCCGCCTCGCCGACACGCTGGACCGGCTGGGTGATCCGGCGGCTGCCAGGCTGCACCGTTCCGCAGCCGACAGATTGCTGGGAGATGACCCCGCAGCCTGCGAAATCCGCAGTGATTCCGACTGAGATTATTTGTTTGCAAGGCTAGACAGCGCGTCGTCCTTCATTAGACTGGCTTCACCACGACATCCCGTGGTGCATCCCGTTGCGCGTTCTTGTGGGCGGGTATGTATGGAAGTGCCCCGTAATATCCCCTGAGCCAAGGACCGTGATCGACGATGAAGGTCGGCATCCCCCGCGAGGTCAAGAACAACGAGTTCCGGGTCGCCATCACGCCCGCCGGCGTGCATGAGCTGGTCCGCAACGGCCACCAGGTCTTCGTCGAGCAGAACGCCGGTGTCGGCTCCTCGATCACGGACGCGGAGTACGTCTCGGCCGGTGCCGAGATCCTCGGCACCGCCGACGAGGTCTGGGCGACCGCGGACCTCCTGCTGAAGGTCAAGGAGCCGATCGCCGAGGAGTACCACCGCCTCCGCAAGGACCAGACCCTCTTCACCTACCTGCACCTCGCGGCCTCCCGCGAGTGCACGGACGCCCTCCTGGAGTCCGGCACCACCGCCATCGCGTACGAGACCGTCGAGCTCGCGAACCGCGCGCTCCCGCTGCTCGCCCCGATGTCCGAGGTCGCGGGCCGCCTGGCCCCGCAGGTCGGCGCCTACCACCTGATGCGCTCGGCCGGCGGCCGCGGCGTCCTCCCGGGCGGTGTCCCCGGCACCCACGCCGGCGAGTGCGTGGTCATCGGCGGCGGCGTCTCCGGCTGGAACGCCGCGCAGATCGCCATCGGCATGGGCTTCCACGTGACCCTGCTCGACAAGGACATCAACAAGCTCCGCGAGGCCGACAAGATCTTCGGTACGAAGATCAAGACGATCGTCTCCAACGCCTACGAGCTGGAGAAGGCCGTCGTCGAGGCCGACCTCGTCATCGGCGCGGTGCTGATCCCGGGTGCGAAGGCCCCGAAGCTGGTCACCAACGAGCTCGTCGCCAAGATGAAGCCCGGAAGTGTTCTTGTCGACATTGCGATCGACCAGGGCGGCTGCTTCGAGGACTCCCGTCCGACCACCCACGCCGAGCCGACCTTCAAGGTCCACAACTCGGTCTTCTACTGCGTCGCCAACATGCCGGGCGCGGTTCCGAACACCTCCACCTACGCCCTGACGAACGCGACCCTGCCGTACATCGTGCAGCTCGCGAACCTCGGCTGGGTCGAGGCGCTGCGCCGTGACCCGGCGCTCGGCCTGGGCCTCAACACCCATGACGGCCAGGTCGTTTACGGCCCCGTCGCCGAGGCCCACGGTCTGCCGACGCTCGAGCTGAACACGCTGCTCGGCTGACCCGTCAACGACTGACGTCAATCTCACGTATCCGGCCGGACCTTGCTCGCAAGGTCCGGCCGGAGGCGTTTGCGGAGTACGTGACGGGGCGGTTCAACTCGCCTCGAACGTAACCCTTTAACCCTTTCGCACACCTGCGAAACTTCGCGGCGACAGCTCGTACGCCCTTGACAGAGTGGTGTTCGGTTGCCGACACATCGTGCCGGGTCCGGCGGATTGTGTTGCCGCTGGGCGGTGACACGCCATAGAGTCGCCAACCGTCGGCATGGTGCCACGCTGACCTATCGATAAGTGTCCTGGTCACGTCCGAGGAGGTAAGACGACTTGTGAATGAGTCGACATTTGCTCCTGGGGGTGGTCGAGCAGGAACGCCTGCGCGGGGCCAGGGCCCTGCCGGAATCGAAGCTGTCGGCTCCGTCGCAGTCCGCACCTTCGCAAACCACCAGCACATGACGACGCCCCAAAAGAGCATGGACGGCCTAGACGTGAACTCCAGGGCCGGCGACCTGAGCGGCGAAAAGCCCGTGGGTTTCGCCGACTACGAAAACGTGCCCGAAGGGCACTTCTACGACCCCGACGCGGAGTACGAGCCCGACCCCGAGTACGCGGCCACTCTCGCCCCCGACGCTGCCAGACAGCGCCGTGAGCGGATCGGCCCGACCGGACGGCCTCTTCCGTACTTCCCGATCCCGGGTCCGCTGACGGACCACGGTCCGGCGAAGATCATCGCGATGTGCAACCAGAAGGGCGGCGTGGGCAAGACCACGTCGACCATCAACCTGGGTGCCGCGCTCGCCGAGTACGGGCGCCGCGTGCTGCTCGTCGACTTCGACCCCCAGGGCGCACTGTCCGTGGGCCTCGGCGTGAACCCGATGGAACTCGACCTGACGGTCTACAACCTGCTCATGGAGCGGGGCATGTCGGCCGACGAGGTGCTGCTCAAGACGGCGGTCCCCAACATGGACCTGCTGCCGAGCAACATCGACCTGTCCGCCGCCGAGGTGCAGCTGGTCAGCGAGGTCGCGCGCGAGTCCACGCTGCAGCGGGCCCTCAAGCCCCTGATGGCCGACTACGACTACATCGTGATCGACTGTCAGCCCTCGCTCGGCCTGCTGACCGTGAACGCCCTGACGGCGGCTCACAAGGTCATCGTCCCCCTGGAGTGCGAGTTCTTCGCACTGCGCGGTGTGGCGCTGCTGACCGAGACCATCGAGAAGGTGCAGGAGCGGCTCAACCCGGAGCTGGAGCTCGACGGCATCCTCGCCACGATGTACGACTCCCGTACGGTGCACAGCCGCGAGGTGCTGGCGCGCGTCGTCGAGGCCTTCGACGACCACGTCTACCACACGGTCATCGGCCGGACGGTGCGCTTCCCGGAGACCACGGTCGCCGGTGAGCCGATCACCACGTACGCCTCCAACTCCGTCGGCGCCGCCGCCTACCGCCAGCTGGCCAGGGAGGTGCTCGCCCGGTGTCCCGCCGAGTGAGTCTGCCCGGAGCCGACGAACTGTTCCGTACGACCGGTGGGATGGCACTCCAGTCCTCCTCGCCGAGGAGGGGAGCCGAGGAGTCCTCGGGCGGCTCCGCGCAGCCGGAGCACTCGGCGAACCCGGCGGAGGGCGCGGCGGAAGGGCGCGGCCGGGAGGCCGGCGAGCCCGCGGTCGGCGCACAGCGCAGGCCGCAGGAAGGTTCTGTCACCGCCGCTGCCGCCGCCGGGGCCTCCGCGCCGCGGCGCGGCAAGGGCCAGGGCCGGGGCGCCAACCGCCGGCCGAGCGGGCGCGAGCGGCACGACGAGAAGATCACGGTCTACGTCTCCGCCGAGGAGCTGATGGACCTGGAGCACGCGCGGCTGGTGCTGCGCGGGGAGCACGGGCTGGCGGTCGACCGCGGCCGCATCGTCCGCGAGGCGGTCGCCGTGGTCCTCGCGGACCTGGAGTCCCGGGGCGACGCGAGCATCCTCGTACGGAGACTGCGCGGGCGCTGACGGCGCCTGACGCGCGGGCGCGGGCCGGACCGCTAACGTCGCCCCCGGCGGCACCGTCGTGCCGGCCCGTCCGCACCGCCCTCCGCACCACCCTGGACCCCGATGCCCCCTCCCTCCGATCCCGGCCGTCCGACCCGCCGCCACCTGGGCCGCGGCCCGGGCGCCGCCGAGCACCCCCCAGAGGCCCTGGAGGCCCCTGAGGGGAGCGCGGAGCCCGGCGGGGGCGAGGTGCCCGGCCAGGAGCCCGAGGCCCCTGAGGGGCCCGTCAGAGGGCCGGAAGCGGGCGGGGAGCCGGGCGCGGCGGCGGAGGCCGCCGCGGGCGACGGCCGGTTCACGCTGCGGCTGGCGAACTTCGAGGGGCCCTTCGACCTGCTCCTCCAGCTGATCTCGCGGCACAAGCTCGACGTCACCGAGGTCGCGCTGTCCAAGGTCACCGACGAGTTCATGGCGCACATCCGGGCCATGGGACCCGACTGGGACCTCGACCAGACCACCGAGTTCCTCGTCGTGGCCGCCACCCTGCTCGACCTGAAGGCCGCCCGGCTGCTGCCCGCCGCCGAGGTGGAGGACGAGGGTGACCTCGCGCTGCTGGAGGCCCGGGACCTGCTCTTCGCGCGGCTGCTCCAGTACCGGGCCTACAAGCGGATCGCGGAGATCTTCGAGCGCCGGGCGGAGGACGAGGGCAAGCGCTACCCGCGCACCGTCGGACTGGAGCCGCACCACGCCGAGCTGCTCCCCGAGGTGGTCATCAGCATCGGCGCCGAGGGCTTCGCCCGGCTGGCCGTACAGGCCATGCAGCCCAAGGCACGGCCCCAGGTCTACGTCGACCACATCCACGCCCCGCTCGTCAGCGTCCGGGAGCAGGCGGGGCTGGTCGTCGCGATGCTCAAGGCCCGCGGCGAGGCCACCTTCCAGGAGCTCACCGAGGACGCCCCGGACACCCTGACCGTCGTGGCGCGCTTCCTGGCCCTGCTGGAGCTCTACCGGGAGAAGGCCGTGGTCCTGGACCAGGAGGAGGCGCTGCAGGCCCTCACCGTGCGCTGGAGCGGCGGGGACGGCGACGGGATGCCGAGGGTGACGGACGAGTTCGACCAGATCGTGGAGGCGAAGGAATGACCGAGGTGGCGGACTTGGCCCTCAAGGGCGCCCTGGAGGCGGTCCTCATGGTCGTGGACGAGCCCGCGACCGAGGAGCACCTGGCCAAGGTGCTGGAGCGGACCCCCCGCGAGGTCGCCGGCGCCCTGCGCGAGCTGGCCGACGAGTACACCGCCCAGGAGCGCGGCTTCGAGCTGCGGCTGGTCGCCGGCGGGTGGCGGTTCTACAGCCGGGCGCGCTACGCGGCGGCGGTGGAGGCCTTCGTACTGGACGGCCAGCAGGCCCGGCTGACCCAGGCGGCGCTGGAGACCCTCGCGGTCGTCGCGTACCGCCAGCCGGTGAGCCGATCAAGGGTCTCGGCGGTCCGCGGAGTCAACTGCGACGGGGTCATGCGGACCCTCCTCCAGCGGGGTCTGGTGGCCGAGGCGGGGACGGAACCCGAAACAGGTGCGATCCTGTACAGGACGACGAACTACTTTCTGGAGCGGATGGGCCTGCGCGGCCTGGACGAGCTCCCGGAGCTCGCGCCCTTCCTCCCCGAGGCGGACGCGATCGAAGCCGAGACGCAAGAGGGTGTTCCGTCGTTCGATCCGGAGGCACCGTACGCCCCGGACTACTTTGAAGACGACAAGACGACGGAACTTTGATGCGAAGCAGCGGCAACGGCAACGGTGGCGGCAACAGGAACAGCAGCGGCGGCGGTGGCGGGCGTGGCAACTCCCGCGGCGGCAGCTCCGGCGGCGGCGGTGGTTACCGCGGCGGCGGCTCCGGCGGTGGCAGCGGCTCCGGTGGCGGCTACCGCGGCGGCGGCTCCGGCGGCGGCAGCTCCAGCGGTGGCGGTGGTTACCGCGGCGGTGGCTCGGGCGGCTCCGGCGGCTCGGGCGGTTCCGGTGGTTCCGGCGCGGGCGGCTACCGCGACCGCGACCAGGCGCCCCAGCGTCCCCGCAACCCCCGCCCCGAGGAGCGTCGCTACGACGTAGGCCCCGAGGGCGAGCGCAACGGCCGCGGCGGTGCCAAGGCGGGCGGCGGCGGTGCCCGCGGCGCCGGCGACGGCAACCGCGGCGGTGCCCGTGGCGCGGCGGCGCGCGGTGGAGCCAAGGGCGCCCCCCGCACCTCCCGGACCCCCGGCATCGGCGGGGCCGGCGGCCCGCGCAGCGGCCCCGGCAGCCGCAGCGGCCAGTCGCGCCCCCGCGAGCTGGACGCGCGGATCGAGGAGCGCGTACGCGACCGGTACGAGGGCCGGCCCGAGATCAAGACCCCCAAGACCTTCCCGGGTGCCGAGCAGGAGGGGGAGCGCCTGCAGAAGGTCCTCGCCCGTGCCGGCATGGGCTCGCGCCGGGCGTGCGAGGAGCTCATCGAGCAGGCCCGCGTCGAGGTCAACGGCCAGATCGTGCTGGAGCAGGGCAAGCGCGTCCAGCCGAAGGACGAGATCAAGGTGGACGGCCTGACCGTCGCCACCCAGTCGTACCTGTTCTTCGCGCTGAACAAGCCCGCCGGCGTCGTCTCCACCATGGAGGACCCCGACGGCCGCCAGTGCCTCGGCGACTACGTCACCAACCGTGAGACCCGTCTCTTCCACGTCGGCCGGCTCGACACCGAGACCGAGGGCATCATCCTGCTCACCAACCACGGTGAGCTCGCCCACCGCCTCACCCACCCGAAGTACGGCGTGAAGAAGACGTACGTCGCCGCCATCACCGGCCCGCTGCCCCGCGAGATCGGCAAGCGGCTCAAGGACGGCATCGAGCTGGAGGACGGCTACGCCCGCGCCGACCACTTCCGCGTCATCGACCAGCTCGGCAAGAACTACCTGGTCGAGGTGACCCTGCACGAGGGCCGCAAGCACATCGTCCGCCGCATGATGGCCGAGGCGGGCTTCCCCGTCGAGAAGCTCGTCCGGACCTCCTTCGGCCCGATCGAGCTCGGTGACCAGAAGTCCGGCTGGCTGCGCCGCCTGACCAACACCGAGGTCGGCATGCTCATGCGCGAGGTCGGTCTGTAGGACCCCCGGTCCGCGGGCCCGGCCCGCCAGGACCCCGCAGCACCACCGCCCCGCCTGCCGGGGCAGAAAACCCGCGGCGCCTTCCGGCGCCGCGGGTTTTCTGCTTGCCCGGACCCCCGGATCCTGTTTATAGTCAACCTGACTATTAAGGGATGGGGGCCTTCATGGGCTGGGAGACGAGCTGGACCGAGATCCTCGGGTCCGCGACGGGTGCGCTGTGCGTCTGGCTGGTGGCCCGGCAGCACATCGCCAACTGGCCGATCGGGATCGCCAACAACCTCTTCTTCATCGTGCTCTTCGCCCAGGCCGGCCTCTACGCCGACGCCGGGCTCCAGATCGTCTTCATCGCCCTCGCCGCGTACGGGTGGTGGTCCTGGACCCACGGGGGTGGACCAGGAACCGCCGGGGCCCTGCCGGTGCGCCGTACCACGGGCACCGAATGGGCCGCCCTGGCCGCGGCGGGGGCGGTGGGGGTGCTCGCCCTCACCCTGCTGCTGGGCAGCGTCACCGACTCCGACGTCCCCTTCTGGGACGCGCTGACCACCGGGCTCTCGCTGACGGCCACCTACGGGCAGTGCCGCAAGCTCCTGGAGTCCTGGTGGCTGTGGATCGCCGCCGACCTCGTCTACATCCCGCTGTACGTCCACAAGGACCTGTACCTGACGGCCGTGCTGTACGCCGGCTTCCTGGCGCTGTGCGTGGCCGGGCTCCTCGGCTGGCGGCGGGCGCTGTCCACCGCCGCGGGGAGCCGCGAGACGCTGGGGGCGACGGCATGAGGCGCTTCGGCCACGGGCTGGTGCTCGGCAAGTTCTACCCGCCGCACGCCGGGCACCACCACCTGGTGCGCACCGCCCAGGACCGGTGCGACCGGCTGACCGTCCTGGTGTGCGCGGCCTCCGTGGAATCGGTGCCGCTCGCGGACCGGGTCGCGTGGATGCGCGAGGCCCACCCCGGCGCCGAGGTCGTCGGCGCGGTGGACGACATCCCCGTCGACCTGCACGACCCGGCGGTCTGGGACGCGCACATGGCGATCTTCCGCGCGGCCGTGCCCGGCCGGGTGGACGCGGTCTTCACCTCGGAGGAGTACGGGACCGAGCTCGCCCGGCGGTTCGGCGCCGAGGAGGTCCTCGTGGACCCGGGGCGGACGCTCTTCCCGGTGTCCGGGACGGCCGTACGCGACGACCCGGCGGCCTGCTGGGAGTTCCTGGGCCCGGCCGTACGGGCCTCCCTGACGCGGCGGGTCGTCGTGCTCGGCGCCGAGTCCACGGGCACGACCACGCTCTCGCGGGACCTGGCGGCCCACTACCGGCGCCGCGGCGGCGTCTGGGCCAAGACCGCCTGGGTCGCCGAGTACGGCCGCCGGTACAGCGAGGAGAAGCTGGCGGCCGCGCGCGCCGCGGACCCGGCGGCCACCTGGTCCGACGTCTCCTTCACCTCGCAGGAGTTCCCGGTGATCGCCCGCCGCCAGGACGTGGAGGAGGAGAGCGCGGCCCGGCGGGGCTCGCCGGTGCTGTTCTGCGACACCGACTCCTTCGCGACCGGGATCTGGCACGAGCGGTACATGGGCGGCCCCAACGCGGAGGTCGCGAGGATCGCCTCCCTCACCCGGCGGGACCTCTACCTGCTGACCGACGACGCGGGCGTCCCCTTCGAGGACGACGGACTGCGCGACGGTCCACAGCTCAGACCGTGGATGACCGGCCGCTTCCGGGAGGAACTCGCGCGCACCGGGAGGCGTTTCCTGCTCGTGGGCGGGGACCGGGAGGCGCGCCTTGCCAGGGCCGTGGCAGCGGTCGACGCACTGCTCGCCGAGGGCTGGTGGTTCGCGGACCCCCTGCCCGAGAACGTACGGGCGGAGCACCGGTGAGCGCCGGATACGACCCCCACGCCTTCGAGCCGTTCGCGGTGACCGTCGACCTCGCCGTCCTCACCGTGCGCGGCGGAGCCCTGCACGTGCTGCTGATCCGGCGCGGACAGGAACCGTACGCGGGCGCCTGGGCCCTGCCCGGCGGCTTCGTGCTGCCCCGGGAATCCGCCGAGACCGCCGCCCGCCGCGAACTGGCCGAGGAGACCGGCCTGTCGGAGTCGGTGGTCGGCTCCCTGCACCTGGAACAGCTGCGCACCTACAGCGAACCGGACCGCGACCCCCGGATGCGGGTGGTCTCGGTGGCCTTCACCGCACTGGTCCCGGACATGCCGGAGCCGGCGGCCGGGGGCGGCGGAGACGCGGACCGGGCCCGCTGGGTGCCCGTGGGCGAGGCCGCCGGGCTGGCCTTCGACCACGCCGTGATCCTCGCCGACGCGCGGGAGCGGGTGGGCTCGAAGCTGGAGTACACCTGCCTGGCCACCGCCTTCTGCCCGCCCGAGTTCACCCTGGGCGAGCTCCAGGCCGTCTACGAGACCGTCTGGGACACCGCCCTGGACCGCCCCAACTTCCGCCGCAAGGTCCTGGCCACGCCGGGCTTCGTCGAAGCGGTGCCCGGCGCCGCCCGGCTGACCGGCGGCCGCGGCAAACCGGCCGCCCTCTACCGCTCCGGGCCGGCGACGGCCCTGCACCCGCCCCTGCTCCGCCCCTCGGAAGGACACGCACGATGACTGTGGCGACGAAGAAGCGAGCCGCGACCGGCGCCCTGACGGGCCTCGCGCTCGGCGACGCCCTCGGCTTCCCGACCGAGTTCAACGACGTGCCGTCGATCCTGGCCAAGACCGGGCCCTGGCGGCAGATGAGCCTGCCCCGCCCGGCGATCGTCACCGACGACACCCAGATGACACTGGCCCTGGCCCGGGGCATACGGACCGCCGCGGAGCAGGGGCCGATCGCGCCGCTGCGCCTGACCCGGCCCGTCCGCGAGGAGTTCGTCGACTGGTACCACTCCCCGGAGAACAACCGCGCCCCGGGCAACACCTGCCTGGAGGCCTGCCGGCTGCTGGACCACCCCGAGCGGGACTGGCGCGACGCCAGCCGGGTGGGCTCCAAGGGCTGCGGGGCGAACATGCGGGTCGCCCCCGTGGGCCTCGTACCGGGCTGGACGCAGGAGGAGCGGGCCGGCGCGGCCCAGCTGCAGTCCGCCCTGACGCACGGCCACCCGACGGCGCTCGCGGCCTCCGACCTGACGGCCCGCGCCGTGTACCTGCTGGCGCAGGGCACGGAGGTGACGGGCCTGGTCGGGCAGTTGCGCTCGTACGCGCTGGAGAACCGCACCCGCTACCACGAGCGCTGGCTGGGCGACCTGTGGATGCGGACCGCGTCCGACGCCTCGCCGCAGTCCTTCATGGCCCGGGGCTGGGACGAGTGCCTGGCCGTCCTGGACCGCCTCGCGGCCGCGCTGAGGACGCCCTCCCCGGAGACCGACCCCTGCCTGACCACGGGCGACGGCTGGATCGCGGAGGAGGCCCTCGCCACGGCCCTCCAGTGCTTCCTGCTCTTCCCGGAGGAACCGCTGACCGCGCTGCGCAGGGCCGCCTGCACCAAGGGCGACTCCGACTCCATCGCCTGCCTGGCCGGCGCGTTCGCCGGCGCCCACCTCGGCGCGGACGTCTGGCCCCGGGAGTGGGAGGGGCGCATCGAGTACCGGGACGAACTCCTGGCCTTCGGCGCCCTCTGGGACGCGTGACCCCCGCGCGCCCGGACGGCTACGGGAGGCCCTCAGACGGCTGACGCGCGGCGGGTGCGGGCCAGGAAGTCCTCCACCCGGGCGCGGTCCGGGTCCTCGGGCAGCGGGCTGCGGGCGAGGGCGTCCTCGGACTCCCGGGCCAGGCGGGACATCCAGGCGTCGACCTCCTCCCAGCTCAGCTCCCCGCGCCTGACCGCGAGGAGGCGGTCCCGCTTCGGGCCGGCCTCGATGACGAGGCGGCCCGTGCGCAGCAGGTCGCGGCAGGACCCGAGCAGCCGCAGCAGGTGCATCGCGTGCTTCCAGCGCGGGGCGCCGTGGTTGCGTACGTCCGCGAGCAGCCTGCCCCGCTGGGACAGTGCGTAGCGGCCGAACGAGGTGTGCGCCCGGCGGGAGAGGAAGGCCTCGCGCAGGGAGAGGAGTTCCTCGCCCACCGGGGTGGTCCGCTCCACCAGAGGGGAGTGCAGGCACTCCAGGATGTTCGGGTTGGCGCGCAGGGCCAGTTCGCAGAAACGTTCCAGCTCCCAGGAGAACTCCTCGTCCCGCGGCCCCTCCACGTGCGTCGGCGGCTTCTCGAAGCGCCAGAACAGCGGCGTGGGGGCGAGGTAGACACCGCGCCGGTCGGTGTCGCTCGCCTCCGTCGCCAGGCCGAACGCACGGGAGCCCATCACGCACGCGTAGACGGTGTGGTCCCGGACCAGGGTGAGGTCGTTCATCCCGGGAGGGTAGGCGGAACCTCCGCCGCTACGCGAGGGAGATTTCGCCGTTCGCGGCCACGTTGATCTTCTTCTCGGCCAGTGGACGGGTGGCCGGGCCCTTGGCCACCGCGCCGTCCGCGATCTCGAACTTGCTGCCGTGGCAGGGGCAGTCGATGGTGCCGTTCTCGACCTTGTTCACCAGGCAGCCCTGGTGCGTGCACACCGCCGTGAAGCAGCGGAAGGACCCGGCCGTGGGCTGGGTGACCACGAGTTTCTCGTCCTTGAGGACCGTGCCGCCGCCGACCGGCACGGCCGAGGACTTCACCAGCGCCTTCGCGCCACCCGCGGACGGGGCCGCGGGGGAGGACCCCCCGGTCTGCGGGGTGGCCGCGCTGCCCGCCTCGCGCTCGGGCTGCTCGGAGCTCTCGCCGCAGGCCGCTAGCGCGCCGCCCGCGAGGGCCACCGCCCCCGCCGCCAGTACCGTGCGCCGGGCGGTCTGTGTGGGATCGCTCATTGACTGTCTCCTCGCTGAGTGGCCGGGCTGGGCGAGCAGCATCCTGGCCTGCGGCGGGCCTCAAGAGAAGCGTGCCGCGCCAGGCACTTCGCTACTGCTGCGGCGCGCGTCGGGGTCCCGGCCGCCACGGTGCCAGTGAGGCGGGGCTGCCGGGTGTGCGCACCACCTCCCACACGCGTACCACCGCGTCCCGGTTCAACGGGCCGTGGACGTGCGGGTAGCGGCCCTCCGGATCACCCTCCCGGCGGACCTCGGACGTCAGGGCGGACTCGTCGAGTTCCACGGCCAGCAGGGTGCCGGGGGTCTGCCGGTAGTGCGCCTCGGTGATCGCGAGCGCGGTCGCGCGGTCCGCCGAACAGTGGACGAAGCCCTCGGAATCGAGCGAGGCCGGGGCGTACGGGAACTCGGGCGCGGCGGCCCAGTCGGTGAGCGCGACGATGTGGAAGATCATGCCGAAGGTTCTACCCCACGGGCACGGGCCCCGCGTCGCTTGCAGAACTGGGCGTCACTTGCAGAACTGAGCCAGTGCGGCTGCCGAGCCGGCGGCGTAGCCCTTCTCGTAGTTCGGGTCGAGCGGGGCGACACCCTGCTTCGGGGGCTCCTTCTTGCAGTCTTCCTTGGTGTCGGCGACCCCTTGCCGGTAGCCCTTGCGGTACTCGGCGCGGGCGTCCTGCTGCTCGGCCTCCTTGACCGTGGTGCAGGTGACCTTCGGGTCGTCGCCCTGTTGCATGGTCATCGGAAGGGAGTCGGTCGTGACCCCGGCCGCGACCGTCCCGTCAGCCTTCGTCTGCACCCTGAGGGTCGCGCCCGTTTTCACGCTGATGTCGACCGGTTCACCCGGCTTGAAGCCTTGGCCCTTGGCGTCGAACTCGTTCGGCTTCGCGGCGTTCTGCGTCACGCTGCACGTGGCAGTGACCGCCGCCTGGGCCGGTCCCGCCAGGAACGCCGCCGATCCCAGTGCCAGGGACGACGCCAACACGGGCGTCAGCACGGCCAGGCCGATGCGTCGGTTCATCGCTACTTCTCCCGTCAAGAGGCTCGCGAGCAGACATGACGCGGAGTCGCGTGGGGGAGGGGGCGGAGGCCACGGAGGGATGGACCGGGACCGGTCCGCCGCACAGACCCCTGAGGTGGGCTCGATCCATCGGCCCCGCGTCCCCGGACAGCCGGCGCCCCGCCGGCGGCGGCCCGGGTGACCTCATCGGTCTCCTCCCATCGTCGCGCCGGTGGCTGCCCGTGTCGACCGAGGCCGGTACGCCCCGACGGCCCGGCGGCCCTCCGCCAGGTGGCGGAATGGGGTGATCCGGGCGACATTGTCCGTGTCTTGAAGCCGGGTCCGCCGCGAACGCGCGCGACCCGGAACCTCTCCGAAAGGCGTGACCATGGCGGGTAATGACCTCGGCTCCCTTCTCGGCAGCCTCCTCGGCGGCAGCAACGGCCAGGGCGGCAGCGGCGGCGCGGGCAACATCCTCGGGGCGCTCCTCGGCGCGCTCGGCGGTGGCGGCGGCGGAGCCCAGGGGGCCGGAGGCGGGAGCAACCCGCTCGGCGGGCTGATGGACATGCTGACCAAGTCCGGGCTCGTCGACCAGGCCCAGTCCTGGGTCGGCACCGGCGAGAACCAGGCCGTCAGCGGGGCGGAGATCGCCCGGGCCCTGCCCGACGAGACCCTCCAGAAGGTCGCGGAACAGACGGGCGTCACCCCCGAGAAGGCCGCCGACCAGATCGCGCGGGCGCTGCCGGACGCCGTCGACAAGCTGACCCCCGAGGGATCACTGCCCTCCGGGTCGCTGGAGGACATCATCAGCCGGCAGAAGCTCTAGGTTTCCGGCCGCAGCCGTCCGCGAGGGCCCGGCAACCGTCCCACGGGGCGGCCGCCGGGCCCTCGCGCCGCACAGCCTGGCTACCCTGAGTCAGGCCCGCCGTCACGCGATCACCCAGGAGCACCCCCGTGAGAACCGCCGTAGTCATCGGAACCGGACTGATCGGCACCTCGGCGGCGCTCGCCCTGACCGCCAGGGGCATCACCGTCCACCTCGTCGACCACGACCCGGCGCAGGCCCGTACGGCCGCCGCCCTGGGCGCCGGCACGGACGAGGCCCCGGACAGCAAGGTCGACCTCGCCATCGTGGCCGTGCCCCCGGCCCATGTCGCGACGGCCCTGGCCGACGCGATCGGCCGGGACATGGCCCGGGCCTACGTCGACGTGGCCAGCGTCAAGGGCGGGCCCCGCCGGGAGCTGGCGGCGCTGGGCGCGGACGCGCGGGCGTACATCGGCACGCACCCGATGGCGGGCAAGGAGCGGTCCGGGCCGCTCGCCGCGACGGCGGACCTGTTCGAGGGCCGCCCGTGGGTGCTGACGCCTACCCGGGACACCGACCACGAGGTGCTGAACCTGGCGCTGGAACTGGTCGCGCTCTGCCGGGCCGTCCCCGTGGTGATGGACGCCGACGCGCACGACCGGGCGGTGGCGCTGGTCTCGCACACCCCGCAGCTGGTGTCGAGCATGGTCGCGGCGCGGCTGGAGGACGCCGACGAGACGGCGGTCCGGCTGTGCGGGCAGGGCATCCGGGACGTCACGCGGATCGCGGCGTCGGACCCGCGCATGTGGGTGGAGATCCTCTCCGCGAACCCGGGGCCGGTGGCCGACGTGCTCGCCGGGATCGCCGCCGACCTGGAGGAGACGGTGGAGGCCCTGCGCGGGCTCCAGTCCGCGGACGAGTCGAAGCGGCGGGGCGGGGCGGCCGGGATCGAGGACGTGCTGAAGCGGGGCAACGCGGGCCGGGTCCGGGTCCCCGGCAAGCACGGCGCGGCGCCGATGGCGTACGAGACGGTCGGGGTGTTCATCAGCGACAAGCCGGGAGAGCTGGCGAGGATCTTCGCCGACGCCGGGCGGGCCGGCGTGAACGTCGAGGACGTACGGATCGAGCACGCGACGGGGCAGCAGGCGGGCCTGGTCCAGCTGATGGTCGAGCCGAGGGCCGTACCGGTCCTGGAGGCCGAGCTGCGCGAGCGCGGCTGGGCGCTGCGCCAGCAGTAGCCGCCGAGGCCCCGGCCCCGGCCCCGCGGTCCCCGACCCCGCCCCGACCCCGGCCCGGACCCCGGCCGGGGCGGGGTCCGGGGCAGTGGGGAGGGCCTCGTACCCGGGCGGGACGGGGAGTGGCCCGGGCCCGGTAACCTGGGGAGGGGCGCTATTGGCGCGCCCGGACACGTACGCGCAACCAGGAAGGTGCCCGCACCGTGGAAACCGCAGCTCCGTCCGCCGTGATCGTCGCCATCGACGGTCCCTCCGGCACGGGCAAGTCCAGCACCTCCAAGGCCGTGGCCGCCAAGCTCGGGCTGCGCTACCTGGACACCGGTGCCCAGTACCGGGCCATCACCTGGTGGATGATCACCAACGGCGTCGACACCGACGACCCGCAGGCCATCGCCCTGGCCGCGGGCAAGCCCGCCATCGTGTCCGGCACGGACCCGTCCGCGCCCACCATCACCGTCGACGGACTGGACGCCTCCGGCCCGATCCGCACGCAGGAGGTCACCTCCAAGGTCAGCGCCGTCAGCGCCGTCCCCGAGGTGCGCACCCTGATCACCGAGCTCCAGCGCTCCATCGCCGCCGAGGCGGCCGCGGAGGCGGACGGGATCGTCGTCGAGGGCCGGGACATCGGCACCACCGTCCTGCCCGACGCCGACCTCAAGATCTTCCTGACCGCCTCCGCCGAGGCCCGCGCAGCGCGCCGCAGCGGCGAGCTGCGCGGCAAGGAGGCCTCGGACCTCGCGGCCACCAAGGAAGCCCTGATCAAGCGGGACGCGGCCGACTCCGGCCGGAAGACCTCCCCGCTGGCCAAGGCCGCCGACGCGGTCGAGGTGGACACCACCGAGCTCACGCTGGACCAGGTCATAGAGTGCGTCGTGACGCTCGTGGCGGAGCGGCAGAGCGCGGCCGAGGGCACGGGGAAGCGGGCGGGCCGCAAGTGAGCCAAACGCCCTCCCTCAAGGGTGCGGCGGTCGGCCGGCGGATCGGCATCGGGCTGATGTACGGGCTGTGGAAGCCGCGCGTACTGGGAGCCTGGAAGGTGCCCGCCAACGGCCCCGTGATCCTGGCCGTCAACCACTCCCACAACATAGACGGGCCCATGGTGATGGGGACCGCGCCGAGGCCGCTGCACTTCCTGATCAAGAAGGAAGCGTACGTGGGCCCGCTCGGCCCCTTCCTCGAAGGCATCGGGCAGGTGAAGGTCGACCGCACCGGTGCCGACCGCACCGCCGTCGGCCGCGCCCTCGGCGTACTCGAGAACGGGGGAGCCCTGGGGATCTTCCCCGAGGGCACCCGCGGCGAGGGCGACTTCGCCTCCCTGCGCGCCGGCCTCGCGTACTTCGCGGTCCGCAGCGGCGCACCGATCGTGCCCGTCGCCGTGCTCGGCAGCACGGAGAGCCGCGGCCGCCTCGTCAAGGGGCTGCCCGCGCTCAAGAGCCGGGTCGACGTGGTCTTCGGCTCCGCCTTCGACGCCGGGGACGGCACCGGGCGCCGTACGCGCACCGCGCTGGACGGGGCCACCGTACGCATCCAGGACCGGCTGACCGCCCACCTGGCCGACGCCAAGCGCCTCACCGGGCGCTGAGCGAGACTTGACCTAGTAGTGGAACCGCGCTGCGCGGGTGCCACCGATCACCACGAACGACGAGGAACGGACTTCATGAACGACCAGCACGACCACGGAGCACTTGGCGACGCCGAGTACGCGGAGTTCATGGAGCTCGCCGCGGAGGAAGGCTTCGACATCGAGGACGTCGAAGGCGCGATCGAGGAGGCGGGCCACGGCCCGCTGCCCGTCCTCGCCGTCGTCGGCCGCCCGAACGTCGGCAAGTCGACCCTGGTGAACCGCATCATCGGCCGCCGCGAGGCCGTCGTCGAGGACAAGCCGGGCGTCACCCGCGACCGCGTGACGTACGAGGCCGAATGGGCCGGGCGCCGCTTCAAGGTCGTCGACACCGGCGGCTGGGAGCAGGACGTCCTCGGCATCGACGCCTCCGTCGCCGCCCAGGCCGAGTACGCCATCGAGACCGCCGACGCGGTCGTCTTCGTCGTGGACGCCAAGGTCGGCGCCACCGACACCGACGAGGCCGTCGTCAAGCTGCTGCGCCGGGCCGGCAAGCCCGTCGTGCTCTGCGCCAACAAGGTCGACGGCCTGAGCGGCGAGTCTGACGCGGCCTCCCTCTGGTCGCTGGGCCTCGGCCTGCCGCACCCGGTCTCCTCGCTGCACGGCCGCGGCACCGGCGACATGCTGGACGCGGTCCTCGAAGCCCTGCCGGAAGCCCCCGAGCAGACCTTCGGCGGCGCCGCCCTCGGCGGCCCGCGCCGCATCGCGCTGATCGGCCGCCCGAACGTCGGCAAGTCCTCGCTCCTGAACAAGGTCGCGAAGGAGGACCGGGTCGTCGTCAACGAGCTGGCCGGCACCACCCGCGACCCGGTCGACGAACTCATCGAGCTCGGCGGCATCACCTGGAAGTTCGTCGACACCGCGGGCATCCGCAAGAAGGTCCACCTCCAGCAGGGCGCCGACTACTACGCCTCGCTGCGCACGGCCGCCGCCGTCGAGAAGGCGGAGGTCGCGGTCATCCTGATCGACACCACCGAGACGATCAGCGTCCAGGACCAGCGCATCATCACCATGGCCGTCGAGGCGGGCCGCGCCATCGTGATCGCGTACAACAAGTGGGACGAGCTCGACGAGGAGCGCCGCTACTACCTCGAGCGCGAGATCGAGACCGAGATGCAGCAGGTCGCCTGGGCGCCCCGGGTGAACGTCTCGGCGCTCACCGGCCGCCACATGGAGAAGCTGGTCCCGGCGATCGAGACGGCGCTCGCGGGCTGGGAGACGCGCGTCCCCACCGGCCGGCTGAACGCCTTCCTCGGTGAGGTCGTCGCCGCCCACCCGCACCCGATCCGCGGCGGCAAGCAGCCCCGCATCCTGTTCGGTACCCAGGCGGGAAGCAAGCCGCCGCGGTTCGTCCTCTTCGCCTCCGGCTTCCTGGAGCACGGCTACCGCCGCTTCATCGAGCGCCGCCTGCGCGAGGAGTTCGGCTTCGAGGGAACCCCGATCCACATCTCGGTGCGCGTGCGCGAGAAGCGCGGCGCCCAGTACAAGAAGAAGAAGTAGGGCGCGGGAGTGACGCGGCGCCGGGGTCAGTAGCCCCGGCGCGGAGCGGGCGGCAGGGCCGCCGGGATGTGGTGCATCCCGGTCTGGTGCTGGCGCCCGTTGCCGTATCCGGGGGCCGAGCTGCCCGCGTAGGCGTAGGAGGGCTGCGTCGCGGCCGGTGCGGCCGGGGTGTACGAGGGCTGCCAGCTGTCCGCCGGCTGCCATGAGGAACCGTTCCAGCCGCTTCCGTACGAGCTGCTCCCGGACCCGCCGCCGCTGTACGAGCCGCTGTAGGAGCCCCCGTACGAGAACGCCGTGAAGCCCAGGTCCTCCTCACCCGTGCGATCGCCCGGCAGGGCCCTGAAGGCCCGCAGGTACTCCGAGTAGAGCGTGTCGTAGATCGGGGTGTGCGAGGCGGCCGGAGCGGTGTCCAGTTCCCGGGAGGGGCGCATCGGGGGGACGGTGCTCGGATAGGACGGGGCGCGGGAGACGTCGTATGAATGCACGTAACAGCCAACGAACCCGGAGCCCTGCGGATGCGGGCTGAACGGGCCGGAAACGCAGATCGCCGGGGGTGCGCGGGACGGACCGCGCACCCCCGGCGCACGCCGTCCGACCCCCACGGCAGGGGGCGGACGGCCGTCCTCCGGCGGGGAAGGAGGGAGAGGGGCTACGAGGGGTCAGGCGCCCGGGGTGCCGGCCAGGGGCATCGAGGCGGCGACCAGCTGGCCGTTGGCGGCGGCCTTGTCGAGGGCGTCGCGGAGCAGGTCCTCGCGGGGCTGCTGGCCGATGGAGCCGACCGGGGCGGCGTAGATGAGCACGCGCTGGGTCTTGTTGACGGCGGCCCTCCAGCCGTCGGTCACGGACAGCGCCTGGTGCGCCTGCCACCAGTGGATCGGGCTGCCGCCGGCCGGTCCGGGCTGGAGCACGGCGTGCAGCTGTCCGGCGGCGAGCAGCACCGACCAGCCGTTCAGCGGGGAGGGGAGCTGCTTGGTGTCGGTGACCGGGATGAAGCCCTGCTCGATGAGGAGCGGCAGGAAGTCGTCGCCGGGGCCGGTGGTGCCGGGGCGGGCGATGGGCGCGGTGGGCTCGACGACCAGCGCGGGGTGCAGTTCGTTGTCGATCAGGACCAGACCGCTGGTGATGCCGAGGACGGCCTGACCGCCGGGCGCGGACTGGGGTGCGGAGCCGGGGGCGACCGGGGCGGGGGCGGCCGGGCCGTCACCGGTGATGCTGGCGACGGCGCCCTGGAGCTGGGCCTCGGGGACGGAGACGACCTGGGAGGGGATACAGGTGGCGTGGGCGAAGGCGAGGACCGCCGTCTCCTCGCCGACGAACAGCACCGTGCTGGTGCGGTCGCTCTCCGGGTCGCCGGGGGTGCGGCAGGAGGTGCAGTCGTAACTGCCCGGCGCGTCGTCGCCGACGAGCAGCCTGTCGGCTTCTTCGTCACCGATTTCGGCACGTACCTCATCACTGACGTCGAGCATGCGCGGCACGGGGTGGCTCCTCGGACTAGACGAGCGGGGGCCGGGTGGTCCCCGGCTCGCCGGGCACAACGGGGGAGCGGCGGGTGGGGTCACGCCGTTTGAGGGAACGGAATCGAACCGGCCACCCGGAAGAGTGAACGGTCCGACCGGCGCTTTCTTTTCCTGCCAACTCTTTTCTGGTCGTGCGCAGTTGGTGTCCGGTGCTGCCCGGTTCCTGGAGGGGTGGCGGTCGGCCGTCCGGGTGGGGCGCGCGGCGGGGCCGCGTGGCGGGCCGGGGCGCCGGGGCGGGCTGCGTAGCGTGACCCGATGCCCGCACTCCGGATCCGGTGGGCCACTGCGGTGGCCGTCGCCGCGCTGGTGCTCCTCCTGCCGACCGGTGCCGCCGGGGCTCCGCCCCCGCCGGCCCCAGGCCCCTCCGGGGCGGGGCATCCCGGCTCGCCGGGGGTGGTCGGGCAGGGGCCGGGGGACTGCGGGCCCGGCGGGACGTGGCCCTGGGACTGCGTGGCCGACTGCGAGAGCAGCGGGCGCTGGGCGGTCAACACGGGCAACGGGTTCTACGGGGGGCTGCAGTTCTGGCAGCCGACCTGGGAGGAGCACGGCGGGCTGGTCTTCGCGGCGCGGGCGGACCTGGCCGGCCGGGAGCAGCAGATCCGGGTCGCGGAGGACGTGATCGCCACCCAGGGCTGGGACGCGTGGCCGGTGTGCTCGAAGCGGTACGGGCTGGCGGGGCGGATGCACGTGGTGCGGGCCGGGGACTCGCTTGACTCGATCGCGCGGCGGTACCGGGTGCGGGGCGGGTGGCAGGCGCTGTACGAGGCGAACCGGGCGCTGATCGGCCCGAGGCCGGCGGCACTCGCGGTCGGCGTGCTGCTGGCCTTGCCGGCCCCGAACCCGCAGCTGCAGCCGCAGCCGCAGCCGCAGCCGCAGCCGCAGCCGCAGCCGCCGAGGCCGGCGGGCTGAGCTCGGGCGGGCGGGTGGCGGGCCCGGGCCCGGGCGGGGGCGCGGGCCCGGGTTCTGGGGGTGGGCGGGCTACCGGCAGACTTCTCGGCATGCTGGAGACCTCCGCACGACTGCTGCGCCTGCTGTCCCTCTTGCAGGCCCACCGCGAATGGACCGGCGCCGATCTGGCCCACCGGCTCGGGGTGACCGCACGTACCGTGCGGCGGGACGTGGACCGGCTGCGCGAGCTGGGCTACCCGGTGAACGCCAGCCCCGGCACCGGCGGCGGGTACCAGCTGGGTGCGGGGGCGGAGTTGCCGCCGCTGCTGCTCGACGACGACGAGGCCGTGGCCGTCGCCGTGGGGCTGCGGACGGCCGCCGGGAACGGGGTCGAGGGGATCGGGGAGGCCTCCGTACGGGCCCTCGCCAAGCTGGAGCAGGTGCTGCCGTCCCGGCTGCGCCGACGGGTCTCGGCGCTCAACGAGTTCACGGTGCCGATGCTGAGGGGGCAGCAGCGGTCCACCGTCGACCCGGCCGTGCTGACCGAGCTCGCCACCGTCTGCCGGGACGCCGAACGGCTGCGGTTCGGGTACCGGGACCACGAGGGCAACGTCACCCGCCGCACCGTGGAACCGCACCGGCTGGTGTGCACCGAGCGGCGCTGGTACCTCGTCGCCTGGGACCTGGACCGGGAGGACTGGCGCACCTTCCGGGCCGACCGGATCGAGCCCAGACCCCCGCACGGCCCGCGGTTCACCCCGCGCCCGCCTCCCGCCGAGGACCTGGCCGCCTACGTGGCCCAGGGCGTGTCGCAGCGCGTGTACGCGGCCCGGGCGACGGTGCGGCTCAAGGTCTCCGCCGAGGAGGCCGCCGGGATCGTCGGGCCGAGCGACGGGACCCTGGAGCCGGTCGACGCGCAGAGCTGTCTGCTGCGCACGGGGGCGGTGAACCTGGACGTCCTGGTGGTTCACGTCCTGCTGCTCGGGTGTGAGTTCGAAGTCGTCGAGCCGGTGGAGCTGGCCGAGCGGTTCCGGGGCCTTCGGGACCTTCTCGACCGTTCGGTGAAGGAGTTGTAAGGAAGCTGAGGGGCGCTCAGCTTCGCGTCCCGACGGGACCCCGGGCAATCGAGCGGCGGGAATTCCGGGGCTCCGGGGCGGAATTCGAAAGAGAAGTCGGGTGCGGGCGCGCGGGGGACCGCAAAAGAATGGGCGGCTCATCTTCCCGGCTCCTTCGCCGGCTCCTTCGGGAGAAGGGAGCCGACTAAAGAACTGTCGACAATCCGTGACACAAGCGTGACCCGGTACGGAGGAACGTCCGGGCGTAACGCTGACGGACCGGGCATACGAACGACAACGGCGGGCCGGTTCGGTGAACCGGCCCGCCGTGGCGGTGCGATGCTGCGGGGTGCGGTCGTGCGTACCGTCCCGCGGAGCGGTGGGCGGCTCAGCCGCCCGCGACCGGACGGGCCGTGGCGCTCCGGGCGGCGGCCCGCTCGGGGGGCGCCGGACGGCGGCTGCCGACCGGGGTGACCGGGGTCCGCTCGGACCGGATGACGTGCGGGCGGGCGGTCAGGTGCGCGGCGGGGCGGGGCGCCGGGGCGTGCCCGGTAGGGGCGGTGGCCGCGGCCTCGGCCGGAGCTTCGGCCTTGCGCTGGAGCTGCCACTTCCCGCCCGCCGAGAGCAGCGGGGTGAGTGCGGCGGCGACCGGCTCGGACACCCGGCCCTCTTCGAGGCGGCGGCGCAGCAGCTCGCGCAGCTCGAAGACGTAGGCCTCGGCCCGGGCGATCAGCGGCTCGAACCAGGGCAGCGCCAGCAGCACCAGCAGGCCGGCCGACCAGCCGAGGAGGACGTCGCTCACCCAGTGCGTGCCGAGGTACACGGTGGTGGCGCCGACGCTCAGCGAGACGATCGCGGACACCATGGACAGCACCCGCCGGGTGACCACGGTGGAGGCCAGGTAGGCCAGGATCCCCCAGGTCACGACGGCGTTGGCGGTGTGGCCGGAAGGGAATATATCGCCGCCCGCGAAGAGCTCGGCGGAGCCGATCTCGGTCGCGTAGTGCGGGCCGAGCCGGCCGAGGCCGAGCTTCACGGCGCCGACGGTGATGTTCAGCAGGAGTAGCGCCACGCCGAGGGTGATCAGTGGGCGCAGGGTGTGCTGCCGCCAGGAGCGCCAGCCGAGCCAGGCCGCGACCATCACCGCGGTGGGCCCGCGCTGGCCGAGTACGACGAGGTAGTCGAGGAAGGCGTGCAGCTGCGGCCACTGCTCGTAGGGCCGGAAGAACATGATCTGCCAGTCCAGCCGGACGAGCCAGGACGTGGTCAACACGGCGACCACGATCGCGAGATAGAACGCGAGCGTGGAACCGAGGAGCACGATGCGATGCCGGCTCATCCGCGGAGTTTGCAGATGAGCCGGTCGCTCTGGTTCCCGGTCGAGGCGGGCGAAGACCCGCTCGAGACGGGTCAGCATTTGGTCGGTACGCACTCAATCGACGTTACCGCGCGTCGAAGCTCGGCCCGGTCGAATCGCGGGCTTTGTGATGACCATGTGATGTGGAGTTGGTCTCACGCGGGGCTTAATTCCCGTTATTTCCGCGCCGGTTGAAACGCTTGCCGGGCAATTATCAACACACTTACTCGGCGTTTATTGCCGCAGGTCAATTCCTTTGCTCAAACATGGATTGGAATGATCCGTTCCGTGATCGCCGGACTCCGGCCGCGGGGAAGGGCGCTGCTCACGGAGGCCCCGAGCCGTTCAGCCAGAACGCCCCGTACACCGCCGACACCAGGGCGGCCGCGCCCAGCACCGCGGCCGCCCGCCCCGTCCGCCACCGGGCCAGCGCCACCGCCACCGGCAGCATCAGCGGGAAGGCGGGCAGCAGCAGCCGGGGCTTGGAGCCGAAGTACCCGGAGGCGCACAGCGCCAGCGCCACCACGATCCCGCAGTACACGAGCAGGGCCGCGGGCTGCCGCTGGCGGACGCACAGCCGGTACAGCCACAGCACCAGCAGCACCCCGGCGATCAGCCCGATCCCGGCGGGGAAAGAAGGGGAGGCGAGCCGCGCCCCGATGAACCGGGCGAAGGCCCAGCCCCCGTCGAAGCCGTTGCCCCAGCCAGCCTGTACGTCGAGGTAGCCGAGCAGCCCGTCGCCCGTACGCGCCCCGACCCACAGGACGTACGCCGCCGCGCCCAGCGGGGCCAGCAGCACGCCCGCCGCCATCCGCCAGGACCGCTCGCCGCGCCGCCAGGCCGGTACGGCCGCCACCCACACCGCCGCGACCACCGCCGCGCCGACCGGGCGGGTCAGCCCCGCCCCGGCGGCGAGCAGCCCCGCCGTCAGCCACCGGCCGCGCAGTACCCCGTACAGGGCCCAGGCGGCGAGCGCGGTGAACAGCGACTCGCTGTACGCCATGGACTGCACGACGGCGACGGGCAGCGCCGCCCAGGCGGCCACCGCCAGCACCCCGGCACGGCGGCCGTACAGGGAGTCGGCGACCGCGAAGATCCCCCAGGCCGCGGCGAGCCCGGCGACCGCCGAGACCACCAGGCCCGCGGAGCCGTACGAGAGCCCGGTGGGCGCCGCCACCAGGCGCTCCAGCCACGGCAGCAGGGGGAAGAAGGCCAGGTTGGAGTGGACGGCGCCGTTCGGCAGGACCACCTCGTAGCCATAGCCCTCGGCGGCGATCCGGGCGTACCAGAGCGAATCCCAGCGGGCGGACAGCAGGGTGTGCGGGCTGCTGCCGGCGGCCGCCCCCCACACCGCGAGCACGGTCAGCCCGAGCAGCCTGACCGCCGCGAAAACGGCCAGGGCGGGCGCGGCCCGACGGAACGCAAGATCTTTCACGGGCATGATTATCGACGCCGCGGACACCCGGCGCCGGACCGCGGCCACCACCCCGAGGACCAGAACCACGGGCCGTGACGGCGCGTGTACGTGGGGGGAGGGGCGGGGTGGAGGGAGTGGCGCACACCACAAGGCGGCCGCCGCCGGGATGAGAGCTTGACCACGTGTCGGACAGGCGAACTCGCGTACGCTGACCCTTCACTCGCGTGTCGATGCCGGACCCCGTAGGACGCCGCACACCGCACCACCCCGTGGCTCCACAAGACGCTGGTCCGCCGAGTGCGAGGGATCACCTGGGAGGTACATGCATGTCGGGGACGAACCTGACCGGCGACGGGAACCCTTCCCCCTGGCGGCGACTGAATGCCGCCTCCGGCGGGGCCAACCGCTGGGTCGTCCTCGCCGTCCTCTGTGTCAGCCTCGTGCTCGTGGCGCTCGACGCGACGATCCTGCACGTCGCCGTCCCCGCCGTCACCGCCGACCTGCGCCCCGGCTCGGTCGAGCTCCTCTGGATCGTCGACGCCTACCCGCTCGTCTGCGCCGCGCTGCTGATCCTCTTCGGCACCCTCGGCGACCGGGTCGGCCGGCGCCGGATCCTGCTCATCGGCTACGGGCTCTTCGGCATCGCCTCCGCGATCGCCGCCCTCGCCGACAACGCCCAGGTCCTCATCGCGGCCCGCGCCCTGCTCGGCCTCGGCGGCGCGATGATCATGCCGGCCACCCTGTCGATCCTGCGCCAGGTCTTCCCGGACCGGCGCGAGCGCGCCCTGGCCATCGGCATCTGGACCGCCGTCGCCGCCATCGGCGCGGCCAGCGGCCCCGTCCTCGGCGGATTCCTCGTCGAGCACTTCTGGTGGGGCTCCGTATTCCTGATCAACATCCCGCTGATGGCGCTGATCCTGCCGCTCGGCCGCTGGCTGCTGCCCGAGTCCAAGGGCTCCTCCGACGGACCGTGGGACGTGCTCGGCGCGCTGATGGCCGCCGGTGGCGTGCTCGGCGCGGTGCTCGGCGTCAAGCGGCTCGGCGCCGAGCGCCAGCTCACCGACCCCGAGGCGCTGGTGCCGCTGCTCCTCGGCGTGGCGCTGCTGATCCTCTTCGTGCGGCGGCAGAAGCGGCGGACGCACCCGCTGATCGACATGCGGCTGTTCTCCCGCGCCGCCTTCACCACCTCCGTCGGCTGCATCGTGCTCGCCATGCTGGCCCTGGTCGGCCTGGAGCTGATCGCCGTCCAGTACCTCCAGCTGGTGCTGCACCTGGGCCCGCTGGAGACCGGCCTGCGGCTGCTGCCGCTCACCTTCGCCGCCATGGCCGCCGGCGCCACCGGCTCGTACACCCTCCAGCGGGTCGGACCGCGCACCATGGTCTCGCTGGGCTTCCTGCTCACCGCCTGCGCCGTACTGCTGCTGACGCTGATGGGCCAGCAGGACCGGCCCGTGCTGCTCACCGTCGGCTTCGTCCTGCTCGGCTTCGGGCTCCAGACCACGCTGTTCGCCGCGTACGAGTCGATGCTGAGCGAGGCCCCGGCGGCCGGCGCCGGCGGGGCGGCCTCCATAGGCGAGACCTCGTACCAGCTCGGCGCCGGCATGGGCATCGCCCTGCTGGGCAGCGTGATGAACGCGGCCTACGCGCCGGGGCTCCAGGAGGTGCCGGGGGTGACGGCCCGCGACTCGGCGCACGCGGCGAACTCGCTGGGGGAGGCGTACCAGATCGCCGCCCACCTGGGCGGCCCGGCGGGCGAGTCGCTGTACGCGGCGGCCCGGCACGCGTTCGTGCACGGACTGCACGTGACGCTGCTGGTCAGCGCGGGTCTGCTGTTCGCCGGGGCGGCGATGGCGCTGAAGCTGCCGCGGGTGATGGACTGCGCGGATCCGGCCGAAGCCGATCCCGTACGGCTCCCCGCGCAGGCATCGAGCCCGGGCGAGGCATGCCCCCGGATCCCCGGCCCGGCCAAGGCCGAGCGTGACCCGGCGGCCCGCGCCGGCTGACCGGTCCGCCGCAGCGCGCGCCCGGCAGGCGACAAGTGGGGCTGGACCGGCGGCGGGGGCGGGGACAAACTTGCACCGCTAGGTTTCCGCTCCTCAGGCCGCCGGGAGGCCACGTGTCCTTCGTACCCACCGATCCGCTCGGGATCGACGAGCTGCTCAGCCCCGAGGACCTGGCCGTCCGCGACACCGTCCGGGCCTGGGCCGCCGACCGGGTGCTGCCCCACATCGCCGAGTGGTACGAGAACGGCGAGCTCCCCGGCATCCGGGAACTCGCCCGCGAGCTCGGGGCGATCGGCGCACTCGGCATGTCGCTGACCGGGTACGGATGCGCGGGCGCGTCCGCCGTCCAGTACGGGCTGGCCTGCCTGGAGCTGGAGGCCGCGGATTCCGGGATCCGCTCGCTGGTCTCCGTACAGGGCTCCCTCGCCATGTACGCGATCTGGAAGTACGGCTCCGAGGAGCAGAAGCAGCGCTGGCTGCCGGGCATGGCGGCCGGTGAGCTCATCGGCTGCTTCGGCCTGACCGAGCCCGATGTCGGTTCCGACCCCGCCGCGATGCGTACGTACGCCAAGCGCGACGGCACGGACTGGGTGCTGAACGGCCGCAAGATGTGGATCACCAACGGGTCGGTCGCCGCGGTCGCGGTGGTGTGGGCGCAGACCGACGACGGGATCCGCGGCTTCGCCGTCCCCACCGACAGCGCCGGGTTCTCCGCGCCCGAGATCAAGCACAAGTGGTCGCTGCGCGCCTCGGTGACCAGCGAGCTGGTGATGGACGACGTACGGCTGCCCGCGGACGCGGTGCTGCCGGGCGTCACCGGGCTCAAGGGGCCGCTGGGCTGTCTCAGCCACGCGCGGTACGGGATCATCTGGGGTTCGATGGGCGCGGCGCGCGCCAGTTTCGAATCGGCCCTCGACTACGCGAGGACGCGGGAGCAGTTCGGCCGGCCGATCGGCGGCTTCCAGCTCACCCAGGCCAAGCTCGCGGACATGGCACTGGAACTCCACAAGGGCATCCTGCTCGCCCACCACCTGGGCCGTCGCATGGACGCGGGAACCCTCCGGCCGGAGCAGATCAGCTTCGGCAAACTCAACAACGTCCGCGAGGCCATCGACATCTGCCGCACCGCGCGGACAATCCTCGGCGCCAACGGGATCTCCCTGGAGTACCCCGTCATGCGGCACGCCACCAACCTCGAGTCGGTCCTCACCTACGAGGGCACCGTGGAGATGCACCAGCTGGTGCTGGGCAAGGCACTCACCGGGCTCGACGCCTTCCGGTGAGGGCCCTGCTCAGCTCTGGTTGAAGAAGTCGCGCGAGCGCCCGCCGGGCTCGCCGTTGACGATCTGGGTGTCGGCCGGGGTCAGCAGGAAGACCCTGGTCGCCACCCGCTCGATCGAGCCGCGCAGCCCGAAGGTCAGCCCGGCCGCGAAGTCGACGACGCGCTTCGCGTCGCCCGGGTCCATCGACGACAGGTTCACGATGACGGGGACGCCCTCGCGGAAGAGTTCGCCGATGCCGCGGGCGTCACGGAAGCCGTCCGGGGTCACGGTCGCGATCCGCCGGCCCTGCTCGACCGCGGACTCCGAGGCCACCTTGACCCGGGGGTCGGTGACCCACTGGTCGCCGGGGCCCGAGACGGAGCCGCCCTGCTGGCGCTCCACCGCCTCCGCGTAGTCGTCGTCGTAGTACCGCTCGTCGTCGCTGTCTTCCACGAGACCCAACCAGGCACTCGCCTTGCGCACCGAACCCATGGACGCCTCCTTTCACCGCGGTCAGTTGTCTTCTCTCCGCTGCCCCTATGGTCGTCCATGATGCTGACAACGCGCCAAGTGGATAGTCGGCGCGCAGGGCTTTCGTGACGGTACTGGTGCAGAACATCCGTTGCACGGTCAAGGATCCAGACGGCTACCGCTGCTGACTGAGTGAAAATACGACCGGCGCTTCCGTCCGGGTGAGCAGCGGGGGCGTACGGGTGAACGACCGGGCTCGATACGATGCCCGTCAAGCAGGCGCACCACACGGGGGAGCAGATTGTTCGGCATCGTCAGACCTTGCACGCACCGGCTGGGAGAGCGGTTCAAGGCCGAGTGGATGGCCCATCTCTGCGGCCTGTGCCTGGCACTTCGCGGTGACCACGGACAATTCGCCCGGATCGTTACCAACTATGACGGGCTGCTGGTCTCCGTTCTGACGGAGGCTCAGTCGGGTCCCGCGCCGGGCGCCCGGCGCACCGCCGGCCCCTGCCCGCTGCGCGGGATGCGCACCGCCGCCGTGGCCAACGGCGAGGGCGCCCGGCTCGCCGCCGCCGTCTCCCTCGTCCTGGCCTCCGCGAAGGTACGGGACCACGTGGCCGACCGGGACGGGCTGTTGGCCCGGGCCCCGATCGCCGCCGCCGCGCGCAAGGTGGCCCGGGGATGGGACCGGGCCGGCGCCCGCACCGGGGCCTCCCTCGGCTTCGACACGGCGGTGCTCGTGGACGCCGTGGACCGGCAGGGCGGCATCGAGACGCTGGCCGGGATCGGCACGCCCGTGCTGGTGGTGACCGAGCCGACGGAGACGGCGACCGCGGCCGCCTTCGCGCATACCGCGATCCTGGCGGGACGGCCAGGCAACACCGCCGCGCTCGCCGAGGCCGGCCGGTACTTCGGCCGGCTCGCGCACCTGCTGGACGCGGTGGAGGATCAGGACGCCGACGCCGCCTCGGGCGCCTGGAACCCCCTCACCGCCACCGGGACCTCCCTCACCGAGGCCCGGAGGCTGTGCGACGACGCCCTCCAGGGCATCCGGCTCGCGCTGCGCGAGGTGGAGTTCGCGGACGCGGGCCTCGCCCACCGGCTGCTGGTGCACGAGCTGCGCACCTCGGTGGACCGGGCCTTCGGGACCTCCGCCTGCGGGCACGGGAGCGGCCATGTCGCCACGAACTCCGGCGGGGGCTTCGGCGCGGCGCCGCAGGGCTACCAGGCCCCGGGCGCGGCCGGACCGTACGGCAGCGGCGGACCGTACGGCAGCGGCAATCCGTACGCCCCCGGCACCCCGTACGCCCCCGGCGGGCCCGGGATGCCACCGCCGATGGGACCGGGCGGTCCGGGCGGCGGAGGCGGAGGCGGTGGCGGCGGGCTGCCCCCGCAGAAGCCGCGCCGCGGACTGCTCGCGGGCTGCGCGGTGGCCGTCGGGCTTTTCTGCACCTGCCAGCTCTGCTGCACCGAGCACGAGGGTCCGTGGTCCCGGAAGAAGCGGGACGCGTGGTGCGACGACTGCGACTGCGGCAACTGTGACTGCGGCGGCTGCGACTGTGGCTGCGGAGACTGCTGCTGCTGTCCCTGCGACGGCTGCTGACCGCCCGTCACGTACGACGCGGCCCCGGACGGCGTACCGCGAGGTTCCCGTCCGGTTTGGCGTGGAAGGGTTGAGCGGCATGAAGGATGACGACGCTGACGACCCCAAGACCGCCTGGCGGCACTGGCACGAGCATCGGCTGGCCGCCGTGGCCGCGCCCTACGGGCCACTCGCGCTGACCGGTACGCACTGGCTCGCCGACTACCCGGAAGGTCGAATTCCGGCCGTTCCGGGGCAGTGGCGCGCCACCGGCGCCGCAGTCGCGCTGCGCGCCGCTCCCGAGGACGGCATGCGCCTCGACGGCGAGCCCTTCGCCGGTGACGCCCTGCTCGCCGCCGACGAGGCGCCGCCCTCCCGCTCCCGGATCGCCGCCGGGGACGTACGGATCGTCGTGATCCGGCGGGAGGGGGAGTGGGCGGTACGCGTCTTCGACCCCGCCTCCGCGGCGCGGCGCGCCTTCACCGGCATCGAGGCCGGCCCCTACGACCCGGACTTCGTCCTCCCGGGGCGCTTCTCCCCGTACGGGGAGGACCGGACGGTCCAGGTGGAGAACGCCGACGGGCGGGCCCGCGGGCTCGGCCTCGGCGGGGAGCTGAGTTTCGCCTACCGGGGAGCGGAGCAGACCCTCCAGGTGGCCGTGGACGAGGAGGACGGCAGCCTCTGGGCCGTCTTCGGCGATGCCACCGGCGGCACGTCCAGCTACCGGTTCCGTTTCCTCAAGCCGGGCGCCCCCGCCGAGGACGGCTCGATCACCGTGGACCTGAACAGGGCCCTGCTGCCGCCGTGCGCCTTCGCGGACCACTTCATCTGTCCGTTCCCGCCCCCGGGGAACACCCTCCCGTTCGAGGTACCGGTGGGTGAGCGGAGGCTGAAAGCAGCCCTTGCCGCCGGAATCTGACGCCAGGACACTCCCGTCAGCGTCTCTCACGGGGCTTGTCAGGGGCACGGCGAACGGGCATGCGCCCGCCGTGCTCCCGGCCGCCCCGCTCCAGGGTTCCGGCACCCCCACCTCAGCCGGGCCCCCGATCCCCTCCGGGAGGACGAGTCAGTGAGGATCCAGAGCATGACCCGCATCAAGCTGCTCGCGGCGGCCACCGGCCTGGCCGCCGTGGCCGCGTTCGCCGCGCCCGCCACCGCCACCGCCGACACCGGCTTCGGCGCGGCCCGCCTCGCCTCGGCCGGGGCCTCGGTCCTGCGCGCCGACGTGGCCGGCACCGCCTGGCACACCGACCCGGCCAGCGGCACCCTCGTGGTGACCGCCGACTCCACGGTCACGGCAGCGGACATCGCGAGAATCCGCCGCGAGGCCGGCGCCGACGCCGCGGCCCTGCGCATCGAGCGCACCCCCGGCAAGCTGACCAAACTGCTCTCGGGCGGCGACGCCATCTACGCCAGCAGCTGGCGCTGCTCGCTCGGCTTCAACGTCCGCAGCGGCAGCAACTACTACGTCCTCACCGCCGGGCACTGCACCGACGGCGCGGGCACCTGGTGGACCAACTCCTCCCACACCACCGTCATCGGAACCACGACCGGCTCCAGCTTCCCGACCAACGACTACGGCCTGATCAAGTACGCCAGCAACTCGCCCGTGCCGCCCGGCACCGTCGGCAGCCAGGACATCACCAGCGCCGTCAACGCCACCAACGGCATGTCCGTCACCCGGCGCGGCTCCACCACCGGCATCCACGGCGGCACCGTGACCGGCCTCAACGCCACCGTCAACTACGGGAACGGCGACGTCGTCTACGGCATGATCCGAACCAACGTCTGCGCCGAGCCCGGCGACAGCGGCGGCCCGCTCTACTCCGGCAGCCGCGCCGTCGGCCTCACCTCCGGAGGCAGCGGCAACTGCTCCTCGGGCGGAACGACCTTCTTCCAGCCCGTCGTCGAGGCCCTGGGCGCCTACGGCGTCAGCGTGTACTGACCCACGCGCCCCCGTCGCACCCCTGGACGTCCTCCCGCCTTCTGGGAGGATGTCCAGGGCGTCCGTGTCCGCGGGGGGAGACAGGTTTCCGCATGAAACGTATCGGCGTGACCGGACACCGGTCGATTCCCATCGAGGTCCTCGACCACGTGACGGACGGCCTGCGGAACGTGCTGGACGGCCACGAGGGGCCGTTGGAGGCCTTCTCCAGCCTCGCCGAAGGAGCGGACCAGCTGTTCGCCGACATCGCCCTGGAATGCGGCGCCGACCTCACGGTGGTGATCCCCAGCGGGGACTACGAGGACGCCTTCGAGGACGCCGAGTCCCTGGCCCGCTACCGGCGGCTCAAACGCCGGGCCACCCAGGAGGTCCGGATGGACTTCGCCCGCTCCACGGACGAGGCCTACTACGCGGCCGGCACCTTCATCGCCGACTCCTGCGACCGGCTCGTCGCGGTCTGGGACGGCCTGCCGGCCCGCGGGCACGGCGGCACCGCCGAGATCGTCGCCTACGCGCGGGCGCTCGGCAAACCCGTCGTCGTCATCTGGCGCGAGGGCGTGACCCGGGACTGAGCCACACCCCCACCCGGCCCCTCGTCAACTGCTGTGCCGGGCCAGCCAGTCGGTGTGCTGCGGAGACACGTACCGCTCCGTCTCGTAGACCGCGGACGGCCACTGGGACTCGGTGATCGTCGTCTGCATCACCACCATCATCGCCGACAGGTCCTGCTCGATCAGGGTGTGCGCCTCGATCAGCGGATGGTGCCTGCGCACCTCGTTCCAGGCGATCCCGGCCGCCGCGGCCGCGCTCAGCAGCCCGGTCAGCTTCGACCCCGGACCCGAACCGAACGCCCCCAGCAGGGCGAACAGCAGGGCCAGGCAGGTCAGCAGCACGATCGTCCACGACCACAGCGCCGTCGCCCGCCGGGACACCTCCGTCTTGCGCTGGTACCAGTTGCGCTGCTCGATCAGCCGGTCCCGGACGTACGTCTCCCTGCGGACGTGGTAGCCGAGACCGCGCAGCCGGTGCATCGCCCCCGTGATCTCCCCGCCCTCCGGCACCAGGCCCGAGGTCCGCGGATCCTCCCAGCCCATCTTGCGGAGCTCGTCCAGCCCCTTCTCCAGCCGCTCCCGGTACGCGGCCTCCGGGCCGCCGTCGGTGGAGCCGAAGGGCGCCCCGTGCACGGCGTACCGCCAGGCCAGGGACTTGATGAACTCCGCCGCACTGCGGTTGAGCTGCCACTGCGGACGGGCCCGGCGCCGGGTCGCCCGGACGCCCACCGCCAGCACCCCGGCGTACGCCAGCGCGCTCAGCGCCCCGAACAGGTGCAGCGAGCCCAGGGCGGGCCCCGAAGGCAGGGCGGCGGCTGCCGCGGCCGCGACGAGCAGCATCAGCTGGGCGCGCGTGGCCTGGGTGGACTCCCGCTGCCGGGAGATCGCCGCCTGGTCGGTGTGGTGGAAGAGGGCCGGCAGGTCCTCGTTTCGAAAGGTCATGCTGTCGGTCACAGCGAACCCCCCAGTCTGCTGCTCGGTCGGGGGCGGCCCCGGTCCGGGGCCGCCCCCGTCGGATCACACGGCGAGCGGCTCCAGGTCGCGGTGGACCCGCCGTTCGTCGCGGGCGTAGCGGGTCAGGCCGTGGTCCTCGCCGAGCAGCCGCGTCAGCTCGGCCACCGCCTCCGCCCGTACCCGGGCCGCCTCCTCCTTGCGGCCCATCATGTCCAGGCTCACCGCCATGTTGGAGGCGCTCGCCAGGGTCTCCGGATGGTGCACCCCGAGGGCCTCGCGCAGCCGCATCACCGCCAGCCGCTCAAGTTCCAGCGCGCCCTCCGGATCACCCAGGTCCGCCCGGGTGTTGGCCAGGTTCAGGTTGGCGAAGATGGTGTGCGGGTGATTGTCGCCCAGCACCTCGCGCATGTGCCGGATCGTCTGCCGCAGCATCGGCTCCGCGGTCTCCGCCGCGCCCGTGCCCCAGTGGAACACCGCGAGGTTGTTGACCGCGGCCAGCGTGTACGGGTGCCGCTCGCCCGGCACCTTCATGAACTCGTCCACCACCTCCTGGGCCAGGTCCCTCGCCGCGCCCGGATCACCGGTCGCGAACAGGTCGGAGGCCAGGTTCAGTTCACAGGCCAGCAGGTCGGGGTTGACCGAGGTGTACTTGGCCCGGTAGCGGTTGCGGGTCGCGGTCGTCAGCCGCAGCGCGTCCTCCAGCTCCCCCGCCCTGCGCAGCGAGACCGCCAGGTTCTTCGCGGCCGACAGGGTGCCCGGGAAGGCCCGGCCCAGCGTCCGCTTGTAGATCTCGTACGTCCGGGCCAGCAGCTGCACCGAATCGTCGTAGCGCCCCACCTCGCGCAGGTCGCGGGCCAGGTTCTGGGCCGAGGACAGGGTGTACGGGTGGTCCGTGCCCAGCACCTCGGTGCGCCGGTCGAAGACCTCCTGGTCGATCTCCCGCGCCCGGGCGTACTGGCCGACCATGCGCAGGTTCAGCGCCAGGTTGTTCGCCGCTGCCAGGGTGCGGGGGTGCGCCTCGTGGAATATCTGGCTGAATCCCTCGTGGGCGGCCGTCGCCAGCTCCATCGCCTCCGCGTACCGGCCCAGCGCGCCCAGGTCCATCGCCAGTCCGCTGGTGGTCATGTACGTGTGCGGGTGCGAGGGGCCCAGCACCGTCCGCTGCCGTTCCAGCGTGACCTCGCCCAGCTCCTTCGCCTCCACGAACCGGCCCTGCGAGCGCAGGATGTTCGACAGGTGGAAGCGCAGGTACAGGTACTGCAGGTCGTCGTTGCCGAGGGTGTCCTTCCAGATCTCCCGCAGCTCCTCGCCCAGCTGGTACGCGGCCTTGAAGTCACCGCGCTTCCACAGGTAGCGGACCCGGTCGATCAGGAGCCGGCGGGTCTCCGGCTCCTTGCAGTTACGGGCCTCGGAGGGGGTCAGGTGCGGCCAGATGGTGTTGAACCGCGGCCAGGTCTCCGGGTTGTCTATCGGCTCGTCGTCGTCCGGGCGGGCCCCGGCGAGGATCCGGTGCACGGCGTGCCGGGCCTCGCGCTGCTCCTCCTCCGACAGCTGCGCGCGGATCACGGCCTGGACCAGCCGGTGCACCTGGATGCTGTTGCCGACCTGGTCGACCTTGGCCATCGCGAAGCGGCCGATCTCCCGGATCACCCGGCCCAGCATCAGCTTCTCCTGGAGCGAGGAGTCGTACGGCTTGAGCGCGTTGATCATCTCCTTGCTGTAGAGGAGGTTCGCCGAGATCGGCTCCGGCGCGAAGAAGGCGCACAGCTGGAGCAGCCGCACCGCCGCGGGCGAGCGGGACTGGAGCCGCTCGATGGACACGTTCCAGGTGGCGGCCACCGGCTCCGGATAGCCGGGGGGCTGGTTCAGCCCCAGCACCCGGGCGGCCTGCTCGGCCAGCTGCTCCAGGTACGCGGACACCGGCGTCGCCGTCTCCGCGATCCAGGCCCCGGCCTGCTCGACGGCCAGGGGCAGGTCGCCCACCGCCACGGCCACCTGCTCGGCGTCGTCCTTGGTCAGCCCGGGGGCCCGCCGCTGGAGGTGCTCGATGGACTCCTCGCGCAGGAACACGTCCACCGGGAGCGCGTCCCCGTACTGCGACCAGGACTGGTTGCGCGAGGTCACCAGGACGTGCCCCGGGCCGCCCGGCGGGAAGAACCGCTTGAGCGTCTCGGGATCGTCGGCGTTGTCGAAGACCAGCAGCCAGCGCGAGGTCGGCACCCCGCGCCGCAGCAGGTCGATCGCCTCCTGGGAGGCCGCCGACATGTCCTCGCCGGTCTGGGCGCCGAGCCGTACCGCCAGCTCCGCGAGGGCCGCGACCACGTCGTCGGTCTGCTCCGAGGAGATCCACCAGACCAGGTCGTAGTCGGCCATGAACCGGTGCACGTACTCCAGCGCCACCTGCGTCTTGCCCACCCCACCGAGCCCGTACAGGGTCTGCGGCTGCGGCAGCACCACGGCCATGCCGCCGCCGAGCTGGTCGCGCATCCGCTCCAGCACGATGCTGCGGCCGGTGAAGCCGGGGTTGCGCGGCGGCGCGTTCCAGATCTTCGGGACCGTCCCCGGGAACCGGGGGCCGGGCTGGGTGGCGCTGTTGACCGAGTCCGGCAGGGCCATCGGCCGCTCCACCGCGCGCAGCAGGGCGGTGGTGGCGTGCACCTCGTCGAGCCGGAACAGGTCCACCGGGTTGCGGTCGATGTAGGGGGTGGCGAGGCGTACGTCGCCCACGCGCAGCGGCACCAGCTGGCGCCTGCCCCCGGTCGGGTCCTCGGCGGCGGCCCGGTTCCAGACGTCGACGGCCCGGGCGGACTTGAGGTAGGCGCTGGAGAGCAGCACCACGGTCCGGGCGGCGTTGTCGATGCTGATGCCGGACCCGCCGATGGTGTCCCCGGCGCCCGATGCGCCCGGGGCGCTCTCCGCGGAGACGTCCTTGGGCACCACCCGGAAGCCGGCCCGGGTGAGGACCGACTCGATCCAGTCGGCCCACATCCGGTTCTCGGCGACGTACGAGAGGAACAGGTCGGCGGGCAGGGCCGGACGGCGCCGGGTGAAGGCGTCCCGGATCCGCATCCGGACGTCCTCCGCGATGGCCGGCATGGAGCTGATCTCGCCCTCGGTGACCACGGCGGTCAGCCGCTCGAAGGCGGAGAGCAGGGAGTTGGTGAGACCGGCCTCGTCGCCGAAGGTGGCCAGCGTCTCCTCGTAGGCGTAGTAGGGCCGGTACGGGATCTCCACCGCGCCCCAGTAGGAGGTGAGTTCGTCCCCGACGAGGCCGTTGGGGAAGCGGTCGAACCTGATCCGGGCCAGCGCCCGGCCGGCGTCGGCCTTCTCCTTCTCGCCCTCGTCGATGCGCATCGGGACCGGGTAGATCTTGATGCCGCGGTCGTTGAACCGCTCGTCGATCTGCCGGGCCACGGAGGCGGCGCCGTCGATGGACTGGTCGGAGAGGGTGAAGCAGTCGACCAGGACGTCCGGCAGGTGCACCGTGCAGATGTCCGCGATGTCGGACAGGCCGGTCCGGCTGTCGATCAGCACGTAGTCGTAGTTCTTCTTCATGTCGGCCCGTAAGGCGTCGAAGAAGAGGCCGCCGCCGAGCCGGTCGTAGAAGTTGTCCCAGTCGAAGGTGGAGACGGTCGCGGAGTACTCGCGGTTCTGCCGGCCCGCCGAGACGAAGTCGAGGGTGCCGCCGTCCGGGAACTCCCAGCCCAGGGTCTCCGGTGTGAGCGAGACGGCGTGCGGCTGGATCCGCGCGTAGTCCTTGTGCCAGTCGTCGGCGCGCTGCACGGGACTGGTGGCCGCCCAGGCGTACTCGCTGATGAGGTCGATCACCCCGGTGGTGGCCCCGAGGGTGGAGGGGTCCAGGAAGGGGTGGAAGAAGCGGTGCAGGCCCGGGGCCTCCAGGTCCCAGTCCACGGCGAGGACGCGCTTGCCGTTGGCCGCGAGGATCCAGGCGGTGTTGGCGAGCGCCATGGTGCGGCCGGTGCCGCCCTTGTACGAATAGAAGGTGACGATGTGTCCGTCACGGCTGTCACGACTCGCTGTCATCCGCGTCCCCCCGGGTCTGTGTCGTTGTCGTCGGTGGCGCTCCGGCCGCGGGGCCCGTCGTCGCTGTCGCGGCCGTCGTCGCGGCTGTCTCCTTCGCGGCGTTCGCTGTCGGGCGGGAAGGGTGCGCGCGGCGGCAGTGGTGCGGGCGGCCCGTTCATCCCCATCGGCCCCAGCAGCCGGGGCCGTTCGGTGTGGGTGCCGCCCGCCGGCGGGTACACCTGCGCATGTCTGAGGAACTGCTGGGCGGCGGCCTCCACCACCTGGGGCAGGATCTGCCCGAGCGTCTCCATGTTGGCCACGCCGTTCGCGGCGGCCCGGCAGGCGGCCCGGCCCTGGCTCATCTTGACGGGCATGGTGTCCTCCAGCCGGTGCGCCAGCTCGTTCTCCTTGGCCCGGCTCTGGTGGTCGTACCGGTTCCAGGGCACGACCACGTTGATCCACGGCCGGGACTCCTGGTCGAAGGCGGCGAGGCGCTGGCGGCGCTGCTCGTCCTCCACCGCCCAGCGGTCGACGATCAGGATCTCCGGCCGGGTCGGCGGCTGTTTGCTGTCGAAGTGCCCGGCCTCGTCGTCGAAGGAGCCGAGGCTGGTCTGGTAGTTGAGATTGCGGACCAGGTCCTCGGCCACCAGGGCGATGGGCCGCTGGGAGGCCGGATGGTACGGATTCCAGTCCAGCGCGCTGTCGCCGTAGTACTCGGGGCTGCGGCCCTCCGGCAGATCGTGCCGGGAGGCGGCCGCCACCGTCACGTGCAGGGAGCGGGCCGGGCTGCCGGTACTGCCGAAGGCGCTGGGCACCACCCGGTAGTCCACCGGCCGGATCGGGTCGAGGCGGACGGTCTCCGCGACCCGCACGATGCGCTTGGCGAGCTCGTACACGGCCCGCTCGTACTGCTCGGCGTACCCGCGGAGCTTGATCAGGCCGTACAGCCCGTCCGTGACGTAGCGCTCGCCGAAGGTGTTGTGGTTGAACTGCAACCGTTCCGCGGGACCGGGAAGCTGGGAGGGCGGGACCGGCACCCACAGGGCCGGCACGATGGCCTCGGCGGGCTGGTTGCTCACCGCTCCCTGCTGGATGGCGCGCTGCGCGAAGGCGAACCACTCCTTCCCGCACATCTCGCTGGCGAAGTACCGCGGCGAGAACAGCGGGACGAAGACCCGGCAGGTGGCGAGTGCCGCCCCGAGCCGTTCCGACCAGCCCTCGCCGCTGCGTATCTCCCGGTCCATGAAGCCCGCCTCGGATCCGGCGGGCAGATCAGTCAGCGCCATGACGTGGTTGCAGAGATCACGGAAGAGGCGCTCGACCCACATGTCCGGGTCGGGCCCCCCGGCCCCGAATCTCGGTGTATGCGCATAACTGAGAAAAAAGTACGGCTGCACTGATGCGGGCACACGACCCCCGTCCCGAAGATGCGAGCGAAGAAACATCATTCCGGAGCTGCTTCGCCACATCCCCTCATCGTTCAGTCAATCAGCGTCTGTTTTCGGTCATCCAGTCGAGGGCGTGGTCGACGGCATCAGGAATCGAGAAGAGCATGGCCGGTACCCCTCCCACCCGGCCCCTGCGCAGCTGCGAATCGGGGAACGTCCTGCCGATCTCGGCGAAGTCGCCGTCGTCCAGCGCGACATCCTCGTACGAGGTCCACTCTCCCCCCTGCTGACGCCCGTGCTGATCCCCCGGAAGGTTCACCTTCACCACACAGTCGTACATGCGCAAGGGGGGCTTCGGAATTCGATACTCCGCGAGATGGAAAGCGGTGCAGACGGAAAAACCCACATTGATCATGAGTACCTGTCCTCCCTCCCAGCACAGCTTTCCCAGGGGCGACTCCTCACCCATGTGGCTGTCGATCCGATGGCCCTCGCACAGCCTTTCCGCGTCCTTGCCGAGAGCGGCGAAGGAGGTCTGCGGGTGGGCGCTGCGCGCGGCTCCGGGGGCGGTACGGACGGCCTCGGCCAGGACGCCCATGCCGTGACTCGGGGTGGACGCCGGATCGAAGGCCGGCATCCGGGCGCGGAACCCGGCCACCTCGGACTCGTCCAGCCCGGCGATCCGCGCCAGATGGGCGGTGGAGGTCAGCGAGTTCTCCGTGGTGAAGGCCGGGACCACCAGGGTGCCGTGCGGGCCGAGGACCCCGGTCAGGGCGTCACGCAGCGCCTCGGCGCGCAGCCCGGTGCCGCCGAGCGCGGCGTGGACCATGAGCCGCATCCGGGGGCGGACGCCGAGCAGGCGCAGCTGCACGGCGAGGGAGAGGGTACCGGGGGCGGCCGGGCGTAACCGGGCGGCCGGGGCGTCGGGGTCGGCCGGGGCGGTCGCGGTGGGCGGGCTCGCCGGGCCGGCCACAGCGGGCGGGGCGGCCGCGGCAGGCGGGGAGGTCGTGGCAGGGGGGGAGGCCGTGGCGCGCGGGGCGCCCGCAGTGCGCGGGGCGACCGCGCTGGGCGCGGAGGCCTCGGCCGCCGGGGTGCTCACGCGTCGACCGCCTTCAGCTCCCAGCGCAGCTCCTCCACCAGGCGCTTGCCGGTGGTGGTCAGTTCGGCGGCGCCGGCCAGCCGGTCCAGGGCCCGGTGGATCCGGTCCGCCGAGCCCGGCTCGGGGGACGCCGTCGCCCGCCGGTACGCCTCCACCGCCACCCGCTCGTGCACGTCGGCCAGCAGCCGGGACACCGGGACCGGCTGCTTCCGCCACGGCGAGGGGTGCTGCCACTCCCCGTCCAGCGCGTACAGGTCGGCCACCTCGGCCAGCGCCCGCAGCCGGGCCCGCCGCCGCCCGGTCAGCAGCGCCAGGGCCGTCTCCCGCACCCCGGCGCCGTACGGCACCCCGAGCGCTCCGGGCCCGTGCCGCCCGGCCTCGCCCCAGCCGTGGGCCCGGGGCCCGCCGGCCAGCGGGGTCAGCGTGGTCAGCCCGGCGGCCGCCGCGCGCGCGAACTCCGGGACCGTGCCGTGCAGCAGGGCCCACGCCCGGTCCAGCAGGCCGCGCCACTCCTCGGCCTCCCCCGCCCCGAGCCGCAGCCGGGGCGGGCGGGCGAAGCAGTTGCGGTACGGGTCCAGGTCCTCCAGCGCCACCGGGGCCGCGTCCGGCCCCGGCGACCAGGTCCGTACGGGCAGCCAGCGCGCGTCCCCCGCCGCCGGGCCGAAGCGGTGCTCGGTGCGCCCGTCCCGTACGGCATAGCCCGCGTCGGTGGCGCGCAGCGCGGCCCGGCCCTCGGTGCCCGGCTCCCCGAGCCGCAGCAGCCCCAGCGTCGGCAGGTACACCTCGCCGTCCCGGTAGGCCACGTCGGCCGGCAGGTCCAGGCCGCCCCGCAGCACGGCGGCGGCCGCCAGTGCGGCCAGCCTCCGGGCCGCCCCGGGGCCCTCCGCGCGCCGCTCGCGTTCCGCGTCGAGGGCGGCCAGTACCCACGTCCGGGTGAAGGGGTGGTCCAGTACGGCGTCCAGCGCGTCCGCGCCCGCGTCCCCGGACCGCTCCACGGCGGTCAGCAGCTCCCAGGCCCGGTCCCAGGCGGGATCACCCGTACGGTCGGCGTTCAGCCGGGCCAGCAGCACCCGGGTCAGCTCCTCCTGGGAGCGGGCGAGTTCGGCCGGGTCGGCGAGTTCGGGGGCGCTCTCCCCGGGCGCGGTCCGGGCCTCGACCCCGTCCACCAGCTCACGCAGGTCGGCGCAGTACACGGAGGGGTTGTCGAAGCTCCCGCCGGTGTCCGGGCCGGGCCGGTAGCGGTGGGCGTAGAGCCCGCCTCCGCATGAACGTACGACGGGGCAGCGCCGGCACGAATCGCTGACGCCGGCCAGTCCCAGCTGCCGCGCCCGGACCCCGGGATGGGCCGCCACCTGGTCGAACGAGTGGTCGAAGACGTTGAACCCGGTGGCCGCGGCGCCGTCGAAGGCCGTCTTGAGGGAGTCGACCTGCTCCAGCTGCCCGTCGGTCTCCACGACGACCAGGTCGGTCGGCGCCAGACCCAGGGACTCGGTCAGGCTGGGGCCGCCGCGCAGGGTGGACAGCAGGGACTCGAAGAGCCTCACCGGGACGGGTCGTTCCCGGCGCTCCCAGTGGTCGAAGACCCGCAGCAGCCAGCGGGCGTACGCGTCGGGGGCGCCGTCCGGGCGGACCGGCGGGGTCTCCCAGGTGGCGTGGGGGAGCAGGAAGTCCACCCGGGGGGGCTCCAGCTCGACGAGGGCGTCCAGTACGGCGACGGGGTCGTTGGCCACGTCCACGGTGCAGAGCAGGCCCTGGTAGAGGTGGCGGTAGGGCTCCGAACGGAGCAGTGCGACGGCGGCCAGGACCAGGGGGTGGCTGGTGCGCCCGTCCGCGAAGCGGCGGTGCCGGTCGTTGGCGGCGCGGTCCCCGTCGAGGGAGATGCCGACCCGGACGCCGTATTCGGCGAAGAGGTCCAGGTACCGGTTGCTGAGCTGGAGCCCGTTGGTGTGGATCCGCAGATCGAGGGCGGCGATTCCGGCGAGGGAGCGGGTGAATTCCTCGCATACGAGCCGGAGTCGGGCCGTGCCCGCCAACAGGGGTTCCCCTCCGTGGAGAATCACCGTGACGGAGGGGAGGGCATGGTCACGGGCATGTTCGGCGAGCCGCGACGCGGTATGCGCAATCACCTCGGGGGAGATCACCTTGGGCCGGGCTCGCCAGCTCTGATCTGCGTGTTCGTAGACATAGCAATGATCACAAGCGAGATCGCATCTGCTGTGAACCTTCAGGACGATCTCGCGAAATGCGATCAGGCCGGTCATTCCACCAGTCTAGAGCGCGTACTTCGGCGTCAGAGCGCAGAGTTGAAGATCGGTGCCTGAACGTGGCGACCGGATTCCGTCGGCAGCACGCGACCGAGTGCGGCCGCCGCCGAGGCGCTGCGCACGTCGATCCGGTCGAGCGGCACCCGGGGGGCCTTGACCGTGCTGGTCGGAGGGGTTGCGGAAGTGTTCACGACACCGTCCTTGGGGAAGCCATGTGAAATGGGCAAGGGGATGACAGCAGCGACGCGCTGGTGTCAAGCGTGGACTTTACTCGTCCACACCCTATTGGCAACCGAGACATGACGCCTGGTCAAGCGTTCTATGGAAAGCGTGACGCAATTCTCGGGGTGCCGCATTCCGCCGTTTGGCGGGGGGCAAGATCCTTTTCATTCGGCCCGGGAGCCCGTCCCCCTCGGCAGAGTTTTGATCATGGTCGGGGTCGGCGCTTAGCATGAGCACGCCACCCCTCGTCACCTGCCGTTTCCGACGAAAGACCCTCATGCGCATCCAGCGGATCCTCGCCCTGACCGCGGTCCTCACCTGCCTCGCCACCCTCCCGGCCTGCGAAGGCGACACCGCCCCGCCCGCACCGCCCGCCGGAGCGTCCGGGCCGGCCAGGACCGGAGCCGCGCCGCCGGCGGGCGCGGACCAGTCCGGATCCTCCGGTTCGGGCCTGGAGAAGGCGGAGCAGTACATACGGCAGTTCACCAACTGCGATCGCCTCAGCGCCGATCCGAAGGACTCGCGGCTGCCGCTCGGCGAGTTCGCGAACGTCGGGAAGTGGTCGGTGACCGAGCGGGGCGTCTGCAGCGACAAGGCCAAGCACGGCGACCTCATCATCTACGTGCCCTCGGACATGAAGGCCTTCCAGGAGGGCTACAAGCAGAGCATCAAGTCCTCCTCCGACGGCTCCGCGGGTCTGTTCAGCCGGGTCTTCGTCGGCAAGGGCTTCGTCGTCACCCCGACCTCGACCGAGTCGGCGCTCGCGCTCGCCCGCTCCGAGCTGCGCATCCTCTACTGCAACCCCAGCTTCTGGGCGCCCAAGGGCTACAAGATGGAGAAGGCGCTGGTGGAGGGATGCGGCCTCAGCGACTTCGTCAACTCCGAGGACGGGGACGGCAGTCCGAACCTCGAGACCCCGCAGGACCCCGGTGGCGAGAAGCCGGGCCAGCCGGCGCAGGGCAGCCTCGGTCTGGCGCGCGCCGGGAGCCTCGCCGAACTGAGGAAGATGGTGTCCTCCAGCGTGGACTGCACGAACTTCTTCACCGATCCGGAGTCGGTGGCCATCGAGTCGATCGACTACACCCCGGTGGTGAAGGGGAACGCTTCGGACTGGGGTCTCACGGGTCGCGCGATGTGCGGGCAGCCCGCCAATGAGCGGCGTGCCCACAACCTCAACTGGCTCGACACGGTCGGGGACATGAAGAAGCTCCAGACCAAGGCGAAGGCCGCCCAGCAGGCCGACCTCAAGGACGACGGCAAGCTCAAGGCCACCGCGAGCCGGCTGCTCGTCGGGGAGAACATCGCGGTGGAGACCAACAACCCCGCCATCCGGTTCGACCTGTACCAGCGGCAGTTCCTCTACCTGAACTGCACGCCGGGCTTCTCCGCCCCGACCGGCTACCGGATGGAGCGGTCCCAGGTCGAGGGCTGCGTCCTGACCAACTACGACCCGGAACACCCCGTCACCGGCGGCAACTGACCGGCTGATCAGGCCGGTTGCTGTTCCTCCAGGGGCGGCGCGGGCAGCTCCCGCAGGAGCCAGGTGAGTACGTCGGGCAGCGCGCGCAGGGCCGCGAAGTGCGCGGCGTCCGGGTCGATGGTGGTCGTGGCGCCCGGGATGCGGCGGGCCAGCCAGCGGGAGTGGCCCACCGGGGAGAAGACGTCGAGCTCCCCGTGCCAGATCAGCACGGGGGAGCGGATGTCGGCGGGGTCGAAGCCCCAGGGCCCGCTGAAGGCGATGGCGTCGTCGATCCACCCGTAGGCGGAGGTGCGGACCCCCTCGCGGTAGTTGCGCAGCAGCATCGACCGCAGCCCGGCGTCCGCGACGATCATCCGGTCGCTGTCGGTCAGCTCCCTGCGCAGTTCGTCCAGCAGCCGGCCGGGGTCCTTGCGGATGCCGGCGGCGCGCGGGATCAGCCGGGCCGCCAGCTCCTCGGGGTCGTTCGAGGCGGTGGTGTACTCCCGTACGTTCGAGGCGGCCATCCCGGCGAACCAGTCGAGGTCCTCCGCGTCCCGGGGGGCGAGCGGGACCAGGGCCGCGGTCCGGGTCACCCGTTCCGGGAGCAGGGCCGCGCAGGCGAGGGCGCCGGGGGCGCCGCCGGAGCGGCCGGCGACGGCGAAGGTGTCCAGACCCAGGGAGTCGGCGATCGCGGCCACGTCCTGGGCCACGTCGGCGACGGTGCGGCCCGGGTGGCGGTCGGAGCCGCCGTAGCCGGGCCGGTCGTAGGCGATGAGCTGCATGCGCCGCTGGTAGAGGACCATCCCCCGGGGGGCCGGGCCCAGGCGGCTGCCGGGGGTGCCGTGGAGCAGGAAGACGGGTCTGCCGTCCGGGTCGCCCCAGCGCTCCACCATCAGAGCGCGGCCGTCCGCGGTGCGCACCTGATTGCGCACGCGTTCCCTCCTTCACGTCCGACGCGATGGGTCAGGGTGATTGTGCTCTTCGGGGGAGGAGTGCGGTAGGGCGCACTTCCCCCGAAATTCTTGTGAAAACTTTCACAAGCGGGCAGGGGTCCAAGGTCCTACGAAATATGACCAGGTCAGGCGGGTGATCCAGGCGGAGCGCGCGGTGGTGAACGGCCCTTCGGCCTCCCGTGAAAGGGCCTTTTCGGCGCCGCTGCTTCCGCTTTCGGGTGTCGAATTGAGGCATCGGGAAAGCGGTTCGGCTCCCGCCGATATGACGACGGGACGATAAGAAGGAGTCCTGCCATGCGGGCCAACGAGATGGCTCGGAACCCCTTCGCCGTCATCTCCGACCCGGCCGCGGCCCGGAAGTACCCGCTCGCCGACTACGCGCTGACCCCGGACGTCGTCATCGTCGACCCGGTCCTGCCGATGGGCCTGCCGGCCACGGTGACCGCGGACTCCGGCTTCGACGCCCTGAAGCACGCCACCGAGGCGTACGTGTCCGCGTACTCCGACGACTACACCGACGGGCTCTGCCTCCAGGCGGTCAAGCTCGTCCGCCTACGCCGACCAGTGCGCCCCCGCCAACCCGCGGATGCCGACGATCGACGACATGAAGCGGCTGATGCGCCAGGCGTACTACGGCAACACCGAGGGGGCGCCGGCGGAGGAGGCGGCCGGGTAACTCCCCGCGCGAAAGCGCGAATACGCGTACTCGCACTCACGGGAAGCCCGCCCGGGCAGGCACGTTCCGGGCGGGCTCTGCCGTACCCCCGGGGCACGTCAGAGGTGCGGGATCAGCAGGGCCGCCGCCGAGCGGGCCCGCTCCAGGGCCTCCGCCCGGTCCGCGCCGCGCTGGCCCAGCACCACGCGGGTGCTCAGCCCGTCCAGGAGCGCGAGCAGCTCCGAGGCCCGGGCGGGGACGTCCAGCCCGGCGGCGAAGCGGCCCTGCGCGACGCCCTTGGCCAGCAGGGCCTCCAGGTCCCGCTGCCAGCCCTCGTCGATCTCCTGCTGCGCGGACCGCAGGGGCTCGTTCGAGGGGATACGGGCCCACAGCTCGATCCAGAGCGTCCAGCGCGGGTCCCGGGGGCCGCGCGGCAGGTACAGCTCGACGAACAGGGCGAGCTTGCGGTGTGCGGTGACCCGGCGGCCCAGCAGCTCGCCGCGTTCGGCCGTCAGCTGCGCCTCGCTCCAGCGCAGCGCCTCCAGCAGCAGCCGGTCCTTGCTGCCGAAGTAGTAGAGGATGTGGCCCCCGCTGGTGCCGAGCCGCTCGGCCAGCGCCGACATGGTGAGCGTCGCCAGCCCGTCCTCGGCGATCGCCGCCATGGCCTCTTCCAGCATCCGCTCCTGGGCGATCTGCCCGTCGCGCCGCCGTGCCGCTCCCGCCACCGGTTCCGCCTTCCCGCTCCCGCCTGGCCAGACCTTATCCCGGACAGGGTCTTGACGCGGCCCCGCCGGGCGGCGCATCTTGAATGCCATTCAAGAACTTAGAACGCCATTCAAGGTCCATCGGGGCCGAGAGTGCCAAGGTCAGGGGTACGGCGGATGGGACAGCAGGAGACGGAACAGCAGGGCGCCAGACGACAGGAGCCAGGGCAGCAGGCGGCCGGGCACGGCGAGGCCTCCGCCCACGTGGACGAGGTGTTCAAGGTCGAGACGCACGGCATCGACCCCATCCCCGACGCGGAACGCCACGGCAGCGCCAAGGACCTCTTCTGGCTCTGGTTCGGCTCGAACCTGACCTTCACCTACGTGATCAACGGCGCCCTCGCCGTGGCCTTCGGGCTCTCCTTCTGGCAGGCCACCGCCGTGGTCGTGCTCAGCGGGCTGTCGTTCTTCGCCGTCAGCGCCGCCGGACTCAGCGGCATCCGCACCGGCACCGCCACCCTGGTCATCTCCCGCGCCGCCTTCGGAGTACGCGGAAACTTCCCGGCCGGCGTCCTCAACTGGGTGGTGAGCATCGGCTACACCATCGTCAACACCGTGGTCGGAACGCTGGCGCTGGAGGTGTTCTTCACCGAGATCGGCCTGGGACACGGGCAGCTGACCCGGGCCCTCGCCCTCGCCGTCACCCTCGCGCTGACCTTCGCCGTCGCCATGTGGGGTCACGCCACCGTGCAGTTCGCCGAACGCTGGATGGCCTACGTCCTCGCCGTCGGCTTCGGCGCGCTGCTCGTCTTCGTCCTGCCCGGCGCCGACACCTCGGCCCCCGCCGTCGCCCCGGGCCTGTCCGGCTGGAGCCTGGCCTTCGTCGTCATGCTGGCCGGGCCGTTCTCGTACCTGCCGATGCCCGCCGACTACACGCGCTACCTGCCGCGGACCACCTCGCTGAAGTCGATCACCTGGATGGGCGCCCTCGGCGGATTCGTCTCCTCCGTGGCCCTCGGCGTCGCGGGCGTCGCCGCCGCCACCCAGACCGACATGACAGATGCCGTCGCGGGCGCCGAGAGCCTGCTGCCGGGCTGGTTCCAGACGGTGTTCCTGGCCCTCGTGCTCGGCGGTTCGGTCACCAACTCGATCATCACTCTCTACTCCTCCAGCCTGAACCTCCAGGTCCTCGGCATCCCGTGGAGCCGCTCCCGGGCCATCGTGATCAGCGCCGCCGTGACCGCCGTCGGCTCGCTCGCCGCGCTGTTCCTCACCGACTTCACCAGCGCGCTGCTCTCGTTCCTCTCCCTGCTGATCATCGTGTTCGCGCCCTGGGGCGGCGTCTTCCTCGCCGACATGCTGCTGCGCCGCTGCCGGTACGACTCCGACGCACTGCACACCGGGAGCGCGGGCGCCTACTGGTACCGGGCCGGCTACCACCCCGCCGGTATGGCCGCCCTGGCCGCCGGGACCCTCTTCGCCGCCCTGACCTGCGACTCCGAGCTCTGGACCGGGCCGCTGGTGGCCCCCCTCGGCGGGGCCGACCTCACCCTCCTCGGCTCGGTCGTCTCCGGGCTCACGTACTGGGCCCTCGCCCGCCGGGTCCCCGAGCACGCGCGGGCCGCCTGAGCCTGCGCCCCCCGTCGCGCCGGCCGCCTGAGCCCGCGTCCCCGAGCACGCGCCGGCCGCCTGAGCCCGCGCCCCCGTCGCGCCGGCCTCCCGGGTCCCGCGCCCCATCCCTTCTGCCGCTACAGGAGCACCACCCATGACGCACCCCGTCGCCGCCGACCTGCTGCTCACCGGAGCCCGGATCCACACCGTGGACCCCGGGCTGCCCGAGGCCGAAGCCCTCGCCGTGTACGACGGGAGGATCGTCTGGGTGGGCCCGGACGCCGAGGCCGGGGCCTGGGCCGGGCCGGACACCGAGCGGATCGACGCGGGCGGCCGGCTGGTGCTCCCCGGGTTCATCGACGCCCACAACCACGTCCGGCTCGGCTCCGACGACGCCTGTGTCCAGCTCGCCGGGGTCCGGACGCTGGACGCGATCCTCGACCGGATCGGCGCCTGGCGGGAGGCCAACCCGGACGCCGGATGGATCGAGGCCGAGGCCTTCGACTACTCCGCCATCCCCGGCGGCCGGATGCCCACCGCCGCCGACCTGGACCCGGTCACCGGGGACACCCCGGCGATCGTCCTCTCGTACGACGTCCACACGGCCTGGCTGAACACGGCCGCCATGCGCCGCCTCGGCGTCTCCCGGGGCCGCACCGACCTGCCCTTCGGTACCGCGGCCGTCGACCCCGAGAGCGGCGAACCCACCGGATTCGTCAAGGACTTCGCCATCAAGGGGCTCTCCCGCGACGGCCATCGGGCACTGCGCGAGCTGGGCGTGCCGTGGGCCTCGACGGACCGGCAGTACGGACGCCTCGCCAAGAGCCTCGACGACGCGATCCGCTTCGGCATCACCACAGTGGTGGAGCCGCAGAACTCCCTGGACGACCTGGAACTCTTCGAACGGGCCCGAGCCGAAGGGCGGCTGCGGTCCCGGATCGTCGCGGCCCTCTTCCACCCGCGCGGCACGACCGAGGAGGAGCTCGACCTCTTCGCGGCCTGCGCCAAGATGTACTCCGGGGACCGGCTGCGGGTGGGCCCGCTGAAGCTGTACATCGACGACGTGGTGGAGCCGCGTACCGCCGCGCTGCTGGAGCCGTACACCGGGTGCGGGGCACACCGGGGTGACACCTTCTACCCGGCCGAGGAGTTCGCGGAGCTGCTGGCCGGGCTGGACGCACGCGGCTTCCAGTGCTTCGTGCACGCGACCGGTGACCGGGGCATCCGTACCGTCCTCGACGCGGTCGAGCACGCGCGGACGGTCAACGGCCCGCGCGATGCCCGCCACCAGGTGGTCCACGTGGAGTGCCTGGACCCGGACGACGTGCCGCGCTTCGCCTCGCTCGGGGTGGTGGCCTGCATGCAGCCGAGGCACTGCGCGCCGGAGATCGCCGGACCGGGGCAGGACTGGGCGGAGAACGTGGGCGAGGAACGCTGGCACAAGGCGTGGCCGATGCGCAGCCTGCACGAGGCGGACGCGGTGCTGGCCTTCTCCAGCGACTGGAACGTGGCCGAGATGGACCCGATGATCGGCATCTACACGGCGGTCACGCGGCGCCCGCTGGACGGCGGCGACCCGTGGCAGCCGGGCGAGACGGTGGACGTCGCGACGGCCGTGCACGGCTACACCATGGGCTCGGCCTACGCCAACTTCCTGGACGAGGAGCGGGGTTCGCTGACGGTGGGCAAGGCCGCCGACTTCGTGGTGCTGTCCCGGAACATCCTGGAGATCCCGGCGGAGTCCATCCCGGGCACGGTCGCCGAGACGGTGGTGGTGGCGGGAGAGGTGGTCCACACGGCATGACGGGGGCGCCCGGCCGTCATGCCTCCGGTACGGCGGCCAGCCGCAGACGGCCGGGGCCGCCGTGGCGCCGTACCAGGACTTCGACGGCCGAGGTGTCGAAGCGGAGGGTGAAGCAGGGGTCCCAGTCCATGAGCTGCTCCAGGTCCGCGTACGGGTCACCGTCGAGCGGGCGCTGGACGACGGCCTCCCACTCGCCCGCGCCGGCGGCGGCCGTCACCCTGACCGGGACGCGGGCCAGGCAGAGGGACAGGTTGGCCCACCACTCCAGATGCGCCGCCTTCTCAGAACGCTCCATGCCCTGACCCTAAGCGCCCGCCCTCCCCGGCCGGGGCCGCCGCCGGGGGGCGGACGGTACTGCCCTGCCGGGTCTCCGGCCGGGCGGGCTTCGCGTACGGGAAGCCCGGCGCGGGCCCGGACGGCGGCCCGGTCCTCCGGCGGCCCGCCCGCCCGCCCTCCGCCGGCGCTGCCTGCGGGCGGCCGGGCGACCCGCAGGACCGGACGGCGGCCGGCATGCAGATGTTCGAGTACCGCGCGCCCGACGGGGAGGAGCTCTGGCTCCTCTTCTGCGACGCCGATGCCGAACTCGCGGCCCGGGTCCTGCGGATCCCGGATCCGGCCGACTACTTGTGCCCTCCTGACCGTCTGACCCCTGCGCCGGGCGCCGACTGTGACGGGACCATGGCCGGCGGACGACATGTCCGTGGCCGAACCGCCCCGGCGGGAAAGGACCGTTGCGGGGCCGCCCGGCGGCTGGCTAGCTTCGGCGCATGCCGACCACCCCCGTGAAGTCGACCCGCTCCGCGCTGCTCACCCTCGGAACCGCCCTCGCGCTGGCCGCCACCGCCGCCGTCCCCTCCGCCCGGGCCGCCGCTCCGGCCGCCGACGGCGGAGCCGTCGTACGCGACTGGTACGACACCACCGCGCAGACCGTCGCCGCCGCCGGAGCGGCCACCCAGGTCACCAACAGCCGCACCTGGGCCATCAGCTGGCTGGCCGCCGCCCGCGCCGCCCGGGAGGCACCCGCCGGGCGGGACCGGGCGGCCTTCCAGGACGCGGCGGTGGCCTCCGCGGTCCACGACGCCCTGGTGGCCCTCGCCCCGGGCCGCGCGCCGGAGCTCGACGCCGCGCTCGCCGTCAGCCTCGGGCGGATCCCGGACGGCCCCGCCGAGACCCGCGGCATCGCCGCCGGCGCCCGGCAGGCCAAGCGCGCGCTCGCCGAACGCCAGGGCGACGGCCTGGACCCCGCGTCCGTGAACGCCCCCTTCACCGTGCCGCCCGCCGCCCCCGGGGTGTGGCAGCCGACGCCCGACCGCTACGCCCCCGCCGCCCAGTACGGCAACCGCGTGGCCAGGCCCTTCCTGCTCGGCTCCCCGTCGCAGTACCGGCTCGGCCCGCCGCCCGCCCTCGACTCGCGCCGGTACCGGGCGGACCTGGCGGAGGTGCGCGCGTACGGGCAGGCCGACAGCCCCGTACGCACCCCGCGGCAGACCGAGACCGCCAACTTCTGGTACGGCTCCTCGCTGACCCTCTACACCGAGCCGCTGCGGGTGGCGGTGACCCGCTCGCACGGCTCGGCCGCCGAACGGGCGGGGCTGGTGGCGCTCTTCCACGCCGCCCTGGTCGACACCCAGATCGCGACCTCGGACAGCAAGTACGCGTACACGCGCTGGCGCCCTGTCACCGCGATCCGCACCGGGACCATCGGGACCGACCCGGCCTGGACCCCGCTCCACGAGACCCCGGCCCACCCCGACTACCCCAGCGGCCACACCACGTACGCCGGAGCGGCCGAGGTCGTCCTGGACGCTCTGGCCGGCCCCCGTACCGCGCCGTTCTCCCTCACCAGCCCGACCGCGCCGGGCGTCCGGCGGACGTACACCGGCTGGAGCGGGCTGACGCGGGACAACGTCGACGCGCGGGTCTTCTCGGGGATCCACACCCGGTCCGCCGACGAGGCGGGCGTCGCCCTCGGCAAGGCGGTCGGGCTGCACGCCCTGCGGGGCGCCGACCGGCTCCTCGCTCCCTGACCGGCCCGGCCGCCCCGTGCCCCCCAGGGGGTGACGTGGCGGCCGGTCCGGGATCAGCCCCCCGCGCGCAGAGCCGGGTCGGTGGCCGGCAGCACCCACTGGAGCAGGCAGGCCTTGGCCATCCAGAAGAGCCCGAAGGCGCCGAAGACGGCGATGACGGTGACCACGATGAAGCCGGTGAGGCCGAGCGCGCCGGGCTGGGCCTGGGCGCTGGGCCTGGGCGCTGGGCTCCATCCGCTTGACGGAGACGGCCTGTTCGGCCGGTCCCTGGCGGTTGCGGAAGCCGGGGAGCCCGGGGGTGTTCACCGCCCGGAACCGGTCGGCGCGGTGTCCCCGGCGCCCCCGGCGTCCGCAGCGTCCGCGGTGTCCGGGGCATCGGCGATCCCGCTGCCCACCGCGGGGCCGGCCTTGCCCCGGCGGGACACCGCGCAGGCCAGGGTGACGGCCGAGCCGAGCACCGCCCAGCCGGCCAGCACGAGCATCGGCCCGCCCGCGCCGTTGCCCCGGAAGTACGCGATCGAACGCGCGGCGTACGTACCGGCGCCCGGGGGCAGGGCCGGGCCGATGGCCTTCCAGAACGGCGGCAGCAGCGGGTAGGGGTAGGCGCCGCCCGCGCTCGGGTTGCCGAGGACCACGACCAGCAGGATCGCCAGGCCGATGCCGACCACGCCCGCCAGGCCCTGGAAGGCCAGGGTGATCGCGCCGACGGCGAAGACGACCAGGGTGCCCAGGCCCCACAGGCCCATGATGCTGCCCGGCAGCGCGCCCAGGACCGGGCCGGCGATGACGGTGCCGAGCAGCCCGGCGGCGATCGAGTACACCAGCAGGGCGCCGAGCCGGATGACGGCGCGGGCGGAGTTCGCGGGCCGGGCGCCGGCGCTGATCGCGAGGATCGCGGCGCACAGGTAGCCGCCCACGCACCAGCCGACGACCAGGTAGAAGGAGCTCAGGCCGCGGGCGTCGCCCTTGTCGGCCGGTGCCACGTCGACGGTCTCGACGGCGCGTCCCTGGGCCTTCTCGGCGAGGCCGACGACCTGTTCGAGGGCTTGGGAGAGCGAGGCCCCGGCGCCGCTCGCGACCAGCAGCCGGTCGGTCTTGCCGGCCGGGTCGATGATCAGGGCGCCGTCCACCTTCCGGTCCTTGACCTGCGCGAGCGCCGTGGCCTCGTCCGCGACCGCGCGGGCGTCGAGCGGTTTGCCCGGCAGGGTGTCGAGCCGCTGGGCGGACTGAGCGGCGACCGGCCCGGCGGGAGAGGCGACGGCGAGGGGGATCTCGCTGGGCTCGGGGTGGTGGAAGGCCCCGATGTAGGAGGTGACGAAGGCGAGCTGCAGGGCCAGTACCCCCAGGACCAGCAGGGCGGCCCGGGTGGTCACGGCGTCCTTGAGCTCGGCGAGGAAACCGCCGGGCGGACCTGCGGAGGTGGTCTGGGTCATGTGTCACACGCTCGGCGCAGCGCGGGAGGGGCGCAGCAGGGGAGGGCCGAACGGATGACCTGGCGACCGGACCGCGCACCACTGGCTGATCGAACAAGTGTTTCGCACGGATATTCGAATTGCTCTATGGTGGAGATCGGGGGAGGTGTTCGATCGAGCGAAGCAGGAGGCCGCGGGTGCCTGGTTTTACGCATCTGCACACCGTTTCGGGGTTCTCCATGCGCTACGGAGGCTCCCACCCGGAACGACTGGCGGAACGCGCCGCCGAGCGGGGCATGGACGCCCTCGCCCTCACCGACCGCGACACCCTCGCGGGCGCGGTGCGGTTCGCGAAGGCCGCCGCGAAGGCCGGGATCCGGCCGCTCTTCGGCGTGAACCTGGCGGTGTCCCCCGCGGCGGTGCGGGGCGCGGGCGGTACGGGCGGACCGGGCCCCGCCGGAGGGCCGGGCGCGGGCGCCGGTACGGCCGGGCCTTCCCGCGCGGGGGCCGTCCCCGCCGGGGCCTCCTCCACCGGTGCTTTCCCCACCGGGGCCGTCCCCGCCGGGGCTTTCCCTGCCGGGGCCGTCCCCGCCGGGGCTCCCCACCCCGAGGCCTCCTACCGGCGGCGGAACCCCGTCAGGGGCGGCGCCTTCGTCGACGAATCCGCCGCCCGGGCCGTCTTCCTCGCCCGCGACGGCGCCGCCGGCTGGGCCGAGCTGTGCCGGCTGGTCACCGCCGCCCACGCGGGCGGCCCCGACGTCCCGCTGCTGACCTGGGACGCCCTGCGCGAAGCGCTCGGCGCCTTCGGACTGAGCGGAGTGTTCGTCCTGCTCGGCCCCGGCTCCGAGGTGGGCCGGGCGCTCGCCGCCGGACGCCCCGACCGGGCCGCGCGGCTGCTCGCGCCCTGGCGGGAGCTCTACGGCGACGCGCTGCGCCTGGAGGCCGTCCACCACGGCCGCACCGGCACCGGCCCCGGCTCGCTGCGCCTCGCCGCCCGTACGGTCGGCTTCGCCGTCGAACAGGGCGTGCCGGCGGTGCTCACCAACGCCGTCCGGTACGCCGACCCCGGCCAGGGCCCGGTCGCCGACGTCCTCGACGCGGCCCGCCGGCTGGTCCCCGTGGACCCCCGCAAACAGCTGGACAGCGGCGAGCGCTGGCTCAAGGACCCCGCCGCCATGGCCGAGGCCGCCGACCGGATCGCCCGGGCGGCCGGCCTGCGCCCCGCCGACGCCCGCCGACTGCTCGCCGAGACCCGGCGTACCGCCGATGCCTGCGCCGTCGACCCCGAGGACGACCTCGGCATCGGCTCCGTGCACTTCCCCGAAGCCCGGCTCGTCGGCGCCGCCCACCGCACCGCCCAGCGGGTGCTGACCTCCCGCGCCTCCGCCGGCATGGTGCTGCGCGGCTACGCCGACGACCGAGCGTACTGGGAGCGGATGCACCAGGAGCTCGACGTCATCGCCTACCACGGCTTCGCCTCGTACTTCCTGACGGTCGCTCAAGTCGTGGACGACGTACGGGATATGGGCATCCGGGTGGCAGCCCGCGGCTCCGGCGCCGGCTCCCTCGTCAACCACCTCCTCGGGATCGCGCACGCCGACCCCGTCGCGAACGGCCTGCTGATGGAGCGCTTCCTGTCCAAACGCCGCCGTGTCCTGCCCGACATCGACATCGACGTGGAATCAGCCCGCCGGCTGGAGGTCTACCGGCGGATCATCGACCGGTTCGGCGCCGAGCGCGTCGCCACCGTCTCCATGCCCGAGACCTACCGGGTCCGGCACGCCATCCGCGATGTCGGCGCTGCCCTGTCCATGGACCCGGCCGCCGTCGACCGGCTCGCCAAGGCCTTCCCGCACATCCGGGCCCGCGACGCCCGCGCGGCCCTCGCCGAGCTGCCCGAGCTGAAGGACGTGCGCGAGGAGTCGTACGGCCGGCTCTGGGAGCTGGTCGAGGCGCTGGACGCGCTGCCGCGCGGGATCGCCATGCACCCGTGCGGGGTGCTGCTCTCCGACGCCTCGCTGCTCGCCCGCACCCCGGTCGTCCCGAGCAGCGGCGAGGGCTTCCCGATGTCCCAGTTCGACAAGGACGACGTGGAGGAGCTCGGGCTGCTCAAGCTCGACGTGCTCGGCGTACGCATGCAGTCCGCGATGGCCCACGCCGTCGCGGAGATCCGCCGCGCCACCGGGGACGAGCTCGACCTGGACGACCCCGTGCAGGTGCCGCCCGGCGACGGGGCGACGTACGAACTGATCCGCTCGGCCGAGACGCTGGGCTGCTTCCAGATCGAGTCGCCGGGCCAGCGCGACCTGGTGGGGAGGCTCCAGCCGGCCACCTTCCACGACCTGGTCGTCGACATCTCCCTCTTCCGGCCCGGGCCGGTGGCCGCCGACATGGTGCGGCCCTTCATCGAGGCCCGGCACGGGCGGGCCCCCGTCCGCTTCCCGCACCCGGACCTCGCGGACGCGCTGCGCGAGACGTACGGGGTGGTGGTCTTCCACGAGCAGATCATCGAGATCGTGAACGTCCTGACCGGCTGCGGCCGGGACGAGGCGGACCGGGTGCGGCGCGGGCTGTCCGACCCGGAGTCGCAGGGCCGGATCAAGGTCTGGTTCGCGGCGGCGGCGCGGGAGCGCGGCTACTCGGCCGAGGTGATCGGCCGGACCTGGGAGATCGTGGAAGCCTTCGGCTCGTACGGGTTCTGCAAGGCGCACGCGGTGGCCTTCGCCGTGCCCACCTACCAGTCGGCCTGGCTCAAGGCCCACCACCCGGCGGCCTTCTACGCCGGGCTCCTCACCCACGACCCCGGCATGTACCCGAAGCGGCTGCTGCTGGCGGACGCGCGGCGCCGGGGCGTGCCGGTGCTGCCGCTGGACGTGAACCGGTCGGCGGTCGCCCACCGCATCGAACTGGTGTCCGGTAAGGGCTGGGGGCTCCGGCTCGCCCTGGCCGACGTCCACGGCATCAGCGGGGCCGAGGCGGCCCGGATCGAGGCCGGGGCGCCGTACGCCTCCCTGCGCGACTTCTGGGACCGGGCCCACCCCGGCCGACCGGTGGCCGAACGGCTCGCACAGGTAGGGGCGTTGGACTCCTTCGGCGCGAACCGGCGTGACCTGATGCTGCACTTGGCCGAGCTGCACGGTGTCCAGCGGGCGGCCGGCGGCCGGGGAGGAGCCGGGGACGGCGGCCGGGGAGGAGCCGGGGACGGCGGCCGGGGAACCGCCCGGGGGAGTGCCCAACTACCGCTGGACGGTGGCCAGTCCACGGCCCCCGTCGGCCTGCCCGACCTGACCGAGGCCGAGCGGCTCAGCGCCGAACTCGGCGTCCTCGGCATGGACGCCTCGCGGCACCTCATGGGGGACCACCACGCCTTCCTGGCCGAGCTCGGCGTGGTCCCGGCACACCGGCTGCGCGACACCGAACACGGGCAGACGGTCCTGGTCGCGGGAGCCAAGGCGGCCACCCAGACCCCGCCGATCCGGTCCGGGAAGCGGGTCATCTTCACCACCCTCGACGACGGGACCGGCCTGGTCGACCTGGCCTTCTTCGACGACAGCCACGAGGCCTGCGCCCACACCGTCTTCCACTCCTTCCTGCTGCTGGTACGAGGAGTCGTGCAGCGGCGCGGCCCGCAGAGCCTGAGCGTGGTCGGGGCGGCGGCCTGGAACCTGGCCGAGCTGGTCGAACTGCGCGGGGAGAGCGGCCTGGAGGCGGTCACGGCCCGGCTGTCGGAGCCGGTGCGCGAGGGCGCCCCCGACTCCGGCGGCCGCCGCATCCACCTGCCGACCGGCTACGAGATGAACCCGTGGGCCGACCTCCAGCCGCCCGGTGAACGCGCCGCGACCGGCCGCAAGCTGTGGCACTCCAGCCCGGGGAGCGCGGGATGAGCCGTAGCGGTGTGCTCCACGTGCGGTGCGCCCCGACGCTGACCGGGGAGGGCTACCGGGAGGTCCTGGAGCTCCTGCGGGAGTTCTCCCCGGTCGTCCAGGCCCTGCCGCCGCGCGCCGCCCTGGTCCAGGTGCGGGGAGCCCAGCGGTACTTCGGCATCGGCGCCGCCCGGATCGCCGAGGTGGTCCGGCTGCGCGCGGTGGCCCGGCTGGGCACCGACGTCCGGATCGGGGTCGCCGGGACCTGGGCGGTGGCGGCCATGGCCTCCGCCCGGGTCCCGGGGCCCGGCGGGATCCTGGCCGTGGCCGACGAAGAGGTGCCCGGCTTCCTCGGACCGCTGCCGGTGGAGGCACTGCACGGGCTCGGCTCCCGGCAGGCCGAGGCGCTGCGCGGGTACGGGCTCCACACCGTCGGGGCGCTCACCCAGGTCCCGCCCGGGGTCGTCGAGCGGATCCTCGGCAAACGGGCCGGCCGGCTGTTCGCGGAGCGCGCCCGCGGGATCGACCCGCGCCCGGTCACCCCGCGGGACCTGCCCTCCTCGGCCGCCGTAAGCAGCGGCTTCACCCGGGAGGAACTGGACGGCCCGCACGCCCGGGCCGCCCTCCTCGGCCTGGTGGTCCGGCTCGGCGCGGTCCTGCGCGGCCGCCGTCAGGCAGCCCGGTCCCTGTCCCTGACCCTGCGGTTCGCGGGCGGCATGCGCTGGGAGAAGTCCAGGCGGCTGGCGGAACCCTCCGCGCACGACGAGGACCTGCGCACCATGGCGTACCGGCTGATGGACGCGGCGGGTCTGCAGCGGGCCCGGCTGACCGGCATGGTGCTCCGGGCCGAGGACCTGACCGGCGCCGAACGAGTGGCCCGGCAGATCTCCCTGGACCCGGTCCGCGAATCCCGGCTGACGGTGGAGGCGGCCATCGACCGGGCCAACGCCCGCTTCGGCGCGGGCACGGTCCGCCCCGCGGCCACCTTTTTCGGCGGCTCGGTTCGCCTCCGGGGCGCTTGAGGCCCCTCTTTTTTTGGCGGCTCGGTTCCCCTCCGGGGCGCCTGGTGCCGGGCTCACAGTCCGTCCGTGCTCAGAAACCGCTCGTTCCCCTTTTTCGGCGGCTCGGTTCCCCTCCGGGGCGCCTGGTGCCGGGCTCACAGTCCGTCCGTGCTCAGAAACCGCTCGTTCCTCGCGGTTTCCTCCGCGCGCACGGCCTGTTCCCCCGGCGCGCCCCTTCGGCTCACTCGCCGGGGCGCGCCCCTTCGGCTCACTCGCCGGGGCGCGCCCCTTCGGCTCACTCGCCGGGGCGCGCCCCTTCGGCTCACTCGCCGAGGTCGGGCAGGAGGCGGGCGGCCGTCGCCGTGCGCAGTGGGGCGGTCTGGGCCTGGATCAGGTGGAACTGGGCCTCCCGCGAGAGTCGCCCGGCCGTGTTGCCGTACTGGATCGCGCGCCCGCCGGCCACCGCCACGCAGGCCGCGGCCGCCCGTACGGCCAGGTCCAGGCTCGCGGCCCGCAGCCGCAGCCGGTCCGCGGCCCCTTCCCCCGGCGGGAGTTCGTCCCGTAGCGCGTACGCCTCGGCGCGCAGCCGGGCGGCCCGATCCGCGACCCGCAGGCCCAGGTCCTCGTACCCCTGCGCGCCGAGCAGGAAGTCGGCCGTGGCGCGCAGCTGGCCGAAGACGGCCGGCTGGGCGTCGCAGTTCTCCAGGTCGTAGGCCTGCGCCCAGTCGGCCCGCGGCTCCCGCACCACCACCTCGGCGTCCGCCACGTGCAGGTCGCGCAGCTCGACGGCGGCCGTGTGCGTACCGCGCATCGCCCACAGCGGGGCCGAGGGGACCGCGGTCAGGGCGCCGCCCGGCAGACAGTCCACCGGGGCGAACAGCACCTCGTCCCGCGGGGTGAGGGCGCCCAGGTACACCACGTCGGCCAGCCCCCAGCCCGTCATCCACGGCACCCGCCCCGACAGCCGCCACCCACCCGGGGCCCGCCGGGCCGTGACGGGCGGGCGCGGATGCCGCAAGAAGGCGAAACCGGCCGTCGCCCGCCGCTCACCGCGGGCGAGCACCGGCAGCCAGGCCTCGCCGAGGCTGGGTCACCGCTCCTCAACAGGCCCTTCGACAGGGCGAAATGCTGGGTCCACACGAACCACGTCGACGGGTCGGCCGCCGCCAGCAGCTCGTGGACCTCGCGCGTCACCTGCCGCGCCGTGACCCCGCTCGCCGGGCCCGGTTCGTATGCGATCAGCCCGTACGCACCGCACGCCGCGAGCGCGTCGAGATGGGTCCGCGGCACACCCGCCTCGGCGGTCTCCTCCACGCACGGCCGCAACGTGCGCACCGCCACCTCCGTGACGGCGGCGACCAGCGGCTCGACCGCCAGGCCGGACGGGGTGGCCAGTGCGGTTCCGGCGCCGGGAGCCCTGTGCATGCGGGTCATTGTGCTGGTGCAGCGCCGGAGAGGGGCTCGACACGCGAGTTTTTACCGACGCGTAACTTCCAAGTCTTGCTACTCGCCCGTAATTTGACGGCAGCAGCTCCCCCTTGTGATCCGGATCACGGGACGAACCCCCACGCCCTTTCCCCTTGACCCGCAAGGAGATCACACGATGCTGCCCTGGAGACGACTGCTCCGCCCGCTGGCCGTCCTCGCCCTGACCACCGCCGCGCTCGTCGCCCCCACCGGCACCGCGCAGGCCTCGTCCGCCCCCAGCAGCGGCTGGAACAACTGGTCCTGCAAGCCGTCCGCCGCCCATCCGCGCCCCGTCGTCCTCGTGCACGGCACCTTGGGCAACTCCGTCGACAACTGGCTGGGTCTGGCTCCGTACCTCGTACACCGCGGCTACTGCGTCTACTCCCTGGACTACGGACAACTGCCCGGGGTGCCCTTCTTCCACGGGCTCGGCCCCATCGACAAGTCCGCCGGGCAGCTCGACGCCTTCGTCGACAAGGTGCTGGCCGCCACCGGAGCCGGCAAGACCGACATCATCGGACACTCCCAGGGCGGCATGATGCCGCGCTACTACCTGAAGTTCCTGGGCGGCGCCGACAAGGTCAACGCACTGGTCGGGCTGGCCCCCGACAACCACGGCACCACCCTGAACGGACTGACCCAGCTGCTTCCGTACTTCCCCGGTGCCGGGGACCTGATCAGCTCGGCGACCCCGGGCCTGGCCGACCAGATCGCCGGATCCCCCTTCATCACCAAGCTCAACGCCGGCGGGGACACCGTCCCCGGAGTGAAGTACACGGTGATCGCGACCCGGTACGACGAGGTGGTCACCCCCTACCAGAGCGGCTTCCTCAGCGGCTCGAACGTACGCAACGTCGTACTCCAGGACCTGTGCGCCCTGGACCTCTCGGAACACGTGGCCATCGGCCTGACCGACCGGATCGCCTGGCACGAGGCGGTCAACGCCCTCGACCCGGCACACGCCGAACGGACCACCTGCGCCTCGGTCTTCGAGTGACCGGGAGCCGCGGGCGGTCCGTCGGAACGCTTCTCTAGCTAGCGGCCGTGGCGGCCCGCCGTGGTACGGCGGCGGGCCAGAGCGAACAGCACGGCCGCACCGACGGCGAGGGCGCCCGCACCGGCGATCGCGATCGCCGGAGTGGCGCTGTCGCCACCCGTCTCGGCGAGATTGCCGTCCTTGGCGCCGGCGGAGGACTGCGCGGCGACCGGGACGGCGGCGGCCTCGCCGTTCGTCTTCGGGTCGTTGTCACCGTGGCCGTTGTGCTCGACGGAGGACTTGGCGGCGCCGTCCGCGATCTGCTGGTCGGTCGGCACCTTGGCCGGCGGGAGCTCGCCGTCCGCGGCGGGGGTGCCGGTGCCGGTGCCGGGCCTGCCGCCGGGCTCGGTCGACGCGGTGGCGCCCGGCTTCGCGCTCGCGCCGGTTCCGGGCTTGGCGGTGGGCTTGCCCCCCGAGCCGCCCGTGCTCCCCGAGCCGCCGGCGTTGCCCCCGTTGCCCCCGTTGTCCTTGCCGAACACCACGTCCGAGCAGGTGTAGAAGGCCTCCGGGCTGTCCGAGCGCTGCCAGACGCTGTAGATCAGGTGGCGGCCGGTCTTGTTCGGGACGGTGCCGGAGAAGACGTAGTCGCCGTTCTGCATGCCCGGGTCGGTGGCCTTCGCGAACGGCGCCGGCTCCAGGTCGGACCACTTCAGCGGCTTCGACGGGTCGTAGCCGTCCTTCGTCACGTACAGCTCGAAGGAGCCCTTGTGCGGGGCGGTGCCCTTGTAGCGGAAGGTGTGCGAGCCGGCCGTCATCGGGCTGGCCGGCCAGTCGGCGCGGGCCAGGTCCAGACCCTTGTACTTGCTGTTGCCCGCCGAGCACAGCTGGCCGTCCGGGATCAGCGACTTGCTCTGCCCGGCCGCGTTCGCGATGTTCACCGCGTTCCAGTCGTAGAACGCCTGCGAGCCGCTCGCCGAGACCGCCGCCTTGCACGCCGCCGACTGCGGGGCCTCCGGACCCTCCGCGTAGCAGGCCGCCACCCGGCTGACCGGGTCCGTCATCGAACCGTGGGCGGCCGCCGGCACGGCGGCGTACGCGGCCACCGCGAGCGGGACCAGGCCGACGGTGACGCGGCCGGCGGTACGGACGGCGGTGCGGCGTACGTGGCGCATGGGTGGAACTCCTCTGGGCAGAGCGGCAGAACGGGCAGCACGAGTCATGGGTGGGCCAGTACGAGCGGGCTGAGCGGCGCCGTCCCCGCAACGCGGTGCCGGCGCCGTCTCCGGCCCTCCCTGGCTCGGCCAAGCTAGCCGCCCGGACCCCCTGTTCCACCCGGATCCGGGCCCGGAAGTTGATCCTTAGGGTCCACTTAAGACAGCGGTAAGAAGGGGCTCAGGAACCGGGCTCGCCCCTGCTGTCGGCGCACCATCTCGCTGTCCGGTCAGACGAGGAGCGCCGCCAGACCGGCTGCCGTGCGGGCCTGGCGGTCCAGGGCGTCGAGGGCCCGTACCGCCTCGGCGGCGGCCGCCGGGTCGGTGGTGGCGAGGCCGCTCTCCTCGAACTCGTCCTCGTCCAGCCGCAGGACCTCGGCCCCGTCCGCCGAGACCCACAGGTCGAGGTCGAGGTCCTCCACCAGGATCTCGCCGTCCTCGACCACGGCCGGGCGGGTGATGTCGCAGTACCAGCCCTTGAGGAGGCCCTCGCCCGTCCGGACCTCCTTGACCGCGTACCAGCGGGTGCGCCAGAAGTGCTCGGTGAACACGTCGCCCGGCTCGAAGCGCACGAAGCCGAAGTCCCGTACGCCCTCGGCGGCCCAGGGGGCGCGGACGGAGATCCGGTCGCCGGTGTCGGCCACCAGGCCGGCCGGATAGCGGATCTTGGTGCGGCCGGCCTTGGTGAGGGCGACGGTGAGCTGGTCGGTCATGGGTGCTGGTCTCCTGTTTTCTTCCGGATCCGGGGGCGGGGTGTTCGGGGTGTTTCAGGGCTTGCGCAGCTTCTTCGCGAAGCGGGTCTCGGTGGCGCAGATCTCGTATCCGAACCACCTGTTGACGGCGAGCATCGGCTCGTTCCCGGCGTCGTTGCCGGTGAAGGCCTGCGTGCAGCCCGCCGCGAGGGCCCGGTGCAGGGAGGCCGTCTTGGCGAGCTTGGCCAGGCCGCGGCCCCGGTGGGCGCGCCGGGTTCCGGTCATCGCCGAGCCGTAGCGGCCCGTACCGTCGGTGCGGGCCGCCGCGAACGCGGCCACCTCTCCGTCGACCAGGACGACCGTCGTCAGCTCCTTGTCGAGCGTGGGCTCGTGCCAGACGCCGCTCAGCCAGGCCTCGTAGTCGTCCAGCAGCACCGGTACGTCGCCCGGCTCGTCGGCGGTCACCTCCGCGTCCGCCTCGTACAGCGGGCGCGGATCCTCCGCGAAGGCCGAAGCGGGACGCAGCTCCACCCCCTCGGGCAGGGCGACCGGGTACGGGGGCAGGGCGGCCGGGGTGAGCTCCAGCCGCAGGAAGTGCGCGGAGCGGCCGGGGCGGTAGCCGTGCCGCCCGGCGAACGCGCGGTGGGCGGGCTCGTCGAGGACCCAGACGTACGCGTCCACCGCGCCCTCGGCGGCCAGGTGCTCCTCGGCCGCGCGCAGCAGGGCGGTTCCGGCACCCAGACCCCGGTGGGCGGGATGCACGTACGCGTTGACGTACGAAGCGCCCGCGTCGGGGCTGTCGTACGCGATCCCGACCTGGGCGGTACCGATGACGTGCCCGTCCGCGGTCTCGGCGAGGAGAAGCCGGTAGCGCCTGGCGGGGTGGGCGGAGGCGAGCTCGTAGGCCACCCCGGCCGACGTCGTGATCATGAACGGGAGTGCCGCGCGCCGTACCCGGGCGACGGACTCGGCGTCCCCGAGGTCGCCGGGGCGCAGGTCGCGGATCGAAAGGGTCATGGGCCCGACGCTAGGGCGAGGCGGTCGGGGACGCCTCCGAATTTCGCCGGGGATGGGAGACAATCGGCCCCGTGACCTCGACTTCCACGAACCTGAAGATCAAGATCGACGGCTCGGCCGGCGCTGCCGCCCCGTACGAACAGCTGCGCGCGCAGATCTCGGCGGGGGCGCGGGCGGGGCGCCTGCCGGTGGGGTTCAAGCTGCCGACGGTCCGCGGGCTCGCGGAGGAACTGGGGCTGGCGGCGAACACGGTCGCGAAGGCGTACCGGGCGCTGGAGGCGGACGGGGTCGTGGAGACCCGGGGCCGCAACGGGACCTTCGTCGCGGCCGCGGGCGACTCGGCCTCCCGGGAGGCGGCCGCCGCCGCGCAGGCGTACGCGGAGCGGGCCCACCGGCTGGGGCTGACCTTCGACGAGGCAACGGCCGCGGCCCTGGAGGGGCTTCGGGCGCGGTACGGGAAGTAGCGCGGGCGGCACGTAGCGCCTACGGGCAGCGGCACGTACCGGAGCAGCGGTTACCGGAGCGGCGCGTACGGCAGCAACGCGTACCGGAGCGGCGCGTACCGCAGCAGTGCCTACCCGAGCGGCGCCTGCGGGGGCGCGCGCCCACCGGCCGGTGTCAGGCCTCGCGCCGGAGTTCCGCCCTGAGGTGGTGCTGCATGGGCTGACCCATGGCCGCCATCTCCTGCACCACCGTCAGCTCCCCGTCGCCGAAGGTGTACCGGCGCTTCATCGCGGTCACCTCCTTGGCCCGCGGGGTCCGCGCCACGTTGTCGGTCTCGATCTCGATCTCCGTGCCGGAGACCCGGCCCACGTACGTCTCCACGATCCCGGTCGGGTGGGCCAGGGTGACCTCCAGCGAGGCGTCCGGCATGACCCGCCACCAGCCGCTCTCCCGCCCCGAGGGGCGCAGCGCCGTCCCTGCCCCGTCGACGAGCCACGCGCGCGACTCGTAGCGCAGGAAGGGCCGGCCGTCATGGCTGAAGGTGATCTCCTGCTCGTACCGGAAACCCTGCTCCAGGGTCGGGTACTCGCCCTGCCCCCGGCCGTGCCAGCGCCCCAGGAGGGCGAGCACCGGAGCGAGCTGCGGATGCGGCTCGGGGCCTTCGCCGGGGGTGTGGCTGTCGGGGTACGGGTTCTCCTGCGCCGGTGCGGGCACGGGGCACTCTCCTGTTCGGTGGACCTCCCCGCGGCGGGCGTTCCCGGCCGGCGGGGCTGCGGCTACGGCGCCATTGTCGCCGTCCCGCCCCGGGGAGCACGCGCCGCCACCCGGCCCGGCTCCCGCGGGCGCGGCCCGCGGACCTCGTACGGAGCCCATACGGGGCCCGTACGCGCGGCCCGCCTACAGGTACAGCCCGGCCTCGGCCCCGTGGCCCTGCGGAGGCAGCAGCGCGGCCGGTCCCGTACCTCGCCGGAGCGCGAAGAGCTCGGCCAGCGTGGCGCCCTCGCGGGAGATGCCCTCGTCGGTGCCGAGCCAGTCGGCCGCCTCGCGGTGGGTCAGCCGGCCGACCTCGATGCGGGCCAGGCAGCGGCCCGGCCGGACCACGGCCGGGTGGAGCCGTTCCAGGTCCTCGTTGGTCGTGACGCCGACCAGGACGTTGCGGCCCTGGCCCAGCAGACCGTCCGTCAGGTTCAGCAGCCGCGACAGGGCCTGCCCGGCCTGGTGCCGGGCCTCGCCGCGGATGAGCTCGTCGCAGTCCTCCAGCAGCAGCAGCCGCCAGCGGCCCTTCGCGGTGCCCTCGTCCTCGCCGATGGCGATGTCCATCAGGTAGCCCACGTCGTTGAACAGCCGTTCCGGGTCCAGGACGCAGTCCACCTGGCACCAGTCCCGCCATGACCGCGCCAGCGTGCGCAGGGCCGAGGTCTTCCCGGTGCCCGGCGGGCCGTGGAGCAGCAGCAGCCGGCCCGCGATGTCGTCGGGGGTGACCTTCATCAGCCGGTCCATCGCCCCGGCGACCGGCGCGGTGTAGTTCGGCCGCACCTCCGCCCAGGTGCCCGCGGCGATCTGCCGGGTGGTGCGGTACGGGCCGCGGCGCGGGGAGACGTACCAGAAGCCCATGGTGACGTTCTCGGGCTGCGGTTCGGGCTCGTCCTGGGCCCCGTCCGTGGCCTCGCCGAGCACGCCGGAGGCCAGTTCGTCGCTGACCGCCGTCACGGTCACGTCCGCGCCCCGGCTCCAACGCGACACGAGTACGGTCCAGCCCTCGCCCTCCGCGAGGGTGGCGCTGCGGTCGGTGTCGCGCGCCGAGCGCAGCACCTTCGCCCCGGGCGGCAGCAGGGTCGCCTCCGTCTTCACCCGCTCGATGGAGACGCTCTGCGAGTACGGCTGCTCGCCGGACGCGAACCGGCCCAGGAACAGGGCGTCGACGACATCCGAGGGCGAGTCGCTGTCGTCGACGTTGAGCCTGATCGGCAGTGCGTCCTGCGGGTTGGCTGGCATGGCGCCCATGATCCGGCACGAACTGTCCTCGTGCACCCGTGTTTCGCCGGAACGGGTGGCCAAGTTCCCTCTTCAAACGCATCGGTGGTGAAGATTCCGGCCACGACTCTGCCCCGAATATTCTTGGCATGGACACTTCCAGAACCCCTCGGCTCCTTGTACCACGGACTCAGGAGTAACCCCCACAAGGAGCCGCACACATGAGCAAGAGAATGTCGCGCTTCGCTGCCCTCACCTCCTCCCTCCTCCTCGCCGCAGGCGCCACCCTGTTCGGCGCGGGCCAGGCGGCCGCCACCGCCCGGGCCGACTTCGGCTACGTCGCTCTCGGCGACTCGTACTCGTCCGGCGTCGGCGCCGGCAACTACGACGGTTCCAGCGGCGACTGCAAGCGCACCACCCGCGCCTACCCGGCCCTCTGGGCCGCCGCCCACTCCCCGCAGACCTTCTCCTTCACCGCCTGCTCCGGCGCCCGAACGGGTGACGTCCTCGCCAACCAGCTCGGCCCGCTGAACTCCGGCACCGATCTCGTCAGCATCACCATCGGCGGCAACGACGCCGGCTTCGCCGACGTCATGACGACCTGTGTGCTCCAGTCGGAGTCCACCTGCGTCAGCCGCGTCAACCAGGCCAAGGCCTACGTCGACTCCACCCTCCCCGGGAAGCTCGACCAGGTGTACAGCGCCATCTCCAGCCGGTCCCCGGGCGCCCGCGTGGTCGTCCTCGGCTATCCCCGCTTCTACAAGCTGAACGGATCCTGCGTCGCCGGCCTGACCGAGGGCGAACGCTCCGCCATCAACGGGGCGTCCGACTACCTGAACGCCGCCGTCGCCAAACGCGCCGCCGACCACGGCTTCGCCTTCGCCCCGGTCGCCGGCGCCTTCACGGGCCACGAGATCTGCTCCGGCAGCCCGTGGCTGCACAGCGTCAACTGGGCCAACATCGGGGAGTCCTACCACCCGACGGCCGCCGGACAGTCGGGCGGCTACCTGCCGTCCTTCAGCAGCAAGGCCTGACCGGGGTCCAGGCCCTGGCGTCGGCCGATTCCTCCGCGCTCGGCGTCGGCGTCTCCGTCGGCGTCGGCGTCGGCGTCGGGCCGGGGGAGCCGGAGGGAGCCGGGGAGGAGGGCCCGCCCGTCGGGGCCTCCTTCTCGCACGTCACGGAGAACTCCAGCCACTCCGAGACCGCCTGCGCGGGCCCCCGCACCTCCAGCCGGACCGCGTCGTCGAGGGTCGCCCCGGCGCGGTGGCCGAGCTCGGTGTGGTTGACCTGCCGGGTCCTGGGGCCGCCCGCCTCGTACGTGACGCCCTGCCAGCCCGCGCCGGAGCCGGCCGGCGCCCCACCGCGGGAGACCCAGCGGTACTCCAGCTCGGCGGGGGTCGTGGCCACCTCCAGCGTGCCTGTGAAGGCCGGCGCGCTCACCTGGGCGGGCGGGCAGCTGCCCGCGTAGCTCCCGCGCAGGGTGTGGACGTACAGGGTGACCTTCTGCGCGGGCGCGCCGCCACCGCCGCTCGCCGACGGGGACGCCGGCCCCGACGCGGAGGGGCTGGGCTTCGCGGGCGCCGACTGCGAACTGCCCGCCCCACCCGTCGGCCCGCCGGCCGCGCCGCCGCCCCGGTCCCCGCGGTCCTTCAGCAGCAGCCAGCCCAGTGCGGCCAGCGCCAGCAGCAGCACCACGATCCCGGCCGTCAGCACCAGCCCGGCCCGCCCCTGCCGGGACGCGGACCCGGGTGGGGACCCGGACCCGGACGCGGACCCGGACGCGCCCGCCGGGACCGGCATCGGCATCGGCATCGGCGGCGTCGCCCCGTACGGACCGGCGCCCCGCTCGTGGTGGTGCGCCGCGGCCGTCGGAGAGTCCGGCCCGGACACCGGTCCGCCGGAGGCCCGTACGGCGCCGCCCGCGCCGATGATCCGCAGCATCCGGGCCGCCTCCGCCGCGGGCAGCCGCTCGGCGGGATCCTTGCGCAGCAGGCCCTCCAGTACGGGCGCCAGCGGCCCGGCCCGGCGCGGCGGCGGGAACTCCTCGTCCACCACCGCCCGCAGCGTCGACAGCGGGGTGTCCTGCCGGAACGGCGAGACCCCCTCGACGGCCGCGTACAGCATCACCCCGAGCGACCACAGGTCCGACTCCGGGCCCGGTTCGTGCCCCAACGCCCGCTCCGGTGCCAGGAATTCGGGGGATCCCACCACCTCGCCGGTCATGGTGATGGCCGAGGACCCCTCCAGGCTCGCGATCCCGAAGTCGCTCAGCACGACCCGCCCGTCGTTGGCGACCAGCACGTTGGCGGGCTTGACGTCGCGGTGCAGGACCCCCGACCCGTGCGCGGAGCGCAACGCCGCCAGCACCTGTTCCCCGATGTGCGCGGCCCGCTGCGGGGTCATCGGCCCCTCGCCCTCCAGCACCTCGGCCAGGGAGAGCCCGCGGACCAGCTCCATCACGATCCAGGGGCGGCCGTCCTCGTTCGCCACGTCGTAGACCGTGACGACCCCGCGGTGCGAGACCCGGGCCGCCGCCCAGGCCTCCCGCTCCAGGCGCCGGTACATCCGGCCCACCTCGGCCGCGTCCAGCCCGGCGGGCGCCCGCACCTCCTTGACCGCGACCTCGCGGCCCAGCACCTCGTCGCGCGCCCGCCACACGATTCCCATGCCGCCCCGGCCGAGGGGGCCCAGCAGCCGGTACCGGCCGGCGATGACACGCCCGTCCGCATTCTCGTTCCCACTCATGCGCGCCCCCCGAATGCGTTGCCGGACGATCACTCCAAGTTAGCGCGGCGCGGGCTCCGCGGCCCCCGTCGTGACAGGACTGCCCGTATGTACCCCCATGAACCCCCGGGGGCTCGCCGGTTCCGCGCTTCCTGTGCGGAGAGTGACCGTTGACTCCGTTGAGTAATCGTCAACTCCCCGTAGGTATAGGGGTAATTCACACCACCGGGATACCCGAGCGCGACGCGGGGGCGATAGGGTTAACCTGCCCGGGCCGGGTGCCCTCGTACGGGTGGGGAGAGACATGGAACAGATAGCAATGCGCAGCAGGCCGCCTCGCGTGCCTGCCATCACCTGCGGCAGCAGCGCGACCAGCTCGCGCCTCGACCGCCACCTCGCCGTGCTGGGCGGACCTGCCGTCCCGCACCACGAGGCGGCCGAGGCGACCCTGCTGATGCGCGAGCTCACCTCTCGCGACCACACGCACGTCCAGCGGAGCCGGAGCGCACGCGTCGCGCTCTTCGCGCCGCTGCGTCGGCTGCGTCGCACGCTCTTCGGCAGCCGCCGCTCGTAACTGACCCCGAAATGCGGCCGGTTGACCCGGCTGCACCCCGGCCCCGTTCGTCCCCGCTGTTCCCGACGCTTCCCGCCTCAGGCGACCACACCGTCCCGGCGCAGTGCCGTGATCTGCGCGCCCGTCATCCCCAGGGCGCGCAGCAGGGCGTCGGTGTGTTCGCCGAGGGCGGGCACCGCTCCCATCCGCGGTGCCACCCCGTCCGGCAGTCCGATCGGCGGCAGCAGGGCCCGCAGCGGGCCGGCCGGTGATCCGACCTCCCGCCAGCGGTCGCGCGCCGCCAACTGCGGATGCCCGGCCAGCTGCGCCACCGAGTTCAGCCGCGCGCACGCGATGCCCGCCGCCTCCAGCCGCCCGATCGCCTCGGCCGCGTCCAGTACGGCCAGCGCCTCCGCCACCACCGCGTCGGTCTTCTCCCGGCCCAGGGTGCGTGCCGCGTTCGTCGCGTACGCCGGATCGTCCGCCAACTCGGGCCGATTCAGCACCTGTTCGGCCAGCCGCCGCCACTCCCGGTCGTTCTGCACCGACAGCAGCACCCGGTCCCCGTCGGCCGTCGCGTACGCGTCGTAGGGCGCGATGACGGCATGGGCGAGGCCGGTCCGGGCCGGCTGCTCCCCGCCGTGCACGGTGTGGTGCAGCGGATGCCCCATCCACTCGGCGAGCGCGTCCAGCATCGACACCTCCACCCGGCCGCCGCGCCCCGTGATCCCGCGGCGCAGCAGCGCGGCGAGCACCCCGGAGAAGGCGTACATGGCCGCCGCGATGTCCGCGGCCGGGATCCCCGCCTTGACCGGCTGCTCCGGCGTCCCGGTCACCGAGACCAGCCCCGCCTCGCACTGCACGAGCATGTCGTACGCGCGCTTGTGGGCGTACGGGCCCTGCGGGCCGTAGCCGGAGATGTCCACGGCGACCAGCCGCGGGTACCGGGCGCACAGCGCGGCCGAGTCGATGCCGAGCCGGGCCGCGGCGCCGTGCGCGAGGTTCTGGACGAAGACGTCCGCGCCGTCGAGCAGTTCGTGCAGCACCTCCAGGCCGCGCGGATCCTTCAGGTCGAGCGCGATGGACTCCTTGCCGCGGTTGGCCCACACGAAGTGCGAGGCCAGCCCCTGGGCGGCGGTGTCGTAGGCGCGCGCGAAGTCGCCGCCGTCGGGGCGCTCGACCTTGACCACCCTGGCGCCGAGGTCGGCGAGCTGGCGGGTGGCGAAGGGGGCCGAGACGGCCTGTTCGACGGCGACGACGGTGACACCGTCGAGGGGGAGCGGATCGGCGGGGCGGGCATCAGGTGTCATGACAGCCTGCCTACCTGGTCGGACCCGGATCTGTCACCCGTTCCCGGGGCCCGGGTTCACGGGACCCGGGTTCCCCGGGACTCGGAGTCCTGGGCTCGGCTTTCCGAGGCCCGGTGTCCTCGGCTCGGCTTCCCGGCGTCCTGGGGCCCGGCTTCCCGCGGCCCGATTGACCGCGGCTCCCCGTCCTCAGCCCCGGCCGCGTGCGAACCGGCGCGTGGCCAGCGGCGCGAAGAGGGCCAGCAGGACCGTCGACCAGAGCAGCGCCCCGGCCACCGGATGCGCCGCCGGCCAGGCGGCGCCCGCCGCGGCCCCGCCGCCGGCGTTCCCGCAGAGCGAGCGCACGGCGGTGGCGACGGCGCTGATCGGGTTCCACTCGGCCACCGTCCGCAGCCACCCGGGCAGCCCGGCGGTCGGGAGGTACGCGCTCGACAGCATCGGCAGGATGAAGGTGGCGCTGCCCAGCTGGCCCGCCGCCTCCTCGCTCCGGCTCAGCAGGCCGAGGTACGTGCCCACCCACGCGGTGGCGAAGCGGAACAGCAGCAGCACCCCCAGGGCGCCCAGCGCACCCGGCAGCCCGTTCTCGATCCGCCAGCCCATCGCGAGCCCCACCAGCATCAGCGGCACCATCGACACCGCGGTCGTCAGCAGATCGGCCGCGGTCTGCCCGAGCGGGACCGCGCTCCGGCTCATCGGCAGCGTCCGGAAGCGGTCCATCACCCCCCGGTGGGCATCCTGCGCGGCGGTGAACATGCCGGTCATCAGCCCGTTCGCGGCGGTCGCGGCGAGCAGCCCCGGCACCAGGAACTCGCGGTACTCGGAACCGGGCATGGCGAGCGCGCTGCCGAACACGTAGCCGAAGAACAGCAGCATGGTGATCGGCATGGTCTGGGTGAGGATCAGCAGCGCGGGCGCGTGCCGGGCCTTCTGCAACTGGCGGGTGAGGACGGCGCCGCCGTCGGACAGCAGGGTGCTCATGCCGCGTGCTCCTCGGTCGTGTCGGTCTCAACGGCCCTGCCGGTCTCATCGGTCCTGCCGGTCCTACCGGTCCTACCGGTCCTGTCCGCGGTGCGGACCCGGGTGAGGCGCAGGAACACCTCGTCGAGGGTGGGCGGGCGCAGGGTCGCGTCGGTGACCGGGATCCCGGCCGCGTCGAGGTCGCGGATGATCCGGGGCAGCGTGATCCGCGCGTCCAGCACGGTCGCGCCGACGGTCAGCCGCTCCTCGTCCAGGACGGGCCGGCCGCCGGTGAGCTGGTCGAGGACGACCGCCGCGCCCGCGAGCGCCCCGGGCGCGGCGATGGTGACCTCGGCGTGCGCGCCGATCCGGGACTTGAGCTCGTCCGGGGTGCCGGTGGCGACGGCCCGGCCGCTGTCGACGACCACGATGTCGTCGGCCAGCCGGTCGGCCTCCTCCAGGTACTGGGTGGTGAGCAGGACGGTCGTGCCCTCGTCCGCGAGCGCTCGTACCGCCGTCCAGATCTTCTCGCGGGCCGCCGGATCGAGCCCGGTCGTGGGCTCGTCCAGGAACAGCACCCGCGGGCGCGTGATCAGCCCGGCGGCCAGGTCGAGGCGCCGCTTCATGCCCCCCGACCAGGTGGAGGCGACCCGGTCGGCCGCCTCGCCGAGTCCGAACCGGTCCAGCAGCTCGTCGGCGCGGGCCCGCCCGCCCGCCCCGCGCAGCCCGGCGAGGCGGGCGAAGAGCCGGAGGTTCTCCCGGCCGGTCAGGTCCCCGTCCACCGAGGCGTACTGGCCGGTGACCCCGATGGCGCGGCGGACGGCGGCCGGATCGCGGGTCACGTCGTGGCCGGCCACCCGGGCGCGCCCGCCGGTAGGCCCGGTGAGGGTGGTGAGGATCCGGACGGCGGTGGTCTTGCCCGCGCCGTTGGGGCCGAGGAGGCCGCAGACCGTGCCCTCGGGCACCGCCAGGTCCAGCCCGCGCAGCGCGCGGACCTCGCCGAAGCACTTCTCCAGCCCTTCACTAAGTACAGCGTACGTAGTCGTCATGTATGGCACCCTACCTGACTCCGTACGGTGTACGTAACTAGGATGGTGGCGACGAACGAGGTGATGAGCGATGACCCCCAGCGGCCGCCCCGCTGAACCCGAAGTGATCTGGGCCCGCCCGCAGCGGGCCGGCCGCGGCCCCCGCCCCGCGCACAGCCGCGACTCGATCGCGGCCGAGGCCGTACGGATCGCCGACTCCGAGGGGATCGAGGCCGTCTCCATGCGGCGCGTGGCGGCCGGGATCGGCGCCGGGACGATGTCCCTGTACAACTACGTTCCGCGTAAGGAGGACCTGTACGAGCTGATGGTCGACGCGGTCAGCGGGGAGTACGAGCTGACCCCGCCGGCCGGCGACTGGCAGGCCGACCTGCTGGCACTGGCCCGTCAGACGCGGGACCTGATGCACCGCCACCCCTGGCTGCCCCGGCTGCTCACCCCGGTCTACGGCTTCAGCCCGCACGCCCTGCGGTACCTGGAGCACAGCCTGGCCTGCCTGGCCCCGCTGGACGCGCCGGACGGCCAGAAGCTGGAGCTGATCGCCGCGGTCAACGGCACGGTGGCGACGTACGTCTCGAGCGAACTGGCCCTGGCCGAGCGGGCCCGCGCGCTGCCCTGGAGCGAGGCCGCCGAGCAGGGCGTACGGACGGCCTGGCTCGGCTCCCGGCTGGCGACGGGGGAGTACCCGCTGCTGGCGAACGCCCTCCCGGCGCTCCCGGCGCTCCCGGCGGTCCCGGCCGACCTGGGCGAACCCGAGGAGCTCTTCGACCGCTGGATCATCCGGCTGCTCGGGGCGTGGAGCTAGGGGGTGGGGTGTCCTGGGCGTCACTCCGCCTGGCTCAGAGCAGGGCGAACTGCCCGCCCGGGCCCTCCTCCTCGTGGTCCAGCACCGAAGCCGGACGCCGGGCCCAGCGCGGCGGGGGCAGCACCCCGGCGGCCTCCAGCTCGGCGGCCGCGATGGGCGGCCCCGGCTCGAACGCCGCCCGCTGCGGGGCCAGATCCGCCAGCAGCGCCAGCGTCGTGACCAGGGACAGCAGCTCGGAGGTCCAGGACTGCGGCCACTGGGCCGGGCCCAGCGCCTCCAGCCCGTCGGCCCCGTCCGTACGGTGCGCGGCCCGGGCGGCGAACCAGGACTCCAGGACCCGCTCGCCCTGGGACTCGTACTCCCACGCACCCGGCGGCACGGGGGAGATGCTCCCCTCCCCGAGGCTCAGCGTCTCGCTCTGCGGGTCGTACGCGAGCCCGCGCGGCCAGGCCGTGACCGCCGAGCGTACGTAGGGCCGCCGCCCGCCGGGCAGCCGGGGCGGCTCACCGCCGCGCGCCCCGCGCAGCTGGACGGTCAGCAGCCGGTGGCCGAGCTCCAGCCCGGCCCGCCAGCGTTCCGGATCGGCCGCGAGCGGGACCTCGTACGCCCCGCGCGGCCCGGGACGGCCCGCCGCCAGGATCCAGCACAGCACGTCCTCCGGGGTGACCCAGCCGCCGTGCCGCTCACCCAGCAGGGGCAGCAGGCCCGGCGCCAGATTGGGCTCCGCGCCGCCGGGGCGCCGGTGCAGCGGGCGGATCCGGCCGAGGCGGCCGGCCGGGAGATGGGCGGTGACCAGCAGCTCCGGGATCTCCACCGCGAACAGCTGGTGCTCGTCCCGGACCCGCCACAGCTCCGGGCGGGCGGTGTCGATGAGCCTCTGGTCGGGCAGCAGCCACTGCTCGTCGAACGGGGCGCGGAGCACGCGTACGGGCTCCGGGAAGGGGCCCGGCGCATCCGTGAACCGGGCCGTGGAGGCCGACCGCTGCCCGGGGAGCGCGGCCGCTCCCGAGGAGGGCGTACGGGAGCGGGTCGGGCGGAACAGCCGCTCCCGCTGCGCCCCTTCGGCGCCGGCCAAGGCCGCCCAGCGGGCCCGCAGGGTCCCCGGGTCGGGGGCCGCGACCCAGTCCCGGCCCAGGCGCAGGGAGCCCACGGCCCAGGGCATCAGATCGTCCAGCAGCGGTACGTCGTCGCTCACCCGGCAGATGGTAGCGAGGGCGGGCAATGGCCGGGCCGCGTCCAGGCCGAAGCGTTACGCTCCTTATGTATGCATGTGTACCTGTGCGTGGACCGAGGAGACGGTCATGAGCCAGTACGACGAATACTCGACGCCCTCGCAGGCCGAGGGCGAGCGCCTCGACGACGACATGGACGAGCGGGAGAAGAAGCAGCGCCACCCGCAGACGATGCGCACGACTCCGTCGCAGGCGGAGGGCGAGCGGGGCGTCGAGGACGACGAGAAGCGCGACAAGTAACGGGAGCGGGCCCCGCTGTCGCCGGGGAGTGGGGCTGCGGGGTTTCGGTAGCCGGTAGCCGGGCTCAGTGCGCGTCGACGGTCACGGTGAAGGAGAACCTGTCGCCGCGGTAGCGGATGCGGGCCACGTCCACCACCCGGCCGTCCTCGTCGTACGTCACGCCCGTGTAGTGCAGGATCGGGCTCAGCAGCGGGACCTGGAGCAGGTCGGCCGTCTCCGGGTCCGCGAGCCGGGCCTCGACGGTGTCGGTGATCCGGCTGATCTTCACCCCGACGATGTCACGGAGCACCTTGGTCATCGGATACCGCTCGAGATCGGCCAGGTCGATGCCCTCGGCCAGCTCGGGCCGGACCGCGTTCTCGGCCCAGTTGGTCGGCTCTCCGCTCTCGCTGTCCTGGCGCAGCCTGCGGTACGTGACCAGTTCCGCCGTGTCCGGGAAGTGCTCCAGCAGCTCCCCGGACACGGCGGTCCGTGCATGGCCGAGAATCGTCGTACGCTCACCCGACTGCTGCGCCACGATCGCGTCGACCGAACCCAGCAGCCGTACCGGAGCCCCGCGCCGCGCCCCCGGCTCGATGAACGTGCCGCGCCGCCGGTGGCGGCTGATCAGCCCCTCGCCCTCCAGCTCCTTGAGCGCCTGCCGCATCGTCAGCACGCTCACCCCGTAGTGCTCGGCCAGCTGCTCCTCGGTGGGCAGGCGCAGCGAGGCGTCCGGGGTGCGCCCCAGTATCGAGGCGCGCAGCGACTGGGACACCTGGTACCAGAGCGGAAGCTTCCGGTTCAGTACCAGGGAGTCGGGGGCGAAGGGGGTCACGGGTGGTTCTCCGTACGGCTGGAACGTCGGGGCGGGGCGTGCAGGGAATGTTAGGCGCGGAAGTGGCGCTGGAGCCCCTTCCAGACGTCGTCGTACGCGGGCTGGAGGTGTTCGGCTCCGGCCGCCTGCGCGGTGGCGGTGATCGGCCAGCGGGTCTCGAACATGAAGGCCAGGCCGTCGTCGATCTTCTGCGGCTTCAGCTCGGCGGCGCTGGCCTTGTCGAAGGTCTCCCGGTCGGGGCCGTGCGCGGACATCATGTTGTGCAGCGAACCGCCACCGGGCACGAAGCCCTCCGCCTTGGCGTCGTACGCGCCCTCGATCAGGCCCATGTACTCGCTCATCACGTTCCGGTGGAAGTACGGCGGCCGGAAGGTGTCCTCGCCCACCAGCCAGCGCGGCGCGAAGACCACGAAGTCCACACCTGCCAGGCCGGGGGTGTCGGAGGGTGAGGTCAGGACGGTGAAGATCGACGGGTCGGGGTGGTCGTAGCTGATCGAACCGATGACGTTGAAGCGGCGCAGGTCGTACACGTACGGGACGTGCGTGCCGTGCCAGGCGACGACGTCGAGCGGGGAGTGGTCGTAGGTCGCGCTCCAGAGGTTCCCGCAGAACTTGTTGACCACCTCGGTCGGGCGGTCGGCGTCCTCGTACGCGGCCACCGGGGCCCGGAAGTCCCGCGCGGCGGCGAGGCCGTTGGCCCCGATCGGGCCGAGGTCCGGCAGCTCGAAGGGCTGGCCGTAGTTCTCGCAGACGTAGCCCCGGGCATCGCCGTCGAGCAGCTCCACGCGGAAGCGGACCCCGCGGGGGATCAGGGCCATCTCGCCGGGGCCGGCGCTGAGCAGGCCGAGTTCGGTGCGCAGCAGCAGGCCGCCGCGCTCGGGGACGATCAGCAACTCCCCGTCCGAGCTGCTGAACACCCGGTCCGTCATGGAGGCGTTGGCGGAGTAGAGGTGGATCGCCATGCCGGTGCGCTGGGCGGCGTCGCCGTTGCCGCCGAGGGTCCAGAGGCCGGCCAGGAAGTCCGTCCCGGCGGCCGGATCGGGCAGCGGGTTCCAGCGGAGCCGGTTGGGGTCGGGGACGGTCTCGGTGAACGGCGCGGTGCGCAGGCCGCCGTTGTCGACGCGGGTGAAGGGCGGGTGAGCGGCCGAGGGGCGGATCCGGTAGAGCCAGGAGCGGCGGTTGTGACTGCGCGGCTCGGTGAACGCGCTGCCGCTGAGCTGCTCCGCGTAGAGGCCGAGGGGGGCGCGCTGAGGCGAGTTCCGGCCGTGCGGGAGCGCGCCCGGGACGGCCTCGGAGCTGTGCTCGTTGCCGAAGCCGGTCAGGTACTCCAGCGCCTCCGCGGTCTTCCTGGCCTGCTCGCTGCTGCCGCCGTCACTCATGAACGCTCCCGGTCTGCCGTAGGAATCCTATGCCAGACAGTAGGATTCCTGCGCCGCCCAGTCAACGCCCCCCACCACCGGGCCGCGCCGCTGGGGGGTGCAGGGCCCGCGCTGGGGGAGTCGCGGCTGCCGCCGCGGGGCGGCCCTGGGTCGGGGCCCCGGGAGTCCGGCCCTGCTCGGGGCAGCCCGGAGCCGGGGTCCCGGGAGACGTAGGGGCTTGCCGTGGGGGAGCCCGCCGCCCGCGGGGCAGGCCCGGCGCCGGGTGAGTCGCGGCTGCCGCTGCGGGGGCCGCCCGGAGCCGGGGTCCCGGGAGCCGGGGGCCCTGCCGTGGGGCAGCCCGGAGCCGCCCCGTCGGGAGTCGCAGTGCCCTGCCGGGGGAGGCGGCTGCCGGCGCCGGGGCAAGGCCCGCGGCGGGGGAGTTGACGGCCGCCGCTGCGGGGTCGCCCGGAGCCGGGGTCCCGGGAGCCGGGGGGCCCTGCCGTGGGGGAGCCCGGAGCCGCGCTGCCGGGAGCCCCCACCGCGGGAAGTCGGCAGCTGCCTCGCCGGTGGCCACGACCGGCTGGCTGGCTGCGCGGTTCTGCCCTGGGGACCCTGGAGCTTGCCGCTGCGGGGCTGTTTGGCGCCTGCGCCGTTCCGGGTGTTGGGCTGCGCGGTGCCTCCACCGCTTCGCGGGGGCCACGGGCCAGGGGGTGGGCGCCGAGGGGAGCGCCCGGGTTCCCGCCGGGGGTGGCCGCCCAGGTCCCTGCGGGGCCGACGGGGCGCCCTGGTTCCCGCCGGGGCGGGGGGCGCCCTGGTATCCACGGGGCCGAGGGAGGGCGCCCGAGTTCCCGCCGGGCCAGGGGCGGCCGTCCGGGTTTCCGCTCGTTTCGCAGCTGCCTGCGCCTCGGCCAGTGCCGCTCCGTGGCCGCCCGTCGCCTCCGCCGGTGCGGTTCGGCGCCCCCGACTCCGCCACCCCGCAGCCTCCCAGGTCCTCCGGTGGTCGCCGCTTCGTGCGCCCGCTGCCTCCGCTCGCGGCCCGCCCCACCGCTTCACGGCCTCCCGCTGTCTCCGTCGGTGCTGCTCCACGGCCCGCCTGCGGTCTCGGGGGCCCAGTTCCCGGCCACCTGGCCGGCGGAACGCCGGATGGCGAGTCCGAGCCCGGGCCACACTCAGAACCCGCCATCCTGCGTTGCGCCAGTCAGGTGGTTGACCCGCCGCGGCCCCGCTGCTCCGCCTCCCGGCCTCCCGGCCTCCCGGCCTCCCGGCCGGGCGGTGTCCTACCTCGGTGCGGGTGCCCGGCTGGTCCGGCGGTGTGTTGCCCGGGCTGGCCCGGGCAGGTGGGCGGCGGTGCGCTGCCCGGGCCGGTCCGGGCAGCCGTCCGGCCCCGGGGCGCAGGCCGGCGGGACGGCCAGTCGGGTGGCCTGGGTATTGGGGTGCAACCTCCGTGCGTCGTAGGGGTGTTCGGGGCTGCGACCCCGTGGGTCCGCCGCAGGGGCCGTCTCCGACCAGCGGGGGTTGGGCAATGGCGGGCCGATTCGCGTCGAAGGGGGTCCGGAAAGGTGAACATTGCTCTACTCTCTCGCGCATGTCGTGGACCCGCAGGTTTCCTGCCGTGCCGGCGGCGCTCCTCGCCGCCCTCCTCGCTCTCGTGTCCCTCCTCGCCGCCGCGCCCGCCGCCCGCGCGCACGAGGAGCGCCCCGTCGCCCTCCCCGACGGCACCGGCTCCGTACCCGAGTACCGCAAGGCCGAGCCCGACCTGCTGGTCTGCAAGACCGACCGGCCTGCCTTCGAACGCCGGATATCCGCCTTCCCGGAGGACCTCCGCCAGCGCAACCTCGACCTCTACGCCCGCTGCGAGCAGTCCGGCTTCCGCCACCTCCAAGAGGCCGTGGACGCCGTGGACCGGCCCGGGATGAACATCGCGATCCTCCCCGGCCTGTACGAGGAGGAGCCCTCGCTCCCCAAGCCGACGGGGGAGTGCGCCTCGCTCAAGGCGCCCAACTCCTCGCTCGGCTACCAGATCCTGTCGTACGAGCAGCAGGCGCAATGCCGGCACAACCAGAACCTCGTCGCCATCCTCGGCAAGACGAACCTGCAGATCGAAGGCACCGGCGCCTCCCGTCTCGACGTCGTCATCGACGCCAAGTACCAGAAGCTGAACGCCATCCGGGCCGACAAGTCCGACGGCATCTACTTCCGCAACTTCACGGCCCAGCGCACGACCTTCAACTCCCTGTACGTGCTCGCCGGCGACGGTTTCGTCATCGACGACGTACTGACGCGCTGGAACGACGAGTACGGCTTCCTGACCTTCGCCAGCGACCACGGGCTCTACAAGAACTGCGAGTCGTACGGCAACGGCGACTCCGGCATCTACCCCGGCAGCGCCTCCAACATCAACGACGGCCGCGGCTACGACGTCCCCCGCTACTCCATCGAGATCACCGGCTGCCGCAGCCACCACAACATGGTCGGCTACTCCGGTACGGCCGGTGACTCCGTCTGGGTCCACGACAACGAGTTCGACCAGAACATGGGCGGCGCCTCGATGGACAGCGCCTTCCCCGGCCACCCCGGACTCCCGCAGAACCACGCCAAGTTCGAGCGGAACCTGATCCACGACAACAACGCCGACTACTACCCCCACGTCGCCGACGGCACCTGCGCCAAGCCGCCCATCGAGCGCGGCTACGAGCAGGGCGTGGTCTGCCCGCAGATCTCCATGCCGCCGGGCACCGGCATCATCACCGCGGGCGGCAACTGGAACCTGTACGAGAACAACTGGGTGTACGGGCACCGGCGCGCCGGGTTCTTCCTCAGCGCCGTCCCCGCCTTCATCCGGGGCGAGGAGGCGTGGGGGAAGCAGGCCGACACCTCGCACCACAACCGCTACGCCGCCAACATCCTGGGCAAGGACAAGTCCGGGGCCTCCCGGCCCAACGGCATGGACGTCTGGTGGGACGGCCAGGGCAAGGGGAACTGCTGGCAGCCCGGACCGGACGGCGCCACCCCCGGCGCCCTCCCGAAGTGCGGCGACAGCCGTGGCTCCGTCTCCGGCGGGTCCGTCCGGCTGGCCGGCGAACCGGTGAAGCTCGTCCAACTGCTGGTCTGCGCCGACTACAACGTCCAGGCGCGCAAGCTCCCGGCGGGCTGCGACTGGTACGGCGCCCGGGGCCTGGAGCGCGTGGAGACGCAGGTCGCGCTGGCGGTGGCGGCCGTACTGCTGCTCGTCGGCGGGGTGCTGTGGTGGCGCCGGCTGCGCGGCTCCCGGCTGGGGACGGTCGCCTCACTGCTGGGCCTGGCCGGGCTGGCCCTGGACGTGGCCGGTTCCACGATGGCGCTCACCCCCACCTTCGTGCCCGCCCTCGCCCTGCTGCTCCTGGGCCTGTGGTGGACGGGAGCCGGCCTGGTGCTGCGCCCGGACCGGCCCTGGCTGGCCCGGCTCACCCTGCTGCTGGGCGGCCTGACCCTGCTCGACGCCTTCGACAAGGCCGTGCTGATGATCCCCTGGATCCCGCTCAGCCCCGCCTGGGTCCGCGCCCTCGTCGCGGTGGTGTGGGTGCTCTGGGCGGTCGTCGCCTCCGCCCGCCCGGGCGCCCCGGCCCGCCCCGCAGGCCCGGGCGGAGACCCCGACGGAGACCGCGCCCCCGTTCCGGACGGCCCGGCGCCGGCCCTGAGCGCGGCCGCCACCCCCGAACCCCCGGCCGCAGCCGGAGGCCCGCGGTGACCCACGACCCCGCCGACCGCGTCCGCTGCGACGCCTGCGGTACGCCGCCCCCCGCGCCCCGCCCGCCCCGCCGGACCTCCCGCACCGCGGCCCTGATCGCCCTCCTTCTGCTGCTCGCGGGCGGCGCGGCGACGGGCTGCGGGGGCCGGGCCACCACCCACCACAAGCCCGGCACCAGCCACGAGCAGGCCTCCGGCGACGTGGGCACCCTGCTGGCCGCCGATGACGGCGCCGGCCACCGCCTGCGCGAGGTTCCGGCCCAGGGCGCGCCGCAGGTGCAGCTCATCACCAGGCCCGACTCCGAGGACGGCTGGAACCTCCAGCTGGCCGCGAAGAACTTCCGCTTCACCCCCGACAGCACCGGCGGCGCGGCGCTCCCCGGCGCCGGCCACGCCCACCTGGAGCTCGACGGCCGCAAGCTGGCCAGGGTGTACGGCCCCTGGTTCCACCTGCCCGCGGCACAGGTACCCGAGGGCACCCACACCCTGACCGTCCGCCTGTACGCCGACGACCACACCGCCTGGGCCGTCGGCGGCAAGGCCGTCGAGGCCACCGCCACCCTCACCGGCGGCCCAGCCGCCGCCCCGGGCCAGGCGCCCCACAGCCACCCCGCCCCCACCCCGACGGCATCACCCCAGGCCCCCCAGCCCCCGCAGACCCCCCAGCCCCCGCAGACCCCCCAGCCCCCGCAGACCCCCCAGGACCCGGTGGCCGACCGGACGGTCACCGTCACCATCCGGGACGGCAAGGTCGCTCCCGCCCCTGGCCGCACCGAGCTCAAGCGCGGCGAGCGCGTGGCACTGCGCGTCACCAGCGACCGCGCCGACACCCTGCACGTCCACGGCTACGACAAGGAACTCGCCCTGCCGCCGGGCCAGGAGGCCACCCTGGTCCTGACGGCCGACCGGACCGGTCTCTTCGAGGTCGAGACCCACGCATCCGGCCTCGTCCTGACCCAGCTCCTCGTCCGGTGACCCCACCCCAGCCCGGACCGGTCCCGGTCCCGGGGCCGTGCGCGGAAGGTGGCTGCGCCGGCCAGGACGTGGTCCCGCACCTGGCCGATCCGACGACCACCCTCCTCGCACACGGGATCGGATCCCAGCACGATCTGCCGATCTCCCCCTTCTACGCCTTCGCCGGGGCCTTCGCCGCGCTGTTCATCTCCTTCCTCGCACTGGGCCTGCTCTGGTCCGCCTCCCGCTTCCGCGGCGACCGCTCCGGCCTCGCCCTGCCCGCCGGGCTCCAGCGGGTGGCCGACGCGCCGGCCACCCGCACCGCCCTGCGCGGGCTCGGCCTCGCCGCCGCCCTCGCCGTGCTCCTCCACCTCCTCCTCGGTCCCGACGACCCCGCCAGGAACCCCGCTCCCGGCGCCGTCTACGTCCTGCTCTGGGTCGGACTCGTCCCGGCCTCCCTTCTCCTCGGCCCCGTATGGCGCCTCCTCAACCCGCTCCGCACCCTGCACCGTCTGCTCTCCCGAGCCCTGCACCGCCGCGACCCCGGCGGGCCGCACCCCGCCCGGCCGCTCCCCGCCAGGCTGGGCCAATGGCCCGCCGCGGTCGGGTTGTTCGGCTTCACCTGGCTCGAGCTCGTCTCTCCGGATCCCGCATCCACCACCACCCTCCTGATCGCCCTCGGCGGCTACGCCACCGCCCAACTGCTGCTCGCCGCCCGCTTCGGCGAGAGCTGGTTCGCCGACGCAGACGCCTTCGAGGCCTACTCCGGCCTGCTGGCCCGGCTTTCCCCCCTCGGCCGCCGCAGTGACGGCCGCCTGGTCCTCCGTAACCCCTTCCACGGACTCGACGCGACACCCGAGCGGCCCGGACTCGTCGCCACCGTCTGTGTCCTGCTCGGCTCCACCGCCTACGACGGCTACTCCGACAACCCCGCCTGGATCAACACCGTTCAGACCTCCCCCCTCGGCCGCATCCCCACGGCCACCCTCGGACTCCTCGGTTCCATCGCCCTCGTCGCCACGCTGTACTGCCTGTGCGCGGCGGCCACCCGCCTCGTCAGCGGCCCGCACCCCCGCCCGCTGACCGCCTTCGCGCACTCACTCGTGCCGATCGCACTCGGCTATCTCGTCGCCCATTACTTCTCCCTTCTCGTAACCGAAGGACCACGTACGGTGAGCATCGCACTCGGCACTGACAATGCCCCAGAACCCTTGCCACCACTGGGCTCCGGCGGCCTCGCCACCCTCCAGGTCATGGCCGTCGTCACCGGCCACGTACTCGGTGTGATCGCGGCCCACGACCGCTCCGTACGCCTCTTCCCGCCCGCCAGGGCCGTGGCCGGCCAACTGCCGCTGCTCGCGCTGATGATCACGTACACCACCGGCGGCCTCGCCCTCTTGCTGAACTGAGGCCGACGGCCCCAGCCGAAGCCAGGAGCGGCATGATGGACCCCGTGCCCCCCGCCCACCCCCTGCGCCGGACCCCGATCCAGCAGCGCAGTGCCGACCGGCTCGCCCGGATCCTCGACGCCTGCGCCGAACTCCTCGACGAGACCGGGTACGAGAACCTCAGCACCCGAGCCGTCGCCCTGCGCGCCGGAGTGCCCATCGGCTCCGTCTACCGCTTCTTCGGCAACAAGAGGGCCATGGCCATCGCCCTGGCGCACCGCAACCTCGACCGGTACGCCGAAGGCATCGAAGAACGGCTCGCCGCCCTCCCCGCCACCCACTGGCGGCCCGTCGTGGACGCGGTCCTGGATGAATACCTGGCCATGAAGCGCAGCGTTCCCGGCTTCGCCCTGGTCGACTTCGGCGTGCCCGCGCCCCCTCCCGAGGGTCCGGCGGCCGATCCCAACCATCTGGTCGCCGCACGGCTCACCGAACTGCTCTCCGGGCACCTCGGCCTCATCCGCGACGCCACCCTCGAACGGGCCGTGCTGGTCGCCGTCGAGGCCACCGACGCGCTGATCCAGCTGGCCTTCCGGACCGACCCCGCCGGGGACCCCGGGATCGTCGCCGAAACCCGCGCGATGATGCAGGCGTACCTGGCCCGCGTACTGGACTGACCCCGGCCCCGGAGTGCCGCACCGTCCCGGATCGCCGGGGCGGAGCCGGGTTCCGGGCTCGACCGGGCGGAACGTTCCGCCCCCTGACTCCACCCCTGGTCGCAAGCCCCTCCCCAACCTCCCTACCGGTCGGTATGCTCGGTGTCCCGCGTGCCCGCGCCGCAGCCTGCCGCCCCCAGGAGGGCCCATGCCCCGCACAGCCCTGCGCATCTGCCCCCTCTGCGAGGCCACTTGTGGCCTCACCCTCACCATCGAGGGCACGGCCGTCACCGGTGCCCGAGGGGACCGCGACGACGTGTTCAGCCGCGGATTCATCTGCCCCAAGGGCGCCGCCTTCGGTGCGCTCGACGCCGATCCGGACCGCCTGCGCACCCCTCTCGTCCGCCGCGACGGCCGACTGCGCGAAGCCACCTGGGAAGAGGCGTACGAGGCCATCGCCGCCGCCGTGCCCGCCCTCGTCCGGGAGCACGGCGCCCAGTCCGTCGGCGTCGTCCTCGGGAACCCGAACGTCCACACCATGGCCGGCGCCCTCTACCCGCCGCTCCTCCTCAAGGCCCTGGGCACCCGCAACCTCTTCACGGCCAGCACCCTGGACCAGATGCCCAAACACGTCTCCAGCGGCCTGCTCTTCGGCGACCCCTTCGCCATCCCGGTCCCCGACCTCGACCGCACCGACTTCCTGCTCCTCCTCGGAGCGAACCCCGTCGAGTCCAACGGGTCGCTGTGCACCGCCCCCGACTTCCCCGGCCGGCTCAAGGCGCTGCGCGCCCGCGGCGGCACCCTGGTCGTCGTCGACCCACGCCGGACGCGCACCGCCCGGCTGGCCGACCGGCACCTCGCGCCGCGCCCGGGCAGCGACGCCCTGCTGCTGGCCGCTCTCGCGCACACCCTGATCGCGGAGAAGCTCACCGCCCCCGGAAGCCTGGAGGAACAGACTCTGGGCCTTGCGGAACTCGCGGACGCCCTGGCGAGTTTCACTCCTGAGGCCGTTGCACCCGCCTGCGACCTCCAGGCCGCCGAGATCCGCTCCCTCGCCCGCGAGCTCGCGGCCGCGCCCACTGCCGCCGTCTACGGGCGGATCGGCAGCTGCACCGTGGAGTACGGCACCCTCGCGAGCTGGTTGGTCGACGTACTGAACATCCTCACCGGCAACCTCGACCGGCCGGGCGGCGTCCTCTTCCCCCTCCCGGCGGCCGGCCCGCGGCCCCGCCCCGCCGGACCCGGCAAGGGATTCGCCCTCGGCCGTTGGCGCAGCCGGGTCAGCGGTCACCCCGAGGTCAAGAGCGAACTGCCCACCGTCGCCCTGGCCGAGGAGATCGAGACCCCGGGGGAGGGGCGGATCCGTGCCCTGATCTCCATCGCCGCCAATCCCGTGCTGTCCGCTCCAGACGGCCGGCGCCTCGATACGGCCCTGTCCGGGCTCGACTTCATGGTCAGCGTGGACCCGTACCTCAACGAGACCTCGCGCCACGCCCATGTCGTACTGCCCCCGCCCCCGCCCTCCCAGAGCGCCCACCACGACTTCGCCTTCAATGGGTTCGCCGTCCACAACCAGGTCCGCTACACCCGCCCCGCCGTCCCTCTGGAGGCGGACCGGCTCGACGAATGCGAGATCCACGCCCGTCTCGTCCTCGCCGTCTCCGGCATGCACGGCTCCGCCGCACCGGAGGCCGTGGACGAGCTCGCCATCCACGGCACTCTCGCCAGGGAGACCGCCGACCCGGACTCACCCCTGCACGGCGAGGACCCGACCCGCCTCGCGAGCCTCCTCACCGGCGAGAACGGCCCCGAGCGACGGCTGGACATGATGCTCCGACTCGGCCCGTACGGCGACCTGTTCGGCGCCGGTACGCGGGCACGCGCGGGCATGCCCACGAGCACGGCCGGAGCCGCGACCGCGAGCGAGGCCGGAGCCGCGGGCGGGACCGAGGCTGGGAACGAGGCCGGAGGCCCGGCCGGAGCCTCGGCCGGGGCCGGAAACGCGGCCGGTGCCGGGCTCACGGCCGCGACCGCGACCGAGGCCGGAGCCGAGCCCGCGGGCGAGGCCGGGCTCAGTCTGGACCGGGTGCTCGCGCACCCGCACGGCATCGACCTGGGCCCGCTGCGCCCCCGGCTCCCGGGCGTGCTGAGGACCCGCAGCGGCAGGATCGACCTGCTCCCGGACCCGATCGCGGCCGAGCTCCCCAGACTGCGCGCGGCGCTCGCCGAACGCCCCGCCGCCCTGGTGCTCGTGGGCCGCCGCCATCTGCGGTCCAACAACAGCTGGTTGCACAACGTCCCGGCCCTGGTCGGAGGTTCCAACCGGTGCACCCTCCAGGTGCACCCCGAGGACGCGGCCCGGCTCGGGCTCACCGACGGGGGCCGGGCCAGGATCACCGCCGACGGCGGCAGTCTGGAGGTGCCGGTGGAGATCACCGACGCCGTCCGGACCGGGGTCGTCAGCCTCCCGCACGGCTGGGGCCACGACCGGACGGGTTCCCGGCTCTCGGTGGCGTCCGCCGCGCCCGGAGCCAACGTGAACCAGCTGCTCGACGGCTCCCGCCTCGACCCGCTGTCCGGCACCGCCGTGCTCAACGGCTTCCCGGTGGAACTGGCACCCCTGCCCTGAGCTGGGGTTTTGCTCGTATTGCTCACGCGCCGACGTCTTGTTGGCACAAGGAGGCGCCACCTACGTTCCCTGCATGCTGACCTTCCTCGGCTTCGCCATGATCGCGACCTTCCTGGTCCTGATCATGCTGAAGAAAATGTCGCCCATCGCGGCGCTCGTCCTCATTCCCGCGCTCTTCTGCGTGTTCGCCGGACAGGGCGCGCAGCTGGGCGACTACGTCATCGACGGCGTCGGCAAACTCGCGCCGACCGCCGCGATGCTGATGTTCGCCATCGTCTACTTCGGCGTGATGATTGACGTCGGCCTCTTCGACCCCGTCGTCCGCGGCATCCTGCGCTTCTGCAAGGCCGACCCGATGCGGGTCGTGGTCGGCACGGCCGTGCTCGCCGCGATCGTCTCGCTCGACGGGGACGGTTCGACCACGTTCATGATCACCGTCTCGGCCATGTACCCGCTCTACAAGAGGCTCGGTATGAGCCTGGTGGTCATGACCGGCGTCGCCGCCACCGCCAACGGTGTGATGAACACCCTGCCCTGGGGCGGCCCCACGGCCCGCGCCGCCACCGCCCTCAAGCTGGACGCCGCCGACGTCTTCGTCCCGATGATTCCCGCCCTGGCGGCCGGCCTGCTCTTCGTGTTCGTCCTCGCCTACGTCCTCGGCGTGAAGGAGCGCCGCCGGGTCGGCCTGCTCGTCATGCCCGGCGAGGAGAAGGAGACGCCGGAGCCGGAGCCCGCGCAGGAGCAGTACGTCGCGGTGGCCGCGGGCGCCCCGGGAAGCGCCGGCCTCGACGCCGCGGCCACGGGGGCCACCACCGCCACCGCGACGGGAGCCGGCGGCGCCGCGACAGCGACCGGTGGCGCCGCAACCGGAACCACCACCGCCCCGGTAACCGGCCATGGCGACGCGGGCGGGTCCGCCGACGCCCCCGAAGGCGACGGCTTCCAGGGGCTCGACCCGCACCGGGCGACCCTCCGCCCCCGTCTGTACTGGTTCAACGCGGGCCTGACCGTCGCCCTGCTCACCGCGATGATCATGGAGCTGCTGCCCATCCCGGTGCTCTTCCTGCTCGGCGCCGCTCTCGCCCTCACGGTCAACTTCCCCCACATGCCCGACCAGAAGGCCCGGATCGCCGCCCACGCCGACAACGTCCTCAACGTGGCCGGCATGGTCTTCGCCGCGGCGGTCTTCACGGGTGTGCTCACCGGCACCGGCATGGTCAAGCACATGGCCGACTGGCTGGTCGGCGCGATCCCCGAGGGCATGGGCCCGCACATGGCCCTCGTCACCGGCCTGCTCAGCCTGCCGCTGACCTACTTCATGTCGAACGACGGCTTCTACTTCGGAGTCCTGCCCGTACTGGCCGAGGCCGGCGCGGCCCACGGGGTCTCCCCGCTGGAGATCGCCCGGGCCGCGCTCGTCGGCCAGGCGCTGCACATGTCCAGCCCGCTGGTTCCGGCCGTCTACGTCCTCGTCGGCATGGCCAAGGTCGAATTCGGCGACCACACCCGTTTCACCGTGAAATGGGCCGCTCTCACCTCCCTGGTGGTGCTGGCGGCGGGGATGCTTTTCGGCATCATCTGATCCGGCCGCCCCTGGCGCGCGCAAAACTACCGGCGCTAGTTTGTAGGGTGTTGGCGAGGTCAGGTCGAGGTCAGGTCTACGCGCTCGTGCGTGCTCGGGAGGAATGCCATGAAGGCCCACGACGGGATGTACATCGGCGGCGCATGGCGGCCCGCCGCGGGGCGTGAGCGGATAGAGGTCGTCAACCCCGCCGACGAGCAGGTCATCGCCGCGGTCCCGGCCGGTACCGCCGAGGACGTGGACGAGGCCGTACGCGCGGCCCGGGAGGCCTTCCCCGGCTGGGCGGCCACGCCGCCGGCCGAGCGGGCAGCCCTGATCGGGACGCTCCGCGACGTGCTGACCGCCCGCAAGAAGGAGATCGCGGAGACCATCTCCGCCGAGCTCGGCGCCCCGATCGGCTTCGCGGAGGCGGTGCACGTCGGGTCGCCGATCGCGATCGCGGGCTCGTTCGCCGAGCTCGCGGCCTCGTACGCCTTCGAGGAGCGGATCGGGAACTCCACGGTGCTGATGGAGCCGGTCGGCGTCGTCGGAGCCATCACCCCCTGGAACTTCCCGCTGCACCAGGTCGTTGCCAAGGTGGCACCCGCTCTCGCCGCCGGCTGCACCCTCGTCCTCAAGCCGGCCGAGGACACCCCGCTGACCGCACAGCTCTTCGCCGAAGCCGTGCACGAGGCGGGCATCCCGGCCGGAGTCTTCAACCTCGTGACCGGTACCGGCCCGGTCGCGGGACAGGCACTGGCCGCGCACGAGGGAGTCGACCTCGTCTCCTTCACCGGTTCGACCGCCGTCGGCCGGCAGATCGGCGCCACCGCCGGCGCCGCGATCAAGCGTGTCGCCCTCGAACTGGGCGGCAAGTCGGCCAACGTCATCCTGCCCGGCGCCGACCTCGCCAAGGCCGTCGCCACGGGCGTCGGCCACGCCATGGTCAACTCCGGCCAGCGGTGCAACGCGCTCACCCGCATGCTCGTGCACCGGGACCAGTACGACGAGGCCGTCGCCTTGGCCGTCGACGCCGTCGCCAAGTACCCCACCGGCGACCCCCACGACCGTGGCACCCGCCTCGGCCCGGTGGTCAACGCCAAGCAGCGCGACAGCGTCCGCGCGTACATCGCCAAGGGCGTGGAGGAGGGCGCGCGGCTCGTCGCGGGCGGCCCCGACGCGCCGCACGAGCAGGGGTACTTCATCGCCCCGACCGTATTCGCCGATGTCACCCCCGAGATGACCATCGCCCAGGAAGAGATCTTCGGCCCGGTGCTGGCGATCCTCCCGTACGAGGACCAGGACGAGGCCCTGCGCATCGCCAACGGCACCGTGTACGGGCTCGGCGGAGCCGTCTGGGCGGCGGACGAGGAGACCGCCGTCGCCTTCGCGCGCCGTATGGACACCGGCCAGGTCGACATCAACGGCGGCCGCTTCAACGTGCTCGCGCCCTTCGGCGGCTACAAGCAGTCCGGCGTGGGCCGCGAGCTGGGTCCGCACGGCCTGGGGGAGTACCTCCAGACCAAGTCCCTGCAGTTCTGAGGACCCTGCCCGCGGTCGCGAGCGCTGCCCCGCAGCCCTGCGCGATGCCCGCAGCTGCTGAACCTGACCCGCAGTTCTGATTCCCGGAAGTCCGGAAGTACGGAGACGACGACCATGGTCCGCGCCGCCATCCTGCCCGCCGTCGGAGCCCCGCTGGAGATACGGCAGATCGTGCTGCCCGATCCCGGCCCCGGGCAGGTCCGGGTGCGGCTCGCCGCCGCCGGGGTCTGCCACTCCGACCTCTCCCTCACCAACGGCACCATGCGGGTCCCCGTCCCCGCCGTCCTCGGCCACGAGGGCGCGGGCACGGTCCTGGCCGTCGGGGAGGGGGTCACCCATGTCGCGCCCGGCGACGGGGTGGTGCTCAACTGGGCCCCGTCCTGCGGGGAGTGCCACCACTGCCTGATCGGTGAGGTCTGGCTCTGCGTCAAGGCCCTGGCCGGCGTCGGCGCGGTCTACGCCCACGACGCCGGGGGCACGGAGCTCCACCCCGGGCTGAACGTGGCCGCCTTCGCCGAGGAGACCGTGGTCGCGGCGAACTGCGTGCTGCCCGCGCCCGCCGGGATCCCGCTCGCCGAGGCAGCCCTGCTCGGCTGCGCGGTGCTCACCGGGTACGGCGCCGTCCACCACAGCGCGCAGGTCCGCCCGGGGGAGTCGGTCGCCGTCTTCGGTGTCGGAGGTGTCGGCCTCGCGGCGCTCCAGGCGGCGCGGATCGCGAAGGCGGGCCCCATCGTCGCCGTCGACGTCTCCCCGGCCAAGGAGGAGCTGGCCCGGGCGGCCGGGGCCACGGAGTTCGTGCTGGCCTCGGACACCACCGCCAAGCAGATCCGGGCACTCACCGGGGGGCAGGGCGCGGACGTGGCCATCGAATGCGTGGGCCGGGCCGAGACCATCCGCGGAGCCTGGGAATCGACCCGCCGCGGGGGCCGCACCACGGTCGTCGGCATCGGTGGCAAGGAGCAGCAGGTCACCTTCCACGCGCTGGAGATCTTCCACTTCGCCCGCACCCTCACCGGCTGCGTCTACGGCAACAGCGACCCGGCCCGCGATCTCCCGGTGATCGCCGACCACGTGCGGGCCGGCCGCCTGGACCTCGGCTCGCTGGTCACCGACCGCATCACCCTCGACGGCATCCCGGCCGCCTTCGACGCGATGCTGGCGGGCAAGGGCGGCCGCTCGCTGGTCATCTTCTAGCCGGACCGGCGCCCGAGTCCGGTCCGCACCGGGCCGTCGCCCGCCCGGCGCGGACCGACCCTCGGTCGGCCGGCGCCGGCAGTGCGGTGTGCACTCCGTGCGGGGTCACCTGCCCACCGGGGCCCGGGATGCGGCCGACGCGAGCCCCGACGTCGCGGGACCGCAGCGGGCCTCGCGCCGGCGGAGAGGCGCCCGGTGTGTCTGCCGGCGCCACGGCGCGAACCCGCGGCTCGGACCGGCGGCTCCGCTCAACCGCCCCGATCCGCACGTCCCCCCGGCCCCAGGCCCGAGTCCACGCGAGCGCCGAGCCCCGGGCCTCCGTGACGGGCTCGGAGCCGCCCGTCGAGTGGCCGCCGCACCGCCGGCCGTCGCCGTCGAGCCACCCGTCGAGCCACCCGTCGAGCCACCCGTCAAGCCGTGTCCCGCAAGGCCTCGTACTGGATCGCCAGCCCGTCCAGCAGGGCCGCGAGGCCCGTCTCGAACGCGCCCTCGTCCACCTCGCGCTGCCGCTCCGCCAGCAGGTGGGCCTGGCCCAAGTGCGGGTAGTCCGACGGGTCGTAGGCCGCCTGGTCGTCCACGAAACCCCGGGCGAAGGAACCCACCGCCGAGCCCAGGATGAAGTACCGCATCAGAGCGCCGATCCGGGTCGCGTGGGCCGGCGGCCACCCGGCCTCCGTCATCGCCCCGAAGACGGCGTCCGCCACCCGCAGGCCCGCCGGGCGGCGGCCGGGGCCACGCGCCAGCACCGGCACGATGTTCGGATGGTCGGACAGGGCCGCCCGGTACGAGCGAGCCCAGTCGTGCAGCGCGACCCGCCACCCCCGGCCGTCCCCCGACTCGAACATCGACAAGTCGACCCGCGCGCTCACCGAGTCCGCCACCGCGTCCAGGATCTCGTCCTTGGTGCGGAAGTGGTTGTACAGCGACGGCCCGCTGACCCCGAGCGCGGCAGCCAGCCGCCGCGTCGACACCGCCTCCAGCCCCTCCGCGTCCACCAGCGCACCCGCCGCCTCGACGATGCGGTCTCTGCTGAGGAGGGGCTTGCGCGGTCTGGCCATGCGCCACATAGTAGGGCCTGCCCGCCATAAACTACCGGTGCTAGTTAACCCCGCGCCGGACCGCCCGGAGGTGCCCGGTGAATCTGGAGCTGAGCGAGGAGCAGGAGGCCGTACGGCGGCTCGCCCGGGAGTTCACCGAGCGCGAGATAGCCCCGTACGCCGCCGACTGGGACCGCGCCGAGAGCGTCGACCGGTCCATCGTCAAGAAGCTCGGTGACCTGGGCTTCCTCGGTCTGACCGTCCCCGAGGAGTACGGCGGCTCCGGCGGCGACCACCTCGCCTACGTGCTGGTCACCGAGGAACTCGGGCGCGGCGACTCCGCCGTGCGCGGCATCGTCTCCGTCTCCCTCGGCCTGGTCGCCAAGACCGTCGCCGCCTGGGGTACCGAGGAGCAGAAGCGGGCCTGGCTGCCCCGGCTGTGCTCCGGCGACGCGCTCGGCTGCTTCGGCCTCACCGAGCCCGGAACCGGCTCCGACGCCGGGAACCTCGGCACCCGCGCCAGGCGCGAGGGGGACTCGTACGTCGTCAGCGGCAGCAAGATGTTCATCACCAACGGCACCTGGGCCGACGTGGTCCTGCTCTTCGCCCGCACCGGCGACGAGCCCGGCCACCACGGGATCTCCGCCTTCCTCGTCCCCACCGACGCCCCCGGCCTGACCCGTCGCGAGATCCACGGCAAGCTCGGGCTGCGCGGTCAGGCCACCGCCGAACTCGTCCTCGACGGGGTCCGCGTGCCGGCCTCGGCCATGCTCGGCCCCGAGGGCAAGGGCTTCTCCGTCGCCATGTCGGCGCTGGCCAAGGGCCGGATGTCGGTCGCCGCCGGCTGTGTCGGCATCGCCCAGGCGGCGCTGGACGCGGCCGTCTCGTACGCCGCCCAGCGCGAGCAGTTCGGCAAGCCCATCGCCCACCACCAACTGGTCCAGGAGCTGATCGCCGACATCTCGGTGGACGTGGACGCGGCCCGGCTGCTGACCTGGCGCGTCGCGGACCTGATCGACCGCGGGCAGCCCTTCGCCACCGAGTCCTCCACCGCCAAGCTCTTCGCCTCCGAGGCCGCCGTCCGCGCCGCGAGCAACGCCCTCCAGGTGCACGGCGGCTACGGCTACATCGACGAGTACCCGGCGGGGAAGCTGTTGCGCGACGCCCGGGTGATGACGCTCTACGAGGGCACCAGCCAGATCCAGAAACTGCTCATCGGCCGCGCCCGGACCGGGGTTTCGGCCTTCTGAGCGCCCGGCCGGGCTGAGTACGTACGTGAGTACGCGCACGGATGTGGCCCCGGCCACACCGCCCGATGCTGGACCCATGAACGAGACACCGGTCAAGCAGCAGAACACGGGGGCGTACTACGGCCAGGCCGTCGCGGCCTTCGGCATCGCCATCGCCGCCGTGGCCATGGGGATCTACAACCTGGACGCCGACGGCTGGGTGCGCGCCTTCCTCGGCATCGCCGTCCTGTACCTGACCACCTCGGCCTTCACCCTCGCCAAGGTGATCCGTGACCGCCAGGAGGTCACCCAGATCGTCAGCCGGGTCGACCAGGCCCGGATGGAGAAGCTGATGACGGGCTACGACCCCTTCTCGCCCAAGCCCGCGCCCGGCCCCGCCGCGCAGGACCGCTAAGCGCTTGCTCACCCTCCGGTAAGGTGTCCATTCCTACCAGGCGAAGAGGGTGAGCGAGCGATGGACAGCGCGGCGGACAGCAGCGGCTACCAGCCGTGGTCGGAGGTCAACCCCGACGCCGCGCGGCGGCTGCTCGTCGCCGCCGTGGACGCCTTCGCCGAGCGCGGGTACCACGCCACCACCACCCGGGACATCGCCGGGCGGGCGGGCATGAGCCCGGCGGCGCTCTACATCCACTACAAGACCAAGGAAGAGCTGCTCCACCGGATCAGCCGGATCGGCCACGACAAGGCGCTGGAGATCCTGGAGACGGCCGCCTCCGGCCCGGGGTCCGCCGCCGACCGGCTCGACGCGGCCGTCCGGTCCTTCGTGGGGTGGCACGCGGCACATCACACCACCGCGCGCGTGGTCCAGTACGAGCTCGATGCTCTCGCTCCGGAGCACCGCTCCGAAATCGTGGCACTGCGCCGGCAGAGCGATGCGGCGGTGCGCCGGATCATCGCCGAGGGCGTGGACGCGGGGGAGTTCGAGGTCCCGGACGTGCCCGGCACCACCCTCGCCGTCCTGTCGCTGTGCATCGACGTGGCCCGCTGGTTCAGCGTGGACGGCCGGCGCACGCCCGACGAGGTCGGCGCGCTCTACGCCGACCTCGTACTCCGCATGGTGGGCGCCCGCCCCGCCCCGGGGCGGACGGCGGGCGCGTAGTCCCGCGACGCGGCCCCCGGCTCAGAAGTAGTACCGGGACACCGACTCCGCGACGCACACCGGCTTGTCGCCGTCCTCGCGCTCGACCGTCACGGTCGCCGTGACCTGGACGCCGCCGCCCGCCTCCGTCACCTCCGTGATCACGGCCGTGGCGCGCAGGCGGGAGCCGACCGGCACGGTCGAGGGGAAGCGCACCTTGTTCGTGCCGTAGTTGATGCCCATCTTCATGCCCTCGACCCGCATGATCTGCGGCACCAGGCTCGGCAGCAGCGACAGCGTCAGATACCCGTGCGCGATGGTGGCACCGAAGGGCCCGGCGGCTGCCCGCTCGGGATCCACGTGGATCCACTGGTGGTCGCCCGTCGCGTCCGCGAAGAGGTCGATCCGCTTCTGGTCCACCTCCAGCCACCCGCTCGGGCCGAGCGGAACGCCGACCCCGGCGCGCAGCTCCTCGGCGGACGTGAAGATCCTCGGTTCGGCCATGCCCTGCCCCTGCCTCTCACTGATCAGCAAATAAGCGCTTGCTCAGCATGCTGGGGCCACATGTATCTGTCAACGCACAACCCGACCGGTCCGACTACGCTCGGCCGCGTGCCGCAGATTCCCGAGAAAATCCATGAACTCACCGTCGGTCAGCTGTCCGCGCGCAGCGGCGCGGCCGTCTCCGCGCTCCACTTCTACGAGGCCAAGGGCCTGATCAGCAGCCGTCGCACCTCCGGCAACCAGCGCCGCTACACCCGTGACGCGCTGCGCCGGGTCGCCTTCGTACGCGCAGCACAGCGCGTGGGCATCCCGCTCGCCAGCATCCGCGAGGCGCTGTCCCGGCTCCCCGAAGGCCGCACCCCCACCCGCGAGGACTGGGCGGGCCTCTCCGAGACCTGGCGCGCCGAACTCGACCAGCGGATCAAGCAACTCGGGCGCCTGCGCGACCATCTGACCGACTGCATCGGCTGCGGCTGCCTGTCCCTGGAGACCTGCGCGCTGTCCAACCCCGACGACGTCTTCGGCGAACGCCTCACCGGCTCCCGGCTGTCGCTCTAGCGGCCTCCGCCCAGGTCCGGGCAGCCGCCTCCACCAGCTCGGCGCTCGACCGTGCCGTCCGGCCGTCCGGCAGGTGCAGTACGTCGCCCACGCCGGTCCGGGCGACCGCCCCGCACCGGGCGGCCAGGCGCAGCACCGGCCAGGCGGCGGCCTCCCGCCCGTACAGCATCAACGACACGGGCGGGAGCCAGCACAGCCCCGCCACCAGCGCGGGGTCGGCCTCCGCCAGCTCCGCCACCAGCCGGACCCGCCCGTGGTCCGGCGCGGCCCAGGCCAGGAACCGGGCCAGCGGCTCCGGCCCGGCCGCCCCGCCCAGCGGAACCACCGCGTCCACCGCCACCCCGCGCGTCAGCAGGGCCAGCCCCAGCTCCTCCGCCCCCGGCTCCGCGAACCGCACCGTCGCCCGGTCAGGCAGCACCGTCCAGGACCGCACCCGCTCCAGCCGCCCGCCGGGATCCGCTTCGGAAGGAACGGCCGCCGGCACCGAAAGCGGTACGGAGACCCCCGCGCCCCGCAACACCTCCAGCAGCGGCCCGACCACCCGGGGGGAGAGGCTCTCACGGCCGCACGGAGTCCTCGGGTGCACGAGCACCTCCCGCGCCCCGGCGGCGACCGCCTCCACCGCCGACCGGGCCAGATCCTCCGGGGACATCGGTACCGAGGCCCCCTCGGCGGCGTCCCGGCCGCCGTTCAACGAGACCTGGAGCGGCACGCCCGTACCCGCACCGCCCCCGCCCCGCGCACCCTCGCTCATGCCGCCCCCGCCGACGCCGGACCGACCTCGGCCGCATCCGCCAGGGCCGGTCTGGGAACCACGATCCCGCAGCCCCCGCACACCGGCCCGTCCCACGCCCACGCCCCGGCCCACGCCCTGTGCCCCGCCCCCACCGGCGGCCAGCGCAGCTCCTGCTCACCACAGACCGGGCAGGCCGTGCCCGGCTCCGACTCCAGCGCCCGCACCAGCCGTCTCAGTACCTCGCCGAGCGTGCCGTCCGGCCGGATCCCCGGATCCGCGCACCGCACCACCGCGTCCCCGCTGCCGCCCCACGCCCACTCCGGCCGGCGCAGCCCGTGGTGCTTCTCGCGGCGGCGCCGCTCCGCGAACTGGCGCTCGTACTCGAGCCACACGGCCCGGGCCTCCTCCAGCTCCTCCAGCGCGGCGACCAGCCGCTGCGGGTCCGCGCCCCGGTCCTCGGGGGCGATGCCGTGCCGGTCGCACAGGTGCCACCAGGTCGCCCGGTGCCCGTACGGGGCGAATCTCTCCAGGCACCGGCGCAGTGAGTGGCGCCGTAGCGCTCGGTCATTGCGCGCATCCCGCACCTGGTAGGCCAGACTCCGAAATCCCGCCATCGCACCTTCACCTCCGCCGCGCCCACGCCCACACCAAGGCGTCGTACTAGTCGAACGTCGTCGTACGCCTCGACGTGCCCAACATGCCCGGCGGAGTGTGGGCGCATGCGGGGGCGGTCGAGGCGTGCGGGTGGCACGTGGCCGGAACTCAGCGCCCCATGCGCCCCGCAGCAACCACGACCCGGGCCAGTTCCTCGTGGCAGATGTCACTGTGCGCCCCCGACGGAGCCCCGCCCCGCCGCACCACGGAGCCTGCGTCCACGCTGACGCAGCCCGCCCCCGGCAGCCCGTCGCGCAGGACCGAGTCGAGGCTCAGCCGAGGCGCGCCCTGCACCGCCTGCACCCCGTCGTGCCCGATCGCGCCCCACCGCTCGTCGAAACCCAGCACACCGGCCGAATCCCCTGCCATCCGGGAGGCCAGCGGATAGAAGAACCTGAGCGAGGTGTCGTACGGGGAGTGGCAGGCGACCACCGGCCCGTCCACCCGCCGATGGAGCCCGCCCAGGGCGCCGCCGCGGCTCCTGTCGTGGGGGAGCCGGTCGGTGAAGGCGTAGTGGGAGAAGGCGCCCTGGAGCAGGGTCAGGGACTTCACGTACCGGGAGCCGTCCGGCACCGCGCGCAACGCGAAGGACGCCACCCGGGCGCCGAAGCTGTGGCCGATCAGGTGGATCCGCAGGGCCGGCCGACGGACCGCCAGGTCCGCGAGTACCGGGCCCAGCCCGTGCTCGCCGACCACCCCGGCCCGCTTCTTCATCTGGTAGTACGTCGCCTGGCGCAGCACCTCCTTCGCGCCGCTCCACAGGGTCCGCAGCCCTCCGCCGGGCGCGAGCCCCGGGCCGTCGGCAACGGAGCCGGAGCCTGAACCGGTGCCTGAGTCGGAACCGGAACCGGAGCCTGCCGGCCCGCCCGAGCCGGACCCTGAGCCCGCCGGGCCGAGTGCGGCCCCCGCCTCGACGAGGGCCCCGGTGAAGACCCGGCACACCTCCAGGACGTCCCGCGTGAACATGGCCGGCACATCGAGGGCGGCTGCCGTGGCCGCCCCGTCCACCCCGGCGAGCTCCCGTACCAGCGCCCCGAACTCGACGAACGCGGCCGCCGAATCCGGCCGCTCCTCCAGCAGTTCGGCGACCCGGTCCAGCTCCGCCTCCCGCCCCGGCCAGAACTCCCCGAGCGCCCGGCGGGTGGCGGGGTCCAGCGCGGTACCGAAGCCCGGTTCCGCGAGCGCGCCGAGCGTGTCGAAGTCCGGTATCGGTTCGTCGGAGAAGCGGATCGAGGGCCAGACGACCCCCACGTACCCCAGCCGTACCCCGGGCCCCACCAGCCCCGGGAAGGGGGCGAAGAACCGGTCGTAGAGCCGGGTCGCGGTGGACCGGTCGCTGTTCCAGCCGTGGGCGAACACCAGCAGGTCGGTGGCCTCGATCCGGGCGACGGCCTCCCGCGTGCCCCGGTCCACGTCCCCCTCGGCGTCGAAGGTCAGCTCCGCATAAGGCCCGACGCCGACGCCGACGCCGACCCCGACCCCGGCCCCGACCCCGGCTTCCACACGCACACCCGCACCGCTGTCCGTCATGACGTCCCCCTCCACGCCGTGCCCTCCGGTGGACCCAGCATCCTGCCGCCGCACCTGCCCGGCCAGCCCTGCGGCAAGCCCGCATCACCGGTAGAGCAGGTACCCCTCGCGCACCGCCGCGAAGCGCTCCAGCCCGGCCGCCCAGTCACCCGCGATCTCCTCGACCCCGGCCCCCGCGTCCACCATGGCCCGCACCCGGTCCGAACCGGTCAGCCGGTCGATCCAGTGGTCGGCCCGCCACGCGAAGCCGCTCCACGTCCGCTGCGCCGTGACCAGCAGCGCGATCCCCGCCCGCACCGGGTCGAAAGCCGCGCGGTCGTGCACGATCAGCCGGACCCCGCCGCACACCTTCCCGGTGAACTTCGAGAAGGAGGGGGTGAAGTACGCCTCCCGGAACCACACCCCCGGCACGTCCAGCGCGTTCGCCGCCTCTGCCCACCGCCGGTCGATCCCCTCCGCGCCGATCAGCTCGAAGGGAGTGGTCGTACCCCGCCCCTCGGACAGGTTGGTCCCCTCGAACAGGCAGGTCCCGGCATACGCGAGGGCCGTGTCCGCGGTCGGCACGTTCGGGCTCGGCGGCACCCAGGGCAGCCCGGTGGCCCCGAAGAACGACTCGCGCCGCCATCCGGTCATCCGTACCGTCCGCAGGCTGACCGGCCGGTCCTTGAGGAACTCCCCGTTGAACAAGAGCGCCAGTTCGGCCGCCGTCATCCCGTGCGCGAGCGCGATCGGCTCCCGGCCCACGAAGCTCGCGTACGGCCGCTGGAGCACCGGCCCCGCCGCCCGTACGCCGCCCACCGGGTTGGGGCGGTCCAGCACCACCACCGCCTTGCCGGCCAGTGCGGCCGCGCGCATGCAGTCGTACAGGGTCCAGATGTAGGTGTAGAAGCGGGCCCCGACGTCCTGGATGTCGAAGACCACCGTGTCGATCCCGGCCGCCGTGAACACGTCCGCGAGCTGCTGCCCGCTCTTGCCGTACGTGTCGTGGACGGGCAGCCCGGTCGCCGGGTCCCGCCCGGCGCCTTCCGAGCCGCCCGCCTGGGCCGTTCCGCGGAAGCCGTGCTCGGGCCCGAAGACGGCGACCAGGTCCACCCGTTCGTCCGCGTGCAGGACGTCGACCAGGTGCCGGGCGTCGGCGGTGATCCCGGTCGGGTTGGTCACCACCCCGATCCGCTGCCCGGCCAGCACCCCGTACCCGTCCGCGGCGAGCTGCTCGAAACCGGTCCGTACCGATGCGGCCGCACGTTCCGGGCCAGGTGCGGGCGGACGCCCCGCCTCCGGGGCGGTCCCCGCCGCGCCCAGACCCCCCACGGCCCCTACGGCCCCCGCCAGTCCCAGCACCCCGCGTCGTGACAGCGTCATCCGGACACGCTAGGCCGCCGCCCCCTTCCGCCCCGACATACCGACTGGTTAGTCTGCCCACGACCGTCCGGATCCGCCGGGTCCGCCGTCAGCGTCGAAAGGTGAACCGCGTGAGCGCGTACCAGGACCAGCGAGTCGTCGTCACCGGAGCCGGCGGCGGCATCGGCGCCGCCCTCGCCCAACGCTTCGCCGCCGAGGGAGCCACCGTGGTGGTCAACGACCTCGACCCGGTCAAGGCCGCGTCCGTGGCCGGCGAGATCGGCTCCCGGGCGATCGCGGTGCCCGGTGACGCCTCGGCGATCGTGGCGGAGGCCCGCGATGCCCTGGGCGGCACGGTGGACATCTACTGCGCCAACGCCGGACTCGCCTCGGGCGGCGACGCGTTCGCCGAAGAAGGGGTCTGGGAAGCGGCCTGGGACGTCAACGTCATGGCCCATGTCCGTGCGGCCCGCGCCCTGCTGCCGGACTGGCTGGAGCGGGAGAGCGGCCGCTTCGTGTCCACCGTCTCCGCCGCCGGACTGCTCACCATGATCGGGGCCGCGCCGTACAGTGTCACCAAGCACGGTGCCCTCGCCTTCGCGGAATGGCTGTCGCTGACCTACCGCCACCGGGGTGTCCAGGTCCACGCGGTCTGCCCGCAGGGTGTGCGCACCGACATGCTGACCGCCGCGGGCTCGGCGGGCGAACTCGTCCTGGCGCCGACCGCGATCGAGCCGGAAGCGGTCGCGGACGCCCTGTTCGACGGCATGGAGAAGGGCCGGTTCCTGATCCTCCCGCACCCCGAGGTGGCCGACTACTACGCCGCCCGCGCCACCGAACCGGACCGCTGGCTGACGAACATGAACCACCTCCAGCAGAAGTGGGAGACGCAGTGACCGGGCCCGCCGACGACACGATGTCCGGACCCGCCGAGGCCGCCCCGCCCCGGCCCGCCGACGGAGCCGCGCCCCGGCTCGCCGAGGCCGCCGCGCCCCGGCCCGCCGACGAGACGACGCCCCGGCCCGTCCGCTACGCCGACAAGCCCTGGCTGGGCCGCCTCTCCGCCGGCCAGCGCGCGCCGGTGTCGCCGGCGCCCAGCGTGCTGCACGCCTTCCGCGCTTCCGCGGCCCGCGCCCCCGGGCACCCGGCGATCGCCTACTTCGACGGCCGCCTCTCCTACGCCGAGACCGACGCCCTCTCCGACTCCGTCGCGGGCCACCTCGCCGCGCGGGGCGTCCGCCGAGGCGACCGGGTCGCCGTCATGCTGCAGAACACCCCGCACTTCGTGCTCGCCGTGCTGGCCGCCTGGAAGGCCGGCGCGGTCGTCGTGCCGCTCAACCCCATGTACAAGTCCGGCGAGGTCGGCCACATCCTGCGCGACTCCGGAGCCGCCGCCCTGGTCTGCGACGCCCGCGCCTGGACGGCCTACCTGAGCGACGCCGTGCGCGGTACGGCCGTGCACACCGCCCTGACCGCCCGCGACCGGGACTTCCAGACCCGCGACGACGTACGGGTCCTCGCGCCGGAGCCCGCCGCCGAGCAGGCCCGGGAGTCCGCCGCCGGACACTCCCCGCAGCCGGACCCGCAGGAGCGGCTCCCGCAGGAACGGCACCCGCAGGAACGGCACCCGCAGGAACGGCACCCGCAGGAACGGCACCCGCAGGAACGGCACCCGCAGGAACGGCACCCGCAGGAGCGGCACCCGCAGGAGCGGCTCCCGCAGCAACGGCTCCCGCAGGAGCGCCACCCGCACCCGGCAGGTCCCGCCGACCTCACCGCCGTGGCCCGCGCGGGCCACCCCGCCCCGCCGGACCCGGACCTCACCGGCGCCGACACCGCCCTCATCAGCTACACCTCGGGGACCTCCGGCACCCCCAAGGGCGCCATGAACCCGCACGGCGCCCTCACCCACAACGCCACCCGGCAGGTCACCGGCCACCCGCTCCCCCAGGGCGCCGTCTACTTCGCCCTCGCACCGCTCTTCCACATCACCGGCATGGTGTGCGAGCTCGCCGCCTGCTTCACCAACGCGGGCACCCTCGCCCTCGCCCACCGATTCGAAGCCGGCGCGGTCCTCGACGCCTTCCTCGAACACCGCCCGGCCTACACCGTGGGACCCGCCACCGCCTTCATGGCCCTGGCGGCCCACCCTTCCGTCACCCCGGACCACTTCACCTCGTTCCAGGTGATCTCCTCCGGCGGCGCCCCGCTCCCGCCCGCCCTCGTCGAGCGGCTCCGCGCGGGGTTCGGCTTCTACCTGCGCAACGGCTACGGGCTCACCGAGTGCACCGCGCCCTGCGCCTCCGTGCCCCCGCACCTCGAAGCGCCCGTCGACCCCGCCTCCGGCACCCTCTCGGTCGGCGTCCCCGGCGCGGACACCCTCGTACGGATCCTCGACGAGCAGGGCGCCGAGGTCCCCTTCGGCGAGACCGGGGAGATAGCCGTCCGCGGCCCCCAGGTCGTGCCCGGCTACTGGAGGCTGCCCGAGGACACCGCCAAGGCCTTCCCCGGCGGCGAACTGCGCACCGGCGACGTGGGGTTCATGGACCACGACGGCTGGCTCTACGTGGTCGACCGGAAGAAGGACATGATCAACGCGTCCGGCTTCAAGGTCTGGCCGCGCGAGGTGGAGGACGTGCTGTACACGCACCCCGCAGTGCGCGAGGCGGCCGTGGTCGGGGTGCCCGATCCGTACCGCGGGGAGAGCGTGAAGGCGTACGTGAGCCTGCGCCCCGGCACCTCGGCCGAGCCCGAGGAGCTGTCCGCGTACTGCGCCGAGCGCATCGCCGCGTACAAGTACCCGCGACAGGTGGAGATCCTGCCTGTCCTTCCCAAGACAAGCAGTGGCAAGATCCTGCGACGGGAACTGCGCGAGCGTGGCTGAAAACAGTCGGACGGTCGCACCACGTCGCCGTCCAGGCGAGGGATCAGGAAAGAAGGCGAGCGCCATGGCTGCCAGGACCACCACGGAGCCCGAAGGCACCCACGAGACCCCGGTGCCGCAGCGGCTGCTGGCCGTCGCCACCCGGCTGTTCGCCGAACGCGGCTACGACCGCACCTCCGTACAGGAGATCGTCGAGGCGGCCGGGGTGACCAAGGGCGCGCTCTACCACTACTTCGGGTCCAAGGACGACCTGCTGCACGAGGTGTACTCGCGGATGCTGCGCCTCCAGCAGCAGCGCCTCGACGCGGTGGCCGGCTCCGACGCACCGGTGGAGGAGCGGCTGCGCGCCGCGGCCGCCGACGTGGTGGTCACCACCATCGAGAACCTCGACGACGCGATGATCTTCTTCCGGTCGATGCACCAGCTCAGCCCGGAGAAGTTCAAGCAGGTGCGGGCGGAGCGCCGGCGCTACCACGAGCGCTTCCGGGCCCTGGTCGAGGAGGGCCAGCGGACCGGGGTGTTCTCCTCCGCCACCCCCGCCGACCTGGTGGTGGACTACCACTTCGGCTCCGTGCACCACCTGTCCACCTGGTACCGGACGGACGGCCCCCTCACGCCGCAGCAGGTCGCCGACCACCTCGCCGACCTGCTGCTGCGCGCGCTGCGCCCCTAGACGTCCGCAGGGACGACCGGCAGGCCTCCGCACGGCCGACCGGACCGCCCTCCGCCGCACCCCAAACGGGGGCGGGCGCAGGACGGGCCGGTCAGGAGCTTCCGGACACCCGCTACGGGGCCACCTTCAGCAGCTTGTTCACCGTGCCCGCCGACGGGTTGGTGACCGCGCCCGCGGTCGCCGCCGCCGTCAGCGCCGCGGCAGCCTGCGCCGGGGTCGCCGACGGGTGCCCGGCCAGGTAGACGGCCGCGGCCCCCACCACGTGCGGGGTGGCCATGGAGGTGCCGGAGATGGTCTTGGTCGCGGTGTCGCTGTCCTTCCAGTCGGACGTGATGTCCGAGCCGGGGGCGTACAGGTCCACCACGGAGCCGAAGTTGGAGAAGGGCGACTGCGCGTCGTCGATGGTGCTCGACGCCACGGTGATCGCCTCCGGAACCCGGGCGGGGGAGCCCGTCCCGGCGTCCGCCGAGTCGTTGCCCGCCGCCACGGCGAAGGTGACGCCCGAGGCGATGGCCCGGCGCACGGCCTCGTCGAGCGCCTCGTCCGCACCGCCGCCCAGGCTCATGTTGGCCACCGAGGGCCCCGAGTGGTGCTCGGTGACCCAGTCGATCCCGGCGACCACCTGCTCGGTGGTGCCGGAGCCGTTGTCGTCCAGCACCCGCACCGCGACCAGCTTCGCCTTCTTGGCGACGCCGTGCGCGGTCCCGGCGATGGTGCCGGCCACGTGCGTGCCGTGGCCGTTGCCGTCGTCCGCGCTGTCGTCGTTGTCCACCGCGTCGAAACCGGACGTGGCGCGGCCGCCGAAGTCCTTGTGGGTCGTGCGTATGCCGGTGTCTATGACGTACGCCGTCACCCCCTCACCGGCGCCGTCGGGGTAGTTGTACTTCTTGTCTCCCGCCTGCTTGGTCTGGTCGATCCGGTCCAGTCCCCATGAGGGCGGGTTGTCCTGGGTGGCGTTGATGCTGAACTTCTTGTTCTGCACGACCTTGCCGACGGCAGGGTCCGCCGCGAGCCGCTTGGCCTCGGTCTCGCTCAGGCCCGAGGCCGAGAAGCCGTTGACCCCGGAGCCGTAGGTGCGTTGCAGTTCGCCGCCGTACTTGCGGGCGAGCTGCTCCTTGTTCGCGGACGCGTCGAGAATGACGACGTAGCTGCCGCTGATCGCGCCGGGTGCGCCCAGTCCGAAGACCGTGCCCTCGGCCGGTGCCGCCGCCCCCGCGAAGGGGGTGGCGAGCAGGGTCACCGCGGCCGCGGTGGCGGCTCCGGTCGCGACTGCCGCGTACCGAAGACCGCGCGAGCGCTTGTGAGTTGCCATCTGGAGGGTTCTCCTCGTGTTGACGTGTGGGGCGTCAAACCTTCTGGAGAACCCTGTTCCGATTGACAGGCGCAAATCAAGAACGCCCCGCCCTCCGGGCTTATTCAACAAGGTTTCTTAAAACGACCCCCGCATTGCCTTCACCATGCACACATGTTCGCCCGAACTCCCGCACGAATGCCACACGTTCACGGCCGCGCCCGGTACTTCCCCAGTTCCCGGTGCGCCAGCGAGCGCTGGTGCACCTCGTCCGGCCCGTCGGCCAGCCGCAGCGTGCGCGCCGCCGCCCACAGCTCCGCCAGCGGGAAGTCCTGGCTGACCCCGCCCGCGCCGTGCAACTGCACCGCCTGGTCCAGGATCTGCACGACCGCCCGCGGGGTCGCGATCTTGATGGCCTGGATCTCGGTGTGCGCCCCCCGGTTCCCGACGGTGTCCATCAGCCAGGCCGTCTTCAGCACCAGCAGCCGCAACTGCTCGACCGTGACCCGGGCGTCCGCGATCCAGTTCTGTACGACCCCCTGCGCGGCGAGCTCCTTGCCGAAGGCCGTACGTCCGATCGCGCGCCGGCACATCAGCTCGATGGCCCGCTCCGCCATGCCGATCAGCCGCATGCAGTGGTGGATGCGGCCCGGGCCGAGCCGGGCCTGGGCGATGGCGAAGCCCGTGCCCTCCTCGCCGATCAGGTTCGCCGCCGGGACCCGCGCCCCGTCGAAGACCACCTCGGCGTGGCCGCCGTGGTCGTGGTCGGCGTACCCGTACACCGTCATCGCGCGGCGGACCTCGACCCCCGGGGTGTCGCGGGGGACCAGGATCATCGACTGCTGGCGGCGCGGATCGGCGCCTTCCGGGTCGGTCTTGCCCATCACGATGAAGACCTTGCAGTCCGGGTTCATCGCCCCGGAGATGTACCACTTGCGGCCGGTGACCACGTACTCGTCGCCGCCCGCCGAGCGCTCGATGCGGGTCTCGACGTTCGTGGCGTCCGAGGAGGCCACCTCTGGCTCGGTCATCGCGAACGCGGACCGGATCTCCCCGGCCAGCAGCGGCTGGAGCCACTGCTTCTTCTGCTCCTCGCTCGCGAACTGGGCGAGGAGCTCCATGTTCCCGGTGTCCGGAGCGGCGCAGTTCGTCGCCATCGGCGCCAGGTGCGGGCTGCGGCCGGTGATCTCGGCGAGCGGGGCGTACTGGAGGTTCGTCAGGCCCGCACCGTACTCGGCATCCGGAAGGAAGAGGTTCCACAGGCCCTGACGGCGCGCCTCGGCCTTCAGCTCACCGAAGACGGCCGGGGTCTCCCAGGGCGAGGCCAGCCCTGCGCGCTGCTCGGCGGCGAGGGCCTCCGCCGGGTAGACGTACTCCTCCATGAACGCGAGCAGCCGTTCGCGGAGTTCCTCGGTCCGGGAGTCGAATGCGAAATCCATGGGGTTGCCTCAGCCTTCCTGGAGGGTGTTCAGCCCGTGTTCGATGAAGACCGGGACCAGCTCGCCGATCCGGTCGAAGCCCGCCCCGACGGTCTGGCCGAGGGTGTAGCGGTAGTGGATGCCTTCGAGGATCACCGCGAGCTTGAACCAGGCGAAGGCGGTGTACCAGGCGATCGCGGAGCAGTCCCGGCCCGAGCGGGCCGCGTAGCGCTCGATCAGCTCGGCGGGGGAGGGGTGGCCGGGTGCCCCGCTCGTGGTGCTGACCGGGGATTCGGTCAGGCCCAGGTCCGAGCTGTACATCACCAGCAGCCCGAGGTCGGTCAGCGGATCGCCGAGCGTGGACATCTCCCAGTCGAGTACCGCCCGGATCGCGTCGTCCGGCCCGCCGATCAGCACGTTGTCCAGCCGGTAGTCCCCGTGCACCACGGTGGGGGCGGGGGAGTCGGGCAGGGCCCGGCCCAGCGCACCGTGCAGTTCGTCGATCCCGGCCAGCTCCCGGCCCCGCGAGGCCGCGAGCTGCTTGCCCCAGCGGCGCAGCTGCCGGTCCAGGAACCCCTCGGGTCGGCCGAAGTCGGCCAGGCCCACGGCCTGCGGGTCCACCGCGTGCAGGTCGACCAGGGTGTCCACCAGCCCGAGCACGGCCCGCCGGGTCCGGTCCGGGCCGAGCGCGGAGAGCTGCTCGGCGGTCCGGTACGGGACGCCGTCCACGTACTCCATGACGTAGAACGGCGCTCCCAGCACCGACTCGTCCTCGCAGAGCAGCACCGGCTCGGGCACCGGCACGGCCGTGCCGTGCAGGGCCGCGATGACCCGGTGCTCGCGCCGCATGTCGTGCGCGGTGGCCAGTACGTGGCCCAGCGGCGGGCGGCGCACCACCCACCGGGCGGTCCCGTCGGTGACCGCGTACGTGAGATTCGACCGGCCCCCCTCGATCAGCCGGCCGGCCAGCGGCCCGGCCACGAGTCCGGGGCGCGCGGCGTCGAGATGGCCGCGCAGCCGCTCCAGATCGAGGCCCCTGGGGCCGGCCGGGGCCGGGTCTGAGGCTGAGGTCATGGTGCGCACCTCCGTACGGAGTTGACGATGGCGAAACGAACGAGAGCCATCATGCCGACCAGTCGGTATGTCGTCCAGAGGGTAGGCCGAAAGAAGACCTCCGCCCCGCCCCGCCCCGCCGTCGGACGGGGCACCGCCGCCCGGCCGGTCGTCACCGCCCGACACCTGCGCGGCGGTGACGACCGGCCCGGCGCGACAGCCGGATCCGGGGCGGTAGTCCGATCAGGCGTGGCAGAGGATCGGGGTCCCGCCGTTCATCACCGTCATGTCCCCCAGTACGGCCACGATGTCCAGCGGGACGCCCTCCGGCTCTCCGGCCAGCTCCGCGTACGCCCGGTGCAGGTTCGCCACCAGCCGCTCGCTCTCCCGCCAGGCCGCGAACTCGCCCAGGTCCGCCTGGCGGGCCGTCTCCAGCGGGGTCAGCCCCTTGGCCCTGCCCTCCCGGGCGAGCTCGGCGACGTGGCGCAGGTACCGCTCGGTGGCCTCGTACGCCGAGGCGTCGGTCAGCGGTCCGTGCCCCGGTACGACGGTCTCGGCGCCGAGCGAGCGCAGCAGCTCCAGCGCGCGCAGCGAGCCCGACAGCGAGCCCATCGCCAGGAACGGCGTCCCCTCGGCGAAGACCAGGTCTCCGGTGAAGACGACCTTCTGCCGGGGCAGCCAAACGATGGAGTCACCGGTGGTGTGGGCGACACCCGGGTGGATGACCTGGACCTCCGTCCCGCCCACGTGCAGGGTCATCCGGTCGCTGTACGTGAGACCGGGCGCGGTGATCTCTATGGAGCCGAAGTCCGTCGCGGGCCAGATCATCTCCAGCTGGTGCCCGGCGGCGAGCTGCTCGGACCGCGCGTTGTCATGCCCGAGGATCAGCGCCTCGGGGGCGAAGACGCCGTTGCCGTAGGTGTGGTCGCCGTGGTGGTGCGTGTTCACCACGATCCGCGGCATCGGGACCCCGGTCCCCGCGAGGGCCTCGCGCAGGGCGAGCGCCCTGCGCTGGGTCGCGGCCGTGTCGATGAGCAGCGTCTCGCCTCCGGCGCTGACGAAGCCGGCGTTGTTCAGGCACCAGCCGCCGTCCGGCTGGACGTAGGCCCACACCTCGGTCGCGGGCTGGACGAGGTACGGATCGTCGACGGTCATCTGCGCTCTCCCCGGGTCGCTTTGACGGGCGGTCAGCATCCTGCCAGCCGTGGCGTTCCCGGGGGAGGGCGGGGCGGCGCTCCTGACCGGACTTTCGGTCAGGGTCGGGTCGACGGAAAGTTCGGTCAGTGGTCGTCGTAGTGGCCGTCGTGCTCGGCGTGCCGGTGGCCGTCGTGCACGTAGTCCACGTGATCGCCGTGCCGGACGGCCTCGTGGCCGCAGTCCGCGCCGTGCGCGTGCGCGTGGTCCTCGTGCGGGGTGTGGGCGGCGGTCTCGCACTCGTCCCAGTGCCCGGAGTGCTCCCGGTGCAGGTGGCCGTCGTGCGCGTAGTCGACGTGATCGCCGTGATCGACCTCGGTGTGACCGCAGCCGGGGCCGTGCGCGTGCTCGTGCGTGGGGTGCTCGTGGTGCAGGGTCGTCATGGCGCCGAGGCTAGTGCGGATCGTCCGGAATCACCCGTTCTATCCCGCTTGTGTTCCGCCTTGCGCCCGAGTGGCACGCACAACACGCACAAGTCGGACGATCACACGGGCGGCTCATCGGGCCATCGCACGGGCAGCTCAGAGGATGACCGCCACGGCCAGCACCGCCAGCCCCACCGTGCACACCACCACGCCCACCGCCGCCCGCGGCGCCAGCCCCGCGGGCCGGTCCGTCGCGAGCTCCCGGATCCGCCGGTGCGCCAGCCACAGGAACGCCACCCAGAGCAGCGCGATCACCGCCGCCCCGGCCACCTCCACCGACGACCCGGTCCCGCGCAGCGCCTGGCGCAGCGCCAGCACCACCGTCACCGAGCACGCCAGCGTCGTACGCCGCCACGCGAGGCGGGTCCGCTCCGGCTGGAGCCCCGCGTCGCGACCGCTGCCGGGGCCGCCCGCCCCCGGACCCGCCCCCGCGAGCCCCCCGCCGCTCACCGCGGCGACGTCCAGCCCATCAGCACGACCACCACCATGGCCGCCGCGACCAGCCCCACCCCCAGGCTCAGCACCACCGGGAACCGCGACAGCGGCAGATCCTCGCCCCGCCGCATCGCCCGCTCGCAGCGCACCCAGTGGTTCACCGCCCGCAACGCACAGGCCGCACCCACCGCCAGCAGGGCGAACGCCATCCCGACCCGTACGCCCCACCGCAGGTCCGGCAGGAACTGGTCGACCGCGAACCCGCCGCCCACCAGGGCCAGCGCGGTCCGGATCCAGGCCAGGAAGGTCCGCTCGTTGGCCAGCGAGAACCGGTAGTCGGGGGTCTCGCCCTCGTCCCTCAGCCGCTGCGGTGCGAACCAGAGGCGCACGTCCTTGACGAAGTCGATCACCTGGTCAATCTACTGGCGGGACTCCCGGTGCGCTCGCAGCCGCCGGTACGCCTCCAGCCCGTCCGGCACCCACGGCCACCCGCCGTCCGCCACCCGGCCGGCCAGCTCCTCCTCGGAGAGCCACGCGTACCAGGCCACCTCCGACTCCTGCGGCCGCACCGGCAGCTCGCACCGCACCTCGTGCACGTACGACCACCAGGCCCCGCCCGGGCCCTCGTACAGGAACTTGAACAGCGGTTCGGGCTGCTCCAGCCCCGTCACCCCCAGCTCCTCCCCGGCCTCCCGCAGGGCCGCCTGCGGGTAGCTCTCCCCGGCGCCCAGCACCCCGCCCACGAACATGTCGTAGTACGAGGGGAACACCAGCTTCGACGCGGTCCGGCGATGGACGAAGATCCGCCCCCGCGCATCCCTGGCCTGCACGAACACGCACCGGTGGAGCAGCCCGCGGGCGTACACCTCCCCGCGCGGGGCCTGCCCCGTCACCCGGTCGTCCCGGTCCACCACGTCCAGTACTTCATCAGCGGCACTCACGGGTTCATCCAATCACCGCTGTTGACTGGTTACCGCTCCGTAGCAAAGGATCTGCCCCACCACCGACCGGAGGACGGGCAGCGCATGACGTACGACGCAGACGTGATCGTGATCGGAGCGGGTCTCGCGGGTCTCGTGGCCACCGCCGAGCTCGTCGACGCGGGCCGCAAGGTCATCCTCCTCGACCAGGAGCCGGAGCGGTCCATCGGCGGCCAGGCCCACTGGTCGTTCGGCGGCCTGTTCTTCGTCGACTCGCCCGAGCAGCGCCGGCTCCGGATCAAGGACAGTCGCGACCTCGCGCTCCAGGACTGGTACGGCACGGCCGGCTTCGACCGCGAGGAGGACGCCTGGCCCCGCCGCTGGGCCGAGTCGTACGTGGACTTCGCGGCCGGCGAGAAGCGGCCCTGGCTGCACGCCCAGGGCGTCCGCTTCTTCCCCGTCGTCGGCTGGGCGGAGCGCGGCGGGTACGACGCCAACGGCCACGGCAACTCCGTCCCCCGCTTCCACATCACCTGGGGCACCGGCCCCGGCCTGGTCGAGCCCTTCGAGCGCCGGGTCCGCGCCGGGGTCGCCCGCGGCCTGGTCCGGCTCGGGTTCCGCCACCGGGTCACCGGCCTGTCGCGCACGGCCGGGGTGGTGGACACCGTGACGGGCGAGATCCTGGAGCCCTCGGACGCCGTACGGGGGACCGCGAGCAGCCGCGAGAGCGTCGGGGACTTCTCCCTGCGGGCCCAGGCGGTGATCGTGACCAGCGGAGGCATCGGCGGCAACCACGACCTCGTCCGCAAGCAGTGGCCGGCCCGCCTCGGCACCCCGCCCGAGCGGATGCTGTCCGGGGTCCCGGCGCACGTGGACGGCCTGATGCTCGGGATCGCCGAGGACGCGGGAGCCAGCCACATCAACAAGGACCGGATGTGGCACTACACCGAGGGCATCCAGAACTGGAACCCGATCTGGGCCCGGCACGGCATCCGCATCCTGCCCGGGCCGTCCTCGCTCTGGCTGGACGCGACGGGCAAGCGGCTCCCGGTGCCGCTCTTCCCGGGCTTCGACACCCTGGGCACCCTCGACCACATCATGAGGACCGGCCACGACCACACCTGGTTCGTGCTCAACCAGCGGATCATCGGCAAGGAGTTCGGCCTCTCGGGATCCGAGCAGAACCCGGACCTGACCGGCAAGTCGGTCCGCGACGTCATCGACCGGGCCCGGCAGGCGGTGCCCGGGCCGGTGAAGGCCTTCATGGACCGCGGGGCCGACTTCGTCGTGGAGCGCGACCTGGCCGCCCTGGTGCGCGGCATGAACGCCGTGACCGGGGAAGACCTGCTCGACGAGGCCACCGTCCGCGGCGAGGTCGTGGCCCGGGACCGGGAGATCGCCAACCCCTTCACCAAGGACCTCCAGGTGATGTCCATCCACGGGGCGCGCAAGTACCTCGGCGACAAGCTGATCCGCACCGCCGCCCCGCACCGGATCCTGGACCCCAAGGCGGGCCCGCTCGTCGCGGTCCGGCTCTCGATCCTGACCCGCAAGTCCCTCGGGGGCCTGGAGACGGACCTCTCCTCCCGCGTCCTGACCGCGAGCGGCGACCCGCTGCCGGGCGTGTACGCGGCCGGCGAGGCGGCCGGGTTCGGGGGCGGCGGGGTGCACGGCTACCGCGCCCTGGAGGGCACCTTCCTCGGCGGCTGCATCTTCTCGGGCCGCGCGGCCGGGCGCGCCGCGGCCAAGGCGGTGGACTGAGCGAGCCGTTGCCAGCCCCAGGCGGTGGGCCCGGCCCAGGCAGCGCCCGCCCCCGGACTTCCGCTGCGAGCACTGCCATTCGGCCACTGTCGGGCGCCCCTCCCGTCCGCCCCCGTACCCGGCCCCAAGGCGCACCCGCGGCCCCGAGCCGGAACAACGTCTCAACTCGGCCCAGCACCAAACCAGTTGAAGCCCGCCACCGGCTGGACCGGACCTTGACGCGGAGCCGTGCGTACCGGTTTGCTGTGCGTGATCATCCGGTTGCGCACACCGGCCGGATCCCCCCGTCCACCCGCTCCCGCGTTCTGGAGGGAACCCGCGGATGTCCCCGCCTCCGCCGCCCCTCGGCCGTGCCCGCAAGCGGGACGCCCAGCTCTTCGACCCGGCCCTCTGCGACGCCGAACTCGTCGACGTGCGGAGCCAGTTCACCCAGGGCCGATGGGCCAGGGCCCGTAGCCTCCTCGCCGGCACCGCCGACGACTGGGACCGCCGGGGCCACCGCGTCGTCGTCCTCGCCGAGACCCCGGCCGCCACCGCCTGGGCCCGTGAATGGCTGCTCGCCGAACCCGAGAGCGCCGACGCCGCCACCCTCCTCGCCTGCGCCACCGTCTTCGCCGCCCTGCGCCGCAAAGGCACCCCCGAGTCGGCCGAGGAGGCCTGCCGGCGCGCGGCCGCACTGCTTCCCGCCGACCCCACCCCCTGGCTCGGCCTGCTCATGCTCTCCGGCGCCTTCGGCACCGAGGAGGAGTTCAGCCGCCACTTCGACCAGGTCCGGGCCCGCCACCGCGAGCACCACCACGCCCACCACCTGATGGTGGCCCGGCTGGCCGAGCGCACCCCCTCCGGCGGCCAAGACCCGCTCCACGAGGTGTACGACTTCGCCGCCTGGGCCGCCGAGGAGTCCCCGGCCGACTCCCCGCTCGCCGTGCTGCCCGTCATCGCCCACGCCGAGCGCTACCGGGTGCTGGCCGCCCAGCACGGCCCCACCCCCGACGGCGCGGCCGCCCACTGGTCCGGCCGCCGCGCCCGCCAGGCGCTGCGCTCCGCCTTCGACTGGTGGCTCGAATGGGAGCGGGAGGACCACCCCCGCAACCGGGTCGACCTCAACTTCCTGGCCCACGCCAAGCTCTCCGAGGGCCGCCCCGCGGAGGCCGCCGCCCTCTTCCACCGGATCGGCCGCCACGCCACCCCCGCGCCCTGGTCGTATCCGGACCTCGATCCGCACAAGGCGTTCCTCGCCGCACGCAGCGCGGCGCTCGGCACCGCTTAGCCAGACCTTCACGATGTCCACCCCCGAAAGGACGCCCCCATGGCGACGGGCAGACCCGCCACGCTCACCGAACCCGCCGAGATACGCACGTACAAGGGCCAGGACCGCGCCCTGCGTGCCGACCGACTCGGCACCGCCGGCCTGCTGCTCTCCGTACTCGCCGCCAGCGCCCCCCTGATGGTGGTCGCCGGTGTCATGCCCACCACCTTCGGGGTCATGGGCATCGTCGGCCAGCCGCTGCTCTTCGTCGTCCTCGGCGCCGTCCTCGCGCTCTTCAGCATCGGCTACGCCGAGATGAGCCGCCACGTCCACAACGCCGGCGCCTTCTACGCGTACATCGCCCGCGGCCTCGGCCCCACCGCCGGCGCGGCCGCCTCCCTCGTCGCCCTCGTCGCGTACAGCGCCATGCAGGTCGGCGTGTACGGCATCCTCGGCTTCGAGATCTCCGGCCTCCTCGCCACCTACCTGCACATCCAGGTCGCCTGGTGGATCCCGGCCCTCCTGTCGGTCGCCGCCACCGGCGCGCTCGGCTGGCTGAAGATCGACCTCAACGCCAAGGTGCTCGGCGTCCTCCTGCTCATCGAGTGCGCCCTCGTCGTCGTCTTCGACCTCGCCGCCCTCACCGACCCCGGAGCCGAAGGCCTCTCCCTCCACGCCTTCGACCCCGACACGCTCGGCGGCGCCGGCCTCGGCACCGCCCTGTGCTTCTGCATCGCCGCCTTCGTCGGCTTCGAGCAGTCCCCGGTGTACGCGGAGGAGACCAGCAAGCCGCACATCGTCGTCTCCCGTGTGATGTTCCTCGCCGTGGGCTTCGTCGCCCTCTTCTTCGCCTTCAGCGCATGGGCCCTCACCGTGGCGACCGGCCCCGGCGAGGTGGTCAAGGCCTCCGCCGAGGCCGGTCCCGGCCTGCTCTTCCAGCTCACCGAGAGCCGCCTGGGCACCACCTTCACCGACGTACTGCACGTCCTCTTCGTCACCGGCATGTTCGCGGCCATGATCAGCTTCCACAACGTGGTCGCCCGCTACGCCTTCGCCATGGGCCGCGAGGGCCTGCTCCCGGCCGCCTTCGGCCGCACCAACCCCGGCACCGGAGCCCCCGGCACCGGCTCCCTCCTGCAGACCGGCATCGCCACCCTCGTCGTCCTCGCATTCGCCTTCACCGACGACCTGCCGGCCGGCGACCCCACGGCCCCCGTGCTGCACCTGTTCACCTGGATGGGCAGCGTCGGCGCCCTCGGTGTGACCCTCCTCATGGCCGCCGCGTCCTTTGCCGTGATCGCCTTCTTCGTCCGCCGCGGCACCGCGGGCGCCCAGGTCTGGCGGCTCCTCGCGGCCGGCGCCGCCGGACTCGCGCTCCTGTTCATCGCCGTCTACACCGTCAAGGACTTCGCCGTCCTCGTCGGCGCACAGGAGGGCTCCGCGCTCAGCTGGGCACTGCCCGCGATCATCGCGCTGGCCGCCCTGGCGGGCCTCGTCCACGGGCTGCTGCTGAAGTCCCGCCGCCCCGAGGCGCACGCCCTGATCGGCCTCGGCAACGAGGCCTTCCGGCTCGACCAGGCGGCGGACCCGACCCCGCGCGACTGACCCCCTCCACCACGCTTTCGAGGCCGTACGAAGCCCCCGGCACCCGTTTCCATGGTCGCCGGGGGTTTCCGCGCGCATGGGGCGGGTTTTGGCGGGTAGCGGAGCTCATGGTCTCCTGGGTCGACAAAAAACACGGATCGCGGCACAGGTGACACCACCCAGCTCCCCTGCGCGGCGGCCCCGACCTGCCTGTCCCACCCACGAAGGCGAAGTCGTAGATGAGTGACCGCACCTTGGCCCAGGCCCCAGCCCCGGCGTCTTCCCCGCACGTCGACGCCGGCGACGAGGGCTACAGCAAGGACCTCAAGTCCCGCCACATCAACATGATCGCCATCGGCGGGGCGATAGGCACCGGCCTGTTCCTCGGCGCCGGAGGCCGCCTCGCCGGCGCCGGGCCCTCCCTCGCGATCGCGTACGCGGTGTGCGGAATCTTCGCCTTCTTCGTCGTCCGGGCCCTCGGCGAGCTCGTCCTGTACCGCCCGTCCTCCGGAGCCTTCGTCTCCTACGCGCGCGAGTTCATGGGGGAGAAGGGCGCCTACACCGCCGGCTGGCTCTACTTCCTCAACTGGTCCACGACCACCGTGGCCGACATCACCGCCGCCGCGACCTACGCGCACTTCTGGGCGATGTTCACCGACGTCCCCCAGTGGGTGCTCGCCTTCATCGCCCTGGCCGTCGTCCTCACCGCGAACCTGATCTCGGTGAAGTACTTCGGCGAGATGGAGTTCTGGTTCTCCCTGGTCAAGGTCGCCGCCCTGACGGTCTTCCTGATCGTCGGCATCTACCTCGTCGCCACCAGCCACGAGATCGACGGCCACACCCCGGGCCTGTCCTCCATCACCGACAACGGCGGCATCTTCCCCCTCGGCATGGTCCCGATGCTCCTGGTGATCCAGGGCGTGGTCTTCGCGTACGCCTCCGTCGAGCTCTGCGGAGTCGCCGCGGGCGAGACCGAGAACCCCGAGAAGATCATGCCGAAGGCGATCAACTCGATCATGTGGCGCGTGGGCATCTTCTACGTCGGCTCGGTCATCCTGCTCGCGCTGCTGCTCCCCTACACCGCGTACTCGGGCGACCAGAGCCCCTTCGTCACGGTCTTCGACAAGCTCGGCATCCCCGGCGCCGCCGGCGTCATGAACCTGGTCGTCCTGACCGCCGCCCTGTCCAGCCTGAACTCCGGCCTCTACTCCACCGGCCGGATCCTGCGCTCCATGTCCATGTCCGGCTCCGCGCCGAAGTTCGTCGGCGTCATGAACAAGGGCAAGGTCCCCTACGGCGGCGTGCTGTTCACCGCGGCCTTCGGCGTCGCCGGCGTCGGCCTGAACTACTTCATGCCCACGGACGCCTTCGAGATCGTCCTGAACTTCGCCTCGCTCGGCATCCTGGGCACCTGGGCGATGGTCATGCTCTGCTCGCTCCACTTCTGGCGCCGCGCCCGGCAGGGCCGCGTGGAGCGCCCCTCCTACCGCCTGCCCTGGGCCCCGTACACCCAGATCGTCACGCTGGTGTTCCTCGCCACCGTGCTGGTCCTGATGTGGTGCGACGGCGGCGTCGGGCGCACCACGGTGCTGTTCGTCCCGGTGATCGCCGCAGCCCTGGTCGGCGGCTGGTTCCTGGTCCGCCGCCGCGTCGCGGAACTCGCGGCCGCCCGCCGCTGACGCACCCCGCCCGCCACGAGGCCCCCCGCACCCGGAGACCGATCCGGGCGCGGGGGGCCTCGTGCGTCACGAGAGGACCCCGCGGCGGCTTGCATCTTCAAACATGGGATGTTCCCATGTCCCCATGTTCCCCTCGCCGTGATGGAACGAAAGGACCGGACCGTGCCCCTGAGCAACACCTCCCGCACCACCCTCGTCGACCAGGTCATCACCCAGCTGGAGACCCTGATCGCCGACGGCGAGTGGGAGGTCGGCACCCGGATCCCGGCCGAGCCCGTGCTCGTCGAGCAGCTCGGCGTGGGCCGCAACACCGTCCGCGAGGCCGTCCGCGCCCTCGTCCACACCGGCCTGCTCGAACCCCTGCGCGGCGACGGCACCTACGTCCGCGCCAGCAGCGACCTCGGCGCCGCCGTCCAGCGCAGGCTGCGCCGCTCCGGGGAGCTGGAGGCCTACGAGGTCCGCTCCGCGCTGGAGCGGGAAGCGGCCCGCCGCGCCGCGCTGCGCCGCACCCCCGAAGACCTCGCCGCCCTGCGCGGGGCCATGGCCGAGCGCACCCGCCGCTGGGAGAGCGGGGACGTGCCCGCCTTCATCGACGCCGACCTCGCCTTCCACCGTGCCGTCGTCGCCGCCGCCCACAACAGCGTGCTGGCCGACCTCTACGAGCACTTCAGCAGCGCCCTGCGCTCCAGCGTCCAGTCGGTCGTCAGCGCCCCCGTCCCCGATTCCGTACGCCACCAGCTCGATGAGCACCAGGCGATCGCCGACGCCATCGAGGCCCAGGACCCCGACGCCGCCGAGGCGGCGGTGTCCGCACATCTCGCCGAAGGCGTGGCCGCCCTGACCGGGCGGCAGCCGGAGGAACAGCACACTCCAGGAGCACCCCGTGCATGACAGCGGCACCGCCCACGCCGACCGGGCCGAGAGCCCCGCGCCCACCGCGCCGCCACCCGCGACCCCCGCGGCGGGCACCGGGGGCCGCCGGGCCCTCTACCTCGCCGCCGGGGTGATCCTGCTGGCGCTCAACCTCCGGCCCGCCCTGGTCGCGGTCTCACCCCTGGCCGACACCATCCGCCTCGACAGCGGCATGTCCTCCACGGCGGTCAGCCTGCTCACCGCACTGCCGCTGCTCTGCTTCGGCCTGCTCGCGCCCGTCGCACCCGGGCTGGGCCGCCGGTTCGGGACCGAACGCGCCCTGCTCGGCACCATGGCGCTGGTCTGCACGGGCACGGCCCTGCGCATGCTGGACTCCGTAACCGCCCTCTTCGCCGGAACCGTCGTCATCGGCGCGGGCATAGCCGTCGCCAACGTGCTGCTCCCCGGCCTGATCAAGCGTGACTTCCCGACCCGCACCGGCCTGATGACCGGCCTCTACTCCATGTCCCTCTTCGGCGGCGCCGCCCTCGCCGCGGGCATCACCCTGCCCGTCCAGCAGGCCGGCGGCATGACCTGGCAGGCCACCCTCGCCTGCTGGGGCGCCCTCGCCCTGGCCGCGCTCCTCGTCTGGCTCCCGCAGGCCCGCACCCGCACCCGTACCGGCGCGGCGGCCGCCCGCACCGCCGCCCACCCCGTATGCGGCCTGTGGCGCTCCCCGCTGGCCTGGCAGGTCACCGGATACATGGGCCTGCAGTCCCTCGGCTACTACGCCGCCGCGGCCTGGCTGCCCACCCTGCTCGGGGACGCCGGGATGAGCCCGGCCAGCGCCGGCTGGATGCTCTCCTTCTCCTCGCTGCTCGGCATCACCGGGTCCTTCCTGGCCCCGGTGGTGGCCGGCCGCAAGATCGGCTCGGGAACCCTGGCGGTCCTCGGTGCCGTGCTGTGCGCGCTCGCCTTCACCGGCCTTCTCATCGCCCCGGTCGCCGGCGCCTACCTCTGGATGGTCCTGCTGGGCCTGGGCCAGGGCGTGGCCATCAGCCTCGCGCTGCTGTTCATCCTGCACCGGGCCCCCGACGCCCGGCACACGGCCCAGCTCTCCAGCATGGCCCAGTGCCTCGGCTACACCCTCGCCGCCACCGGTCCGGCCGTCCTGGGCGCGATCCACGACGCCTCCCACACCTGGACGCTCCCGCTGATCGTCCTGCTCGCCCTGCTGGTCCCGCAGACCGCCGCCGCCCTCGGCGCCTCCCGGCCCCTGCACGTGGCAGGCCGCGGCTGATCCGCCCCGCACACGCTTCGGGCCCCCTGCGATCCGCAGGGGGCCCGAAGCGCTTCTTCCGGCACGAATGCTCCGGGACGAACGAAAGAGCCGACCGAAGCGTTTCCGCTTCGACCGGCTCTCTCTGGTCCATGGACCGTGGTGTCCGAGGGGGGACTTGAACCCCCACGCCCGATAAAGGGCACTAGCACCTCAAGCTAGCGCGTCTGCCATTCCGCCACCCGGACAAGGTGTCTGTCTCGCGTCCCTCGCGGGCCGTTCCGACGTGGAAAACATTACCAAACATTCCGGGGTCCTCGATCACACCCCCCGGTGACCGGGGATCGCCCTTGGGGACGGCGGCCCGGAGCGGGAGGATGGGGGAGGCAGTCGGTACTGATCAGTGGGAGGAAGCAGCGTGAGCGAGTCGAGCGCGGGCAGGACCGTCTCCGGCGAGGACGAGGTCGTCGACCTCTGCCGGGACCTCATCCGGATCGACACCAGCAACTACGGGGACCACTCGGGCCCCGGCGAGCGCAAGGCGGCCGAGTGGGTCGCGGAGAAGCTGGCCGAGGTCGGGCTGGAGCCGCAGATCTTCGAGTCCCACAAGGGCCGGGCCTCGACCGTCGCGCGGATCGAGGGCGAGGACCCGTCGCGGCCCGCGCTGCTGATCCACGGGCACACCGACGTGGTCCCGGCCAATGCCGCCGACTGGACCTACGACCCCTTCGCCGGAGAGATCGCCGACGGGTGCCTGTGGGGGCGCGGCGCGGTCGACATGAAGGACATGGACGCGATGACGCTGGCCGTCGTACGCGACCGGATGCGCAGCGGACGCAAGCCCCCGCGGGACATCGTGCTGGCCTTCCTCGCCGACGAGGAGGCGGGCGGCGTCTACGGGGCGCGGCACCTCGTCGACAAGCACCCCGGGCTCTTCGAGGGCGTCACCGAGGCGATCGGCGAGGTGGGCGGCTTCTCGTTCACCGTCAACGAGAACCTGCGGCTCTACCTGGTGGAGACCGCCCAGAAGGGCATGCACTGGATGCGGCTCACGGTGGAGGGCACCGCGGGCCACGGGTCGATGACCAACAACGACAACGCGATCACCGAGCTGTGCGAGGCCGTCGGGCGGCTCGGCCGCCACCAGTGGCCGGTGCGCGTGACGAAGACCGTACGGTCCTTCCTCGACGAGCTCTCGGACGCGCTCGGAACCCCGCTCGACCCCGACAACATGGACGCGACGCTCGCCAAGCTCGGCGGCATCGCCAAGATGGTCGGCGCCACCCTGCGCAACTCGGCCGCCCCGACGATGCTGGGCGCCGGCTACAAGGTCAACGTCATCCCCGGCCAGGCCACGGCGCACGTCGACGGCCGCTTCCTGCCGGGCTACGAGGACGAGTTCTTCGCGGACCTCGACCGGATCCTCGGCCCGCGCGTGAAGCGGGAGGACGTGCACGGCGACAAGGCCCTGGAGACGGACTTCGACGGCAAGCTCGTCGACGCCATGCAGGGCGCCCTGAAGGCGGAGGACCCGATCGCGCGGGCCGTCCCGTACATGCTGTCGGGCGGCACGGACGCCAAGTCCTTCGACGACCTCGGAATCCGCTGCTTCGGCTTCGCCCCGCTCCAGCTGCCGCCGGAGCTGGACTTCGCCGGGATGTTCCACGGCGTGGACGAACGGGTGCCGGTGGACGGGCTGAAGTTCGGCGTCCGCGTGCTCGACCGATTCATCGACAACGCCTAACGCGCGGGAATCGGGAAGGTGTGCGGATTCCACTGAGAAGAGTGAATGCGCTCATACGCTCGTAGCCCTGGTGAACCCTCCTCGTTACAGGTGGTGCGGTCCGCGGCTGGGACCGCAATTGCCTACTAGGAGGAACAATGCTCAAGAAGGTTGTCGCCGCTGCGGCTGCTACCGGTGGTCTGGTTCTCGCGGGTGCGGGCCTGGCTGTCGCCGACGCGGGTGCCCAGGGTGCGGCCATCGGCTCCCCCGGTGTCCTGTCCGGCAACGTCGTCCAGGTTCCGGTCCACATCCCGGTCAACGTCTGCGGTAACACCGTGAACGTCATCGGCCTGCTGAACCCGGCCTTCGGCAACACCTGCGTCAACGCCTGACGTATCTGAAGTCCTGGGCCCCGGAGCGCTTTCCAGCGCTCCGGGGCTGCCGGGCTTTCCGGGCCGTTTCCTCTCTCACGGGCGGCCCGGCTTCCGACATCTCGGCGTGCCAGGCGGGGGAGCCGGCACGGCCGGGCCACCGGGCCACGCCGCCCGAAACGTGCACAACAGGGGACGAGTACAGATGCGACGACCGGCAGTACAGGTCACCAGGAAGACCCTGATCACCATGGCGGCCGCGGGGGGTGTTCTCGCACTGGGCGGAGGAGTCGCCCAGGCGGACTCCGGAGCCTCCGGCCATGCCGCCAATTCCCCGGGCCTGTTGTCCGGGAACAACGTGCAGGCGCCCGTGGACGCGCCGGTGAACGCCTGCGGGAACACCGTGACGGTGGTGGGAGGCCTGAATCCGGCCTTCGGAAACCACTGCGCCAACCTCGGCAAGCCGGGGAAGCCGGGTCACCCCGGAAACCCCGGCCATCCCGGAAACCCCGGCCACCCGGGCCACCCCGAAGAGCCCGACGAGCCGTGCGACGAGGACGAGCACCCCGGCCACCCGGGGAACCCCGGTACGCCCGGCCACCCGGGCCACCCCGGGAACCCCGGCACTCCGGGTCACCCGGGCCACCCCGGGAACCCCGGCACTCCGGGCCACCCGGGGAACCCCGGTACGCCTGGAAACCCGGGGACCCCTGGCAATCCCGGCACGCCTGGTCAGCCGGGCAACCCGGGAACCCCCGGCAACCCGGGTACGCCTGGTCAGCCCGGCAACCCCGGCAACCCCGGCAACCCCGGCAACCCCGGCACGCCTGGCCAGCCGGGCAACCCGGGTACGCCCGGCAACCCCGGGACGCCCGGTCAGCCGGGCAACCCCGGGACCCCTGGCAATCCGGGTACACCCGGCACGCCCGGCCAGCCGGGCAACCCGGGACAGCCCGGCACTCCCGTCTCGCCCGGCCAGGGCACCGGTACCCCCGCTTCCCCCGGCCAGGGGGCAGGGCTCGCCGCCACCGGCTCCGGTGACGTACTGACCGCCGGAGTCCCGCTCGCCGGCGGCCTGCTGCTGGCCGGAGCCGTGCTCTACCGGCGCGCCCGCAACGCCGCCTGACGGGCACTCACGACGCGGGTCCCGCCTCCGGGACCCGCGTCACCACGTGGCGCGGACCTGACGGATGATCCGGCGGCGCAGTCGCACGCGGCGGCTGCCGTCCCGGTGCAGCGTCAGCCGGTCCAGTTCCCAGTGCCCGTACTCGGCATGGTCGGTCAACAGGCGGGTGGCCTCCTGGCGAGGGACCCCGCGGGGCACGTACACGTCGACAAATTCGTATTCCGGCATCGCATCTATTGTGCGGGCAGAGGCCCGCTACGGATAGCGTCTGCACTATGTCTGATGCCGCTCTGCCCACTGTTGCCGAGGTACGCGCCGCCGCCGAGGCGGTCAAGGCCGCGCTCGACCGTCACCTCGCCGCGGTCGAGAGCAGGATCGGGGACGAGGATCCGGCCGTCTACGCCGCCTTCAACGAACTCGCCGCCGCGGCCGAGGAGTACGACGAACTCCTCTACGACCGCTACGACGAGGTCACCCCCTTCGAGATCCCCACTCCCGAGGACGGTGTCCCGTACACCGGCCCCGCCGAGCCCGCCGCTTTCAGCGTGCTCATCCGCCGCGACTACGCCGTCGTCGAACCACAGCGCCTGATCGCCCAGGCCGACCGCGTCGCCGCGCACGACCCGGAGGCAGAGCTGGTCAACGACGGCGGCACCGCCGGTGCGCTGGGCGTGCTCTTCGGGGAGTACGAGCCCGACGAGATCGCCTCCCGCTACAAGGAGTTCGGCCTGGAGGAGGGCGACTCCACCCTCTGGCTGGCCGCCGCGGAGGAGGTGGCCGAACCGGGGGAGTGGCTCGACGCGCCCTTCGGGCACACGGACCCGCAGGACGTGCTGCACCGCTTCGACGTGAGCTCCGTCTTCGACGAGGACCCCGAGGAGGAGGACCCCGAAGACTTCGAGGACGAGACGGACGAGGCCACCGAGCCCGGGCTGACCCCGGCCTGACCCCCGGGTCCCGCCACGCACCGCGCCCCCGCCCGGTCCCGGGCGGGGGCGCGCTTGCGTACACCCGGCTGTTACTCCGGGCGGGCCTGGGCCGCGGCCACCAGGGTTCCCAGCAGGCCGGTCAGGCGGGTCGTGCGCGGCTTCGGCAGCACCTCGGCCACCGCGCGGGGCAGCGCCTGGTCAACGCCGTGCACCACGGACAGGTGCCGCTCGGCCCGGCCGAACGCCGTGTACACCCAGTCCCGGGACAGGGCCTCCGCCGCGTCACCCGGCAGGACGACGACCACCGCCGGCCAGCGCGCGCCGACGGCCTGGTGCGCGGTCACCGCCCAGCCGTGCCGCACCTGCGATTCCACCCGGTCCTTCGCCACGACCACCCGTACGCCCTCGGCGTCCAGGTGCAGCCCCTGCCCATCGGCCGACACCACCCGGGCCGGCAGTGCCCGCCCGGGCGAGGGCACGTGGACGACCCGGTCGCCGGGGTCGAAGCCGCCGAACCGGCCGGGGCCCGGGTTCAGCCGCTCCTTGAGGGCGGCGTTCAGCGCCCGGGTGCCCGCCGAGCCGCCGTGGCCCGGGGTGATCACCTGCACGCCGTCCGCCGGGATGCCGAAGGCGCGCGGCACCGATTCCGCCACCAGCTGGACGGTGCGGTGCACCGCTTCCCCGGCGTCGCGCACCGGGACGATGACGACCTCCTTGCCGGGGGCGTCGACCTGGTTCAGCTCCCCGATCCCGACCCCCGAGACCAGCTCGCCGATGGGCCCGGGGTCGGGGGTGCGGGAGACCAGCTGGGGGAAGGCGCGGGCGGCCAGCACATCGGCGAACACCCGCCCGGGCCCGGCCGACCCGAGCACGCCGGGGTCCCCGGACAGCACGAGCCGGGCGCCGTCGGGCACCGACTCCACCAGCGCGGCCGCGGTCTCCACGTCCAGCTGCGGAGCGTCCAGGACGATGAGCAGGTCCAGTGCGAACTGCCCGTCGGCGTCCCGCCCGGGGCCCTCGGTCCCGGCGAGCAGGCCCGCCACGGTGACGGCGCCCTCGTGCGGCGCGTGGGCGGCCAGGCAGGCCCGCAGGCCGAACTCCCGGGCGGCAGCGAGCAGGGCCAGCGGTTCGGCGCGGGCCGCCTCGCCGCCGGTGTGCGTGACGAGGCCGTGGCCTGCGGCGGCCCGGATCAGCTCGGCGCCCGGACCGGTGGCGGCCTTGTCCCAGTCGGCGGCGCCGCCGAAGGTGTTGGCGAGCCGGGCCAGCCCGTCGGCCAGGCTCTCCTCGGCCAGCGCGCAGCCCTCCAGGCCCACGAGGACCCGGACGGGCTGCTCCTCGTCCTCGGCCACGGGCGGGCCGAGCAGTTCGTGGAACACCAGCACCGAGCCGTCGCCGATGGCCACCTCCAGGGCCTGGCCGGGGTCGGGCACTCCGTACTGGGACAGGGCCTTCTCCAGGACCGGGGCCTCCAGGGCGGTGTGTCCCTTGAGGGCGGCCTGGGCGAGCAGCCAGCCGACCAGGGCGGCGCTGCGGCGCTCGTCGGCGGGGCCCGCCTGCGGACCGAGCAGGGCCCGGGCGAAGCCGTCGGCCTGGGCCGGGCGGACACCGGCCACCGCGAGCAGCCGCCAGGGGTCCTCGGTGAGCTGCTCGGCGGCGCCCTCACCGAGCGCGGTGGCGGCCTGCACCGCCAGGGCCTCGGGAGCGCCACCGCGGGCCAGCACGGCCCGTACGGCGTCCACGTCGCCGACGGCGGCCGCGGGGGCGGGCGCCGGGGTGCGGGGCTGCGGGGGAGCGGCGGCGGCCGGAGCCGGGCGCGGCGCGGCCGGGGCGTCGTCGAAGTACACGGGGGAGGGCTCGGCGCCGCTCTCCACGGCCCGTACGGCGGCCAGCAGATCGGCGGCCTTCCCCTGGAGCTTCGCCCCGGCCTCGATCGGGGCCTCCCGCTCGGCCTTCCGCCGGGCGATCCGCTCCCGCTCGACCTTCTGCGCGGCCAGTTCCGCCGCCGCTTCGCTGAGCACGGGCGCGGCGGCGTCCCCGTCGCCCGCAGCCGCGGCCCCCTCCGCGGCCCCGCCTTCGCCATCGGTCACGGGGTCGTCCGACTCGGCCCCCGACTCGTCCTCCGGGCCGCCGGCCCCGGTCTCGGCCCCGGTCTCGTCGGCATCGGTGTCGGCATCGGCGTCCGGCTCCGAATCGGGCTCGGCAAGGTCTTCGACGCCGACGGAATCGGCCTCGGAGCCGGCCTCGGTACCGGCGTCAACTGCACTCCCCGTACCGGCATCCGAACCGGTACCGGCACCGTCCGGCACCGCCCCCTCAGCCGGCTCAGGGGAGCCGACGGAGCCGTCCGCGGCCTTGCCCTCCGGGCCGGGGGCGGCCAGTTCATCCGCGGCAGCGGGCTCGGCGGCATGGCGGTCCGTACTCACAGCGTGCTCCAGTCCTGATCGGGGTAGCGGTGCACGGGCGCCGAAACATCGTCCAGCGCCTGGCAGATCTCCTCCGGAAGACTAAGGGCCTCCACCGACAGCGCCGCCCCGAGCTGCGCCGACGTCCGCGCGCCGACGATCGGCGCGACCACCCCCGGCCGGTCCCGGATCCACGCCAGCGCCACTTCGAGCGGGGTCACCGCCAGCCCCCGGGCGGCCGTCACCACCGCGTCCACGATCCGCCCGGCCGCATCGTCCAGGTACGGGTCCACGAAGGCGGCCAGGGTCTCCGACGCCGCCCGGGAGCCGGCCGGGACGCCCTCCCGGTACTTGCCCGTCAGCACCCCCCGGCCCAGCGGCGAGGAAGGCAGCAGGCCGACGCCCAGGTCCAGCGCCGCCGGCAGCACCTCCCGCTCCACGCCCCGCTGGAGGAGGGAGTACTCCATCTGGGTCGACGCCAGCCGGGTCCGCAGTCCCGGCGCCGCGAGCTGCCAGGTCGCCGCCTTCGCCAGCTGCCAGCCGCTGAACCCGGCCACCCCCGCGTACCGCGCGCGGCCGCTGCTGACGGCCAGGTCCAGGGCCTGCAGGGTCTCCTCCAGCGGGGTCGCCGGGTCGAAGGCGTGCACCTGCCACAGGTCCACGTAGTCGGTCCCGAGGCGGCCGAGCGAGTCGTCGAGGGCGTCCAGCAGGTGGCCCCGCGAGCAGTCGGAGCGCCGGTCCGGATCCCGGACCGAGCCCGACTTGGTCGCGATCACCAGGTCCCGCCGCGGTACCAGCCCGTCGATCAGCTGCCCGAGGAGGTACTCCGCCTCCCCGCCCCCGTACACGTCCGCGGTGTCGACGAGCGTGCCGCCCGCCTCCCAGAAGGTCTTCAACTGCTCGGCGGCGCCCGCCTCGTCCGGTCCCTCCGCGGACCGTCCCCAGGTCAAGGTGCCGAGGCCGATCCGGGAGACGCGCAGTCCGGTGCGGCCGAGATGCCTCTGCTCCATGAGCGCTGAGACTACTGGGGCACTGACGCGGGGGACCGGGGCGCGCTACAGTCCCCCGCAGACCTACGTTACTGATCGGTAAACCGGTAAGGGGACGACACATGCGGCTCGGCATCAATCTCGGTTACTGGGGTGCGGGCATGGACGCCGACAACCTCGCCGTCGCCCAGGAGGCCGACCGCCTCGGGTACGACGTCTGCTGGGCGGCCGAGGCCTACGGATCCGACGCGGCCACGGTGCTGGCCTGGGTCGCGGCCCAGACCGAGCGGATCGATGTCGGCTCGGCCATCTTCCAGATCCCGGCCCGCCAGCCGGCCATGACGGCCATGACCGCCGCCACCCTGGACTCGCTCACCAAGGGCCGCTTCCGCCTCGGCCTCGGCGTCTCCGGACCGCAGGTCTCCGAGGGCTGGTACGGCGTGAAGTTCGACAAGCCGCTCGCCCGGACCCGCGAGTACGTCGAGATCGTCCGCAAGGCCATGAGCCGCGAGCGGCTCTCGTACGAGGGTCAGCACTGGACCCTTCCGCTGCCCGGCGGCCCCGGCAAGCCGATCAAGCTCACCGTGCACCCGGAGCGCGAGCACATCCCGCTCTACATCGCCGCCATCGGGCCGAAGAACCTGGAGCAGACCGGCGAGATCGCCGACGGCGCCCTGCTGATCTTCCCGGCGGCCGAGCACCTGGAGGAGACCGCGCTGCGGCACATCCGCGCGGGCCGCGAGAAGGCCGGCCTGACGATGGACGGCTTCGACGTCTGCCCGACCGTGCCCCTGGCCATCGGTGAGGACGTGAACGCCCTGGCGGACATGTTCCGCCCGTACACCGCCCTGTACGTCGGCGGCATGGGCAGCCCGAAGCAGAACTTCTACAACCAGCTGGCCCAGCGCATGGGCTACGAGAAGGAAGCCGCCGAGATCCAGGAGAAGTACCTCGGCGGCGACAAGACGGGCGCGGCCGCCGCAGTGCCGCACTCGCTGATCGACTCGACCACCCTGCTGGGCTCGGTGGAGCGGATCGCGGACGGGATGCGGGCCTACGCGGAGGCCGGGGTCACGACGCTGACGCTGGCCCCGGCCGGATTCACCCTGGACGAGCGGCTCACGGCCCTGCGCGCCGGCACGGAAGCCCTGGAACTGGCGGGCCTCGCCTGAAGACGCCTGAAGACGCGCGAAGGCGGAGGGCCCTGAAGCCTGCGGCCGTGGTGGGGGCTCGGGGGGTCTTCCCCGCCACGGCCGACACAGCCAACAACGCGTGCGGCGGTCCCGGGGTTACGCCCTGGGGCCGCCGCCTTCGTTTCGTTCATTCGGCCGAGTCGCGCGACGTATCGGTTGCCTGACCGGCACATCCCCATTTGACTCGGTACATGCTCTCTGCCCGCAGCCTGTTCCAGGAGATCGTCGACCACGACGACTCCTTCCAGCTGTTCTGCTCCATCGCCGCCAGCGGGGAGTCACAGGGCGGCTGGGAGAACGCCCGGATCGCCGCCCTCGTCCCGCCCGGGATGCGCGATCTCGCGCCCAAGATCACCCGGCACGGCGCCGACGAGGACAAGCACGGCCGGATCTTCCAGGCCCTGCTCCGCAAGCGCGGCCTGCCCGCCGTGCCCGTCCCGCCCGAGACCGACTACACGATGCTGCTGGAGCGGCGCGGCATCGGCCTCGCGCACGACAAGCTGCGCCGCGACGAACCGCTGACCGAGGAGGACATCGTCGTCTACCTCGCGCACAGCCGGGTCACCGAACAGCGCGCCGCCGACCAGATGGTCATGCTGGTCAAGTGCTTCGGGGACCACCCCGAACTCGGCAGGGCCATCCGCATGATCAGCCACGACGAGGACAACCACCTCGCCTACTGCCACGAGGAACTCCTGCGCCTGGCCCGCCGGGGCCACGGCCGGACCATCCACCGGACCCTGCGCACCAGCGCGCTCGCCGAGATCGGCGTCTACCGGGACGTGAGCCTCGCCGTCATGGCCCACATGGGGCGGCTGCTGGACTGGCCCGCGCCCAAGGCAGCCGCGCTCGCCGCCGGCATCCGCGCGATGCACGCGTACGAGCGCTTCAGCGGCTGGCACCGCATGGTCGCCCTGCGCACGCCCGAACGGCGCGACGCGCTGGGCGGCGCACCGGTCACCACCCCCGAATTCGCCTGACCGCCGTCCGGGCCCGCCCGGGCCGCCCGTCCGGACCGGGCGGCGCTACAGCCAGCCGCGGCGCTTGAACATCCGGTGCAGACCGAGGCACAGGCCCGCCATGACCACCAGCACCGCCGGGTAGCCCCAACTCTGCCGCAGCTCCCACATGTGGTCGAAGTTCATCCCGTAGATCCCGGCGACCATCGTCGGTACGGCCGCCATCGCCGCCCAGGCGGAGATCTTGCGCATGTCGTCGTTCTGCCGGACGCCCATCTGCGCCAGATGCGCCGCCAGGGCGTCCGACAGCAGCCGGTCCAGGCCCTCGATGTACTCGTTCGCCTTGGTCAGGTGGTCGGCGACATCGCGGAAGAACGGCTGGGCGTGCTCGTGCACGAACGGCACGCTCCCGAAGGCCAGCCGGTCCATCGGCTGGAGCAGCGGACTGGTCGAGCGGCGGAACTCCAGCACCTGCCGCTTGAAGCCGTAGATCCGGGCGGCGGTGTTCTTCGTGTCCGTGGCGTTCGGGGCGAAGACGTCCGCCTCCAGCTCCTCCAGGTCCGCCTGGAGCTCGGCGGCCACCTCGATGTAGTGGTCCACCACCGCGTCGGACACCGCGTACAGCACCGCCGTCGGGCCGTGCTTGAGCACGTCGGGCTCCTGCTCCAGCCGGCGGCGTACGGCGGCCAGCGCGGCCCCCTCGCCGTGCCGCACCGTGACCACGAACGAGTCCCCGATGAAGACCATCAGCTCGCCCGCGCTCACCGTGTCCGTGGCCTCGTCGTACTCCACCGGCTTGAGGACGACGAAGAGCGAGTCGTCGTACACCTCCAGCTTCGGCCGCTGGTGCGCGCTCAGCGCGTCCTCCACCGCCAGCGGATGCAGCCCGAACTCCGCACTGACGTGCTCGAATTCCTTCTCCGTCGGTTCGTGCATGCCGACCCAGACGAACGCGTCCCCGGAGGCCCGCGCCTCGTCCAGGGCATCGGAGAAGTCCTCCGGAGCCTCGGAGCGGCGGCCGTCCCGGTACATCGCGCAGTCGACAATCACGCGGGGCATTCTTCCCTGCCCACGCCCCGCCCGCACACCAGGGGCACGGCATAGGGTGGCTCCATGGCCACGCTGATCCTCGTACGACACGGGCGGTCCACCGCCAACACCGCAGGCTTGCTCGCCGGATGGACCCCGGGAGTGGCCCTCGACGAACGCGGCGCCGAACAGGCCGCCGCGCTGCCCGGACGGCTCGCCGGCGTCCCCATCGCCACAGCCGTCAGCAGCCCCCTCCAGCGCTGCCAGGAGACCCTGGCCCCGCTGCTCGCGGCCCGGCCCGGGCTGACGCTGCACACCGACGACCGGATCGGGGAGTGCCACTACGGCGACTGGTCCGGCCGCAAACTCTCCGAACTCTCCGACGAACCACTGATGAAGATCGTCCAGCAGCACCCCTCGGCCGCCGCCTTCCCCGGCGGCGAGTCCATGCGCGCCATGCAGGCCCGCGCCGTGGACGCCGTACGCGAGTGGGACGCGCGGGTGGAGGAAGAGCACGGCAGCGACGCCGTCTTCCTCATGTGCTCGCACGGGGACATCATCAAGTCCCTTGTCGCTGACGCCCTCGGGATGCACCTCGACCTCTTCCAGCGCGTCCACGTCGACCCGTGCTCGGTCACCGCGATCCGCTACACCCCGACCCGGCCGTTCCTGTTCCGGCTCGGCGACACCGGCGACTTCGGCTCGCTCATCCCCCGCAAATCCCCCGAGGCCCCCGAAGACCCCGAAGCCGGTGGGAACGCCGTCGTGGGCGGCGGCGCGGGCGCGGCCTGATCGAACGGCGCAGTAGGGTGGACGGGCCAACACAAGTGCACAGCACCGCCCCTCACCCCGCTGCCGAGACTTGGAGACTGGACGTGCCCCGTCAGGTGTTCCTTTACGACCCGCCGGACCGCTTCGTGGCCGGTACGGTCGGTCTGCCTGGACGCCGTACGTTCTTCCTGCAGGCCTCCGCGGGCCCCCGGGTCACCAGCGTCTCCCTGGAGAAGACGCAGGTCGCGGCGCTGGCCGAGCGGATGGACGAGCTGCTGGACGAGGTCGTACGGCGCACCGGCGGCAACGCGCCCGTGCCCGTAGTCGCCTCCACCGAGGCCGCCGACACCGCACCCCTCGACGTCCCGGTCGAGGAGGAGTTCCGCGTCGGCACCATGGCGCTCGCCTGGGACGGCGAGGAGCAGCGGATGATCGTCGAGGCCCAGGCTCTCGTCGAACTCGACGCCGACTCGGACGAGGATCTAGCCGAGGCGGAGGAACGCCTGCTCCAGGACGAGGAGAACGGCCCGCCGATGCTCCGCGTGCGCCTCTCCGGAGCCCAGGCCCGGGCCTTCGCCAAGCGGGCCCTGGACGTGGTCAACGCCGGCCGGCCGCCGTGCCCGCTGTGCAGCCTGCCACTCGACCCCGAAGGACACGTGTGTCCCCGCCAGAACGGCTACCGGCGCCAGGCGTGACCGCCGTGACCCCGATCGAAGAGCTGCTCACACGGGGTGAGCTCACCGTCCGCGGCCGGATCGCCGAGGCCTCCAACGCCGTGCTGCTCTGCACGGTGACGCACGAGGGCGAGAGCGCCGACTGCGTCTACAAGCCGGTCAAGGGCGAGCGGCCGCTGTGGGACTTCCCCGACGGCAACCTCGCCCAGCGCGAACGCGCCGCCTACCTGGTCTCCGAGGCCACGGGCTGGGGGCTCGTACCCGCCACGGTGCTGCGCGACGGCCCGTACGGAGAGGGCATGGTCCAGCACTGGATCGACGCCGGAGAATCGCCGGAGGCCGAGCTGCTCGCGCTCGTCGAGGGCGAGGAGGCGGGGGAGGGCTGGAAGCCGGTCGCCTTCGCCGAGGTCGGGGAGGGCCGCACCGCCCTGCTCGTCCACGCCGACGACCCCAGGCTGCGCCGGCTCGCCGTCCTCGACACCGTGATCAACAACGGCGACCGCAAGGGCGGCCACCTGCTGCCCGCCCCCGACGGGCGGCTCTACGGCATCGACCACGGGGTGACCTTCCACACCGAGGACAAGCTGCGCACCCTGCTCTGGGGGTGGGCGGGGGAGCCGCTGACGGACGAGGCCCGGTCGGTCCTCGCCTCCCTGGCGGCCCAGCTGGCCGACGGAGGCCCGCTCGCCACCCGGCTGGCCGATCTGATCACGGCCGCGGAGCTGGACGCCGTACGGGGCCGTGTGGCCCTCCTGCTGCGCACCGGGACGCACCCGAAGCCGTCCGGGCAGTGGCCCGCGATCCCCTGGCCGCCGGTCTGAGCCGGGCGGGGCGGGGCAGCCGCGCACGCACAGAACCGGCCGGACCGCAAGAGCGCTGATCAAGCCAACAGTGCAGGTCCGGTTCGTTTCCGGAACACCCGTCCGGTTAGTCTCGATGCATGCATGCCTGGCCCGCTTCTGAGGTCCCCGCCCTTCCTGGCAAGGGCCGCGACCTCCAGATCCACGACACCGCGACCCAGGGGACGATCACCCTCGACCCCGGTCCCGTCGCCCGTATCTACGTCTGCGGCATCACTCCGTACGACGCGACCCACATCGGTCACGCGGCGACCTACAACGCGTTCGACCTCGTCCAGCGCGTGTGGCTCGACAACAAGCGGCAGGTCCACTACGTCCAGAACGTCACGGACGTGGACGACCCGCTGCTGCAGCGGGCGCTGCGTGACGGCGAGGACTGGACCGAGCTCGCCGAGCGGGAGACGGCTCTCTTCCGCGAGGACATGACCGCCCTGCGCATGCTCCCGCCGCGGCACTACATCGGCGCCGTCGAGGCCATACCCGGCATCGTGCCGCTGGTCGAGCGGCTGCGGGAGGCGGGCGCCGCCTACGACCTGGACGGCGACACCTACTTCTCGGTGGAGTCCGACGCCCACTTCGGGCAGGTCTCCAACCTGGACGCCGAGGCCATGCGGCTGCTGTCCGCCGAGCGCGGCGGCGACCCCGAGCGCCCCGGCAAGAAGAACCCGCTCGACCCGATGCTGTGGATGGCCGCCCGCCCGGGCGAGCCGAGCTGGGACGGCGGCTCGCTGGGCCGCGGCCGGCCGGGCTGGCACATCGAGTGCGTGGCCATCGCCCTGGACCACCTGGGCATGGGCTTCGACATCCAGGGCGGCGGCTCCGACCTGGCCTTCCCGCACCACGAGATGGGTGCCTCGCACGCGCAGGTGCTGACGGGCGAGTTCCCGATGGCCAAGGCGTACGTCCACGCGGGCATGGTCGCGCTGCACGGCGAGAAGATGTCGAAGTCCAAGGGCAACCTGGTCTTCGTCTCCGCGCTGCGCCGCTCCGGCGTGGACCCGGCCGCGATCCGGCTGGCGCTGCTGGCGCACCACTACCGGGCCGACTGGGAGTGGACGGACGAGGTGCTCAGCGAGGCGGTCGCCCGCCTGGAGCGCTGGCGCGCGGCCGTCTCCCGCCCGGACGGCATCGCGGCGGACACGCTGGTCGAGGAGGTCCGCGAGGCTCTGGCGAACGACCTGGACGCCCCGGCGGCCCTGGCCGCCGTGGACCGCTGGGTCGAACTCCAGATCGCCACGGACGGCGACGACGAGTCGGCCCCGGGCCTGGTCTCGCGCACCGTGGACGCCCTGCTGGGCGTGGCCCTGTAGGCACCCCCGCCGAACGACCGGTGCCCCCGACCCTGCCGGGTCGGGGGCACCGGTCGTTCCCGCCCGGGGCGGGGGAACGCCTACGCCTCGGGGGACTCGCCCTCGTCCGGCGCGTCCGCGGGCGGCTCCTCGGCCGGTCCGGGCCCCGCCTCCGGCTCGGGCTTCCGCTTCGGCGGACGCGTCAGGCCGCTGGAGGTGTCCCGCAGGTACGAGCCGTCCGCCGGGTCGGTGGCGGTCGGACCGGCCGACGGGTCCCGGCGCCGCAGGTACCGCTCGAACTCCCGGGCGATCGCGTCCCCCGAGGCCTCCGGCAGGTCCGCGGTGTCCCGGGCCTCCTCCAGCGTCTGGACGTACTCCGCCACCTCGCTGTCCTCGGCGGCCAGTTGGTCCACGCCCAGCTGCCAGGCCCGCGCGTCCTCCGGCAGTTCGCCCAGCGGGATCCGGATGTCGATCAGGTCCTCCAGCCGGTTGAGGAGGGCCAGCGTGGCCTTGGGGTTGGGCGGCTGGGAGACGTAGTGGGGGACCGCCGCCCACAGCGAAACCGCCGGGACGCCCGCGTGCGTACAGGCCTCCTGGAGCACGCCCACGATCCCGGTCGGGCCCTCGTACTTCGTCTCCTCCAGGTCCATCGTCCGCGCCAGGTCGGCGTCCGAGGTGACACCGCTCACCGGCACCGGCCGGGTGTGCGGGGTGTCCCCGAGGAGGGCGCCCAGGATGACCACCATCTCCACGCCCAGTTCATGGGCGAAGCCCAGGATCTCGTTGCAGAACGACCGCCAGCGCATGGACGGTTCGATGCCCCGCACCAGCACCAGGTCGCGCGGCTTCGCGCCGCCGATCCGCACCACGGACAGCCGGGTCGTCGGCCATGTGATCTTCCTGACCCCGTTGTCCAGCCACACCGTCGGCCGGTTGACCTGGAAGTCGTAGTAGTCCTCGGCGTCCAGAGCCGCGAAGACCTCGCCCTTCCACTCCCGGTCCAGGTGCGTCACCGCACCGGAGGCGGCGTCACCCGCGTCGTTCCAGCCCTCGAACGCGGCCACCATGACCGGGTCGATCAGCTCGGGCACGCCCTCAAGCTCGATCACCCAGGTCTCCTTCCGAAGTTCCCTTGCGTACGTGGGTCAGCCTAAGCCTTGATACGACACCAACCACAGCCCACGACAGAGGGGCGGTTCCCCTCGGAACCGCCCCTCTGCCCACCCGCCGAGGCAGCTATGCCTTGCGGGCCAGCATCTCCTCCACGCGGGTGCGCACGGAGTCGTCGTCCAGGCCGCGGACCGTCACCGTCGTACGGCGGCGCAGCACGTCGTCGACCGTCTCGGCCCACTCGTTGTCACGGGCGTAGGCGACCTGCGCCCAGATCTCCGGACCGTCCGGGTGGATGCGCTCGGCGAGCGCCGGGTCCTCGTTCGCGAGGCGCGCGATGTCGAAGGCCAGCGAGCCGTAGTGCGAGGCGAGGTGGCGGGCGGTCAGCGGGTCCATCCGCGTACCGGGCTCCCGGTCCACCAGCAGCCGGTGCGCCACCGCGTTCGGGTTGGCGACGCCGGGCAGCGCGATCCGGCGCACCAGGGACTTCACCGGCTCCATGTCCTCGGTCAGCGGGCTGCCCGGGAGCTTCGCCAGCTTGTCCATCACCACGCGGCCGATGTGGCGGTACGTGGTCCACTTGCCGCCGGCCACCGACAGCATGCCGCCCGCGCCCTCGGAGACCACCGTCTCGCGCTTGGCCTTCTCGACCCCGCCGGGGCCGCCGGGCAGCACCCGCAGGCCCGCGAAGGCGTAGGTCATCAGGGAGCGGTCGAGGTCCGCGTCCTTCACCGAGAACGCCGCCTCGTCCAGGATCTGCTGGATGTCGGCCTCGGTGGCGCGCACGTCCGCCGGATCGCCCTCGTACACCTCGTCGGTGGTGCCCAGGAGCAGCTGGTCCTCCCACGGCAGGGCGAAAGTGATGCGGTACTTGTCGATCGGGGTGGCCATGGCGGCCTTCCACGGCGACTTGCGCTTCATCACGATGTGCGCGCCCTTGGACAGGCGGATCGACGGCATCGAGTGCTTGTCTTCCATGCGCCGCAGGTGGTCCACCCACGGGCCGGTGGCGTTGAGCACGACGCGCGCGTCGACCCCGAACTCGGTGCCGTCGAGACGGTCCTTGAGCTCGGCGCCGGAGACCCGGCCGCGCGTCGTGCGCAGACCGGTGACCTCGGCGTGGTTCAGGACGACCGCGCCCGACTCGACGGCCGCGCGGACCGTCATGACGGCCACGCGGGAGTCGTTCATCTGGTGGTCGTAGTAGACGGCGACGGCCTTGAGGTTGTCCGTCTTCAGACCCGGGTTGTCGGCGGCGGCACGGGCGGGGGAGATGACCTTGCCCATGCCGTCGCCGAAGGCGGAGAGCGCCGAGTACGCGAACACGCCCGCGCCCAGCTTCGCGGCGCCGACCGGACCGCCCTTGTACACCGGGAGGTAGAACGTGAGCGGGTTGACCAGGTGCGGGGCCACGTCCTTGGCCAGCACCCGGCGCTCGTGGTGGTTCTCGGCGACCAGCTTGACCGCACCGGTCTGCAGGTAGCGCAGGCCGCCGTGGACGAGCTTGGAGGAGGCGGAGGAGGTGGCGCCGGCGAAGTCGCCGGCGTCCACCATGGCGACCCGCAGACCCGACTGCGCGGCGTGCCAGGCCACCGAGGTGCCCAGGATTCCACCGCCGATGACCAGCAGGTCGTACGTGGCCTTCGCCAGCTGCTCACGGGTCTCGGCGCGGCTCGCGTTCGAACCGGCGGTCGGGTGCGTGCCCAGTGCGGGAACGCTCTGCGGGCTGCTCATATCGATTGACTCCTACTTGCTCGTCGATTGCGCCGGCCGTGCGGTCAGCTGGCGTCTTCGTCGTCGACCCAGCCCATGGACCGCTCCACGGCCTTGAGCCAGCTCTTGTACTCGCGGTCCCGCTGCTCGGCGGGCATCCGCGGGGTCCACTCCGCCGCGCGGCGCCAGTTGGCGCGCAGGGCGTCGGTGTCGGGCCAGAAGCCGACGGCCAGGCCGGCGGCGTAGGCGGCGCCGAGGCAGGTGGTCTCGGCGACCATCGGGCGCACCACGGGGGCGTCCAGGAAGTCCGAGAGCGTCTGCATCAGCAGGTTGTTGGAGGTCATGCCGCCGTCGACCTTGAGGGCCGCGAGCTCGACGCCCGAGTCCTTGGTCATGGCGTCGGTGATCTCGCGGGTCTGCCAGGCGGTGGCCTCCAGGACGGCACGGGCGATGTGCGCCTTGGTGACGTACCGGGTGAGGCCGGCGATCACACCGCGGGCGTCGGAGCGCCAGTACGGGGCGAACAGACCGGAGAAGGCGGGCACGAAGTAGGCGCCGCCGTTGTCCTCGACGGAGGAGGCGAGGGTCTCGATCTCGGCCGCGGACTTGATCAGGCCCATCTGGTCGCGCATCCACTGGACGAGCGAGCCGGTGACGGCGATGGAGCCCTCCAGCGCGTAGACCGGCTTCTGGTCGCCGATCTGGTAGCCGACCGTGGTCAGCAGGCCGCTGTAGGAGTTGATGATCTTGTCGCCGGTGTTCATCAGCATGAACGTGCCGGTGCCGTACGTGGACTTCGCCTCGCCCTCGGCGAAACAGGTCTGGCCGAACAGCGCGGCCTGCTGGTCACCGAGCGCCGAGGCGACCGGGACGCCGGCGAGGACGCCGTCCTTGACGTGGCCGTAGACCTCGGCGGAGGACTTGATCTCGGGGAGCACGTTGAGCGGGACGCCCATCGACTCCGCGATGCGCTCGTCCCAGGCCAGCTCGTGCAGGTTCATCAGCATGGTGCGCGAGGCGTTGGTGACGTCGGTGACGTGCACACCGCCCTGGGCGCCGCCCGTGAGGTTCCAGATGACCCACGAGTCCATGGTGCCGAAGAGGATGTCGCCGGCCTCGGCGCGCTCGCGCAGGCCCTCGACGTTGTCGAGCAGCCAGCGGACCTTGGGGCCGGCGAAGTACGACGCGAGGGGCAGGCCCGTCTCGCGGCGGAAGCGGTCCTGGCCGACGTTGCGGCCGAGCTCCTTGCAGAGGGCGTCGGTGCGGGTGTCCTGCCAGACCAGCGCGTTGTGCACCGGCTCGCCGGTGTTCTTGTCCCACAGGACGGTGGTCTCGCGCTGGTTGGTGATGCCGACGGCCTTGACGTCGGCCGAGGTGATCTCGGCCTTGGCGATGGCCCCGGCGACGACCTCCTGGACGTTGGTCCAGATCTCGGTGGCGTCGTGCTCGACCCAGCCCGGCTTCGGGAAGATCTGCTCGTGCTCCTTCTGGTCGACGGCGACGATGCGGCCGTCGCGGTCGAAGACGATGCAGCGGGAGGAGGTGGTGCCCTGGTCGATCGCGGCGATGAAGGGGCCGGTGCTGCTGGTCATGGTGGCTGCTCCTGGCAGGTCTCTAAGTAGGCGGAATCAGGTGGGCGGTGCGGATCTTGCGATACGTGCCGATGCTGATCAGGCGAACGCGATGTTGTACAGACCACCGGCAGCGGCGGCACCGACGAGCGGGCCGACGACCGGGATCCAGGAGTATGCCCAGTCCGAGCCGCCCTTGTTGGGAAGCGGCAGCAGGGCGTGCACGATGCGCGGGCCGAGGTCGCGGACCGGGTTGATGGCGTAGCCGGTCGGACCGCCCAGCGAGAGGCCGATGCCGACGACCACGAAGGAGGTGATCAGGACGCCGATGACGCCGAGACCCTTGCCGTCGTCCTGGAGGCCCTGGGTGAGGATCGCCAGGACCAGGACGGCGGTGCCGATTATCTCGGTCGCGAGGTTCTGGACGGTGTTGCGGATCTCCGGACCGGTGGAGAAGATCCCGAGCACCGGACCCGCCACGTCGTGCGGGTGCGGGTCCTCCGGGCCGAGCTTGGCGTCCCGGATGTGCTCCGGGTCCGACAGGTGCACCCGGAACTGGCCGTAGTAGGTGATCCACATCAGGACCGCGCCGAGCATGGCGCCGAGCAGCTGGCCGGCGAAGTAGACCGGGACGTTGCTCCAGTCCCCGTCCTTGACCGCGAGGCCGACGGTGACCGCGGGGTTGAGGTGGGCGCCGGAGAGCGGCGCGGAGACGTAGGCGGCGATCAGTACGGCGAAACCCCAGCCGAAGGTGATCGCGAGCCAGCCCGCGTTGCGGGCCTTGGAGCTCTTCAGCGTGACGGCGGCGCAGACGCCACCACCGAGCAGTGTGAGCAGGGCGGTACCGATGGTCTCGCCGATGAAGATGTCGGAGCTGGACACCCGCGACTCCTTTGTCTTACGTCCAGGGGTGGGCGGACACCGGGTCCCTCCGGTGGTCCACGCACTCGGTGAGTGCTGCACCGGTCCTTGGCCTCGTCACACCCTAACGCGTATTGCCGGTAGGTGTTCGACAATGCCGACCGATGAACGGCAGTTTTCCGCCCAGGTGAAGAACGCGTCAAGGGTTGACCAGGTCAAAGAGTCGGATCGTTACCACTAGGTGCGATCAACCAAATCCAGCCATCCGATGGTCGGAACATGGCGGAATACACCGGGATGCCGCCCCGAATCGACCGGGATGCGGTCAAAGCAAGGTCAGAACCGGCCCGCGCCAAGGTCGCGCGAAACCGACCGGGCGCAGTCCCGGACCGAGGCGACCAGGGCCGCACGGGGCTCACCGGACTCACCGCAGACCCGTTCCACGGCTCCCGCGACGGCCACCGCGCCCACCGGCATCCGGCGCCGGTCGTGGATCGGCGCCGCCACCGAGGCGATGCCCTCCCAGGTCTCCTCCACGTCGCAGGCCCAGCCCCGGGCCCGGGTCAGGTCCAGGATCTCCTCGAAGCCGACGGGGTCCGTGACGGTGCGGGGCGTGAACGCCTCCCGCTCCACCTCCACGGCCTCGGTGTGCGCGACCGGGTCGTACGCGGACAGCACCTTGCCCAGGGCCGTGGAGTGCAGCGGCTGCATCGCCCCCACCTCCAGCACCTGACGGCTGTCGTCCGGCCGGAACACGTGGTGCATGATCAGCACCCCGCTCTTGTGGAGCACGCCCACGTACACGCTCTCCCCGCTCGCCCGGGCCAGGTCGTCCGTCCACACCAGGGCGCGGGCGCGCAGCTCGTGCACGTCCAGGTAGCTGTTGCCCAGGCGCAGCAGCTCCGCGCCGAGCTGGTAGCGGCCCGAGGCCGGATCCTGCTCGACGAAGCCCTCGGCCTGCAGGGTGCGCAGGATCCCGTGCGCCGTCCCCTTGGCCAGGCCCAGGGACGTGGCCACGTCCGACAGTCCCAGCCGGCGTTCGCCGCCCGCCAGGAGCCGCAGCATCGCAGCGGCTCGTTCGAGCGACTGGATGTTCCGTGCCATCGCGCAGCCTCCTGCTGACGTAGTTCGACAATGCTGAACACTATCGGTCGATGTCGACCTTGTGCATGCGGTGGGGAAGACTTCAGGCCAGCGTCGATCAGGACACCCCCGCCGGACCCCCGCGCACAGAATGCAGTCCGCCACGTGGGACGACCCCACCGGGGTTGCTGCCACGCGGTTACCCTGACCGCGTGCACCCTTGACACAGGGGGGGTGCAAAGCCGACAGCCGTCGCATCCCAGGGAGCTCAGCCATGGCCTCGTTGCCTAACCCGCCCGCAGACACCCAGACCCGGGCCGATGCCCTCCGAGAGGCGCTCGCCACCCGAGTGGTCGTCGCCGACGGAGCCATGGGAACGATGCTCCAGGCGCAGGACCCCAGCCTCGAGGACTTCCAGCAGCTCGAAGGCTGCAACGAGGTCCTGAACGTCACGCGCCCCGACATCGTGCGCAACGTGCACCAGGAGTACTTCGCCGCCGGCGTCGACTGCGTCGAGACGAACACCTTCGGCGCGAACTTCGCGGCCCTCGCCGAGTACGACATCGCCGAGCGCAACCACGAGCTCTCGGAGTCCGGCGCCCGCATCGCCCGCGAGGTCGCCGACGAGTTCACCGCCGCCACCGGACAGCAGCGCTGGGTCCTGGGCTCCATGGGCCCCGGCACCAAGCTTCCCACGCTCGGCCACATCGACTACGCGACCATCCGCGACGCCTACCAGATCAACGCCGAGGGCCTGATCACCGGCGGCGCCGACGCCCTCCTCGTCGAGACCACCCAGGACCTCCTCCAGACCAAGTCCTCCATCATCGGGGCCCGCCGCGCCATGGAGGCGCTCGGCGTCTCCGTCCCGCTGATCTGCTCCGTGACCGTGGAGACCACCGGCACGATGCTGCTCGGCTCGGAGATCGGCGCCGCGCTGACCGCGCTGGAGCCCCTGGGCATCGACATGATCGGCCTCAACTGCGCCACCGGCCCCGCCGAGATGAGCGAGCACCTGCGCTACCTGGCGCGCAACTCCCGCATCCCGCTCTCCTGCATGCCCAACGCCGGCCTGCCGGTCCTGGGCAAGAACGGCGCGCACTACCCGCTCTCCGCGAGCGAGCTGGCCGACGCCCAGGAGACCTTCGTCCGCGAATACGGCCTCTCCCTCGTCGGCGGCTGCTGCGGCACCACGCCCGAGCACCTGCGCCAGGTCGTCGAGCGGGTCCGCGCGCTCAGCCCGGTCGCCCGCGACCCGCGCCCCGAGCCCGGCGCGTCCTCCCTCTACCAGACGGTGCCGTTCCGCCAGGACACCTCGTACATGGCGATCGGCGAGCGCACCAACGCCAACGGTTCGAAGAAGTTCCGCGAGGCCATGCTGGAGGCCCGCTGGGACGACTGCGTGGAGATGGCACGCGACCAGATCCGCGAGGGCGCGCACATGCTCGACCTGTGCGTCGACTACGTCGGCCGCGACGGCGTCGCGGACATGAAGGAGCTCGCGGGCCGCTTCGCCACGGCCTCCACCCTGCCGATCGTCCTGGACTCCACCGAGGTTCCCGTCATCCAGGCCGGCCTGGAGAAGCTCGGCGGCCGCGCCGTCATCAACTCCGTGAACTACGAGGACGGTGACGGCCCGGAGTCCCGCTTCGCGAAGGTCACCCGGCTGGCCCAGGAGCACGGCGCCGCGCTGATCGCGCTGACCATCGACGAGGAGGGCCAGGCCCGTTCCGTCGAGCACAAGGTCGCCATCGCGCAGCGCCTGATCGAGGACCTGACGGGGAACTGGGGGATCCAGGAGTCGGACATCCTCATCGACACCCTCACCTTCACGATCTGCACCGGCCAGGAGGAGTCCCGCAAGGACGGCATCGCCACCATCGAGGCGATCCGCGAGCTGAAGCGCCGCCACCCGGCCGTCCAGACCACCCTCGGCCTGTCCAACATCTCCTTCGGCCTCAACCCGGCCGCCCGCGTCCTGCTGAACTCCGTCTTCCTCGACGAGTGCGTCAAGGCAGGCCTGGACTCCGCGATCGTCCACGCCTCGAAGATCCTGCCCATCGCCCGGTTCGACGACGAGCAGGTGGGCACCGCCCTCGACCTGATCTACGACCGGCGCGCCGAGGGGTACGACCCGCTCCAGAAGCTCATGGCCCTCTTCGAGGGCGTCAACACCAAGTCCCTCAAGGCGGGCCGCGCCGAGGAGCTCATGGCGCTCCCGCTGGACGAGCGGCTCCAGCGCCGCATCATCGACGGCGAGAAGAACGGCCTGGACGCCGACCTGGACGAGGCCCTCCAGAGCCGCCCCGCCCTCGACATCGTCAACGACACCCTGCTGGAAGGCATGAAGGTCGTCGGCGAGCTCTTCGGCTCCGGCCAGATGCAGCTGCCCTTCGTGCTCCAGTCCGCCGAGGTCATGAAGACCGCCGTGGCCTACCTCGAACCGCACATGGAGAAGACCGACGACGAGGGCAAGGGCACCATCGTGCTCGCCACCGTCCGCGGCGACGTCCACGACATCGGCAAGAACCTGGTCGACATCATCCTGACCAACAACGGCTACAACGTCGTCAACATCGGCATCAAGCAGCCGGTCTCCGCGATCCTCGAAGCCGCGCAGGAGCACAAGGCCGACGTCATCGGCATGTCCGGCCTGCTCGTGAAGTCCACCGTGATCATGAAGGAGAACCTGGAGGAGCTCAACCAGCGCAAGCTGGCCGCCGACTACCCGGTGATCCTCGGCGGCGCCGCCCTCACCAGGGCGTACGTCGAGCAGGACCTCCACGAGATCTACGAGGGCGAGGTCCGCTACGCCCGCGACGCCTTCGAGGGCCTGCGCCTGATGGACGCCCTCATCGCCGTCAAGCGCGGGGTCCCCGGCGCCAGCCTGCCCGAGCTCAAGCAGCGCCGCGTCGCCAAGCGCGACACGCCCGCCCTCCAGGCGGACGAGCCGGAGGAGCCGGGCGGCCGCTCCGACGTCTCCGTCGACAACCCGGTCCCCACCCCGCCGTTCTGGGGCACCCGGGTGGTCAAGGGCATCCCGCTCAAGGACTACGCGTCCTGGCTCGACGAGGGCGCCCTGTTCAAGGGCCAGTGGGGCCTCAAGCAGGCGCGCGCCGGCGGGGCCACGTACGAGGAGCTCGTGGAGTCCGAGGGCCGGCCGCGGCTGCGCGGCCTCCTGGACAAGCTGCACACCGAGAACCTCCTGGAGGCGGCGGTCGTCTACGGGTACTTCCCCTGCGTCTCCAAGGGCGAGGACCTGATCATCCTCGACGAGGCGGGCAACGAGCGGACCCGCTTCACCTTCCCGCGCCAGCGCCGCGGCCGCCGCCTGTGCCTCGCGGACTTCTTCCGCCCGGAGGAGTCCGGCGAGACCGACGTCGTCGGCCTCCAGGTCGTCACCGTCGGCTCGAAGATCGGCGAGGCCACCGCCAAGCTGTTCGAGTCCGACTCCTACCGCGAGTACCTGGAGCTGCACGGCCTGTCCGTCCAGCTCGCCGAGGCCATGGCCGAGTACTGGCACGCCCGGGTCCGAGCCGAGCTCGGCTTCGGCGGGGAGGACCCGGCCAAGGTCGAGGACATGTTCGACCTCAAGTACCGGGGCGCCCGCTTCTCCCTGGGCTACGGCGCCTGCCCCGACCTGGAGGACCGCGCCAAGATCGCGGACCTCCTCCAGCCGGAGCGGATCGGCGTCCACCTCTCGGAGGAGTTCCAGCTCCACCCGGAGCAGTCCACCGACGCGATCGTGATTCACCACCCCGAAGCGAAGTATTTCAACGCACGCTGAGGCGGGCCGACGTACACTTGTCGGTCCCATACAGGCCGGTCGCCTGTCTCCCCGGGCACGCCCGTGGGGAAGAGGTGACCGGCCTTCTCGTCCCCTCCGAGAGGCGTGCGCATGACCAGCACCGTTCCCGCCCCCGTCGCCCGTACGGCCGACGGCTCCGCACTGCAGGCGGTGCTGCTGGACATGGACGGCACCCTCGTCGACACGGAGGGCTTCTGGTGGGAGATCGAGGCGGAGATCTTCAGCGAGCTGGGCCACGTACTCCAGGACACCTGGCGCGACATCGTCGTCGGCGGCCCGATGAGCCGCAGCGCCTCCTTCCTGATCGAGGCCACCGGCGCGGCGATCGGCCTCACCGAGCTCAGCGTGCTGCTCAACGAGCGCTTCGAGGCGAGGATCGCCGACCAGGTGCCCATGATGCCCGGCGCCGAACGGCTGCTGTCCGAGCTGGCCCGGCACAACGTGCCCACCGCCCTGGTGTCCGCCTCGCACCGCCGGGTCATCGACCAGGTGCTGCTCACCCTCGGCCGCGACCGCTTCACCATGACCGTCGCCGGTGACGAGGTGCCCCGGACCAAGCCGCACCCCGACCCGTACCTGCTGGCCGCCCGGGCCCTGGGCGCGCACCCCTCGCGCTGCGCGGTCATCGAGGACACCGCCACCGGGGTCGCCGCGGCCGAGGCGGCCGGCTGCCGGGTCGTGGCCATCCCCTCCGTCGGGGTGATCGAGCCGGCCCCGGGCCGGACCATCGTCCGCTCGCTGGAGGACGTGGACCTTTCGTTCCTGCGCTCCCTCATCACTCCGATGAACTGATCGCATACGCTGCGTGCCGAACGGAACGAGGGTGTGACCCAGGTCCCACAAGAGGATCTCTCGCCCTCCGCCCCGGAGGCCGAAATTCCATCCCCTGTCGGGGCAGTTGTGCCGGGTGACCTTGGTCACCCGCCAAGCCCCCGCGGGGCGCCCGAGAGCCCCGCGGGGGCTTCCCTTGTGTCCGGATTGATCAGCTCCTGACCCCTTCTGCGGAGACTCCCGCAGATGCGGTCAGTCCGCGCCCATCACCGTCCGATTACGCCCCAACTCCTGCCAGTTCCAGCCATCCCGTCCCAGGCCACTAATGTCGATCCGGGCACTGCGCCGCACCTCAGCCGTACCGGACACACACCCCTGTGCCGGTACCGCGTGGACCGATCGTCACACCACCGGCCCGATCGTTCCGCCCTGAACGGGCGACGCCGCGAAGTGCCCTCTACGCCGCTTTGAGCAAGTGCCGGGTTGAGGGAGTACTTCCAGCATGAACCGCAAGACCATGGTGCTGACGGCCGCCGCAGGCCTGCTCGCCCCCGCGCTGTCCGCATGCGGCAGCGCGACCGGCGGAGGAGCAGGGACCGGAGCGATCGTCGTCGGGACCACCGACCGGTTCGAGGCCGCCGACTACGCCCCCGCCCCCTTCGACCCCGCCTACGCCTACGACGCCGGCGCCTGGAACGTACTGCGCCAGACCGTCCAGACGCTGATGCACACCCCGCGCGGCGGCGGACAGCCCGTCCCCGAAGCGGCCTCCGACTGCCGCTTCACCGACACCGGCAACGAGAGCTACCGCTGCACCCTGCGGCCGGGTCTGAAGTTCGCCAGCGGAGACCCGCTCACCGCCAAGGACGTCAAGTTCTCCATCGACCGCGTCCTCGCCATCAAGGACGAGAACGGCCCCTCCTCGCTGCTCTCCACCCTCGACACCGTCGAGGTCAAGGGCGCCGACACCGTCGTCTTCCACCTGAAGACCGCCGACGCGACCTTCCCGTACAAGCTCTCCACCCCCGCCGCGGGCATCGTCAGCGAGAAGAACTACGACGCCAAGAAGCTCCGCACCGGCTTCGCCGTCGACGGCTCCGGCCCGTACACGATGAAGGCCGAGGTCAAGGGCAACCAGCTCGTCCGCGCCGTCTTCAGCAAGAACCCGAACTACAAGGGCGACATCAAGCTGCAGAACGACAAGGTCGAACTGCGCACCTTCGCCGACTCCGCGGGCATGAGCAAGGCACTGGCCGACGGCTCCGTCCAGATGGTCTCCCGCACCCTGTCGCCGGCCCAGATCACCGAGCTGTCCGCGAAGCCCCCCAAGGGCGTCAAGCTCGTCCCCCTGCCCGGCCTGGAGATCCGCTACCTCGGCTTCAACACCGAGGCCCCGGTCGTCAAGGACAAGGCCGTGCGCCAGGCCCTCGCCGCAGCGGTCGACCGCAACCAGCTCATCGCCAAGGTCTACGGGAAGGCCGCCCAGCCCCTGTACTCGCTGGTCCCCACCACCGTGACCGGCCACGTCAACTCGTTCTTCAACAAGTACGGCGAGGCCAACACCCCCAAGGCCGCCGACATCCTGAAGGCCGCCGGCATCAAGACCCCGGTCAAGCTGACCCTGAACTACACCGCCGACCACTACGGCGACGGCACGGCCGCCGAGTTCGAGGCGCTCAAGACCCAGCTGAACTCCACCCAGCTGTTCGACATCACCGTCCAGGGCAACGAGTGGTCCGACTTCCGGCCGGCCCAGAAGAAGGGCGACTACGCCGCCTACGGGCTCGGCTGGTTCCCCGACTACCCGGACGCCGACAACTTCCTCGCCCCGTTCCTGGAGCAGGACAACTTCCTGGGCACGCCGTACGCCAACGCCGCCGTACGCACCCGGCTCATCCCCGAATCCCGGCGCGCGGTCGACCGCAACGTCGCCGCCCCCGCGATCGCGGAGATGCAGGAAATCGTCGCCGAGGACGTGCCCGTCCTGCCCCTGTGGCAGGGCAAGCAGTACGTCGCCGCACGCGACGGCATCACCGGAGTGGAGTGGTCGGTCAACGCCATCTCCGACCTCCAGTTGTGGGAACTCGGCCGGGGCGTCAGCGGCTGAGCAAGGCAGGAACCGGCAGCGGGTGTCGCAGGCCGGCGCAACGAAACAGTTCGACTGTGAAGGACGTTCGCGTGATGAGACGTAACCAGTGGCTGGCAGCCCCGCTCGGCGCCGCCACCGCCGCCGCGCTGCTCAGTGGTTGCGGTGCGCAGGATGGCTCCGCCGCCGGAAACGGCAAGGGCGTGGTCATGGGCATATCCGACAAGGTCAAGGCCACCGACCCCGCCTCCGGCTACGACCCGGGCTCCTGGCTGCTCTTCAACAACGTCTTCCAGTCCCTGCTGACCTTCCCCAAGGGCGGCACCACACCGGAGCCCGACGCCGCGCAGAGCTGCAACTTCGAAGGCGGCGACAGCAAGGTCTACAAGTGCGTCCTGCGCGGCGGGCTGAAGTTCAGCAACGGCCACAGCCTCACCTCCAAGGACGTCAAGTACTCCTTCGAGCGCACGCTGAAGATCAATGACGAGAACGGCCCGGCCGTCATGCTCGCCTCGATCGCCGGCATCGACGCCCCCGACGAGAAGACCGTCATCTTCCGGCTGAAGAACTCCGACGCCACCTTCCCCAGCAAGATCGCAGCGGGCGCGGGCTCCATCGTCGACCACACCGAGTACCCGGCCGACAAGCTCCGCACCGACGGCAAGGCCTTCGGCTCCGGCGTCTACAAGCTGGACTCGATCAGCGACAAGGCCGCCAACTTCTCGGTCAACGAGTCCTACAGCGGCAAGGCCAAGCCGAAGAACACCGGCGTGACCATGAAGTTCTTCAACGAGGACCAGGCCGCCCTCAAGAAGGTCCTCGAAAGCGGCGACGTCGACTTCGCCTTCCGCGGCCTCGCCGCCAAGGACATCGCCGGCCTCGCCGGAAACACCGGCGACCAGAAGGTGGAAGTCGTCCAGGGCACCGGAGCCGAGGTCGAGCACCTCGTCTTCAACATGAACGACCCGGTCGCCGGCAAGCTCCCCATCCGCAAGGCGATCGCCTTCCTCATCGACCGCGAAGCGCTCGTCAAGGAGGTCTACGACGGCACGGCGACCCCGCTGTACTCGATCGTCCCGGCCGGCATCGCCTCGCACAACACCGCCTTCTTCGACCGCTACGGCGGCAGCCCCCAGCTGGAGAAGGCCAAGGCCGTCCTGCGCGCGGCCAACATCAAGGACAAGGTGAAGATCACCCTGTACTCGACGCCCACGCGCTACGGCCCCTCCACCGACCAGCAGTTCCAGCTCATCGCCAAGCAGCTCAACGACAGCGGCCTCTTCGAGGCCGACGTCAAGTCGATCGAGTTCGCGCAGTACGAGAAGGACATCCAGGACGGCAAGTACGGCGTCTACGTGAAGGGCTGGGTGCCCGACTACCCGGACGCCGACAACTTCACGCAGCCGTTCTTCGGCCCGGACAACGTGCTGCACAACAACTACGACAACAAGGAGATCAGCGGGACCATCATCCCGGCGACCTCCGCGAAGTCCGACCGCACCGCGGCCAACACCGACTTCACCCGCCTCCAGGACATCGTCGCCGACGAGGTCCCGATCCTCCCGCTCTGGCAGGGCAAGCAGTACGCCGTCACCCGCCCGAACGTGACCGGCCTCCAGTGGTCGCTGGACGCCTCCACGGTCTTCCGCTTCTGGGAGATCGCCAAGGGCTAGAGACCGCCCCGCACCAACGCCGACGGCCCCCCACCCGCACGGGTGGGGGGCCGTCGGCGTCGTCGGCGGCTACTGCCCGGCGCCCGGGCGCACCAGCCCGCTCTCGTACGCGTACACGGCGGCCTGCACCCGGTCACGCAGCCCCAGCTTCGTCAGCACATGACCCACGTGCGTCTTCACCGTGGTCTCGCTCACGAACAGGTCCGCCGCGATCTCCGCGTTCGACAGACCCCGGGCCACCAGCTTCAGCACCTCGACCTCGCGCTCGGTCAGCGTGCCCAGCGTGTCCGGGACGTTCTCCTCGCCCGACGGCAGATGCCCCGCGTACTTGTCCAGCAGCCGCCGCGTGATGCTCGGCGCCAGCATCGCCTCGCCCCCCGCGACCACCCGGATCGCCTGCACCAGCTCATTGGCGGGCGCGTCCTTCAGCAGGAACCCGCTCGCCCCCGCCCGCAGCGCCTCCACCACGTACTCGTCCAGGTCGAAGGTGGTCAGTACGAGCACCTTCGCCGGACCGTCCCGCCCCGGGCCGGTGATCTGGCGGGTCGCCTCCACCCCGTCCATCCGCGGCATCCGGATGTCCATCAGCACCACGTCCGGCTGCAACGCCCGCACCTGGTCCAGCGCCTGCAGACCGTCCCCGGCCTCACCGACCACCGCCAGGTCCTGCTCGGCCTCCAGGATCATCCGGAAGCCGGTGCGCAGCAGCGGTTGGTCATCCACCAGCAGTACGCGGATCGCCACGGGGTCTACCTCGAATTCGTACGACGGCCTCGACGGACGCCGCCCATTCTGCCCTGACGGGACGATCAGGACTCCTCCGGGCTTACCCCTTCGGATCCGGCGCGCGCCGCGGGCACCTCCCGGCGCGGGCCGCGGGAGATCTCCAAGGGGTAGACCGGGGGAGTGCCCCCGAACTCCGGACACACCGCCCGATGATCACACCAGCCGCACAGCTTCGTCGGCCTCGGGCGCCACTCGCCCGTCGCCGTGGCCTCCTCGATCGCCTCCCACAGCGCGAGCAGCTTGCGCTCGACCCGCTCCAGATCCGCGACCACCGGGTCGTACGTCAGCACGTCCCCGCTGCCCAGGTACACCAGCTGGAGCCGCCGCGGCACCACCTGCTTCAGCCGCCACACCACCAGCGCGTAGAACTTCATCTGGAACAGCGCGCCCTCCGCGTACTCCGGCCGCGGCGCCTTGCCCGTCTTGTAGTCGACGATCCGCACCTCGCCCGTCGGCGCCACGTCCACCCGGTCGATGATCCCGCGCAGCCGCAGCCCCGAATCCAGCTCCGTCTCCACGAAGAACTCCCGCTCCACCGGCTCCAGCCGCGTCGGGTCCTCCAGCGTGAACCAGCGCTCCACCAGCGCCTCGGCCTCCGTCAGCCAGCGCCCCAGCCCCGCACCGCCGTCCCCTTCCGGGAACAGCTCCGCCAGCTCAGGCTTCGCCTCCAGCAGCCGCTCCCACTGCCCCGGGAGCAACGCCTTCGCCCGCGGCGCCGTCCGCTCCTGCGCGGGGTGGTCGAAGAGCCGCTCCAGCACCGCGTGCACCAGCGTGCCCCGCGTCGCCGCCGCACTCGGCTTCTCCGGCAGCTTGTCGATCACCCGGAACCGGTACAGCAGCGGGCACTGCATGAAATCGCCCGCCCGCGAGGGGGACAGCGAGGCGGGCCGCGCCGCGCCGGCCGCCACAAGGGGCGCCGCGTCGGCGTCGGCGGCGCCTGGACCGGTGTCGGGGCTCGTCGTCATGCGGAGAACCCTACGACCCGGCACCGACAGCACGCGCATACCATCGACGCCGGGCACCCTCGCACTGCATGATCGGAGCATCACACCGCGCTACAGCACCGCGGGAACCGCAGACGAACCCCAGACGAACCGCCGACGGAACCGCACCGCCGGACAGCACCGAACGAAGGACAGCCGTGCCAGACACCGACGAAACCGGCGAGCGCGGAACCAAGCGCTCCGACCCGGGCGGCGGGCTTCTCATGGGCCGCCCCTTCGGCGTGCCCGTGTACGTCTCGCCCAGCTGGTTCCTCGTCGCCGCCCTCATCACCTGGGTCTTCGGCGACCAGCTCGACCGCGTCCTGCCCGACCTCGGACCGGCCCGCTACCTCGTCTCGCTCTTCTTCGCCGTCGCCTTCTACGCCTCCGTCCTCGTCCACGAGCTCGCGCACACCGTCGCCGCACTCCGCTTCAAGCTCCCCGTGCGCCGCATCCAGCTCCAGTTCTTCGGCGGAGTCTCCGAGATCGAGAAGGAATCCGAGACCCCCGGCCGCGAATTCGTCCTCGCCTTCGTCGGCCCCCTCCTCTCCCTCGTCCTCGCCGGCGCCTTCTACCTCGCCATGTTCGCCGTCGACCCCGCCACCGTCCCCGGCGTCCTGCTCGCCGGCCTGATGATCTCCAACCTGCTCGTCGCCGCCTTCAACCTGCTGCCCGGCCTCCCCCTCGACGGCGGCCGCATGCTGCGCGCCGTCATCTGGGGCATCACCGGCAAGCCCATGGCCGGCACCGTCGCCGCCGCCTGGGTCGGCCGCGGCCTCGCCGTCGCCGTCCTCATCGGACTGCCCCTGATCACCCACACCGGCGTCCTCGGCACCCCCACCCAGGAAATCGGCGGCATGAACACCGTCATGGACGCGCTGCTCGCCGCGATCCTCGCCGCCATCATCTGGACCGGCGCCGGCAACAGCCTGCGCATGGCCCGGCTCCGCGAACACCTCCCCGAACTCCAGGCCCGCGCCCTCACCCGGCGCGCCATCCCCGTCGAGAACGCCACCCCGCTCTCCGAAGCCCTGCGCCGCGCCAACGAAGCCGGAGCCCGCGCCCTCGTCGTCGTCGACGGCCACGGCGACCCCCTCGCCATCGTCCGCGAGACCGCCATCGCCTCCGTCCCCGAACACCGCCGGCCCTGGGTGGCCGTCAGCACCCTCGCCCAGGACCTCACCGACGGCATGAAGGTTTCCGCGGACCTCACCGGCGAAGAGCTCCTCGGCCACCTCCGCGCCACCCCCGCCACCGAGTACCTCGTCGTCGAACCCGACGGCACGATCTACGGCGTGCTCTCCACCCTGGACGTTGAGAAGGCCTTCGTGAAGGCCATGGCGCGGCCCCAGTCCTGAAGCCAATACACTGGTCACATGTCCGAACCGACCGGTGCCGCCCGCCGACGCGGGCCCTTCGAGGTCGGGGACCAGGTTCAGCTCACCGACCCCAAGGGCCGCCACTACACGTTCACGCTCGAAGCCGGGAAGAATTTCCACACCCACAAGGGTTCCTTCCCCCACGACGAGCTGATCGGTGCTCCCGAGGGCAGTGTTGTCCGTACCACGGGGAACGTCGCGTACCTCGCGCTGCGCCCCCTGCTCCCCGACTATGTCCTGTCCATGCCCCGCGGTGCCGCCGTGGTCTACCCCAAGGACGCGGGCCAGATCCTGGCCTTCGCCGACATCTTCCCCGGCGCCCGCGTCGTGGAAGCAGGTGTGGGCTCCGGCTCCCTGAGCAGCTTCCTGCTGCGCGCCATCGGCGACCAGGGCATGCTCCACAGCTACGAGCGCCGCGCGGACTTCGCCGAGATCGCGACCGCCAACGTCGAGCGCTACTTCGGCGGCCCGCACCCCGCGTGGCAGCTGACCGTGGGCGACCTCCAGGACAACCTGTCCGACACCGACGTCGACCGCGTGATCCTCGACATGCTCGCCCCCTGGGAGTGCCTGGAGGCCGTCTCCAAGGCCCTGGTCCCCGGCGGCATCCTGTGCTGCTACGTGGCCACCACTACCCAGCTCTCGCGCACCGTCGAGTCCATCCGCGAGTTCGGCTGCTACGCCGAACCGCAGCCGTGGGAATCGATGATCCGCAACTGGCACGTCGAAGGCCTCGCCGTCCGCCCGGACCACCGGATGATCGGCCACACCGGCTTCCTCGTCACGGCCCGCCGCCTCGCGGACGGCGTCGAGCCGCCCATGCGCCGGCGCCGCCCCTCCAAGGGCGCCTACGGCGAGGACTACGACGGCCCCGGCAGCCAGTCCCGCGGCGGCGCCGCCGACCGCGACTGACCGCGGGCCGCGCGGACCCAACACGAAGGCGCTGTGGCGCAGTTCCCCGAGCGATACGGGAACTGCGCCACAGCGCCTTTTCGTTGGTACGGGGGTGGCGGCCCGGCGTCCACACCGCCGGACCACACCGCCGGACCACGCTGCCGGTCCGGACCCGGCCGTTCCACCTGCGTGTGAGGTATGGCACGATGCTGGCTCCCCGTCACCCTTCGCACAGGAGACACCCCGCGTGCTGCACAGCCCCACCGAGCTGTCCCCCACACTGGAAACCCTGGCGCACGGCCGCACCAGGCCCCTCCACTGGGTCGCCACGGCCTCGGCCATGGCCGCCGTCATAGCCGGCGCGGGCCTCCTCCAGCCGGACTCCGCCACCGGGGCCCTCGCCACCGAGTCCGCCGCGGCGGACAAGGCCTCCCAGGCCGCCGCTCCCGACGCACACGCGCTCACCTACCCGCTGGACTGCAAGGGCGCCCCGCAGGCCGTCACGGCCACCGCCCAGGGCGACCTCGACGGCGACGGCCGCCCCGAGACCGTGGCCGCCGTCCGCTGCGACGCCGGCTCCGGGACCCCGCCGCACGCCATCTACGTACTGGCCCGGGAAAAGGCGGAAGGCGCCCTCCCGCGCGTCGTGGCCACCCTGCTCGACCCCGCGCGACGGCAGAACGCCACCGACCTCACCGTGAGCGACGGGGCGGTCACCGCCCGGCTCCTCGGGTACTCCTCACCGGAGGTCCCGCGCTACAGGCCCGACGTGAACCAGGTCGCCAAGTGGCGCTGGGCGGGCGGAAAATTCCGCCAGGAGCTGACGGACTCGACCGCCAGAAGTGTTTGAAGCGTCACTCGGCGTCGGGACCGTAGACCTCGACCCTGTCCGAAACGCGCCTTACGTGAATACAGTCACCCGGGCATTCCTTCGCCGAGTCGACCACGTCCTGAAGCAGCGTGAGGGGAACCGGAGTGGTCGCCCCCGCCTCCTGCAGGAGCTCGTCCTCGGGGCTCTTCACGTACGCCAGACCATCGATGTCCAGCTCGAACACCTCCGGGGCGTACTGCACGCAGATGCCGTCCCCGGTGCAGAGGTCCTGGTCGATCCAGACCTCGAGCGACGCTCCGGCCCCGCCGGCGCCCCCCGTGGGAGCCTCCTGCTGCACGGTCATATCTCCTGCCGTTCCCTGCGCTGAGTGATCCGTCCCGGTCACAACTCGCAGCAAGTCGCACGAGCCCTGACGGGTGTTGAACACTTCGACCTTACAACCGGCTGCTTTCCGATGTTGCTGGGTGGGTATTTCCTTGGCGTGAGGGAGTACGCAAGGGTGAAGATCGGACACACCTCTACCGTCTTTGTGATCTAGGGGTTTCAATCACCACCAGCCCAGGTAGGGTCAGGAAGCGTCCAGCTCCCCTTGGAGGAGGTGAGGACCGTGGCAGCCCACGACGACGACATCAACCGCGGCATCCGGCCCGGGCGAGGGTCTGAGGACCCCGCTGGCCAGGTTGCCTATCTCGAGCAGGAAATCGCCGTCCTGCGACGTAAGCTCGCCGACTCTCCGCGTCACACGAGGATTCTCGAAGAGCGGATCGTCGAGCTCCAGACGAATCTGGCCGGCGTATCCGCGCAGAACGAACGACTGGCGAATACCCTCCGTGAGGCCCGCGACCAGATCGTGGCCCTCAAAGAAGAAGTCGACCGGCTCGCACAGCCGCCGGCCGGATTCGGTGTCTTCCTTCAGGCGAACGAGGACGGCACCGTCGACATCTTCACCGGAGGCCGAAAGCTCCGCGTGAACGTGAGCCCCAGCGTCGAACCGGAAGAGCTCCGGCGCGGCCAGGAGGTCATGCTCAACGAAGCGCTCAACGTGGTCGAGGCCATGGAATTCGAGCGCGCCGGGGACATCGTCACCCTCAAGGAGATCCTCGAGGACGGCGAGCGCGCCCTGGTGGTCGGGCACACCGACGAGGAAAGGGTGGTGAGGCTCGCCGAGCCGCTCCTGGACATCACCATCCGCCCCGGCGACGCCCTCCTGCTCGAACCCCGCTCCGGCTACGTCTACGAAGTGGTCCCCAAGAGCGAGGTCGAGGACCTCGTCCTCGAAGAGGTCCCGGACATCGACTACGACAAGATCGGCGGTCTGGGCGACCAGATCGAGCTGATCCGCGACGCCGTCGAGCTCCCCTACCTCTACCCCGACCTCTTCAAGGAGCACGAACTGCGGCCCCCGAAGGGCATCCTGCTCTACGGCCCGCCCGGATGCGGCAAGACGCTCATCGCCAAGGCGGTGGCCAACTCCCTTGCCAAGAAGGTCGCCGAGGTGACCGGCCAGCCCACCGGGAAGTCGTACTTCCTGAACATCAAGGGCCCCGAGCTCCTCAACAAGTACGTCGGCGAGACCGAGCGGCACATCCGCCTCGTCTTCCAGCGTGCCCGGGAGAAGGCGAGCGAGGGCACCCCCGTCATCGTCTTCTTCGACGAGATGGAATCCCTCTTCCGCACCCGCGGATCCGGCGTCAGCTCGGACGTGGAGAACACCATCGTCCCGCAGCTCCTCGCCGAGATCGACGGTGTGGAGGGCCTGGAGAACGTCATCGTCATCGGCGCCTCCAACCGCGAGGACATGATCGACCCGGCCATCCTGCGCCCCGGCCGCCTCGATGTGAAGATCAAGATCGAGCGTCCGGACGCCGAGGCCGCGAAGGACATCTTCGCCAAGTACCTCAAGGCCTCGCTGCCCCTGCACGCGGACGACCTGTCCGAACACCAGGGCTCGACGGCCGGCACCGTCCACAGCATGATCCAGACCGTCGTCGAGCAGATGTACGCCGAAACCGAGGAGAACCGCTTCCTCGAGGTCACGTACGCCAACGGCGACAAGGAAGTCCTCTACTTCAAGGACTTCAACTCGGGCGCGATGATCCAGAACATCGTGGACCGTGCGAAGAAGATGGCCATCAAGGCCTTCCTCGAGCACAACCAGAAGGGCCTCCGAGTCGCCCATCTCCTCCAGGCTTGCGTGGACGAGTTCAAGGAGAACGAGGACCTGCCCAACACCACCAACCCGGACGACTGGGCCCGAATCTCCGGCAAGAAGGGCGAGCGGATCGTATTCATCCGCACCCTCGTCACCGGAAAGCAAGGCGCGGACACCGGACGCTCCATCGACACGGTGGCAAACACCGGTCAGTACCTCTGACGAAGCGGGGCGGCTGCGGATGCCCTGACCGGGCACCCGCAGCCGACTGCTTTACCGACTGCTTTTTTCAGCCGGTGGCAAGGCAAAGTCAATGACTGAAATGATCTCCCCACCAGCGCGGAGTGGTTCTAGGCTCTTCCGTACCGCAGGTCGCGCAGTGCGGGGACGGGCACCGCACCAGACGCACCGGAGCACCAGCGGTACTTGAGCGCCGCTCCCGAACGGGAGCGCCGCCGGGCAAGGAGGGCCGCATGACCGTACGGCGAGTAATGGGGATCGAGACGGAGTACGGGATCTCCGTCCCGGGGCACCCGAACGCCAATGCCATGCTCACCTCGTCCCAGATCGTCAACGCCTACGCGGCGGCGATGCACCGGGCGCGCCGCGCCCGCTGGGACTTCGAGGAGGAGAATCCGCTGCGGGACGCCCGCGGCTTCGACCTCGCCCGCGAGGCCGCCGACAACAGCCAGCTGACCGACGAGGACATCGGCCTCGCCAACGTCATCCTCACCAACGGCGCACGGCTCTACGTCGACCACGCGCACCCCGAGTACAGCTCCCCGGAGATCACCAACCCGCTGGACGCCGTGCTCTGGGACAAGGCCGGCGAGCGGATCATGGCCGAGGCCGCCGAGCGGGCCGCCCAGCTGCCCGGCGCCCAGCCCATCCACCTCTACAAGAACAACACCGACAACAAGGGCGCCTCCTACGGCACGCACGAGAACTACCTGATGAAGCGGGAGACCCCCTTCTCGGACATCGTGCGCCACCTGACCCCCTTCTTCGTCTCGCGGCAGGTCGTCACCGGCGCCGGGCGCGTGGGCATCGGGCAGGACGGCCGCGAGCACGGCTTCCAGATCAGCCAGCGCGCGGACTACTTCGAGGTCGAGGTGGGCCTGGAGACCACCCTCAAGCGGCCCATCATCAACACCCGGGACGAACCGCACTCGGACGCCGAGAAGTACCGCCGGCTCCACGTGATCATCGGCGACGCGAACCTGTCCGAGATCTCGACGTACCTCAAGCTCGGCACGACCGCACTGGTCCTGTCGATGATCGAGGACGGCTTCATCAACGTCGACCTGGCCGTGGACCAGCCGGTGCGCACCCTGCACCAGGTCTCCCACGACCCGGACCTCCAGCAGCTGATCACGCTGCGCAGCGGGCGGACCCTTACCGCCGTACAACTCCAGATGGAGTACTTCGAGCTCGCCAGGAAGTACGTGGAGGAGCGTTTCGGTTCCGACGCGGACGAGCAGACCAAGGATGTCCTCGCTCGGTGGGAGGACGTGCTGGGCCGCCTGGAGACGGACCCGATGAGCCTGTCGGGAGAGCTGGACTGGATCGCCAAGCGGGAGATCCTGGAGGGCTACCGCAGGCGCGACGGGCTCGACTGGGACGCCGCGCGGCTGCACCTGGTGGACCTCCAGTACGCGGACGTCCGGCCGGAGAAGGGCCTGTACAACCGCCTGGTGGCCCGCGGCAAGATGAAGCGGCTGGTGGAGGAGCCGGCGGTGGAACGGGCCGAGGGCAAGCCGCCGGAGGACACCAGGGCCTACTTCCGGGGCCGGTGTCTGGAGCAGTACGCCGATGACGTGGCCGCGGCCTCCTGGGACTCGGTGATCTTCGACCTGCCCGGCCACGACTCGCTCCAGCGGGTCCCCACCCTGGAGCCGCTGCGGGGCACCAGGGCCCACGTCAAGGAGCTCCTGGACCGCTGCCGCACGGCGGAGGACCTGGTGCGGGTGCTCTCGGGCCGCTGAGCCCTTTCCGATACCCCGGGCGGGGCCTGAAAGGGCCCCGGTCCGGGAATCATGAAGACACCCGGACGTTATGGAAGTGCGGGGACGAAAGCCGGACCCTCCTTGTAGGGTCCGACGTAGGGTCTGATCTTGAGAGATCCCGAAGCCCGGGGTCTCTCGACGTGAGCGTGCGAACCGAGCGGGGTGAGGTAGACATGGCGACCAAGGACACCGGCGGCGGACAGCAGAAGGCGACGCGCTCGACCGAGGAGGTCGAGGAGGCGGCGGTCGAGGAATCGACCGACCTCAAGGAGCGCCAGGAGAAGCTCTCCGACGACGTCGACTCCGTACTTGACGAAATTGACGATGTCCTCGAAGAGAATGCCGAGGACTTCGTGCGAAGCTTCGTTCAAAAAGGTGGCCAGTAAGGCCTTCTCGCCTCCGATTCGAAGGTAGCCGCCGATCGAGCGGCACCGAACGGGCTGTGCCTCCGACGGCTTCGGACACTCGGCGCACCGGGTCGATCCGTCGGGGGCGGGGCCCGCCGTCCCCGGCGCGCCCTTGGCGCCGACGAGCCGAGCACGGTCGCGCCTAGAGGGTCCGGCGGACCATGTGGATCACGATCAACAGACGGGTAGGGTCCGGGGCGTACGGTGCTTCGGCTGCAACGGGGCACTGGGCCAACTCAAGGATCGGCCGGACGTCATACGGCGTGCAGCCGCTTACGTGGAAGGAAACCTGTGGAACCCAACACTCGTAGCACAGGGCGTCTACCGGCAGCCTTCCTGACGCCGGGGTCCTCGTCCTTCATGGATTTCCTGGGGGCGCACTCGCCCGAGATGCTGCCGGGCAACCGCAAGCTGCCCGAGGGCGTCGTCGAGGCGCCGCACGGGACGACCATCGTCGCGACGACCTTCCCCGGCGGGGTCGTGCTCGCCGGTGACCGGCGGGCGACCATGGGGAACATGATCGCCCAGCGGGACATCGAGAAGGTGTTCCCGGCCGACGAGTACTCCGCGGTGGGCATCGCGGGTACGGCCGGCCTCGCCGTGGAGATGGTGAAGCTGTTCCAGCTGGAGCTGGAGCACTTCGAGAAGGTGGAGGGGGCGACCCTGAGCCTGGAGGGCAAGGCGAACCGGCTCTCCACCATGATCCGCAGCAATCTCGGGATGGCCATGCAGGGCCTCGCCGTCGTACCGCTCTTCGCCGGGTGGGACGAGGGCAAGGAGAAGGGCCGGATCTTCTCCTACGACGTGACCGGCGGCCGCTCCGAGGAGCACGGTTTCGCCGCCACCGGTTCGGGTTCGATCTTCGCCCGGGGCTCCATGAAGAAGCTCTACCGCCCGGATCTGACGGAGGAGCAGGCCACCACCCTGGTCGTGCAGGCGCTGTACGACGCCGCCGACGACGACTCGGCGACCGGTGGCCCGGACCTGTACCGCCACATCTATCCGATCGTCACCGTCATCACGGACGAGGGATTCCGCCGACTGACGGACGAGCAGTCGCAGGAGCTCGCCCGTACGGTCACCAACCGTCGGCTGGAGCAGCCCGACGGCCCGCGCGCCGCCCTGCTCTGACCATCCGTCGCCCCGTAGGAGCCCAGAAGAAAGGGACGGACAGCCGGTGTCGACTCCGTTCTACGTTTCACCTCAGCAGGCCATGGCCGACCGGGCGGAATACGCCCGGAAGGGCATCGCCCGCGGTCGCAGCCTTGTCGTGCTGCAGTACGCCGACGGCATCGTGTTCGTCGGCGAGAACCCGTCCCGCGCCCTGCACAAGTTCAGCGAGATCTACGACCGGATCGGCTTCGCGGCCGCCGGCAAGTACAACGAGTACGAGAACCTGCGCATCGGCGGTGTGCGCTACGCCGATCTGCGCGGGTACACCTACGACCGCGACGATGTGACGGCCCGTGGGCTCGCCAACGTCTACGCGCAGACGCTGGGCACCATCTTCTCCAGCGCCGGCGAGAAGCCGTACGAGGTGGAGCTGGTCGTGGCCGAGGTCGGTACGACGGCCGCGGGCGACCAGATCTACCGGCTGCCGCACGACGGGTCGATCGTGGACGAGCACGGCTCGGTCGCGGTCGGCGGGAACGCCGAGCAGATCAGCACCTACCTGGACCAGCGCCACCAGGACGGGATGACCCTGTCCGAGGCGCTGAAGCTCGCGGTGCAGGCGCTGTCGAGCCAGGCGAACGGCGCGGACAAGACGATCCCGGCCGAGCGGCTGGAGGTCGCCGTGCTGGACCGGACGCGGGCGCAGCAGCGGAAGTTCAAGCGGATCCGGGGACGGCAGCTGTCGCGGCTGCTGGAGGCGGATGTTCCGGCGGCCGCCCAGGCCGACGCCGTCTCGAACGACGAGGCTCCGGAGGACTCCGAGTAGGAGTGCTCCGCGGTGCCCCGGTCCGTCTCTCGCGAGGCGGGCCGGGGCATTTCGGCGTTTCAGGCGGGTGCGGGGCCGGAGGAGTCGCGGACGACGAGTTCGACGGGGATGTCGGGGGCGGACCAGGGGGTGCCCTCCAGGACGGCGAGGAGGGCGGTCATGCCCTGTTCGCCGACGCGTTCGGCGGGGAGCCGGACGGTGGTCAGCTCGGGTTCGACGGCGGTGGCGAGGGCGAGGTCGTCGAAGCCGGTGACGGAGAGGTCGTCGGGGACGCGCAGGCCGAGGCGTCGGGCGGCCTTGCAGGCGCCGGCGGCGAGGATGTCGTCGTCGCAGATGACGGCGGTGGGCCGGGCTCCGGGGGCCGCCAGGGCGGCCTCCATGGCCGTACGGGCGCCGTCCACGCTGAGCGGGGCCCGTACGGTGCGCAGCTCGGCGTGGGGGCCCAGGAGGCCGGGCAGGGCGCGGGCGCGGATGTCGAAGGTCCAGGAGTCGACGGCGGAGGCGAGGTGCAGGAAGCGGCGGTGGCCGAGGCCGAGGAGGTGTTCGGCGGCCTGGCGCATGCCGTCGGCCATGGCGAGGTTGACGTGGGCGGCGGCGCCGCCGGAGCCGGGGTCGCTGTCGAGCATGACGAGGGGGAGGCCGTCGCCGCCGATGGCGTCGAGGGCGTCGGCGGCCATGGAGGAGGCGATGACTCCGTCGAGGGCGGCGCGGGCGGAGGCGAAGGGGTCGCGGGCGGGTCCGGTGCCGTCGGGGGAGGGGTAGAGGACGACGCCGAAGCCGTGTTCGGCGGCGATGCGGGCGGCGCCGGTGTAGACGCGGGCGAAGAACTCGTTGGTGAGGGCGGGGACGACGAGGAGGGCGGTGCGGGTGGAGCCGAGGCGCAGGTTGCGGGCGGCGAGGTTGGGGCGGTAGCCGAGTGCGGCGGCGGCGTCGCGGACGAGGCCGGCGGTGCGTTCGGAGACGCGGCCGCGCCATTTGCCGCCGAGGACGAGGGAGACGGTGGCCTGGGAGACCCCGGCGGCGGTGGCGACGTCCCGGCTGGTGGGTCTCGTCACAGGGGGGCTCCTGAAGTGCGAGGTCAAGGGGGGTGTGCGGGGTCCGGTGGGCTCGCGCCGTCTGGACTGTCGGACTGGGGCCATGGTACGTATGACCCGTCAAGTTATACGTATTACCTGGATGACTCCCGGCTGGTTCCGGGCAGGAGGGGGCGGACATGGCCGCGGGATACGCGGAGCTGCTCAGGACCCGGCACGCCGCGAGGCTGCTGGTGGGCACGCTCATAGGGCGGCTGCCGAACGGCACCGCGGCCATCGCGATCGTGCTGTTCACCCGGGCGGAGGGCGGCAGCTACAGCCTCGCGGGCGCGCTGGCGGCCGCGTACGGCGTGGCCAACGCGGTCGGCCAGCCGCTGCTGGGCCGGGCGGTGGACCTGTACGGGCAGCCGCGCGTGCAGCTCCCGGCGGCGCTCGTCTCGGCGCTCGGCATGGTCTGGCTGGCGTTCGCCGGTACCGGTTCGGCGGCGGTGGCGTACGGCGCCGTGGTCGTCGCGGGGCTGTTCACGCCTCCGCTGGAGGGCGGTCTGCGCGCCCTGTGGCCGGGGGTGCTCGGCGGCAAGGAGGAGCGGGTCCACGTGGCGTACGCCATGGACGCCGTGGCCCAGGAGGTCATGTTCACCGTCGGCCCGCTGCTGGTGACCCTCTTCGTGGCCCTGTGGGACCCGGCCGTGGCCCTGGTGGTCATCAACGCCATCGGTGTGCTCGGCGCGCTCTCCGTCGTGGTCTCGGAGCCCTCCCGCACCTGGCGCTCCGCGCCGCGCGAGGCGCACTGGCTGGGCGCCCTGCGCTCGCGCGGGCTGCTGGCGCTGCTGGGGGCCTTCTTCTTCGTGGGCACGGCGCTCGGTTCGATCACCGTGGCCGGTGTGGCGTACGCGGACGACCACGGGGACCAGGCGGTGTACGGCTGGCTGATGGCGGCCCTGGGTCTCGGCGCGCTGGTCGGCGGCGTGGTCTACGGGGCCCGCCAGTGGGCGGGGGCGCCGGAGCGCCGGCTGCGGATGCTGGTGGCGCTGCTGGCGGTCTGCTACCTGCCGCTGATGCTGACGCCCGGGCCGGTGGGGATGACGGCGCTGACGGCGCTCGCGGGCGTGTTCCTGGCGCCCGCCATCGCCTGTGCGTTCATCGTGGTCGACCGGCACGCCCCGGCCGGCACGGTGACGGAGGCGTTCTCCTGGCTGGTCACGTTCTTCGGGGTGGGCGCGGCCATCGGGACGGCCGCGGCCGGTCCGGCGGTGGAACTGGGCGGAACGGCGGCGAGTTTCGGTGTGGCGAGCGTCGCCGGGGCCGCCGCCCTGCTGGTCCTGATGGCCACTCAGCGCGTGCTCGCCGCGCCCGCCCGCGGCCGGGCCGTGGCGGGCTCCGCCGAGGCCCTCGGCGGGGGCCCGGAATCGGCCGCCGCGGACCCTCTGATCAGAAACTGATCGGAACGGCGCCGCGAACCCGGTTTCAGAAGAGGGCAGAAGGCGTAATGTTCAGTCATGGACCGCCGCATTTTCGGGCTGGAGAACGAGTACGGCGTCACGTGCACGTTCAGGGGACAGCGCCGACTGTCTCCTGACGAAGTGGCGCGCTACCTCTTCCGCCGTGTTGTGTCATGGGGCCGCAGCAGCAATGTCTTCCTGCGGAACGGCGCCCGCCTCTACCTCGACGTGGGTTCGCATCCGGAATATGCAACTCCCGAATGCGACAACCTGACCGAGCTGGTCACCCACGACAAGGCCGGCGAGCGCATTCTCGAAGGCCTGCTCGTCGACGCCGAACGCCGCCTGCACGAGGAGGGAATCGCGGGCGACGTCTACCTCTTCAAGAACAACACCGACTCGGCGGGCAATTCGTACGGCTGCCACGAGAACTACCTGGTGGCCCGGCACGGAGAATTCTCCCGCCTGGCGGACATCCTCATTCCCTTCCTCGTCACGCGCCAGCTGATCTGTGGTGCGGGCAAGGTCCTGCAGACCCCGCGGGGCGCGGTCTACTGCGTCAGCCAGCGGGCCGAGCACATCTGGGAGGGCGTCAGCTCCGCCACGACGCGCTCCCGGCCGATCATCAACACCCGGGACGAGCCGCACGCGGACGCGGAGCGCTACCGCAGGCTGCACGTGATCGTCGGGGACTCGAACATGTCCGAGACGACCATGCTGCTCAAGGTCGGGGCCACCGACCTCGTGCTGCGCATGATCGAGGCGGGCACCGTGATGCGGGACCTGACCCTGGAGAACCCGATCCGGGCCATCCGCGAGGTCAGCCACGACATCACCGGGCAGCGCAAGGTGCGCCTGGCGAGCGGCCGGGAGGCCTCCGCCCTGGAGATCCAGCGCGAGTACTACGACAAGGCCGTGGACTTCGCCGAGCGCCGGGGCATCCGTACCGGTGTCGTCGACCAGGTCCTGGAGCTGTGGGGCCGCACCCTCGACGCGATCGAGGCGGAGGACCTGGACCGGATCGGGACCGAGATCGACTGGGTCATGAAGTACCAGCTGATCGAGCGGTACCGGGCCAAGCACAACATGACCATGTCGAACCCGCGGGTCGCCCAGATAGACCTCGCGTACCACGACATCCACCGCCGCCGCGGTCTGTACTACCTGCTGGAGCGCAAGGGGCAGGCGGCGCGGATCTGCAACGACCTCAAGATCTTCGAGGGCAAGTCGGTGCCCCCGCAGACCACCAGGGCGCGGCTGCGCGGCGACTTCATCCGCCGGGCGCAGGAGCAGCGGCGGGACTTCACGGTCGACTGGGTGCACCTGAAGCTGAACGACCAGGCGCAGCGGACCGTGCTGTGCAAGGACCCGTTCCGGTCGGTGGACGACCGGGTGGAGAAGCTGATCGCCGGGATGTGATGCCGGACGGTGGAGGGCCCCGCGCGCCGATGCGTGCGGGGCCCTTCGCACGCCGCCGCCTTGTCGCCGAGGGGGTTGGCCTTAGAGTGGGCCGCTAGGACGGATCATTCCAGCGACCCTGAGGACCACTGTGCGACGCCGACTTGCTGCCGCGCTCATCGTGCCGGCTCTGATGCTCACCGCGGCCTGCGGAGGGGGCGACGACAAGGGGAAGAAGGATTCTGCGTCCCCTTCGGCCGACGCCTCGCAGCCTGAAGTACCGAAGGCGGTCGCGTCCGCGGACCCGATGCCGACGGTGGCGGGTGAGCCCGGGAAGAAGGCGGAGATCACCGTCCCCAAGGGCGACCCGAGCGGCAAGTTCGTGGTCAGCACCGTCAAGGAGGGCACGGGCGCCGAGGTCAAGAAGGGCGACCTCGCCGTCACCAAGTACACGGGCAAGATCTGGAAGGACGGCAAGGACCTGAAGGGGTCCTACGACGAGGGCGGCTCGCCGATCGTCGTCCCGGCGGGTTCGCCGGAGATCCTCCCGCTCTTCAGCGAGGCCGTGGTGGGCAAGAAGGCCGGCAGCCGCGTGCTGGTCGTCGCGCCTCCGGCGGCGGCGTTCGGCTCCAAGGGCCAGCCGCAGCTCGGGGTCGGCCCGACCGACAACCTGGTCTTCGTCCTGGACGTCGAGTCGGTCATGCCGAAGAAGGCCGAGGGCACCCAGGCGCCGATCCCGTCGGAGCTGCCGCAGGTGAAGGCGGACAAGGAAGAGGCCGCCACGATCACGATCCCGAAGAACGACCCTCCGAAGGAGCTGGTCGACAAGGTCCTCATCGAGGGCACGGGTCCCGAGGTCAAGGACGGCCAGACCGTCTACATGCAGTACAGCGGAGCCGCCTGGGCCCCGAACCAGGGCAAGGACTCCGCGAAGCTGTTCGACAACTCCTGGAAGACCGGTCAGCCGTTCAACACGGTCATCGGCCAGGGACAGGTCATCGAGGGCTGGGACAAGGGCCTGGTCGGCAAGAAGGTGGGCAGCCGCGTCCTGCTGGTGATTCCGCCGGAGATGGCCTACAAGGACCAGGCGAAGGGTGAGGACCTGCCGGCGAACTCCACCCTCGTCTTCGTCGTCGACATCCTCGGAGCAGTGTAAGACTGTTCAGGATCACCGGTTCGTACACATGAGGAGCAGTTCCGTGAGCGACAAGCTCGAGAAGCCCGAGATCGACTTCCCCGAGGGCGACGCCCCCGCCGACCTCGTGATCGAGGACGTCTGGGTGGGCGACGGCGCCGAGGCCAAGGTCGGGGCCTTCATCAAGGTCCACTACGTGGGCGTGGCGTTCTCCACCGGTGAAGAGTTCGACGCCTCCTGGAACCGCGGTTCCGCGCTGGAGTTCCAGCTCGGTGTCGGTCAGGTCATCAAGGGCTGGGACCAGGGTGTCCAGGGCATGAAGGTCGGCGGCCGCCGCAAGATCACGATCCCCGCGCACCTCGCGTACGGCGACCGTGGCGCGGGCGGCGGCCTGATCGCCCCGGGCGAGACGCTGATCTTCGTCTGCGACCTGATGGACGCCTGATCCATCGGCTGTCACAGCTGTGGGGCCCCTGCCGTTCGGCGGGGGCCCCTCGCTTTTGCGGGGGACCGCCGGGGCGGTACGGTCAACGGTCACGAGGCCGTACGCGCACGCGTACGTCGGGGTGTACGTCGAGAAGGGCGGAATGGCGTCGATGGCGATTGCCAAGGCCGAGCGGCTGATGAATCTGGCGCTGTGTCTGCTGGGGACCCGCCGGCCACTCAGCAAGCGCGAGCTGCGCGGCTCCATCGAGGCCTACCTGGAAGCCGGCAACGACGAATCCTTCAATCGCATGTTCGAGCGGGACAAGGACGATCTTCGGGAACTCGGCCTGGTCATCGAGACGGTGGAGAACCTGGAGGGCGAGACCGGCTACCTGGCCCGCCGGGACAGCAACCGGCTGCCGCCCGTCTCCCTCGACGCCGAGGAGGCCGCCGCCCTCGGGCTCGCGGCCAAGGTCTGGCAGCAGGCCCGCCTCGCGGGCGCGGCCAGCGGGGCCCTGCAGAAGCTGCGCGCCGGCGGGATGCCGGAGGCCGGCGACCCGTACGAGGGCCAGCACAGCGCGATCGAGCCGCGCATCCCGGTCCACGAGGCGGCCTTCGAACCGCTGATGCTGGCCTGCCGGGACCGGCGGCCGGTGGTCTTCGACTACCGCAAGTCCACCGCGGCGCGGCCCGAGCCGCGCCAGGTCGAGCCCTGGGCGCTGGAGTGCTGGCGCGGTCACTGGTACCTGGCCGGCTTCGACCGGGACCGCGGCGCCGAGCGCGTGTTCCGGCTCTCCCGGATCACCGGCAAGGTCCGGTCCCGGGCGGCGAAGTACACCGCCGAGGTGCCGGACGTGGTGACCGTACGGGAGACGGTGGCCAGCTGGGCCGGGGAGAGCGCCGACCGCTCGGCCCTGATCCGGCTGCGCGCCGGCGCCGGGTACCCGCTGCGGGCCAAGGCCACCGCGGTCCGCGAGGGCGTGGACGGGGAGGGCTGGGACGAGCTGGAGATCCCGTACGGGCACGGGCTGGACGCCTGGCTGGTCGAGTTCGGCCCGGACGTCGTGGTGGTGGAGCCCGCGGACCTGCGGGCCGACGTGGTGGACCGGCTGCGCGCCGTGGCCAAGGGCTGATCCCGCAACAATCGCAAGACACGCCCTGAGGGGGAGACGTACCAGCATGGCTGCGAACGCCATTGACCAGACCCGCCGGATGCTGTCCCTGGTGACGTATCTGCGCGAACGCCCCGGGGCGCACGTCGCCGACGTCGCGCGCGCCTTCGGGATCACCGAGGACGAGCTGATCTCGGACCTCGACGTCCTGCCCATGTGCGGAACCAGCTTCCGCGGCGGGGACCTGCTCGACATCGACACCGACGGGGAGCGCATCTGGTGGCGCAACCCCGACGCGTCGGGGGAGTCCACCGCCGAGCCGCTGCGGCTGGCCGCCGACGAGGCGACCGCGCTGCTGGTCGCCGCCCGCGCCGTGGCCACCCTGCCGGGGCTGCGCGAGAGCGACCGGGAGGCCCTGCTGCGGGCCACCGCCAAGCTGGAGGCGGCCGCGGGCGAGGCGGCCGGGGCCAGCTCGCGGCTGTCGGTGACCTTCGAGTCCGAGGGCGGGGTCTTCGCGGACGTCGACCGGGCCATCGCGGAGCGGCGCAGGCTGTGGCTGCGCTACTACTCGCCCGCGCGGGACGAGCTGACCGAACGCAAGGTCGACCCCATCCGGCTCTTCGCGGTGGGGCACACGTACATGGAGGGGTGGTGCCACCTCTCCGAGGCCCGGCGCACCTTCCGCCTCGACCGGGTCGCCGAGATCCGGCTGCTGGACGAACGGGCCGAGCCGCCCGCCATCGAACCCCGGGACCTCTCCGAGGGCCTGGTACAGCCGGCCGCCGAGGACCCGGAGGTGGTGGTCGAGGTCGGGCCCGGCGGACGCTGGGTCGCGGAGTACTACCCGCACGACAGCGCCGAGGAACTGGCGGACGGCGGCCTGCGGATCACGCTGCGCAGCCCTGACCCGGCCTCGCTGCGCCGCCTGGCGCTGCGGCTGGGCCGGGAGGGCCGGATCGTGTCCCCGCCGGAGCTGGCGGAGAGCGCGCGGAAGGCCGCTCGAGAGGCACTCGCGGGGTACGGGGAACAGGACTAGGGGGAGCGGGGACGATGTCGCCATCATCTGGGCGGGTACCGGGGTCCGGCCCCGGCCCGGCGGAGCTGTCGGCCGCCGCCGGGGCCGGCGCGGTCACCTTCAAGGCGGGCTGCCCCGATTGCCGGGCCCGCTTCGAGCTGAAGGCGGGCGCCCTGAGGCTGGCGATCGGCGGCAGCAGAAGGGCCACCTTCTACTCGTTCACCTGTCCCGAGTGCGGTGCCTCCGTACGCAAACCCGCCGGTGAGCGCATCGTGGAGCTGCTGACCGGCGGCGGCGTGAGCACCCTGCGCAGCGTCTGAGGCGGCCGGTGGCCTAGGCTCGTCCCATGCTGTGGCCGATGCTCGCAATTGCCCTGGGCTTCCTCGGGGTCGCCGTCCTCGCCGTGCTGGCCGTACGGGTCTTCGTGCAGGTACGGCGGCTGTCGGGCCAGGTGGCCGATGCCAGCCGCCGGATCACCGAGGCCTCCGGCGACCTCGAACGGGCCGCGGCCGACCTGGCCCGCACCGGACGCGCCACACTCCCTTAACCCCTGCCCATGGAAACTGCGCGGCGGGACCCGTACCGTCGGTCCCGTCACCCGTCGCGTACGCAAGCAGGGAGACCCCGGGGGATTGCCGGGCGTTAACCCCAGGGGGTTACGATCCTTGCAGGAGGGCATACCGGATCTTTGTCCGGCGCCGCCCGCCACCACAACCAGCCGTTTCGGTGAGTAAGGAAGACACACATGATCGGCAATCTGAAGCCCCTTGAGATCCTTCTGATCATCGCTGTCATCGTGTTGCTGTTCGGCGCCAAGAAGCTCCCCGAGATGGCCCGCTCCCTCGGCAAGTCGGCCCGCATCCTCAAGAGCGAGGCCAAGGCCATGAAGAAGGACGGCGAAGCGGACGACGCGGCCACCGCCGCCCCCGTCGCCGACCAGGCCCCGCAGCAGCCCGTCGCCCCCCGCACCATCCAGGCCGCCCCGGGTGACGTCACCAGCGCCCGCCCGGTCGGCGAGCCGAACCGCAGCACCCAGGGCTGACACCCGACGGCCACTCCGGTCATACCGGACATCTGCAACGAGACAAGGGACGTGGGTTGCTCAAGTCTGCCCGCAAGCAGGAGAAAGCGGACAAGGACGCCGAAGGGCGGATGCCTCTTGTCGAGCACCTGCGTGAGCTGAGAAACCGCCTGCTGAAGTCGGTCCTGGCGATCGTCGTGATCACCGTCGCGGCCGCCTTCTTCTACAAGGACCTCATCGACTTCATGCTGAAGCCGATGCTGGACTCCGTCGGCTGCACCGACGGGGTGGTCTCGCAGCGCAACGGCCGCCCCTGCGCCGACATGACCGTAAACGGCCTCATCGCACCGTTCTCGATCGCCCTGAAGGTCTCGCTCACCGCGGGCGTGGTGCTCTCCGCGCCGGTGTGGCTCTACCAGCTGTGGGCCTTCACCGCTCCCGGCCTGCACAACCACGAGAAGAAGTACGCGATCAGCTTCGTCGCGGTCGGTGCCCCGCTGTTCGGCGCCGGCGCGGTCCTCGCGTACAAGATCCTCCCGCAGACCGCCACGATCCTGCTCGAGTTCACCCCCGAGAACGCCCGCAACCTGCTGCCGGTCGACGACTACCTCGACCTGGTCACGCGCATGGTCGTGGTGTTCGGCCTCGCCTTCGAGCTGCCGCTGCTGCTGATCCTGCTGAACGTCACCGGCGTCCTGAGCGCGAAGCGGATGGCGGGCTGGTGGCGCGGCATGGTCATCGGCATCACGATCTTCTCCGCGTTCGCCACGCCCACCGGTGACCCGCCGACGATGCTGGCGCTGGCCGCCCCGATGGTCGCGCTGTACTTCTTCGCGCTCGGGGTCTGCCTCCTCAACGACCGCCGGCGCCGCCGCAACAACCCCGACGCGGGCCTCGACGACGACGAAGCCTCCGAGCTGGACCTGACCCCCGCCCCCGTGGGCGCGGCCGGGCAGGCTCCGGCCCCCTCCGCACTGCCCGGACAGGACGACGGCGGACGCCGGCGGATCAACGGCTACGACGACGCCACCTGACGGGCAGGCCCCCGGCCGCCGCCGGGAGCCGCCCCGGGGCGGGTGGGCGCCGGGAACGCCTCCGGTAGATTCCCGGGCGTGAGCTCTGAGATCACCCTGTTCGTCAATCCCACCGCGGGCCGCGGCCGGGGCGCGCACGCCGCGCAGCCGGCCGCTTCCGCGCTCCGGGCGGCGGGCTTCTCGGTACGGACCGTCCTGGGCGCCGACGCCGGTGACGCGCTGGCCCGGCTGCGCACCGCCGTACGCGAGGGCACCGGCGCGGTGGTCGCGGTGGGCGGCGACGGGATGGTCTCCCTCGCCCTCCAGGCGCTGGCCGGGACCCTGGTACCGCTCGGCGTGGTCGCGGTGGGCACCGGCAACGACTTCGCGCGGGCCCTGGGACTGCCCGTACGGGATCCCGCCGGGGCGGGCCGGCTGGCCGCCGGGGCGCTCAAGGAGGGCCGGATCCGGGAGATCGACCTGGGGCGCGCCGCCGGCACCTGGTACGGGACCGTACTGTGCTCCGGCTTCGACTCGCGGGTCAACGACCGGGGCAACCGGACGCGGCTGCCGCTGGGCCGCTTCAAGTACGACCTGGCGATGCTCGCGGAGCTGGCCGCCTTCCGCCCCTTCCCGTACCGGATCACCCTCGACGACGGCCCCGCCGTCGAGACCGAGGCCACGCTGGTGGCGGTCGGCAACGGGTCCTCGTACGGCGGCGGGATGCGCATCTGCGCGGACGCGGTGCCCGACGACGGGCTCTTCGACATCACGGTGGTCGGCGACTGCAGCCGGGCCACCCTGCTGAAGGTGTTCCCGCAGGTCTACCGGGGGACGCACCTCGGCCACCCGAAGGTCACCGTCCACCGGGCCGCGAAGGTCACGCTGGAGGCCGCCGGCATCACCGCCTACGCGGACGGAGAGCCGCTGGGGCCGCTGCCGGTGACGGCCGAGTGCGTACCGGCGGCCTTGCGGCTCCTGGCCTAGCGGGCGTCCCTGGACGGTGCGGTTCCGGTCACGGCCCCTCCTCGTAAAGATCGCGACTGTTGTCAGGGGTGACGGGTAGGCTCGACAACAAGATGACCGAAGAACTCTCACCCGCGGAGCGGTACGCCGCTGCCCGGATCCGCGCCGCCGAAGAGGCCACCGCCCTGGCCCCCTTCCGCGAGATGTACGAATTCGGCCTGGATCCGTACCAGGTCGAGGCCTGCAAGGCACTTGAGGCGGGCAAGGGCGTCCTCGTCGCCGCCCCGACGGGCTCGGGCAAGACGATCGTCGGCGAGTTCGCCGTGCACCTCGCCCTGCGACAGGGCCGCAAGTGCTTCTACACGACGCCCATCAAGGCCCTGTCGAACCAGAAGTACGCCGACCTCGTCAAGCGCTACGGCGCCGACAAGGTGGGCCTGCTGACCGGCGACAACAGCGTCAACTCCGAGGCGCCCGTGGTCGTGATGACCACCGAGGTGCTCCGCAACATGCTCTACGCGGGCTCGCAGTCGCTGCTCGGCCTCGGCTACGTCGTGATGGACGAGGTGCACTACCTCTCCGACCGCTTCCGCGGCGCCGTCTGGGAGGAAGTGATCATCCACCTCCCCGAGTCGGTGACCCTCGTCTCGCTCTCCGCCACGGTCTCCAACGCCGAGGAGTTCGGCGACTGGCTCGACACCGTGCGCGGCGACACCGAGGTGATCGTCTCCGAGGAGCGGCCCGTCCCGCTGTGGCAGCACGTCATGGCCGGCCGCCGGGTCTACGACCTCTTCGAGGAGGAGTCCGACCACGGAGGCCGCGGCTCCGCCCGCCGGGAGGTCAACCCCGACCTGCTGCGCATGGCGCGCGAGGAGAACAGCCGCACGTACAACCCGAAGGACCGGCGGCGCGGCAAGATGGTCCGCGAGGCCGACCGCGAGCGCGAGCGCCGCTCCCGCAGCCGGATCTGGACCCCGAGCCGTCCCGAGGTCATCGCCCGCCTCGACAACGACGACCTGCTCCCGGCCATCAACTTCATCTTCAGCCGGGCCGGCTGCGAGGCCGCCGTCCAGCAGTGCCTGTACGCGGGCCTGCGGCTCAACGACGAGACCGCCCGCCTCAAGGTGCGCGAGATCGTCGAGGCGCGGACCGCGTCCATCCCCACCGAGGACCTGCACGTCCTGGGCTACTACGAGTGGCTGGAAGGCCTGGAGCGGGGCATCGCCGCGCACCACGCGGGCATGCTGCCCACCTTCAAGGAGGTCGTCGAGGAGCTCTTCGTACGCGGCCTCGTGAAGGCCGTCTTCGCCACCGAGACCCTCGCGCTGGGCATCAACATGCCCGCGCGCACGGTCATCCTGGAGAAGCTCGTCAAGTGGAACGGCGAACAGCACGCCGACATCACCCCCGGCGAGTACACGCAGCTCACCGGCCGGGCCGGCCGGCGCGGGATCGACGTCGAGGGCCACGCGGTGGTGCTCTGGCAGCGGGGCATGGACCCGGCGGCCCTCGCCGGGCTCGCCGGCACCCGTACGTACCCGCTGCGCTCCAGCTTCAAGCCCTCCTACAACATGGCGGTGAACCTGGTCCAGCAGTTCGGGCGGCACCGCTCGCGCGAGCTGCTGGAGACCTCGTTCGCGCAGTTCCAGGCGGACCGCTCGGTCGTCGGCATCTCCAAGCAGGTGCAGCGCAACGAGGAGGGCCTCGACGGCTACCGGGAGGGCATGACCTGCCACCTGGGGGACTTCGAGGAGTACGCGCGGCTGCGCCGCGACCTCAAGGACCGTGAGACGGAGCTGGCCAAGCAGGGCGCGGCGCAGCGCCGGGCGCAGGCGGCCGGCTCGCTGGAGAGGCTCAAGCCGGGCGACGTCATCCACGTGCCGACCGGCAAGTTCGCCGGGCTCGCGCTGGTCCTGGACCCGGGCGTGCCGGCCGGGCGCTCCAACGGGCACCGCGGGCACGAGTACACCGAGGGCCCGCGCCCGCTGGTGCTCACCGCCGAGCGGCAGGTCAAGCGGCTCGCCGCGATCGACTTCCCGGTCCCGGTCGAGGCCATCGACCGGATGCGGATCCCGAAGACCTTCAACCCCCGCTCGCCGCAGTCCCGTCGGGACCTGGCGACCGCGCTGCGGGCCAAGGCCGGGCACGTCACCCCGGAGCGCCAGCGGCGCGGCCGGGCCGCTGCGGCCGACGACCGCGAGATCGCCCGGCTGCGCAGCGAACTGCGGGCGCATCCCTGCCACGGCTGTGACGAGCGCGAGGACCACGCCCGCTGGGCCGAGCGCTACCACCGGCTCAAGAGGGACACCCAGCAGCTGGAGCGGCGCATCGAGGGCCGGACGAACACCATCGCCCGTACCTTCGACCGCATCCACGCGCTGCTCACCGAGCTGGACTACCTGCGCGAGGACGAGGTCACCGTGCACGGCAAGCGGCTCGCCCGGCTGTACGGGGAGCTCGACCTGCTGGCGTCCGAATGCCTGCGCGAGGGCGTCTGGGAGGGCCTGAGTCCGGCCGAACTGGCCGCCTGCGTATCGGCGTTGGTCTTCGAATCACGGCAGGCCGACGACGCGGTGGCCCCCAAGGTGCCGGGCGGCGCGGCGAAGGCGGCGCTGGGCGAGATGGTCCGGATCTGGGGCCGGCTCGACGCGCTGGAGGAGGAGCACCGCATCAACCAGGCGGAGGGCGTGGGCCAGCGCGAGCCGGATCTCGGCTTCGCGTGGGCGGCCTACCAGTGGGCCTCCGACAAGAGCCTGGACGAGGTGCTGCGCGAGGCGGAGATGCCGGCCGGCGACTTCGTGCGCTGGTGCAAGCAGGTCATCGACGTGCTGGGGCAGATCGCCGCGGCGGCCCCGTCGTCCTCCGCTCCGCCGTCCTCCCAGGGCGGGAGCACGGTGGCGCGAAATGCCCGTAAGGCCGTGGACGCGCTACTTCGGGGTGTAGTGGCCTACAGCTCGGTCGGCTAGGCGCTTTTGGGGCTTCCTCCGAGAGCCGGGATGGCCGGATCTCATCTCTTGCCATGATCCGTTCGGCGTGGCCTGTGCGACGATCGGATTTATGAGTGGGGGAACGGACGAAGGGCCGAGACGGGTCGGTCGGCCACGCGCCGATCAGCTGAGACGGGAGAGCGGCCGGCCGCCGCGCGAGGAACTCCTCTGCGCGGCGGCCGAGCTGTTCACGGTGCGCGGGTACGCGGCCACCACCACGCGGGCGGTGGCCGAACGGGCCGGGATGCGCCAGGCCACGATGTACCACTACTTCGGCGGCAAGGAGGAACTCCTCGCCGAACTCCTGGAGTCCACCGTCGCGCCCTCGCTGGAACTGGCCCGCCGCCTGCTGGCCGAGACCGGCCGGCCCGCCGCCCACCGGCTGTGGGAGCTGTGCCGGTCGGACGTGCTGCTCCTGTGCGGGGGACCGTACAACCTGGGCGCCCTGTACCTGCTGCCCGAACTGTCCGCGGACCGGTTCGGCGAGTTCCGCCGGATGCGCGGTGAACTGCGCGATGCCTACCTGGAGTTGCTGCACGCCACCTCGGCCGGCGCCGAACTCGCCGGTGACCGGGCGGGGCTGACCCTGCGCAACGACCTCGTCTTCGGGCTGATCGAGGGCGTCATGCTCATCCACCGCTCCGATCCGGCCCGCCCGGTGGCGACCTTCGCCGAGGCCGCCGCCGACGCGGCGCTGCGGATCGCCGGCGTCGCGACGTAGGGCCGGGCCGACGGGATCCGGCCGGGCCCGACGGGATCCGGCCGGGCCCTAGCCGCCCGCCTCCCAGCCGGCGCGGTCGTCCCAGGCGCGCAGGGTCAGGCCGCTCTCCAGCCGGTGCGCGCTGCCGGTGACCGGGTCGGTGAACGCCAGGGTCCGGGCCAGGAGCTGCAGGGGCCGACGGTAGTCCGCCGGGTCGACCGGGTCGGCGACCACCGGGTAGACCGGGTCGCCGAGGATGGGCAGCCCCAGGCCGTTCATGTGCACGCGCAGCTGGTGGGTGCGCCCGGTGTGCGGGGTCAGCCGGTAGCGGCCCAGGCCGTCCCGGGTGCCGGTGAGCTCGACCAGGCTCTCGGCGTTCGGCTCGGCGTCCGGTATCTCCACCACCGCCATCACGCCGCGGACCTTCTCGATGTGGCTGCGCACCGTACGGGGCAGGGCGACCGCCGGATCGTGGGGGGCGAGGGCCTCGTACTCCTTGAAGACCTTCCGCTGCTCGAAGAGCGACTGGTAGGCGCCGCGGTCCTCGGGGCGGATGCTGAACATGACCAGTCCGGCGGTCAGCCGGTCCAGCCGGTGCGCCGGGCTCAGCGTCGGCAGGTCCAGCTCCTCGCGGAGCCGGGCGAGGGCGGTCTGCGTGACGTGGCTGCCGCGCGGGGTGGTCGCCAGGAAGTGCGGCTTGTCCACGACCAGCAGGTGCGCGTCCCGGTGCACGACCCGGATCGGGAAGGGCACCACCGGCTCGGGCGGCATGTCCCGGTGGAACCACAGGAAGCCGCCCGGCTCGTACGGGTCCTGCGGGCGCAGCACCCGCCCGCCGGGGCCGAGCACCCGCCCGCCGTGCAGGAGCCGCGCCATCGACTCGGCGCCCCGGGTGCCCGCGTAGCGCGCCGTGAGGTAGGAGCCCAGATCCGGCCACATCCCCTCGGGGTCCGGGGGCAGCCGCAGCCGGACCGGGTCGATGCCGGAGATCTGGGGCAGGGGCGCGGGCGGGATGTTCCGTTTCATCGGGATCCAGCGTAGGCCCTGCCGCGGGGGCTACCGGCGGGTGAAGGTCCCCAGGTGGGTGGCGTCCAGGTACTCGATGCGGAGCGTGCCGTCGGCGAAGGTGACCCCGGTGCGGCCGACGGCGTTCTCGCCGGCGGTCACGTAGCTGAAGGTGTCGCCGTCGTAGTGGGTGAGCGGGAAGCGCATCGGCTTCGGGCCGAGGGAGAGGGTCAGGCCGCTGCCGTCCGGGTTCGCGGTGACGGTGGCCTGGCCGTAGTAGGGGTTGTCGTACGTCCCGGTGTACGCGGTGTCGTCCCGGGCCGGCTTGGCGCCGGCGGGCGGCTTGGCGTAGTCGGTGCGGGACCGGTCCGTGTCGTCGAGCTGGGCGTAGAGCGCCCCGGTCAGCGCCAGCCAGTCGGTGGTGGCCTTGCCGTGCTCGGCGAAGTCGAAGAAGTCGAGGGCGACGGCGTCGGCGAGGCCGACCGGGGCGCCGTTCGTGAGGACGACGATGCCGAGCTTCTCCAGGGGGAGCATGGTGACGTTGGTGTTGGCGCCGAGGTCGAAGGCCCCGGAGTGGCTGAGGCGGAGCCGGCCGGCCTGGTCGTAGGAGACGTTCCAGCCGAGCCCGTAGAAGCTGGTGCCCCCGGTCGCGTTGACGGGCTGCGAGACGATCTCGGGGAGGTGGGTGCGGGCGAGCGGCTCGGCCGGGACGATCCGCTTGCCGTCGAGCGTGCCGCCGGCCAGCTGGAGCCGCATCCAGCGGGCCATGTCGCGGGCGGTGGAACTGACCCCGCCGGCCGGGGCCTGGGCGTCCGGGTCGCGGACGAAGCGGGGGCTCCAGGTGCCGTCCGGGTTCTTGACGTGGGTGGCGGCGTGGTCGGGCGCCTTGGCGAAGGCGGAGAACGTGGTGCTGGTGCGGGTCATGCCGGCGGGCTTGAAGAGGGTGTCGTCGGCGAGCTTCTGCCAGCTGGTGCCGTGGGCCCTGGCGATGGCCTCGGCGGCGGCCGTGAAGCCGAAGTTGGTGTACGCGTAGCTCGCGCGGAAGGCGCTGAGGGGCTCCAGGCGCAGGTGGTCGAGGATGTACGCCTGGTCGTAGCCGAGGTCCTCCAGGAGGTCGCCGGCGTGGTCCGGCAGGCCGCTGCGGTGGGAGAACAGGTCGGCGGCGGAGACGTGGTCGGTGACCCACGGGTCCTTGAGGGCGAAGCCGGGGAGGGCGACGTGGTCGTCCCAGTCGGCGGGGTCCTTCATGGTGCCGGCGACGACCGTCGAGGAGACGGGCTTGGAGAGCGAGGCGACCTGGAAGACGGTGTCGGGGTCGACGGCCGCCTTCTCGCCGGTCTTGCGGACGCCGAAGCCCTTGAGGTGGATGACCTTGTCGTCGTGCACCACGGCGACGGAGACGCCGGGGACGCCGGTGCGCTTCATCATGCCGGTGACGATGGAGTCGAGCCGGTCCACCGCCGAGGCGACCTGGGCGTCTGTCAGCTGGGGCCTGGGCTGCGGCGGCGGGCTGGGGGCGGCCGCCGCCCCGGTGGCCGCCAGCAGGGTCGCGGCCCCCGCGGTGCCGAGCACGCGGAGCGTACGCATGGGCCCAGTGTCCCGCCGAACGGGTGAGGGCGCCCGGCGGGGCGCCGGCGCGGGCTGCGGCCGGCGCGGTGGCGACCTGTCAGGCCGTGAGCTCCTGCTCGGCCTCGACCTCGGCGTTCCAGTCGCGCTTGATCGCCCGCCAGCCCTCGTCGGTCTCGCCCAGGCGCCAGTAGCCCGAGATGGAGAGACGTTCCCTCGGGATGCCGCGCTCGACGCGGAGGTGGCGGCGCAGGTCCTTCACGAAGCCCGCCTCGCCGTGGACGAAGGCGTGGACGTCCGTGGAGGGGAACTCCAGGGAGGTGACCGCCTCCACCAGGGCCTTCCCGACCGGGCGGTCGCCGCGGTGGAGCCAGACCGGGACCACCCCGTCGGGGGTGGCGACCTTCTGCTCGTCGTCCGGGCCGTCGATCTCGACGAACGCGTGCACCTCCGCGCCGACCGGCATCCGCTCCATCGCCGCGGCGATCGCGGGCAGCGCGCTCTCGTCGCCGGCCAGCAGGTGCCAGCCGGCCGCGGGGGCCGGGGAGTAGGCGCCGCCCGGGCCGAGGAAGCGTACGAGTTCACCCGGCTGGACACGGGCCGCCCAGGGGCCGGCCAGGCCCTCGTCGCCGTGGACGACGAAGTCCAGGGTCAGCTCCAGGTGGGCCGGGTCCCAGGCGCGGACCGTGTACGCGCGCTGGCGCGGCCACTCCTCGCGCGGGTGGGCCGAGCGGATCTGCTCCAGGTCCCAGGGGGTCGTGTAGCTCACGCCCTCGGGGGCGAAGAGGATCTTCACGTAGTGGTCGGTGAACTCGCCCGCGCCGAAACCGGCCAGGCCGGCACCTCCCAGCACGATCCGCACCATGTGCGGAGTCAAGCGCTCGGTGTGTACGACGACGGCGGTGCCGACTGTGCGGGCGCGTCCTTCTGCCACGGCGTCTCCCCTGACTCCCCTGAAACTTAGGATTACCTAAGTTAGCACCTCAGGGGCGGAGCGCGCTCCCCAGGCGCGAGACCGCTCCACCGAGACCCCACCGGCGAGCCAGTGCGTCGAGCATTTCGGGCTCCGCCGCAGCCGCGGGGAGCGCAGGGTCGAAGGGGGGCAGCGGCACGTCCGAGGCCACCTGGACCACCTTCGGGGCCACCGCCAGATATGGCCGGGATTCGTCCAGCCGCTTGCGCTGCACGGGTGTCAGCTTCGACCTCGGGTCGCCGATCGCCGCGATGATCCCCGCGAGGTCCCCGTACGCGTCCAGCAGCTTGGCCGCGGTCTTCTCGCCGATCCCCGGCACCCCGGGCAGGCCGTCGCTCGGGTCCCCGCGCAGCAGCGCCAGGTCCGCGTACCCGGGCCCGTCCACCCCGTACTTCTCGCGCAGCCAGGCCTCGTCCGTCACCTGGAGCGTGCCCACACCCTTCAGCGGGTACAGCACCCGCCGCTGCTTCGCGTCGTCCACCAGCTGGTACAGGTCCCGGTCGCCGGTGACGATGTCCACCGGGCCGGTGGCCCGCGCCGTCAGGGTGCCGATCACGTCGTCCGCCTCGTACCCGGCGACGCCCACCCTGGCGATCCCGAACGCGTCCAGCGCCGCCTCGATGATCGGCACCTGCGGCGCGAGCGTGTCCGGGGTCTCCTCCACGTCCGGACCGGACTGCGTCTCCTCGGCGACCCGGTGCGCCTTGTAGGACGGGATCAGCTCCACCCGCCAGTGCGGGCGCCAGTCGGCGTCCATGCAGGCCACCAGATCGTCCGGGCGGTGGTCCTGGACCAGCCGCCCGATGAAGTCGAGCAGCCCGCGCACGGCGTTGACCGGGGTGCCGTCCGGGGCCTTCACGGAGTCCGGCACACCGAAGTAGGCGCGGTAGTAGAGGGAGGCGGTGTCCAGGAGCATCAGGCGTCGTGTCGTCACGCAGACGATGATGCCGCAGCCGCCCGGCGGACCGTCGACCGCGGACCGGTCGAGCCGTGCACGCGAATCCGGGGGCGGATGCTGCGTAAGGTGCTTACAGCACACCGATGTGCCGCCGACGGACAAGGGGAGGGCAGCCCCGACATGAACGACAAGGACGGCAAGGTCGACACGGACGGCAAGGACGAGAAGGACAAGGACGCCAAGGACCAACCGCTCCGGGTGGGCGTGGCCGTGCGCAAACGGCGCCGCGCGCTCCACCTGACCCTCGCCGCGGTGTCGGCGCGCAGCGGTCTGTCCGTCCCCTTCCTGAGCCAGATAGAGAACGAGCGGGCCCGGCCCAGCATGCGCTCCCTGGAGAGGGTCGCGGACGCGCTGGAGACCACGGCCGTGGAGCTGCTGGCCGCCTCCGACACGGCCCGTACGGTCGACCTCGTGCGGGCCGGCGACGACTCCGCGCTCACCCCGGTCCTGGGCGTACGCCCCCTCGTACGGGGACACCACCAGCTGCACGCGCTGGAGTTCACCGGGGACCAGGACGCGGGCCGCGAGTACCAGCACCGCAACGACGAGCTGATGTACGTGGTCGCGGGCGCCTGCCAGGTGGAGGCCGAGGGGCGGGCGTACCGGCTGGAGAGCGGCGACGCGCTGTTCCTCTCCGGCGGGGTGCGCCACCGGTGGCGGGCCGTCACCGAGGACACCCGGATCCTGGTGGTGGCGGTGGGCGAGCACATCCACGCCACCTCCGAGCCGCCGTCGCCCGAGCACTGAGCCGGTGCGCGTCGTATCGCTCGTGCCCTCGCTGACCGAGGCGGTGGCGGTGAGCGCACCCGGCCTGCTGGTGGGGGCCACCGACTGGTGCACGCACCCGGCCGGCCTCGACGAGGCGGGCGTGGTGCGGATCGGCGGGACGAAGAACCCCGACGTACGCGGGATCGTGGCCCTGCGCCCGGACCTGGTGATCGCCAACGAGGAGGAGAACCGGGCCCCGGACCTGGCGGAGCTGCGGGCCGCCGGGGCACCGGTCCTGGTCACCGAGATCCGCGACCTCCCGCAGGCGCTGCGCGAACTGGACCGGCTGCTCGTCGGAGCCCTCGGGCTGCCCCGGCCCGGCTGGCTGGCGGACGCCGAGACCGCGTGGGCGCGGGCCGAGCCGGCCGGGCAGTGGCGGGCCTTCGTACCGGTGTGGCGGCGGCCGTGGATGGTGCTGGGCCGCGACACCTTCGCAGGGGACCTGCTCGCACGGCTGGGGGTGCGCAACGCCTACGCCGGGCACGCGGAGCGGTACCCCAGGGTTGCGGCGCCGGAGCTGGCGGCTGCGGGCTGCGACCTGGTGGTGCTTCCCGACGAGCCGTACCGCTTCACCGCGTCGGACGGGCCCGAGGCCTTCCCGGAGCTGCCGGCCGCGCTGGTCAGCGGACGGCACCTGACCTGGTACGGGCCCTCCCTCGCCGAGGCGCCGAAGGTACTGGGGGACGCCCTGCGCGCGGCGCGCTGAGGGGCTGCTCGTACCCTGCGGGGATGCGCACCCGAAGATCCCCCGCCCTGCTCGCGGGCACGGCCCTGCTGTCCCTGCTCACCGGCGCCTGCGCGGTGCCGGGGGCCGAGGATTCCGCTCCTGCCTCCGGGGCCGGCTCCGCGTCCGCCCCTGCCTCCGCCCCGGCCTCCGCCCCTGCCGCCGGGGCTCCGGGGCGGCTCGGCGCCGCAGAGCTCCAGGGCCGCTGGTGGAGCTGGGCCGCCTCCAGTCCCGCCCGCGCCAACCCGGTGGCGGACCCGGACGGGACCTTCTGCGCCGAGAACCAGCCCGCCGACGTCTGGTTCCTCGCGGGCAGCTTCGGCGGCCCGGTGCGTCGCAGCTGCTCGGTCCCGGCGGGGCGGCCGGTGGCCTTCCCCGTCATCGACTTCACCGGAACCAAGGCCGCCTGCACCGTCTCGATGGCCGGGGCCAAGGGCAGGGCCGTCCTCGACGCCAAGGCGCTGGAGCCGGTGCGGTACGAGGCCACGCCCATCCGGATCGAGGGCGTCGAGGGGAACCCGGTGACGGGAGAGGCCGGAGGCATGGCCACCCAGGGCTGCGGGCTGTGGGTCCAGCTCGACGGGCTGGCGCCCGGCCCGCACTCGCTGGCCTTCGAGGGTTCGAGCGGCTCGTTCTCGCTGTCGGTCGCCTACGAGCTCCAGGTCGGCTGACCCGTCAGCGCGGGGCGGTGAGCAGCCGGCCGGAGAACAGGCCGCGCAGGGTGTGCCAGGCGGCCGTCAGCCATGTGGTCAGCAGGACCAGGAACAGGGCGGCGGCCAGCCAGGCGAAGGCGGTCAGACCGGTGTGGCGGGCCAGGCCGGCCGCACCGGTGACGCAGGTGCCGACCGGGAAGGTCAGGGCCCACCAGGTCATCGCGAAGCCCATGCCGTTGCGGGCGGCCCGGACGAGCATCGCCGCGGCCAGGGCCAGCCACAGCAGGGCGAAGCCCATCACGGGGACCCCGTAGACGACGGCGAAGGCGCCGAGGGCTCCCGCGTAGGGGGCGCCGATCGACAGGGGGGCCATGTCGGCGAGCTGGTTCACGGCGGTGGTGGACTGGCCCAGGGGACCCAGGACCAGGAAGAGGGCCGGGGTCAGCGCCAGGGGCAGCGGGCCGCTGATGATCAGCCGGCCGAAGACCAGGGGGAGCATCAGCAGGGTGGCCAGCAGGCTGATGCCGAACATCGCGTAGCAGCCCAGCAGCATCGCCTCACGGGCCTGGCCCGCGGGCAGGTGGGGTATCAGCAGGGGGCCCAGCGCGGCGGAGACCATCGGGGCGACCAGGGGGAGCAGCCAGACGGGGGTGGCCTGCTTCGGCTCGACCTTGTGCCGGACCACCATCAGGTAGGGCACCGCCACGGCCATCAGCAGGCCCACGGCGGTACCGGCGGTGAACAGCACGGCGTCCACGGCGACGGCCGCCCGGAGCCCGATCAGGTCCCTGCCGACGATCAGGGTGCCGCCGCCGACGGCCAGCAGCGCCATCGACAGGCATCCGTAGAACGGTGCCACGGCCGGGTCCATGAGGTGGGCGCGGGCCTGGTCGCGGTGGTGGAGCCAGTGCCCGGCGCGGGCGGCGAGCAGGACGGCGAGGGCCGCGGCGGACAGCGCCCAGACGAGCTGGCAGGCCACGCGCTGGCCGGGGAGCTGGTACGGGAGCGTCGCGCCGGCGTTGGCGACGATGGCCGTGCCCATGATCGAGGCGTACCAGTTGGGGCCGAGGTGCCGGAGCGCGGGGGCCTTGTGGGCCAGGGGCGCGGATGCGGTGGTGGTGCGGGGTCGCACGAGGGTGGTGGCCATGGGTTCAGCCTCCCGCCGGGGCGGTGCGGGCGGCAGAGGCCGGTGTCCTATGAGGCCATAAACTGACCTTATGGGTAATGAGGAGTGGGTTCCGCTGGCGCACCGCGTGCCGGACCTGGGCGCGCTGGAACTGCTGCTCGCGGTGGCGCGGGTCGGCAGCCTGAGCGGGGCGGCCCGGCGGCTGGGCATCACCCAGCCCGCGGCGAGCAGCCGGATCCGGGCCATGGAGACCCGCCTGGGGGTGGCACTGGTGGACCGGTCGCCGCGCGGGTCCACGCTGACGGCCGAAGGGGCGCTGGTCACGGACTGGGCCCGGCGGGTGGTGGAGGCGGCCGAGGCCTTCGACGCGGGGGCGCAGGCACTGCGGGGCCGCCGCGACTCGCGGCTGCGGGTGGCGGCCAGCATGACCATCGCGGAGTACCTGCTGCCCGGCTGGCTGATCGCGCTGCGGGGGCAGCGGCCCGGGACGGCGGTGTCGCTGCACGCGGGGAACTCGGCCGTGGTCGCGGAACTGGTGCTCGCGCACGAGGCCGATCTGGGCTTCGTGGAGGGGCTGTCCGTGCCGGACGGGCTGGATTCGGTGGTCATCGCGCAGGACCGGCTGGTGGTGGCGGTGGCGCCGGGGCACCCGTGGGCGCGGCGCTCGAAGCCGGTGCCGGCGCGGGAGCTGGCGGCGACCCCGCTGATCCTGCGCGAGCGGGGGTCGGGGACGCGGCAGGTGCTGGACGCGGCGCTGGCGGGGTCCGGGGGGCTGGCGGAGCCGCTGCTGGAGCTGGCGTCGACGACGGCCGTGAAGGCGGCGGCGCTGAGCGGGGCCGGGCCGTGCGTGCTGTCGGAGCTGGCGGTGGGGGACGAACTGGGGTCGCGGCGGCTGGTGGAGGTACCGGTCGCCGGTGCGGCGCTGGACCGGGCGCTGCGGGCCGTGTGGCCGACGGGGGCCCGGCCGGCCGGCCCGGCGCGGGACCTGCTGTCGCTGACCCGGGCGGCCTGAGCCCCGGCGCCGGGGCCCGGCGTCGCCGATCCGGGCTCCGGCAGGCGGGGCTCAGGGGCCGCAGCCCCCGCGAGGGTCGCAGCCCCCGGGCCCCCGCGCCTCAGACGCGCGCCAGGGTGGTTGCGTTCGCCGCCGCGACGAGGGCGTCCATCACCCGGGTGTCCTTGTCGCGCTCCGGGTGCCACTGGACGCCCACGACCCAGCGGTCCGGGTCGGGGAGTTCGATGGCCTCGACCGTGCCGTCGACGGCGTGGGCCGAGACGATCAGGCCCTGGCCCAGCCGGTCCACGGCCTGGTGGTGGTAGGTCGGGACCTCCGCCTCCTCCGGGACGAGCTGCGCGTAGCGGGTGCCCTCGACCGGGCGGACCGGGTGCCAGGAGGTGGCGCCCGGGGTGTCGACGTGTCCGTCGATGTGCTGGACCAGGCTGCCGCCCAGGGCCACGTTCAGCGCCTGCATGCCCCGGCAGATGCCGAGCAGCGGGAGGTCGGCGGCGAGCGCCGCCCTGATCAGCGCGAGCTCCCACTCGTCGCGGACCGTCGCGGGGGGACCCGTACGGGGGTCGCGCGCGGCGCCGTAGTGGACCGGGTCCACGTCCGGGCCGCCCGCGACGACCAGGCCGTCCATCCGGCTCAGCACCTCCGCGGCCCGGCCCGGTTCGTCCGGTGGCAGCAGGACGGCCGCGCCGCCCGCCGCCTGGACGAGTTCGTAGTACCCGGTGGGGACGAGGGCCGTCGGGAGGTCCCAGACGTTGTAGCGGGTGGATTCCTCGACGTAGGTGGTGATGCCGATGAGCGGCCTGGGCACGGGCTCTACCTCCAGGGTGGTTCCGGGTGCTGCGGTGGACCGGTGGGTGCCGGTCGGTGCCGGTCGGTACCGGCGACGGTACGGGTCGAGGGTTTCAGTCGCGGGTCAATTCCGCCTCGGCTGCCGCCAGTGCCGCGAACTCCTCTTCGGGCGCGGAGGCCACCAGGTGGTGCCGACTGTAGATCGCGAAGTAGGCGAGGGCCACGGCGTACACCCCCAGCGCGATGAAGGCCGCCGACTTGTCGACGAGGAACGTGGCGACCAGGGCGGACAGGGCCAGCACGAAGGCCACCGACGAGGTGACGATCCCGCCCGGTGTCCGGTACGGGCGCTCCAGGCCCGGCTCCCGCCTGCGGAGCACGATGTGCGACAGGGCCATGAGCGCGTACGAGATGGTCGCGCCGAAGACCGCGATGTTCAGCATGCGCGGACCGTTGCCGGTGGCCGCCGCCAGGGCGAACCCGATCGCGCCGGGGATCAGCAGGCCGAGGTACGGGGCCTTGCGCTTCGAGGTCAGGGACAGGAAGCGCGGCAGGTAGCCCGCCCGGGAGAGGGCGAACAGCTGGCGCGAACCGGCGTAGATGAGCGAGAAGAAGGAGGCGACCAGCCCGGCGAGACCGGCGTAGTTGACGAAGGTCTTCAGCCAGGAGAGTCCGGGGTTGCCCTCCAGGGCGACGACGAGCGGGTTCCCCGCGTCCTTGATGGCGTCGGCGCCGCGGGCGCCGGTCGAGGCCAGGAAGGTGATCAGGGCGAGCAGGATCAGGATGCCCATGGAGATGGACAGCGCCCTCGGCATCGAGCGGACCGGGTCCTTGGCCTCCTCGGCCGCGAGCGGTACGCCCTCCACGCCGAGGAAGAACCACATGCCGAACGGGAAGGCGGCCCAGATGCCGAGGACGCCCAGCGGCAGCCAGGAGCCCGCGCCGAAGGCGGTGGTGTCGACGGCGATGTCGTCGAGGTTGGCGGCGTCGAACTCGGTGAACGCGCCGAGCGCGAAGACGATCAGGGCGATCACGGCGATGGCGGTGACCACGAGGGAGAAGCGCAGGGCCTCGCCGACGCCCCAGAGGTGGATGCCGATGAAGATCGCGAAGCAGGCGAGGTAGACCGGCCAGCCGGAGGTGAGGCCGAAGAGGTTCAGGGATTCGACGTAGTCCCCGATGAAGATGGCGATCGCGGCGGGGGCCAGGATGTACTCGATGAGGATCGCCGTGCCGGTGAGGAAGCCGCCCCAGGTCCCGAGCGCGCGGCGGGCGAAGCCGTAGCCGCCGCCCGCCGTCGGCAGGATCGCGGAGAGTTCCGCGAGGGAGAAGACCAGACAGGCGTACATCGCTCCCATCAGGACGGTGGCGATGGCCAGACCGCCGAAACCGCCCTGCGCCAGGCCGACGTTCCAGCCGGAGAAGTCGCCGGAGACGACGTACGCGACGCCGAGGCCGGTGAGCAGCAGCCAGCCGGCGCTGCCGCGCCGGAGCGTGCGGCGCTCCAGATAGCCGGCGTCGCCCTCGGGGGACTTGGTGGGTTCGGGCACGGCTGTCAGCCGGGCGTCGGTGTCGTCGGCCATGTGCGCTCCTGCCTAAGGCAATGGTTGTGAGGCGTACCTTTGCGTCATGGGAGTGGAGCGCGCAAGACCCGTGCGTTAAACAGGGGTTACGAAACGCTCTCGGTCACTCCCGGTTGCCTTCGGTCGCGAAATGCGCCCGATCCGTTCCGAAGGTGTCAGTTCACGCCAGAAAGCCCCTCAGCAGCGCCGCCGTGCCGCAGCAGTGCTCGCGCATCGTCTCCCGCGCCGACTCCGGGTTCCCCTCCAGCACCGCCTCGACCAGGGCGGAGTGCTGCTGCTGGGAGTGCTCCAGATTGCGGACCAGCAGCGGGATGCAGTCCAGCAGGTCGTTCACGGTGGCCCGGACCGCCGCGTACTGGGCCGTCAGGGTGGCCGATCCGGCCAGTTCGCACAGGGTGAGGTGGAAGAGGGTGTCCTGGCGGCGGTAGTCGGCGAGCTGGGCGTCGTGCGTGGCGGCCAGCGCGCGCAGCAGCCGCTGCGAGCCCTCCCCGGTCAGCCCCTGGGAGGCGCACAGGCCGGCCGCGCCCACCTCCAGGACCTCGCGGAAGCGCAGTACGTCCTCGATGTCCACGCCCGCCACCCGCCGCCGGAGCTCCTCCTCGGCCGCGCCCGCCGGGGTGTCGGGGCGGGGCAGGACGAACGTTCCGCCGTACCGGCCGCGCCGGGCCTCCACCAGGCCCTGGTCCTGGAGCACCTTCAGCACCTCGCGCAGGGTGACCCGGCTGATCCCCATCCGCTCGGCCAACTCCCGCTCGGGCGGCAGCCGCTCGCCGCCGGGCACCAGCCCCAGCCGGACCACCTGAAGGATCTGCTCCAAGGCCTCCTCGAAACCGTTGCCCGCCCGCACCTGTCGCAGCACGGGATTAAGCCGCGCGATCGCGTCGCCTTCGCTCGCCGTACCGGTCATTTCGGCTCCTCCCCTTCCCAAGCAATGGTTCTGTTCAATACCTTAGGCGCACTCGGCTCACCGAAGGAGAGATTCCAGTGGTAGACCGCAAGCCGCCGCTCGCGCCCGAGGAGCTCCGCTCCCTCGTCGCCAGCGGTGAGATCGACACAGTCGTCCTGGCCTTCCCCGACATGCAGGGGCGCCTCCAGGGCAAGCGGTTCGCCGCACAGTTCTTCCTCGACGAGGTTCTCGCCCACGGCACCGAGGGCTGCAACTACCTCCTCGCCGTCGACACCGACATGAACACCGTCGACGGGTACGAGATGTCCTCCTGGGACCGGGGCTACGGCGACTTCGCCATGCACCCCGACCTCGCCACCCTGCGCCGCATCCCCTGGAACCCCGGCAGCGCCTTCCTCCTGGCCGACCTGGCCTGGAACGACGGCTCGCCCGTGGTCGCCGCCCCCCGCCAGATCCTGCGCCGCCAGCTCGAACGCCTCGCGGAGCACGGGTACACCGCCATGGTCGGCACCGAGCTGGAGTTCATGGTCTTCCAGGACACCTACGAGCAGGCCTGGAACTCCAACTACCGAGGCCTGACACCCGCCAACCAGTACAACATCGACTACTCCGTCCTCGGCACCGGCCGCGTCGAGCCCCTGCTGCGCCGCATCCGCAACGAGATGCAGGCCGCGGGCCTGGTCGTCGAGTCCGCCAAGGGCGAGTGCAACCTCGGGCAGCACGAGATCGCCTTCCGCTACGACGAGGCGCTGACCACCTGCGACCAGCACTCCGTCTACAAGACGGGGGCGAAGGAGATCGCGGCCCAGGAAGGCGTCTCGCTCACCTTCATGGCCAAGTACGACGAGCGCGAGGGCAACTCCTGTCATATCCACCTCTCGCTGGGTGATGCCGACGGACGCAACGCGATGGCCGGCGACGGACCGGACGACCACGGCGGCATGTCACCGGTGATGCGTCACTTCCTGGCCGGCCAGCTGGCCGCACTGCGGGACTTCTCCCTTCTCTACGCCCCCAACATCAACTCGTACAAGCGTTTCCGGCCCGGATCCTTCGCGCCGACCGCCGTCGCCTGGGGCGTGGACAACCGGACCTGCGCCCTGCGCGTGGTCGGCCACGGCCGCTCCATGCGCTTCGAGAACCGCCTTCCCGGCGGCGACGTCAACCCCTACCTCGCCGTCGCCGGCCTGGTCGCGGCCGGTCTCTACGGCATCGAGAACCGCCTGGAGCTGCCCGAGGCCTGCGCGGGCAACGCCTACACCTCCGACTTCGCACACGTCCCGACCACCCTGCGCGAGGCCGCGGAGCTCTGGGAGAACAGCGAGATCGCCAAGGCCGCCTTCGGCCCCGAGGTGGTCGCCCACTACCGCAACATGGCCCGCGTGGAACTCGACGCGTACGACTCCGCGGTGACCGACTGGGAGCTGCGCCGCTCCTTCGAACGGCTCTGAGCCCCGCCTCCCACCCCGCAGCACCCACCGAAACCGAACGTCTGAGAGGCACCACGTGTCCGATGCGCTGGCCCCACTCGAACTGAGAGTGCTGAATCCGGCCACCGAGGAAATCGTCGCCACCGTCCCGGCCGCCACACGGGACGATGTCGACGCCGCCGTCGCCCGCGCCGCCGCGGCCCAGCGGGGCTGGGCGGCGGCCGCCCCCGCCGACCGGGCCAGACTGCTCCGGCGCTTCGCCGCGGTGGTCGACGGACACATCGAGGAACTGGCCCGGCTGGAGGTCCGCGAGGCCGGACACACCATCGGCAACGCCCGCTGGGAAGCCGGCAACGTACGCGATCTGCTGGAGTTCGCCGCCGGGGGAGTGGAACGGCTCTCCGGCCGCCAGATCCCGGTCGCGGGCGGCATCGACGTCACCTTCCTCGAACCCCTCGGCGTCATCGGCGTGATCGCCCCCTGGAACTTCCCCATGCCGATCGCGGCCTGGGGCCTGGCACCCGCCCTCGCCGCCGGCAACGCGGTCATCCTCAAGCCCGCCGAGACCACCCCCCTCACCGCCCTGCGCCTCGCCGAACTCGCCCTCGAAGCCGGGATCCCCGAACACCTCTTCCAAGTGCTCCCCGGCCACGGCGCGGTCGCCGGAGACGCGCTGGTCGAACACCCCGGCGTGGCGAAGATCGTCTTCACCGGCTCCACGCCGGTCGGCAAGCGGATCATGGCCAAATGCGCGGACCGGGTGAAGCGGGTCACCCTCGAACTCGGCGGCAAGAGCCCCAACATCGTCTTCGCCGACGCGGACCTGGAAGCCGCGGCCGCCGCCGCGCCGATGGCCTTCCTCGACAACACCGGCCAGGACTGCTGCGCCCGCACGCGGATCCTCGTACAGCGCTCCGCGTACGACCGCTTCCTGGAGCTCGTCGCCCCCGGGATCGAAGGCGTGGTCGTCGGAGACCCGTCCGACGAGAAGACCCAGATGGGCCCGCTGATCTCGCGGATCCAGCTGGACCGCGTACGGTCCTACGTCACCGACGACCTCACCGCCCTCCGCGGCAAGGCCCCCGAAGGCCCCGGCTTCTGGTACCCGCCCACCCTCGTCACCGACGTCGACCCCGCCGCGCCCGTGGCCACCGAGGAGGTCTTCGGCCCGGTCGCCGTCGTCCTGCCCTTCGAGGACGAGGAGGACGCCGTACGCCTGGCCAACGCCACCGAGTACGGACTCTCCGGCTCCCTCTGGACCCGCGACATCGGCCGGGCGCTGCGCGTCTCGCGCGCCGTCGCCGCGGGCAACCTGTCCGTCAACTCCCACAGCAGCGTCCGCTACTGGACCCCCTTCGGCGGCTACAAGCAGTCCGGCCTCGGCCGCGAGCTCGGACCCGACGCCCTCACCGCATTCACCGAGACCAAGAACGTCTTCATCAGCACGGAGGCCTGAACCCACCATGACCACTTCCGACAACGAGATCGTCTGCCGCCGCCTGGTCGGCCGTACCGCCGTCATCACCGGAGCCGGCAGCGGCATCGGCCTCGCCACCGCGCGCCGCCTGGCCTCCGAAGGCGCCAACATCGTCTGCGGCGACATCGACGAGAGGGCCGGCAAGGCCGCCGCCGAGGAGGTCGGCGGCACGTTCGTGAAGGTCGACGTCACCAGCCCCGAGGAGGTCGAAGCCCTCTTCAAGACCGCCTTCGACACCTACGGCTCGGTCGACATCGCCTTCAACAACGCCGGCATCTCGCCCCCGGACGACGACTCGATCCTCACCACCGGGCTGGAGGCCTGGAAGCGGGTCCAGGACGTCAACCTCACCTCCGTCTACCTGTGCTGCAAGGCCGCCCTGCCCTACATGCAGCGCCAGGGCCGCGGCTCCATCATCAACACCGCCTCCTTCGTGGCGATCATGGGAGCAGCCACCTCCCAGATCTCCTACACCGCCTCCAAGGGCGGCGTCCTCGCCATGTCCCGCGAACTCGGCGTGCAGTTCGCCCGCGAGGGCATCCGCGTCAACGCCCTGTGCCCCGGACCGGTCAACACCCCGCTCCTCCAGGAGCTGTTCGCCAAGGACCCTGAGCGGGCCGCCCGCCGCCTCGTCCACATCCCGCTCGGCCGCTTCGCCGAACCCACCGAGATCGCCGCCGCCGTGGCCTTCCTCGCCAGCGACGACTCCTCCTTCATCAACGCCACCGACTTCCTCGTCGACGGCGGGATCTCCGGCGCGTACGTCACCCCCCTGTAGGCCCCGGCCGCCAAGGGTTCACCCGGACTGCACCTCCCCGACAGCCGGGCGTCGCACGACGCCCGGCTGTTGTGCTCTACCGTCCGCGATGATCTTCGTAAGAAACAGGAGCGTTCACCCCAGTGACCCGACCCACCTCCGCGCGACGCCTCCAGGCCGTCGCCGCAGCCGCGGCGCTGACCGCCGGCACCCTCGTGGCCGCCGCCCCCGCCGCGCAGGCGGCCCGCCCCGGCGACCACTGCACCACCCCGCAGCTGGGGGCCGGCTGGTACGGGGAGAACCAGGCCCGGCTCCAGCAGCTCATCGACCGGTACGGCACGTGCAACCCCTACCGGCCGAACCGCGACAAGCCCGTCGCCGTCTTCGACTGGGACAACACCGTCGTCAAGAACGACGTCGGCGACGCCACCATGTTCTGGCTGCTGCGCAACGGCAAGATCCGCCAGCCCGTCAGGGGCGACTGGTCCACCACCAGCCGCTACCTCACCCCCGCCGCCACCAAGGCCCTGGCCGACGCCTGCGGCGCGCTCGCCCGCCCCGGAGCCCCGCTGCCCACCGGCACCCCCGCCGGCGCCCCCTGCGCCGACGAACTGGTCGCCGTCTACGGCACCGGCGCGACCCGGACCGCCGCCGCGGCCTTCGCCGGCTGGGACCGCCGCACGGTCGAGCCCGCCTACGCCTGGCTGCCCCAGCTGACCCAGGGCTGGACCGCCCGCGAGATCCGCGGCTTCGCGGCCGCCGCGCGCAGCGAGAACCTGGCCGCGCCCATCGGCGCGAAGCAGCAGGTCGGCACCGGCACCGCCACCGGCTGGGTGCGCTACTACGACCAGCAGAAGGACCTCATACGCGGCCTCCAGAAGGCCGGCTTCGACGTGTGGATCAGCTCGGCCTCGCCGCAGCCCGTCGTCGAGGTGTGGGCCGAGGGCGCGGGGGTCGACGCCGACCACGTCATCGGCATCCGCAACACCACCACGTACGGCGGCAAGCACACCACCCACCTCCAGGGCTGCGGTTCCGTCAAGGACGGGGCCGACACGATGATCACGTACATCGACGGCAAGCGCTGCTGGATCAACAAGGAGATCTTCGGGGTGCGGGGCGCCGCCGCCGAGAAGGTCCAGCCGGCCGCCCGGCGGCAGGTCTTCGCCGCGGGCGACTCCGACACCGACATCTCGTTCCTGCGGGACGCCACCGCGCTGCGGCTCGTGGTCAACCGCAACAAGAACGAGCTGATGTGCCGCGCGTACGACAACAGCGACGGCAAGTGGATCGTGAACCCGATGTTCATTGAGCCGAAGCAGCAGAAGACCTCGCCGTACCCGTGCGCCACGGCCGGCTACATCGACCACGACGGCACGGCGGGACCCGTCCGCCGGGGCGACACGAGCGTCATCCCCGACCAGACGGACTCCGTCCACGCGCCGTAGCGGACTCCGGCCGACCGCTACAGGAAGGTGCGGCCCTCGCCCCGGTAGGTCGGGGCGGTGGCCGTCACCCGGTCGCCCTCGACCAGGTGCAACTCGTCGAAGCGCTCGCACAGTTCACCGGCCTTCGCGTGCCGGAACCAGACCCGGTCGCCGATCAGCAGGTCATCGGCGGGGCTGCCCAGCAGCGGCGTCTGCACCTCGCCCGCGCCCTCCTGCGGGTCGTAGCGCAGACCCGCGGGGAGGTACGGCACGGGAAGCCGGTCAGGGCCGGGCGCGCCGGAGGCCGGGTACCCGCCGCCGAGCACGGTCACCACCCCCACCCCGGGCCTCCTGACGACCGGCTGGGCGAACAGGGCCGCCGGGCGTCCCCGGAACGAGGTGTAGTTGTCGAACAGCCGCGGTACGTAGAGCCCCGAGCCGGCGGCGATCTCCGTGACGGCCTCCTCCGCGGCGGTCTGCTGCACACTGCCGGTACCGCCGCCGTTGACGAACTCCAGGTCCGGCACCACGGCACGGACCGCGCGCACCGTCTCGGCGCGCCGGGCGGCCAGCTCCTTGCGGGCCGCGCTCTGCATCAGCCGGATCGCGCGGGAGCGCAGCGGGCGCCCCGAGAGGGAGTCGCCGACCCCGGCGACGTGCCCCTCGTACCCCATCAGCCCGACGACGCGGAACCCCGGACGCTCCGTCACGGCCCGGGCCAGCCCGGCTAGCTGGTGCGGCTCGCGCAGCGGTGACCGCAGGGCGCCGACGCGGACCCTGCCCCCGAGGAGGCGCAGCGCGGTGTCCAGCTCCAGGCAGACCCGCACCTCCTGCGTGCCGCCGTCGCGCGCGCGGTCGATCAGGTCCAGCTGGGCAGGGTCGTCGACCATGACGGTGACGGCCGCGGCCAGCTTGGGGTCGCCCGAGAGCTCGGCGAAGCCGGCGCGGTCGGCGGAGGGGTAGGCGAGCAGGACGTCCTCGAAGCCGGAGCGGGCCAGCCAGATGCTCTCGGCGAGGGTGTACGACATGATCCCGGCGAACCCGGGCCGGGCCAGTACCCGTTCGAGGAGCGCGCGGCACCGGACGGACTTGCTGGCCACCCGGACCGGCTTGCCGCCGGCGCGGCGGACGAGGTCGTCGGCGTTGGCGTCGAACGCGTCCAGGTCGACGATGGCCAGGGGGGCGTCGAGGTGGGCGGTGGCCTTGTCGTACCGAGCGCGGTCGGAAGTCATGGCGGCAGCCTGCCACGTTGGGGTACTGGGGGGTAGGGGGGCGCCCTGACCGTTGCCCTGGCCGGGCGTTTACGGGGTTCGGGGGTCCCCGCTACCCCGGGTTGGTTTGCAGCTCGGCTGCCGTTGCCCTGGCCGGGCCGGTGACGGGGTTCGGGGTGTCCCCGTGTCCCCGGGACTTGGTTTGCAGCTCGGCTGCTGCGTGTCGCCTCAAGCGCCGGCCGTTGCCCTGGCCGGGCGGTTGACGGGGTTCGGGGTGCCCCTGCGGGGCGGGGCTCGTTTGCTGTTCGGCAGTGTGTTCGCCTCAAGCGCCGGCGGGGCTGGGGTGGTGGGTCGGTGACGGGTCCGGGGTGGGGTGTCGTCCGGGGCGGGCATGATTTATGGCGCCTGTTCAGGACCTTGAAGTTCGGGCTTCTGTGCGCCACAAATCACGTTTTA
>NZ_JBVHTP010000017.1:0-193533 GCF_055565795.1 Streptomyces sp. NPDC028314
AAGGTCGGCGTCCTCGCCCTCGCACCCGAAGAAGGCCTCGGCGTCCGCGACCACGAGATGCGCGCCACGCACCTCGACGCCATCAACCGATTCCGAAGCCCGCGGCCGGAGCGGACGACCGCCGAACACGACCAGGACAGCAGGAGGGGTGAGTGCGCATGACGGAGAATCCGTCCGTGGTGGGCGTCGTCGGGCTGGGAGCGATCGGGGAACCCCTGCTCCGGCTGCTGCGCGACCGCGGCTACGAAGTCATCGGCGTGGACAGCGATCCCGACGTACTGGCCCGCGTGAACCGGCGGCTGAAGACCGCCGAGGCGGCCGCCGGGGGCGGCCCGCACTGGGTGCTGACCGGCGATCTCACCGCAGTGCACGGGGCGGACGTGGTCTTCGAGGCGCTGCCGGAGGACCTCGCGCTCAAGAGCGGGGTGCTGCGCTCGGTCGACGCGCTCTGCGGTGCCTCCACGGTCCTCGTCAGCACCACCGCCTCGCTCCCCCTCCCCCGCCTCGCCGCCGCGTCCGGGCGGCCCGCGCGCACCCTGGGGCTGCGGTGCCTGAAGCCGCCGGCGGCCGGGGTCGGCGTCGAGCCGGTGCGTACCGCGATGAGCTGCGGTTCCGCGGCCGCCGTTCTGGACGGGCTGGTCGCCTCGCTGGGGCTCACGTCCGGAGCCATCGGCGCGCGGGCGGGCAGCGACGCGGGGGCGCTGGTGTACGCCTACCTCAACCGGGCCGTCGCCATGATCGAGGACGGCTACGCCGCCCGGGAGGACATCGACACGGCCATGCGCCTGGGCTGCGGACTGCCGCTCGGGCCGCTCCAACTGCTCGACGTGCTGGGCCTGGACACCGTCCACGCGGCGCTCTGCGCCTGGTACGCGAGCACCGGGGACGAGGCGTTCCGTCCGGCCCCGCTGCTCGCCGCGATGGTGCGCACCGGGACCGTGGGCCGCAAGAGCGGCCAGGGGTTCTACGCGTACGGGGACACGGGCGCGCCGGCCGGCCCGGCCGAGCGCACCACCGGGGTGGCACCGGTCGGCACGCCGGCCGGGGTCGCACTGGTCGGGGTCGTGGGTTCGGGGACGATGGCCCGCGGCATCGCCGAGGTCACCGCGACGGCGGGTGTGCGCACGGTCCTGGTCGCCCGCAGCCGCGCCAAGGCGGACGCGGCGCTGGAGGCGGTTTCCGCCTCGCTGACCCGCGCCGTGCGCCGGGGCAGGATCACGCCCGACGTCAAGGCCAGGGCGCTGGGGCTGCTCTCCGGCGCCGAGAGCCTCTCGGAGCTGGGCGACAGCGACCTGGTGATCGAGGCGACGGCGGAGGATCTCGGCCTGAAGCGGGCGGTGTTCGAACAGCTCGGCTCGGCGTGCGGGCCCGGCGCGCTGCTCGCGACCACGACCTCCAGCCTCTCCGTCGCCGCCTGCGCCGAGGCGTCGGGGCGGCCCGGGCAGGTGCTGGGGCTGCACTTCTTCAACCCGGCGCCGGCGATGCGGCTGGTCGAGCTGTCCCGTACGGCGACGACCGGCGAGGAAGCCGTGGCGCTGGCCCGGGACTTCTGTGCGCTGCTCGGCAAGACCGCCGTCGAGTGCGGGGACCGGGCGGGGTTCATCGTGAACCACCTGCTCTTCCCCTACCTGGGCGACGCCGTGCGGCTGCTGGACCGCCATGACGTCGGTATCGCGGAGACGGACGCGGCCGTACAGCACGGCTTCGGCCATCCGATGGGCCCGTTCACCCTGCTGGACGGCATCGGCCTGGACGTCTCGCTGGCCATCATGCGGCGCCTGCACGCCGAGTTCGGCGGTCGGCGGTTCGCACCGCCGCCGCTGCTCGTGGAGCTGGTCCGCCGGGGCTTCCTGGGCCGCAAGAGCGGCCAGGGCTTCAACTGCTGGCCGTGAAACGCCCCTTGGGCATCCCCGCCCTGTGCGGGTATCCCCGCCTCCGCCCGCGGACCGGACCGGACCGGTGCGCGGGCGGAGGGCGGGATCCTCTAACAGCGGGTCGATTCCTGGCCCAGGGCCGAGGGGAGGTCCGACCTGCCGCGCACCCCGAGCTTCTGGTAGGTCCGGGTCAGGTGCTGTTCGACCGTGCTCATCGTCACGAACAGCTCTTCCGCGATCTGCCGGTTGGTGCAGCCCCGAGACGCCAGCGCGGCGACCCGCTGCTCGGCCCTGCTGAGCTTGTCCGCCAGCTGGTCGCCGAACCGCTCCAGGGTCTGGGTCCGGGCTGCTCCGTCCGGGACCGGCTCGGTGATCCGCTCGTTCGACAGCCGGCTCCGCTGGGTCGGCACACCGAAGTCGCCGCCGCGCTGGAGCAGTTGCCTCGCGTGCTCCAGCGGGTGCCCGCTCCCGGCCGGCCGCGCCGGCTGCTCGACGAGGAGCTCCCGGGCCCTGGCCGGTTCACCGAGCGCGACCAGCGCCTCCGCCGCGTGGACCTGCCAGGGCAGCGACCCGGAGATCTCCAGGTCCCACGCGGCGATCAGGTCCCGACAGGCGTAGAAGTCGCCGAGCGCCGCGTGGTAGCGGCCCCCCGCGAGGTGGTAGCGGCCCCGCGCCTGGAGGTGGTGCAGCCCCGGTACCGTCTGGAACATCGCCTCCGGCACCGGTACCCGCAGGCACTCCGTCGCGGCCTCCTGGTCCCCCTGGCCGGTGCACGCCAGCACCTTCGCCGCCAGCGGCACCCCGATGGCGATGCCCCACGCCTCCGGGGTGATCAGGCTCAGGGCCTCGTCGGCACGCCGCCTGGCGGTGTCGAAGTTGCCGAGTCCGGCCTCTACCCAGGCTCCGGCGGCCGCGAGGATCGCCCGTACGACGGGTGTGCGCCGCTCGGCGTCGCGGAACAGCAGGTCGCACCACTCGGCCGCCTTGTCGAGCCGGGCCGCGTGGACCAGTGAGGTGAGGGCTGCGCCCATGGCGGCCACCGGGGCGTTCTGCGAGAGCATGCCCTGCAGCAGCCGTTCGGCCTTCTCCACCACGTCCCCCGGCGGCCCCTCGCCCCGCAGGGCGCACAGCAGCCTCGCCCCGTCCGACAACGGATCCACCAGTGCGGCCCGCCCCAGGGGTGCCCGCCCGGCCGGTGCGCCGCCGCGGCCGTGGCGCGCGCCGAGTGCGGGATACGTGTGGGCGAACCAGCTGCGCATGGTCTCCAGCAGCGTCCGGGACTCGGCCGCGAGCCGGTTCTCGCGGGCGTCGGCGTCGAGGTCCGTGAACACCTCGTCGGCCTCCTCGGGCCGGCCGTGCCAGAGCAGGTGCGCGATGAGCCGCATGCTGTGCCGGGGCTCCAGGCTGCCGCCGCGGTGGTCGGCCAGCAGCCGGTCCAGGTGCCGGCGGACCATGGCGGGGTCCACCTCCCATTCCGCCTGGGCGAGATCGGAACGGACACAGGCCCGTTGACGTTCGTCCTTGCAAAGGTCGTGAGCGGCCCGCAGGCAGGTCAGTGCCCAGGCGGCATCGTTGTCACGCAGGGCCCCGTCGGCCGTGTGCAGCAGTTCCGGAACGGCCCAGCTGTCGTCCAGCGGCCCGCCCGCGACCAGGTGGCCGGCCAGCACGGCGGGCGCGGCCCCGTCCCGGTACAGCAGCCGCGCGGCCCGGCGGTGCAGTCCTTCCCGGTACTCGGGCGGCATGTGCTCCAGGACCGTGGTCCGGGCCGCCTCGCTGGTGAACCTGCCGTGGGCGGTCAGCCCGAGGGTGTCAAGTACCCCTACCGTCGCCCGGGCGCTGCCGCCCGGCAGGTTCAGGAGCTGTTCGACGAGCCCGTGGGTGGCCGCGTCGCCGAGCAGGGCGAGCCCGCAGGCCGTGGCCCGTACGGATTCGCTGAGCTGGTCGAGCAGGTAGCGGATCGTCAGCTGGAAGGCCCGGCCCGCGTGCGGGACCTGGTCCCCGGCCCCCGCGGCCGTCCGGTCCGTCAGCAGGGCGCGCAGGAGCAGCGGATTGCCGCCCGACGCGCGCTGCCAGGCGCGCAGGGTGTCCGCGTCGGCATCGGGAGCCACCCGGCGGGTGACCTCGGCGGCGACGAGGTCCGTGGAGAGCGGGGTCAGATGGATCAGCGCGGACTGGAGGTTGCGTACGAACTCCGACGTCAGGGCGGAGGCGGAATGCAGGACTTCGGCCCGTTCGCCGAGGACCACCAGGATGCGCGACAGGCCGACCTGGCGCACTCCGTAGAGCAGGCACTGGAGGGAGGCGGGGTCGAGCTCATGGGTGTCGTCGACGGTGATGACCATGGGGCCGCGGCCGGAGAGCCGGCGCAGCAGCCGGTGGATGCCGTCGATCACCGCGATCTGGCGGGATTGCGGCAGGCAGGAGGGGTCCCAGCGGCCCGCCGAGAACCGGCGGGCCTGCTCCAGCAGTGCGGACAGTTCGTGGGCCTCGTGCGGCGTCAGATCGGCGGCGACGAACAGGTGGCCGATCGCGCTCATGGGGACGTCGCGCTCCGCCCGGGAGGCGGTGGCCCCGAGAACGGTCGCGCCGGCCGCCTCCGAGTGCGCCTGAATGCGGTGGATCAGTGAGGTCTTGCCCATGCCCGGGGCGCCGATGATGAGTGCGGCCCGCCCGTTGCCGTCACACGCTTGAGAGAACAGGTCCTTCAGGACCTGTTCCGCGCCCTCTCGCTCAACTAGCTCCATACAGTTCCCCCGTGTCTTTCCGAACCTCGAAAGAGTGTTTCAACCTACCTGTCACGGCTGCAAATGAGCGGGGTGACAGGCCGGTTTCCGCCGGAGCACGACCATGCCAAAAGACCCTGCGAACGGCCCCGGCCCGCCGTCCGCCGGGGCGGACGGCGGGGTCCGGAGGGACTCTCCCGGCCCGGCGACCTGCGCTCCCGCGCCGCCTCGGCCTCACTACGGGACCCAGGATCGGCGGGCGTCCGGGGCTCGATCGAACGCCGCAGGTCAGAGCTGACCGTTGATCAGCATCTGGCCACAGCATGACTGAAACCCGCCCCTTCCCACCTCCGCGCAGCGGACTCGGGCGACGAGCACCCGGTCGGCAGGTCGCCCCCGGCTCCAGGTCGGCCCTGCGGAGCCGGAGCGGGCGCAAGCGTCACGCCCGCCAGTCGCAAACACTTCGGAGACCGCCCGCCGGGGGCGTCGACGCCGAACGGGTCCGCAATCCCGCGGCGGCCGGCCATGGAGCAAGGATCGGTGCGATTGCGAAGAGAGCGCTCTGCGGACCGGGCGCGGGGCTCGTCGGAAAGGCCGCCGGGGCGACCCGGCCCCGACCACCAGCGGCATCGACTTTCGGCCGAGTTTGCCGCTCCCCCGGCGTACAGGGCCGCGCCGGATGCGCCCCCGGGCGCTGCGGGCGGCCCGGGAAGATCCGGGCCGCACCGCAGGTTGGGTGAACCGTGAACGAATTTTCGGCGCGGGACGCGGCAGAGGTGGACGTGGTGGTCGTCGGCGCCGGACAGGCGGGCCTGTCCGGCGCCTATCACCTGGCGAGGGCGGGGATCGGCCATGTGGTGCTGGACCACGCCCCCCGCCCGGGCGGAGCCTGGCAGTTCCGCTGGCCCTCGCTGACCTACGGCAAGGTGCACGGCATGCACGCGCTGCCCGGCATGGAGCTCACCGGCGCCGACCCGCTGCGACCCTCGTCCGAGGTGATCGGGGAGTACTTCGCGGCGTACGAGGACCGCTTCGGCCTGCGCGTGCGCCGCCCCGTGGACGTCACGGCGGTACGCGAGGGGACGGGTGGCCGGCTGCTGGTGGAGTCCTCCTCCGGCACCTGGTCGGCGCGGGCCCTGATCAACGCCACCGGCACCTGGGACAGGCCGTTCTGGCCCCGGTATCCGGGCCAGGAGACCTTCCGCGGCCGGCAGCTGCACACCGCGAACTATCCCGGCCCGCAGGAGTTCGCCGGAGCCCGGGTCGTGGTCGTGGGCGGCGGCACCTCGGCGGTACAGCACCTGCTGGAGATCTCCGAGGTGGCGGCGGAGACCACGTGGGTCACCCGTCGCCCCCCGGTGTTCCGCGAGAGCGACTTCGGCGAGGCCGCGGGCCGGGCTGCGGTGGCCCTGGTCGAGGAGCGGGTACGCCGGGGCCTGCCCCCGCAGAGCGTGGTCAGCGTGACCGGGCTGGCCCTGACCGAGGCCGTGCGCGCGGGGCTGGACTCGGGGGTGCTGGAGCGCCGGGTGATGTTCGACCGGATCACCCCGACCGGGGTCGCCTGGGGCGACGGCCGGCTGATGGACGCCGACGTGATCCTGTGGGCCACCGGATTCCGGGCCGCCGTCGACCACCTGGCCCCGCTCCGCCTGCGCGAGCCGGGCGGCGGGATCCGGGTCGAGGGGACCAGGGCGGTCCGGGACGACCGGGTCCACCTGGTCGGCTACGGCCCGTCGGCCTCGACCATCGGGGCCAACCGGGCCGGTGGCGCGGCGGTCCGGGAGATCCGCCGCCTGCTGGCCCGCGAACCCGCGCGGACGGGCGCGCTCTGACCGTGCCCGGAACCCCGCTCCGGGCACGGCGGGGCAGTGGTTTCAGCGGCCGGGCGGGCCCGCCTGCGCGGTCCCGGCGGGCGGCCGGGCGTCGGCGCGGTACCTGTTGAACTCCGCGACGTGTTTCTTGTGCTCCTCGTACGTCGCCGAGAAGCGGGTGTCCCCCGGTTTGACGGTGACGAAGAACAGCCAGTCGCCCGGGGTCGGCGCAACCGCCGCCGCCATGGCCTCGAGCCCGGGGCTGTCGATGGGTGTGGGCGGCAGGCCCTGGCGTTCGTAGGAGTTGAAGGGGCTGTCGATCCTCGTCTCGCTCAGCTTCGTGTCCACCGTGCTGCGGTTCAGCGCGTAGTTGATGGTGGAGTCCATCTGGAGCGGCATCGACTTCGCCAGCCGGTTGTGCACCACCCGCGCGACCTTGCCCATGTCGCCGCGGCTGTCGGCCTCCGCCTGGATGATGCTCGCGAGCGTGGCCGTCTGGTACGGGGTCATCCCGTGGGCCTTGGCGCCGTCCGCCACCGCCGTGGTGGCCAGTTTCAGGTTCGCCGTCCGCACCATGTACGCCAGCACCGAGGCCGGGGTGGACTTGGAGGTCACCGGGTACGTCGCCGGGAAAAGGTAGCCCTCCGGGTTGCCCTTCGCCTCCGGCGGCAGGGCCAGTCCGGCCGTGGCGACCGCCGACTTCGTGGATCCCGCGGCGAGTTTCAGCTCGCGGTCCACGGCGGCGTAGACCTGTGGGGCCCGCCAGCCTTCGGGGATTACCAGCGGACGGGGCTTCTCGGGCGCCTCCTCGCCGGGCAGCAGCGGCATCAGGACCGCGGTCCCGAGCCCGAGGCCGAGGAGCGTGCCGAGGAAGAGCGCCAGTCGGCCCCGGCGGGTGAGCCGGTGGCGGCGCTGTGGCGGCCGGTACTCATCGCGCATACCGGCACGCTAACCCGCAGAGCGTGAGATTCCCGGCATCTCACCCAGGAGCGGTCATACGATCACACGTTTACCGGTGTCGGCACGGCGTCCCCGGCCGCCCCGGCCGTCGCCTTCCCGTTCAGCGTCTTCCCGTCCAGGGCCTTCCCGTCCAGCGCCTTCTCCGGAAGCACCGCCGCGTCCCGGTCCCGGCGGACCAGGGCCGCGTACCGCCCGTCGGCCGCCAGCAGTTCCTCGTGCGTACCGCGCTCGGCTATCCGCCCGGCGTCCAGCACGACGATCTGGTCGGCGTCGCGGACGGTGGAGAGGCGGTGCGCGATGGTGATGGTGGTGCGGCCCGCGGAGAGGTTGTCGATGGCCTGCTGCACGGCATGCTCCGTTCGGGTGTCGAGAGCGCTGGTGGCCTCGTCGAGGATCAGCACCGGCGGGTCGCGCAGGATGGTCCGGGCGATGGCCAGGCGCTGCTTCTCTCCGCCCGAGAAGCGGTAGCCCCGCTCGCCGACCAGGGTGTCGTACCCGTCGGGCAGGGACGCGATGTGGTCGTGGATCTGGGCCGCGCGGGCCGCCTCGGCGATCTCCTCGTCGGTGGCGTCGGGCTTGGCGAAGCGCAGGTTGTCGGCGACCGAGGCGTGGAAGAGGTAGGTCTCCTGGGAGACCACGCCGATGGACCGGGCCAGCGAGTCGAAGTCCAGGTCGCGTACGTCCACCCCGTCGAGGGCGACCCGCCCGCCCGTCACGTCGTAGAGCCGGGGCACCAGGTAGCTCAGGGTGCTCTTGCCGGATCCGGTGGGTCCGACCACGGCGAGGGAGCCGCCGGCCGGGACGGTGATGTCGATGCCCGTCAGCGTGGGGCCGTTCTTGGCCTCGTACGCGAAGTGCACGTCCTCCAGCCGGACCTCTCCCCTGGCCCGTTCCAGCCGCACGGCGTCCTCGCGCTCGGTGATGTCCACCGGCAGGTCGAGGTACTCGAAGATGCGGGCGAACAGTGCGAGCGAGGTCTGGATCTGCACACCGGTCGACAGCAGGCTCACGGCGGGCCGGAACAGGCCCTGCTGGAGGGTGACGAAGGCGACGAGGGTGCCGACGGAGAGCGAGGGGGCGCCGGTCTGCAGGGCGATGCCCGCGGCCCAGTAGATGAGCGCGGGCATGGCGGCCATGACGATGCCGATGGTGGACATCCGCCAGCGCCCGGCCATGCTGGAGCGCACTTCGAGCCCGACGAGCTTCTCGGACTCCTCGGAGAAGGACCGGGTGAGGGAGTCGGCCCGGCCCATGGTCCGGCCGAGCAGGATGCCGCTCACCGACAGGGACTCGGTGACGGTCGCGGCCATGGCAGCCATCTGCTTCTGCCGCTGCGTGGTGATCTTCTTGCGCTCACGGCCCACGCGCCGGCTGATCCACACGAAGACGGGGAGCAGCAGGAGCGAGACGAGGGTGAGGCGCCAGTCCAGCGCGAGCATGGCCACGACCGAGGCGATCACGGCCGTCAGGTTGGAGACGAGCGAGGTCGCCGTGGAGGTCACGGTGGCCTGCATGCCGCCGATGTCGTTGGCTATGCGGGACTGGACCTCTCCGGTGCGGGTCCGGGTGAAGAAGGCCAGCGGCATCCGCTGGAGCTGGGCGTAGACGGCGGTGCGCAGGTCGTGCATGACGCGCTGGCCGACGGTGGTGGATATCAGGGTCTGGAGCACGCCGAAGACGCTCGTGACGACGGCGGTGAGGATCATGCCGAGCGCGAGCAGGCTGAGCAGCCCGGTCCGGCCCTGGGGTATCGCGACGTCCAGGATCTCCTTCAGCAGGAACGGCGAGGCGACGCCGACCAGCGAGGAGGCGCCGACGAGCGCGCCGACGACGGCGAGGCGGCCGCGGTAGGGACGGAAGAGGCCGACGATGCGGCGCAGCTCGCGGGGCTGGTCCGCCGGGGCCGGGCGGCTGGGGTCGAGGGATTCTTTCGCCGGGGTCCACTCGGGTTCTTTGGGGCGCATGGGCCTCCTTCTGATGAGACTCGCATGAGCTTAGCTCATTGTTACCTATACTCACAATGAATTTGGTCCTGATACTCTTCCCGTCATGAGGACCGCCGTCATGAGGACCGCAGCATGAGCACCGCTTCCGAGACCGACAGCACCGACGGGGTCCTGGCCGAGCAGCTGCTCCGCCTGACCCGCCGGCTGCACCGCATCCAGAAGCGCCATCTCGAACCCCTCGGGATCACTCCCGCCCAGTCAAGGCTGCTGCGGCTGGTCTCGCATTACGACGGCGCCCAGCCGCCCCGGATGGCGGATCTCGCCGCCCGCCTGGAGGTGGTCCCCCGCGCCGTGACCACGCTGGTCGACGGGCTGGAGGCGGCCGACTGCGTACGCCGCGCCCCCGACCCCGCGAACCGGCGGGTCATCCGGATCGAGCTGACCGACACCGGCCGCGCCACGCTGCGCCGGCTGCGCAACGCGCGGACCGACGCGGCAGAGGAGATCCTGGCTCCACTGACCGCCGAACAGCGCACGGTGCTCGGCGGCCTGCTGAACGCTCTGACGGACGCCCCGGCGGAGCGCGTCTGCTGAGATCGCCGCCGAGCCGAGGGGTCGCACATGCCGCTGCTGGAACCGGAGCCGGGCGCCCTGCGGCCGCGCGGCATGAGCGGCCCCTCGCCCGACCGCGTGCCCGACCGGCAGGCCTCCGGGACCCCGGAGCGGCTGCGCGCCGACCTCTCGGAGCTGCTGGGCGCCGAGAAGGTGCTGTGGAAGGTCTCCGACCTGGTCCGCTACGCCTCCGACGCCTCCCCGTACCGGTTCGTCCCGCAGGTCGTGGTGGTCGCCGAGGACATCGACGACATCTCCGCGGTGCTCTCGTACGCGCACGGCAGGCAGCGCGAGGTGGTCTTCCGCGCCGCCGGGACCTCGCTCAACGGCCAGGCGCAGGGTGAGGACATCCTGGTCGACGTACGCCGCCACTGGTCCGGGGTCGAGGTGCTGGACGGCGGCCTCCGGGCCCGGATCCAGCCCGGCACCACCGTGGTGCGGGCCAATGCCGCGCTGGCCCGCCACGGCCGGGTCCTCGGCCCCGACCCGGCCAGTGCCATCGCCTGCACCCTGGGCGGGGTGGTGGCGAACAACGCCTCCGGCATGACCGCCGGGACCACCAGGAACTCGTACCGCACACTGTCCTCCCTCACCCTCGTCCTGCCGACGGGCACCGTCGTGGACACCGCCGACCCGCTGGCCGACGAGGAGCTGGCGCGCGCCGAACCCGCCCTGTGCCACGGGCTGATGGAGATCAAGAAGGAGATCGAGGCCGATCCCGCCCTGGTCGCCCGGATCCGCGCCAAGTACGAGATCAAGAACACCACCGGCTACCGGCTCGACGCGTACCTCGACGGCAACACCCCCGTGGAGATCCTGCGCGGGCTGGCGGTGGGCTCCGAAGGCACCCTCGGGTTCATCTCCGAGGTCGTCTTCGACACCCTGCCGCTGGAACGGGAACTCACCACCGCCCTGCTGTTCTTCCCCTCCCTGCCCGCAGCGGCGGCGGCCGTGCCGCTCTTCAACGAAGCCGGCGCGATCGCCGTCGAGGTGATGGACGGCAACACCCTGCGCGCCTCGGTCAGCGTGGCCGGCGTGCCCGCCGACTGGGCGGGGCTGCCGAAGGACACCACCGCGCTGCTGGTGGAGTTCCGGGCCGCGGACCAGGCGGGCCGGGCCGAGTGCGAGCGGCGCGCGGCCGAGGTCCTCGCCCGGCTGGAGCTGGTGGCGCCGGCGGCCTCGGTGACCAACGCCTTCACCAGCGACCCGAAGACCGTCTCCGGCTACTGGACGGCCCGCAAGGCGTTCGTCACCGCCGTCGGCGGAGCCCGCGCCCCCGGCACCACGCTGATCACCGAGGACTTCGCGGTGCCGCCCTCCCGGCTGGCCGAGGCGTGCGAAGCGCTCCTGGAACTCCAGGCGGAGCACGGGTTCGACGCGGCCGTGGCCGGTCACGCCGCCCACGGCAACCTGCACTTCCTGCTCGCCTTCGACGCCGCCGATCCGGCCGACGTACAGCGGTACGCGGCCTTCATGGACGCGTTCTGCCGGCTCACCGTGGAGCGCTTCGACGGCTCGCTCAAGGCCGAGCACTCCACCGGCCGCAACATCGCCCCCTTCCTGGAACTGGAATGGGGGCCCAGGGCCACCGAACTGATGTGGCGCACCAAGCGGGTCATCGACCCCGACGGCGTCCTGGCCCCCCGGATCCTGCTCGACCGCGACCCGCGCGGGCACCTGCGCGGCCTCAAGACGATTCCGCGGGTGGAGGCGGTCGCCGATCCCTGCATCGAGTGCGGGTTCTGCGAACCGACCTGCCCCAGCGGGGACCTGACGACCACTCCGCGGCAACGGATCGTGCTGCGCCGCGAGATGATGCGCCAGCAGCCCGGCTCCCCGGTGCTCGAAGGGCTGCTGGAGGCCTACGGCTACGACGCCGTGGACACCTGCGCGGGCGACTCCACCTGCAAGCTCGCCTGTCCCGTCGGCATCGACACGGGCGCCCTGATGAGGGACTTCCGCCACCGCCGGCACGGCCCGCGCGAGGAACGCGCCGCCGAGCTGGCCGCGCGGCGGTTCCGCAGCGTCGAGGCGGCCGCCCGGCTCGCCGTGGCCGCCGCCGACAAAATCGGCGACCGGGTCGGAGACCGGCTCCTGCACGCGGTGACGGGGGCCGCCCGCAAGGCCGTGAGTCCGGAGCTGGTGCCGCAGTGGCTGCCGCAGATCCCCGGTGCCGCGGCCCGGCGGCTGCCCGTGACCCGGCGGGTGGGAGCCTCGGCGGTGTACTACCCGGCTTGCGTCAACCGCATCTTCGGCGGCCCGGAGGGCGAGCCCGGGCCGTCCCTGCCGGAGGCCGTGGTCGCCGTGTCCGAGCGGGCCGGGAAGCCGGTGTGGATCCCGGGCGATGTGAGGGGGACCTGCTGCGCGACGATCTGGCACTCCAAGGGCTACGACGCCGGGAACCGGGTGATGGCCAACCGGATCGTGGAGTCCGCCTGGGGCTGGACGGCCGGCGGGCGGCTGCCACTGGTGGTCGACGCGTCGTCCTGCACCCTGGGCATCGCCCACGAGGTGGTCCCGTACCTCACGGACGACAACCGGGCGCTGCACGCGCAGCTGCGCGTCGTGGACTCCGTGGTCTGGGCGGCGGAGGAGCTGCTGGATCACTTGGAGATCCGGCGCACGGTCGGCTCGGCGGTGCTCCACCCCACCTGCTCGATGCGGCACCTGGGCGACGAGGCGCAGCTCTTGGCGGTGGCGGGGGCCTGCGCCGAGGAGGTGGTGGTCCCGGACGACGCGGGCTGCTGCGGCTTCGCGGGCGACCGCGGGATGCTGCACCCGGAGCTGACCGCCGCGGCTACCGCCCGCGAGGCCGCGGAGGTGACGGCGCGGTCCTTCGACGCGTACCTGTCCGCGAACCGGATGTGCGAGGTGGGCATGGAACGGGCCACCGGCCGCGGCTACCGTTCGGCCCTGCTCGAACTGGAGCGCGCCACCCGCCCCTGAGCCCCGCCGGTGAGCTGCGCGTACGTGGTCCGGCGCGGCGGCGGAGCGCACCGCGGCGAGCCCGTGCGCACGGAAAAACCGATTGCCCCGGACTGGTCCGGAAGACCAACCTTGTGTGGTTGTGAACCACTCGACCAGTCATGGGGCGTCATGCAGATCAGCGATCTTCCGTATCCGGACCCAGGGGTACCCGACGCTCGCTCCGGCCCTCGGTTCCTCGTGTGGCTGGGCCGCAATCAGCTCGGCGGACAGGCCAAAAGCCTGTGCTGGGGACTGTTGCACCACATCGGTATCGCCGGACTGCCCTTCGCGGTGGGCTTCGGCGTCGAGGCGGTCGTGGACCGCGACGGCGGTCGGCTGGTGCTCGTCGGCGCCCTGATCGCGCTGCTCGGCATCGCCATCTCCGTCGGCGACGCCATGCTGCACCGGACGGCCGTCACCAACTGGATCACCGCTGCCGCCCGCGTGCAGCAGCTGCTCGCCCGCAAGACCGCCGACCTGGGGTCCGCCCTGACCCGGCGGGTCGCGGCCGGAGAGGTCGTCGCGGTGTCCACCGGCGACGTCGAGAAGATCGGCTGGTTCGTGGAGGCGGTCTCGCGCTTCCTCGCGGCGGCCGTGGCCATCGTGCTGGTCTGCGTCGGCCTGGTGCTGTACGCGCCGGCCCTGGGCGTGGTCGTGGCCGTCGGGATGCCGCTGCTGGCCCTCGCCTCGCTGCCGTTGCTCCCCCGCGCCACCCGGCGCGCGGACTTCCAGCGCGAGAAGGCGGGCCGGGCCACCGAGCTCGCCTCCGACACCGTGGCGGGCCTGCGGGTACTGCGCGGCATCGGCGGTGAGGAACTGTTCCTCGGCCGCTACCGCGCGGCCTCCCAGGAGGTGCGCGAGGCCGCCGTGCGCAGTGCCCGGATGTGGGCGCTGATCTCGGCGATCCAGGTGTTCCTGCCGGGCCTGCTGATGATCACCGTGGTCTGGTACGGCTCCTCGCTCGTCCTGGACGGCCGGCTCGCGGTCGGCGAACTCGTCGCCGTCTTCAGCGCGGTGTCCCTGCTGCTCTACCCCCTGCGGTCCGTGGAGGAGATCGCGATGGCGTACTCGTTCTCGCGGCCCTCCGCGAAGCGGGCCGCCCGGGTGCTGACGCTGACGCGGACCGACGCCGGTGCGCCGGCGCAGGAAGCCGCGCAGCGAGCGGAGGCCGCCGTGGTCCCGCAAGCCCCGGCTCCGGGCGGGGAGCTGTACGACCCCGAGACCGGACTGCTGGTCCCGGCGGGGCAGTTCACCGCCGTGGTGTGCGGGGACCCGGACCTGGCGGGGCGGCTCGCGGAGCGGCTCGGGGGCCACCCGACGGACGCCGCCGACACCGCTGCCGGCGGGGCCTCCGTGCTGCTGGGCGGGGTCGCGCTGGACGAACTCGCGCTGGACACCGCCCGCACGCTGGTCCTCGTACAGGACAAGGATCCGGTGCTGCTGTCCGGGACGCTGCGCGAGCTGTTCGACGTACCGGCGTCCGGAGCGGTGACGCCCGCGGCGGCGCTGGACGCCGCCCAGTGCGCCGACGTCCTCGACGCGCTGCTCCAGTCGGCGCCCGACGGGGTCGAGGACCCCATGGACGCCCGGATCACCGAGCGCGGCCGGTCGCTGTCCGGCGGCCAGCGCCAGCGGCTCGCGCTGGCCCGGTCCCTGGTCACCGACCCTGAGGTGCTGGTGCTGGACGAGCCGACCTCGGCGGTCGACTCGCACACCGAGGCGCGGATCGCGGACGGCATCGCGGCTCTGCGCGCGGGGCGCACCACGGTGGTGCTGGCCTCGTCGCCGCTGCTGCTGGACCGCGCCGACCGGGTCGTCCTCGTCCACGAGGGCGCGGCCCTGCCGGCCGGTACGCACCGTGAGCTGCTGCGCGGCGACGCGCGCTACCGGGCGGTCGTCACCCGCGAGACCGAAGAGGAACAGCGGCTCGCCCGCATCGAACTGGCACGACTCGAAGAAGAACTCACAGAGATCGAGGAATCCGCATGATCGGCGTGGCGCCCCCGGACTACGATCCGGCGGCCCCCGAATCGGCCGCGACGCTGCCCGTGGGCACGTCGGCGACCGTGCGGGGATATGTGCGCGGTCTGCTCCGGCGCCACCGGCGGGCCTTCGCTGTGCTGGTGACGGTCAACGCGGTCGCGGTGATCGCCTCCATGGTCGGCCCGTACCTGCTGGGGCGGGTCGTGGACGATCTTGCGGCGGGGGCCCGCGAACTCCACCTGGGCACGGTGGCGCTGCTGTTCGCGGGAGCGCTCGTCGTGCAGACCTGCTTCGTCCGCCTCGTCCGGCTGCGCGGGGCGATGCTCGGCGAGGAGATGCTGGCCGATCTGCGCGAGGACTTCCTGGTGCGCTCGGTCGGCCTGCCGCCGGGCGTACTGGAGCGGGCGGGTACCGGTGACCTGCTGTCGCGGATCACCACCGACATCGACCGGCTCGGCAACGCGATGCGCGAGGCCGTGCCGCAGCTCGCCATCGGCGTGGTGTGGGCGGGGCTGCTGTTCGGGGCGCTGGCCGTCACCGCGCCGCCGCTGGCCCTGGCCGCGCTGGTGGCGCTGCCGGTCCTGGTGGCCGGCTGCCGCTGGTACTTCCGGCGGGCGCCCTCGGCGTACCGCTCGGAGTCGGCGGGGTACGCGGCGGTCGCGGCGGCTCTGACCGAGACGGTGGACGCGGGCCGCACCATCGAGGCACACCGCCTCGGGGAGCGCCGGATCGCCATGTCGGAGCGCCGGATCAAGGAGTGGACGGCGTGGGAGCGGTACACGCTGTTCCTGCGGACCGTCCTCTTCCCCGTCATCAACGTCACCTACGTGACGATCCTCGGCTCCGTGCTGATGATCGGCGGCTACTGCGTGCTCCGGGGCTGGATGTCGGTGGGGCAGCTGACCACGGGCGCACTGCTCGCACAGATGATGGTCGACCCGATCGGTCTGATCCTGCGCTGGTACGACGAGCTCCAGGTCGCGCAGGTGTCGCTGGCCCGGCTGGTGGGCGTGCGGGAGATCGAGCCCGACACGGGTGACGCCGCGGTGTCCCCGGCGGGGCGGGCGGTGCGCGCGGACGAGGTGCACTTCGGCTACCGGGAGGGCGTGGACGTCCTGCACCGGGTGTCGATGGCGGTCCCGCCCGGCACCCGGATGGCGCTGGTCGGCCCCTCGGGCGCGGGCAAGTCCACCCTGGGCCGGCTGCTGGCGGGCATCTACGCACCGCGGACCGGGGAGATCACCCTGGGCGGTGCGCAGCTGTCGCGGATGCCGGCGGAGCGGGTGCGCGAGCACGTGGCGCTGGTCAACCAGGAGCACCACGTGTTCGTGGGTTCGCTGCGGGACAACCTGCGCCTGGCCCGGACGGGCGCGCAGGACGCCGAACTGTGGGCTGCGCTGGGCGCGGTGGACGCGGACGGCTGGGCGCGGGCCCTGGAGTCGGGGCTGGACACCGAGGTCGGCTCCGGCGCCGCCGCGCTGACCCCGGCGCAGGCGCAGCAGATCGCGCTGGCCCGGCTGGTGCTGGCGGACCCGCACACGCTGGTGCTGGACGAGGCCACGTCGCTGCTGGATCCGCGCGCCGCCCGGCATCTGGAGCGTTCGCTGGCCCGCGTGCTGGACGGCCGGACGGTCATCGCGATCGCCCACCGGCTGCACACCGCGCACGACGCGGACGTGATCGCGGTGGTCGAGGGCGGCCGGATCAGCGAACTCGGCTCGCACGACGAGCTGGTCGCGGCCGACGGCGCGTACGCCGCGCTGTGGCGTTCCTGGCACGGGTGACCCCTGCGCCGTGGCTCCGCACCGGGGCCACGGCGGATGCCGGTTTCCGTACCGCCCGGCCTCGGGCGGTACGGAAACCGGCGGTGGCTTCGGGACGGGTCACGCCTTGCGGAGCCGGCCGATGATGCCGTTGAGGTCGTCGATCATCATGTAGTCGCGGACGAAGTGGCCGCCGGGCTCCTCGTGCCATTCGTGCGGGATGCCGGCCCGGTCGAGGGCGCCGCGGAACTCCCGCTGGCCGGCGAGTACGTGGGTCTCGTTGAAACCGTCGAACGGGTTGGTCGGGTCGGGGCTGGTGCCGGCGACGAGGAAGACCCGCTTGTTGCGGTAGCTCTCGATGCGCTCGATCGGGTTGTCGGCGGTGACCCGGGCCTGGTCCCACAGCGGCGCGCCGTAGACCGTGCCGCCGCCCAGGTCGGCGACCGCGGAGGACACGTTGGCCCAGTGCACGACCGCGCCGTTGTCGCGGCGCAGGCTCGCCGGTCCGGAGTGGGCGCTCACCGAGGCGAAGTGGCCCCAGTACTTGGCCGCGTACTTGAGGGCGCCGAAACCGCCCATCGAGAACCCGGCGACGGCGCGGCCGTCGTACTCGGCGAAGGTGCGGAAGTTCGCCTCGATCCACGGGAGCAGCTGCCCGATGTGGAAGTTCTCCCAGTTCCGGGGGCCGACGAAGGTGTTGACCGGGTTGGAGTACCAGCCCGCGTGTCCGCCGTCGGGCATTACGACGATGATCGGCTTGCCGGCGGTCCAGGCGCGGATGCCCAGCCGGTCGAAGGTGATGAAGTCCTGGTCGGTGCCGCCGCCGTGGAAGAGGTAGAGGACGGGGTAGGTGCGTCCGCTCCAGTGGTAGTCGTCGGGGAGCAGGACGTTGACTCCGGGGTTCCAGCCGATCTGGTCGGTCTCGAACCGGTAGTACCACATGCGGGAGTCGGTCTCGTTGCGGTCCTTGATGCGCAGCCCGAAGCCGTCTTCGGCAGCGCTGGCCGCCGAGGCCGTGCCGAGGACGCCGGCGCCCCCGAGGGCCATCGCCGCGGAGAGTCCGCCGACGGACTTCAGGACGTTCCTGCGGGTGGGGCGGTGCTCGCTCACGTTGAACTCCTGGTCGGGAAGTGGGGAGTGGGGGTCGGGTCAGTTGGTGGTGGTCCAGGTCCCCCTGGCCGGGTTCCAGTGGATGGTGGCGTTCTGGAAGCGCTGGGCCTTGCCGCCCGCCTCGTCCTCCTCGTCGGAGACCGGGTAGCCGAACACGCCCTCGTGGCCGCCGGCGTGGAACGCGTCGTAGATCGCCCCGTGGAGCACGTGCGTCCCGGTCTGCGGCGACCACAGGAACAGCCCGCGCTCGAAGTACTGGTAGCGGCCGCGGGTCCCGTTCGGCGCCTTGGAGGCGTCGGCCTCGTCCATCGTCGGGAAGCCCCAGCGCCGCTCGGCGTCGGTCCCCCAGAACTTGTTCAGGATCTCGCCGTGGATCGCGTAGGCCTCGTCCGGGCGCCAGATGATGATCCCGTTCTGGAACCCCTGGAAGCGCCCGCCCAGGGAGGAGTCGCGCTCGCCCGCGACCGGCCAGCCCAGCGCGCCGCCCGGGCCGCCCAGGCTGTCGTACTTCGCCGCGATCCGGCCGTACGGCATCAGGTCGTCCAGCCGGTGGTAGCGGCGGGGCGAGAAGCCCCGGAGCCCGTCGCCCCACACCCGCTCCTCCGCCACGTGCCCAAAGTCGTACTCCTCTCGGACCACCGGTTGTGTGTGGGCTCCGTCGGCCCACCGGACGAACAGGGCCACGTGGTCGGTACCGCCCGAGTCGCGCAGCAGCGCGTCACCGGGCTGCAGGTCGGCGGCCGGTATCTCGGCGGTGACGTCCCACAGGCCCCAGGTGGTCAGGGAGGTGCCCAGGTGCCAGGCCATCGACACGAAGCCCGAGCAGTCCGGGCGGTAGCAACCGAACTGGTTGTCGTGGCAGCCGCTCTGGCTGTAGGGCACCTGCTCGGCGATCCACGACCACGCCCGGTCCATCACCTCGCCCCGCCCGATCGAACCGTCCGGTTCCGACGCGCTCGCGGTCGGCGCCGCGGAGAACGTGATCGCGACGGCCGCCAGTACGGGCGTCAGCGCCCCGATCACCCTGCGAAGGATCAGCGATCTCATGGCTGTCTCCCGGTCAGTTGGTGGTGGTCCAGGTGCCCCTGGCGGGGTTCCAGTGGATCGTGGCGTTCTGGAAGCGCTGCGCCTTGCCGCCCGCCTCGTCCTCCTCGTCGGAGACCGGGTAGCCGAACTTCCGTTCGTTCCCGCCGGCGTTGAACGCGTCGTAGATCGCCCCGTGGACCGGGTGCGCGCCGGTCTGCGGCGACCACAGGAAGAGCCCGCGCTCGAAGAACTGGTAACGCCCCCGGGTCCCGTTCGGCGCCTGTCCCGCTTCGGCCTCGTCCATCGTCGGGAAGCCCCAGCGCCGCTCCGCGTCCGTCGCCCAGAACTTGTCCCGGATCTCGCCGTAGACCGCGTAGGCCACGTCCGGGTGCCAGATGACGATCCCGTTCTGGAACAGCTGGAAGCGCCCGCCCAGCGAGGCGGCCTCCTCGGCACGGACCGGCCACCCCAGGGCGCCGCCCGGGCCACCCAGGCTGTCGTACTTGGCCCCGATCGTGCCGAACGGCTGGAAGGCCTCGTCCCGTTGGGCTCGGGCGACGCCCTCCGCCTGGTCGTACCTCTCCGGGTAGGCGGAGCGCTGCACGGCCTGGGCGAGCTGCCCGGGGGTGCTGCCCTCCATGCCGGGCTCCATCTGCAGGGCCACCTCGAAGAACTTCCCCGCCGCGTAGTCCACGTCGAGGATCTGCTCGGGGCTGCCCCAGCCCTGCGAGGGCCGCTGCTGGAAGACGCCGAGCGAGTCCCGGTCCCCGCAGTCCAGGTTGTTCATCCGGGACTCGACCCAGCCCGTCTCGAAGCCGGCGAGCATCACCTTGTCGGACACGTTCATCCGCTGGCCGACCTCGTAGACCTTGCGGGTCACCGAGATGTCGCGGTCCGGCGGGATGGCGCAGTACGCCTCGGCCGGCGCGGCGTGTCCCAGGGGACCGGGCACGTCGGCCGGCCCCTGCGCCGACGCCGGGACGGCCAGGGCGGATACGGCCGACAGGGCCGACAGGGCCGTCGTGGCGAGCAGGATCACCGCTCTGGATCTCACGCGTCGTGCGGCTGTGCCACGCACGTTGCTGCTCCTTCGCTTCGGAAGTCACCTTGCGGTGGGCGGACTTGAGGGAAGGGGTCAGTTCCAGCTCTGGAACTTGGTGTCGTTGCACGCCCAGGTGCGAAAGCCCAGGTCGCTGTCGTCGATGCAGCGTCCGGTGGCCTGGTTCTGGAAGCGGACCGTGCCGTCGTTCCAGACCTTGACCCACCAGCTCTGCTCCGGGCCGGAGCCGCAGTTCACCGTGCGGAAGCCGTTGTCGGTGTCCTCGATGCAGCGGCCCGTGTTCAGGTTCCTCAGCTGGCGCGTTCCGTCGCCCCAGGCGTGCACGGTCCACAGCTGCGGATTGCTGCCGTTGCAGCTCCAGGTACGGAACCCGTTGGCCGTGTCGTCCATGCACCGGCCCGTGGCCTGGTTCCGGAAGCTCTGGATGGCGTCGTTCGCACCCGCGGGAGCCGCGAGGGCGCTGGACACCGGGGTGAGGGAGGCAAGGGCAACGGCCCCGCCGATCAGGAGAGTTCGAGTTCGCATGCTGCGCATGAGCGCTGTTCCCTTCCGCTGCGTCGCGGTCTGGCGGACCGACAGCCCGCAAGCTAGCGGCGGGGACGCACGGCAAGGCATCCGGAACGATCCGGAGTGACAGCGGTCGGCGCCCCGGGCAGGCTGGTTCCGCCCGCCGCCGGCCGAAGCGGGGAGACAGCCGGCGGCGGGGTCACGTGGATGTACGGAAAGGGGCGTACGGGCGGGGCGTGCGGACGGGCTCGGGGATGGGCGCGGGGATGGGCTCGGGGATGGGCCTGGGGACGGGGCCTACTCGCACTCGGCAAGCTCGGGGCGGTCCTTCGTACGTACGGCGGGCAGCCAGGCGGTGGCGTGCGCGGAGTCCTTCGGGAGGCGGACGCGGAACCACACGGTGGACACGGTGTCCGACTCGTCCATGACGGCCGGCCCCTGGGACAGCCGGCAGTCGACGGCCAGGACGTCGCCGTGCCACGCCCGGGTCGGTACGACGTTCTCGGCCGTGTAGGGCTTACGCGGGTCGATCGCCATGCCGAGGCTGCACTCCGGATGCCGGTCCGTACGCAGCCGGCAGCCCTGCTCGGCGTTGAACACCCGGATCCGGCCGGCGCCGCCCTCCGGCAGCGCGGACGCGGCGTCGAGAGCGGCGTACGGCCCGCTCGCCGTGGCCGCCCCGCAGACCAGGAGGGCCATGAGCGCGGCGCGTACCCCGCGCAGGCGGCGCGTGGCCGGACGGGCGGTTCGCGCCGGGCCGGCCTGCGGCTCCGCGGTGGGCTCCGGCTCCGCGCCGTGCTCCGGCTCCGCGCCCGGCCGGGCGGCGATGCGCGCGAGCAGGCTCTCGGCGGTGTGCACGGCGCGCTCGGTGTGGGTCGGGGCCAGACAGTCGGCGGCCAGTGCGCGCCAGAACGGCGGTACCGCGCCGTCCAGGCGCAACTGCGCCCGGCCGGCGGCGTACTCCTGCACCGCGGCGCCGCGCGCCATCGGCGTGGCCCCGGGGAACGGCGAGGCGCCGGACGCGAACACCTCGTGGATCATGATGCCCAGGGCCCAGATGTCGGCGCTGGGCCGGACCTGCACCCCGAGCTCGCCCAGCGGGGCCTTCCAGCGCTCGGGAGGAAGGTAGTCGAAGGTGCCCATCGGGGGCGCGTACCCGTGGGTGCCGTGGGTGCCGGTCAGTTCCGTGGCGAGCCCGAAGTCCGAGAGCCTGACCGAACCGTCCGGCATGAGCAGGACGTTGTCGGGCTTGAGGTCGCCGTGCACCCAGCCGGTGCGGTGCAGATGTGCCAGGCCCTCGCAGACCTCGGCCGACAGGCGGGCGCCTTCGGCCCGGCTCACCCCCTCTTCGAGCAGATGGCGCAGACTGCACCGGGCCCGCTCCATCACCAGCACGATCGCCCCGTCCAGGAACGGGTGGTCCGGTTCGCTGAGCACGAAGGAGTCCAGCAGGCGGATCAGCCTCGGATGGCCGGCGCGGAGGCCGAGTTCGACCTCGCGCCGGGCGGTTTCCGCGACCTTGCGGGCCTGGCGGGGTGCGAGCCCCGCGGTCGGCAGGAACTTGAGCGCGACCTCACCCCGGACGGCCCCGCCCGGGAGGTCCGGGTCGTCGGCGGCCCGCCCCGCGTAGACCGTGGCCCAGCCTCCGGCCCCGATCGGTTCGGTGACCTCCCAGCCGCCGACGCGGTAGCCGGGCGGGAGCAGTTCCGTACGGTCACTTCCCGATGTGTCGGCCGGGCCGCGCACCTTCCCCTCCTCCGATCCGCAGTAGGTCCCGGGGCGGCAGCAACGCGAGGTGCTCTTCCCGTACGAGCCCGAACCTCAGCACGAGCCCGACGAGCGCCTCCCGTTTGCCGTTGCGGCGCGCACCCCTGCCGGGTTCCTGCTCGGCCGGGTCCCTGATCCGCATCTTCTCCTCGGCGAGGTAGTCGATGTGGGAGCTGACCGCCCGGGCGGTCAGCCGGCCGCAGGAGGGGTGGCCCCTGAGCCGGTCGACGATCTGGGGAGTGGTCGGGACGGCGACCGGGGACTCGTCGCGCAGCCGCGGTTCGCAGAGCGCCACCAGCACCAGGAAGTACGTGGCCGTCTCGTCGAGGGAGTACGCCGTGACGGTGTGCCTGCCCCACTGGCCGTCCATGCCGTCCGGGTCCAGGTAGACGTGGTCGGGCGCGAACACCTGGAAGGAGAGGGTGGTGTCGCGGCGGGTGGGCAGCACGACCCGGGAGAACTCGAAGGGGATCGGCGCTCCCGCCCGGCGCGGCGGAACCCTCAGGTACTCCCCCGCTCCTTCCGGGTTCTCGACCAGATAGCTCTGGGTCATGCTGTGGTTGCTGAGCTGCCAGTGGTCGTCGGTCACCCGGATCTCGCCCGCCAGCCGGGAGATCGCGGCGTCGTCGAGACGGAGTTCGACCGGGGTCGTCGCGGAGCCCCGGCCGAAGCGCGCCGACTCTCCCGGGCCGAGCCGCAGGGTCACCGCGTCACCGGAGGGCTCCCCGCCGGCGCCGCCGCTCCCCCGCGGCAGATGGATCACTATCCCGCTCACTGTCCCTCCCCGGCCCCTCGCGTCGGCGCACGTCCACGCGCACGGGAACCTACCGACTCCCCGCCGCCCGGGATCGGCTCCGTCGCCTATCGGCCATCCGCCGATGACAAAACGGCGCGAACTGCACCGCTCCCCACCCGAATCCCGCCACTGACCAGCAGTTTTCAGTTTCCGATCAAGGTCACGGAGCCGGGTTCGGCGCGGGTTCGTAGGCCTGCTTCGACGCGCAGGTCCACACGACGGGGTGCATCACGTCCTTGGCGTCGACGGCGAAGCCGCCGACGCGGTCGTCGTCGGAGACGGTGAAGGCTCCGCTGTGGCCGGTCGCGGCGAGGCGGGGCAGGGCCAGTGTGGGGCCCGCGCCCTTCCAGAGGGTGGCCTGGTACGGCGGTGCGGTCTCCGGCGGGAAGGGGCCGACCATCGTGGAGTCGGAGGCGGTGCCGACGCTGACCCCGGTGGTCGGGCTGACGTCCTCGAACGAGCCCCGGGTGCGGTCCCCGAGGTTCGGCGCGGATCCCATCTCCGTGTAGGGGGGCGCCCAGGTGACACCGTTCGAGGTGATCAGGTGCGAGTACTCGTAGGTGCCGGAGATCCGGCCCTTCTCGTCGATGTCGCCGGGCCGGTAGCTGCTGTAGGTGTCGCCCGGATAGAACGGCTGGAGTTCCTGCGCGGGAGCCGCCGGGGCGGCCGGCCACACCAGGCCGGTCTCGTACCAGTACTCGCCGTCGGCCACTCCGGTGCCGCGCCCGACGATCCTGCCGTCGTTGTTGATGCCGGTGACGTCGGCGAGCCCGGTGATCTGCGGGGGCAGCGCCAGCTCGCGGCGGACGGCGGTGCCCACCCATTCCACGCCGACCACGTGCCAGGCGTCGTCGCGCCGGTAGCCGACGATGTGGCCCTTGTCGTTGATGTCGCTCGCCTGCTCGCCGCCGGGCAGCACGCTGACGGCCCGCGCGCCGGGTACGTACCGGAAGGCGGCCTGGGGCTTGCCGGGTCCGGTGAGGCGGCCGACCATCACGCCGAAGCGGTTGACCGCTTCCACCCCGCCCTCCGTGTACCCGGCGGGCAGCGGAACCCGGTGGACGGACTTGCCGAGCCAGTAGACGGGCCGGTTGTGGGAGCGGCCGACGGAGAGGCCGAGCGGGCCCAGGTCCTTGACCTCCGTCGTGGCCGCCCAGGGGTAGGGGGCTTCGCCCGGGCCCGGCAGCGACTCCAGCACCTGGAGGGCCGGCGCGCACCGCTTGGCCGCGTCGGCCGCGTCGGCCGCGTCCGCGGGAGCCGCCTGGGCCGGCAGGCTCACCGCCAGTGCGGCGAGCACGGCGGCGGCGACCAGCGCCGACCGGGTACGCGTTCTGGTCCCGTTCATCCCAACCCCCTGCTTCGGCCCCGTCGGCTCACATGATGTCCGTACGGGCACGCGCTGAACAGAGCGCCTCGGCACCCCCAGAGGCACCCCTAGATGAAGTCCAGGGCCGCGGCGCCGCCCACTCCGCCCAGCAGCATGAACACGGGCATGAGCACCTTGAGCTCCACCCAGCTGCCGGCCCGGAAGCGCATCATCTTCGGCGGGCCGATCGGGTACCAGCGCTTCCCGGCGATCGGGAGCGGCCACAGGATCGGGCAGCCGGAGACGGTCAGTGCGTCGCCGATGTCGTGGACCAGGGCGCCGAGCAGGATAGGCAGGCCGAGCCAGAGGTACTCCTGGCCGGGATCGGTGAAGAGCCAGCCCGCGCCGTTGCCCGGCTGGTCGAGCACACCGGCGAGGATCCAGGCGCTCGTGGCGCCCAGGAGCCAGACGAGGATGTCGCTGGACATCCGGGCCGCCCGCCACAGCAGGCCTTCGACGGCCAGCACCAGGTGGACGAAGAGCAGCGCGAGCACCCCCCAGCGGTCGGCGGTCACCGCGATCACGGAGGAGCCGCCGCCGATCAGGACGGCCCAGAGCCAGGTGTGGGTCAGGGTGCGGTGGCCCCCGCTGCGGCGGGCGTCGCGGGGGGCCCGGGTGGCCTTGTAGACGGCGTAGGAGATCTTGTCGACCACCTCGCACAGGCCCCGGGAGAGCGGGCCGAAGGCGCGCGAGATCGTCGCCGACTTGTGGTCCAGGTCGGGGGCCAGGGCCGCGCCGGCACAGATGAGCGCCCCGACGACGAGAACGGGCCACGGCATCGGGTGTCCGGCCGCCGCGGCTGCGGCGCCCACCCCCAGCCAGGCCGCCGCGCCGGACAGTGAGTGCGCCGGACCCATCATGGTCGTTCCCGCCCCGGTTCTGTGGTGATCGGGCCCCGTCGACGGTTTCGTTCGGGCCTCGTCGACGGCACAGCGTACCCTCGATGATCTTCATTCCTTCCGCCGGTTCTCTCATCCGGCGGGAAGCCAGGCAAGATGGGGGGTGTGACCCTCATTGATCAGCTCCCGCCGAACGCCGACCCCGATGCCCTCTTCGAGGCTTTCTCCTCGTGGGCGGAGGACCAGGGCATCACCCTGTACCCGGCGCAGGAGGAGGCACTGATCGAGGTCGTCTCCGGCGCGAACGTGATCCTCTCCACGCCGACCGGCTCCGGCAAGAGCCTGGTCGCGGCGGGCGCGCACTTCACCGCGCTGGCCCAGGACAAGGTCACCTTCTACACCGCTCCCATCAAGGCGCTGGTGTCGGAGAAGTTCTTCGACCTGTGCAAGCTCTTCGGCACCGAGAACGTCGGCATGCTGACCGGTGACGCCTCCGTGAACGCGGACGCCCCGGTGATCTGCTGCACCGCCGAGGTGCTGGCCTCCATCGCCCTGCGCGACGGCAAGCACGCCGATATCGGCCAGGTCGTGATGGACGAGTTCCATTTCTATGCCGAGCCGGACCGCGGGTGGGCCTGGCAGATCCCGCTGCTGGAGCTGCCGCAGGCGCAGTTCGTCCTGATGTCGGCGACCCTCGGCGACATGAAGCGGTTCGAGGAGGACCTGACCCGGCGCACCGGCCGCCCCACCTCGGTGGTCCGCTCCGCGACCCGGCCCGTCCCGCTGTCGTACGAGTACGTGACCACCCCGATCACCGACACCATCACCGAGCTGCTGGAGACCCGGCAGGCCCCGGTGTACATCGTGCACTTCACGCAGGCCCAGGCGGTCGAGCGGGCGCAGTCGCTGATGAGCATCAACATGTGCACCCGCGAGGAGAAGGACAAGATCGCGGAGCTGATCGGCAACTTCCGCTTCACCACGAAGTTCGGCCAGAACCTCTCCCGCTACGTCCGCCACGGCATCGGCGTCCACCACGCGGGCATGCTGCCCAAGTACCGGCGGCTGGTCGAGAAGCTGGCCCAGGCCGGCCTGCTGAAGGTCATCTGCGGTACCGACACCCTCGGCGTGGGCGTCAACGTCCCGATCCGCACGGTGCTGTTCACCGCGCTCACCAAGTACGACGGCAACCGGGTCCGGACGCTGCGCGCCCGCGAGTTCCACCAGATCGCCGGCCGTGCCGGACGGGCCGGCTTCGACACGGCGGGCTATGTCGTCGCGCAGGCGCCCGAGCACGTCATCGAGAACGAGAAGGCCCTGGCGAAGGCGGGCGACGACCCGAAGAAGCGCCGCAAGGTGGTCCGCAAGAAGGCCCCCGAGGGCTTCGTGGCCTGGTCGGACACCACCTTCGAGAAGCTGATCGGCGCCGACCCGGAAGCGCTGACCTCGCGCTTCAAGGTCACCAACATCATGCTGCTCTCGGTCATCGCCCGGCCCGGCGACGCGTTCAAGGCGATGCGCCACCTGCTGGAGGACAACCACGAGCCGCGCAAGGCGCAGCTGCGGCACATCCGCCGGGCCATCGCGATCTACCGCTCGCTGCTGGACGGCGGGGTCGTGGAGAAGCTCGACACCCCGGACGCGGAGGGCCGCACCATCCGTCTGACCGTCGACCTCCAGCAGGACTTCGCGCTGAACCAGCCGCTGTCGACCTTCGCGCTGGCCTCCTTCGACCTGCTGGATCCGGAGTCCCCCTCCTACGCGCTCGACATGGTCTCGGTCGTCGAGTCCACGCTGGACGACCCGCGCCAGATCCTGGCCGCCCAGCAGAACAAGGAACGCGGCATGGCCGTGGGCGCGATGAAGGCCGACGGGATCGAGTACGAGGAGCGGATGGAGCGGCTCCAGGACATCACCTACCCCAAGCCCCTCGAAGAGCTCCTCCTGCACGCCTACGACGTGTACAGCAAGAGCCACCCGTGGGTGCGCGACCACCCCGTCTCCCCGAAGTCGATCATCCGCGACATGTACGAGCGGGCGATGACCTTCACGGAGTTCACCTCCTTCTACGAGCTGGCCCGCACCGAGGGCATCGTGCTGCGCTACCTGGCGAGCGCGTACAAGGCGCTGGACCACACCATCCCGGACGACCTCAAGTCCGAGGACCTCCAGGACCTCATCGCCTGGCTGGGCGAGCTGGTCCGCCAGGTGGACTCCAGCCTGCTCGACGAGTGGGAGCAGCTGGCGAACCCGGAGGTGGAGACGGCGGAACAGGCCCAGGAGAAGGCCGACCAGGTCAAGCCGGTCACCGCGAACGCCCGCGCCTTCCGCGTCCTGGTCCGCAACGCCATGTTCCGCCGGGTCGAGCTGGCGGCCCTGGACCACGTCAACGTGCTCGGCGAGCTCGACGGGGAGTCCGGCTGGGACGCCGACGCCTGGGGCGAGGCCCTGGACGCCTACTGGGACGAGTACGACGACCTGGGCACCGGCCCCGACGCGCGCGGCCCGAAGCTGCTCCAGATCGAGGAGGACGCGGCGCACGGCCTGTGGCGCGTCCGCCAGACCTTCGCCGACCCCAACGGCGATCATGGCTGGGGCATCAGCGGCGAGGTCGACCTCGCCGCGTCCGACGAGGAGGGCCGGGCGGTCATCCGGGTCACCTCGGTCGGCGAGCTCGGTCAGCTCTGACCCTGTCCCAGACCCGGTCCGGGGGGACCCCCGGCCACCAGCCGCCGGCGCCGCCGGACCCGCCGGACCACAGAGTGGAGAACCTCTGATGACGAACCCCGCCGAGAGACTCGTCGATCTGCTCGACCTGGAGCAGATCGAGGTCAACATCTTCCGGGGCGCGAGCCCGCAGGAATCCCTCCAGCGCGTCTTCGGCGGGCAGGTCGCCGGGCAGGCGCTGGTGGCCGCGGGCCGCACCACCGAGAGCGACCGCCCGGTCCACTCGCTCCACGCGTACTTCCTGCGCCCGGGCATCCCCGGGGTGCCGATCGTGTACCAGGTGGAACGGGTGCGCGACGGGCGTTCCTTCACCACGCGCCGCGTCACCGCGGTCCAGCAGGGCAAGACCATCTTCAACCTGACCGCCTCCTTCCATCACCCGGAGGAGGGCAGCATCGAGCACCAGCTGCCCCCTCGCCTCGACTTCCCTCACCCGGACTCGCTCCCGAAGGTCGCGGACGAGATCCGCGAGCACCTGGGCGCCCTGCCCGAGGCACTGGAGCGGATGGCCCGCCGCCAGCCCTTCGACATCCGGTACGTGGACCGGCTCCGCTGGACTCCCGAGGAGCTCAAGGACGCCGACCCGCGCAGCGCGGTGTGGATGCGGGCGGTCGGCCCGCTGGGCGACGACCCGCTCGTGCACACCTGCGCACTGACCTACGCCAGTGACATGACCCTCCTCGACGCCGTGCGCATCCCCGTGGAGCCGCTGTGGGGCATGCGCGGGTTCGACATGGCCTCGCTGGACCACGCCATGTGGTTCCACCGGCCGTTCCGGGCCGACGAGTGGTTCCTGTACGACCAGGAGTCCCCCATCGCCCACGGGGGCCGGGGCCTGGCCCGTGGCCGGATCTACGACCTGGAGGGCAGGCTGCTGGTCTCCGTGGTCCAGGAAGGCCTCTTCCGCCCGTACGCCGACAAGGCCTCCAAACCCTCCGTGTCACCCCAGTAGCCCGACCCGTTCCAGAAGAGCTGAGCGCATCCATGCCCACCCAGGCCCTCCCCTGCCCCTGCGGGCTGCCCGCCGCCTACCCGGAGTGCTGCGGCCGCTTCCACTCCGGTGCGCGGCAGGCGCCCACCGCCGAGCTGCTGATGCGCTCCCGCTTCAGTGCCTTCGCGGTCGGCGACACCGCCTACCTGCTTCGTTCCTGGCACCCCTCGACCCGCCCGGGCCGGCTCGAACTGGATCCCGGGCAGCGCTGGGAGCGCCTGGAGATCCTCGCCACGGAGCGCGGCGGCATGTTCGACACGGAGGGCTCGGTGGAGTTCCGGGCGCACTACCGCGAGGGCCGGCACGCCGGGTCGCTGCACGAGCACAGCGACTTCTCCCGCGAGGGCGGGGCCTGGGTCTACGTCGGCCCCCTCTCCCCGGTCGACTTCGACTGACCTCGGGCCCCGGTCAGGGCGAAGTCCAGACTCGTGCGGTACCAGTCGATCTCATCGGGCGACTCCGCCCGCAGCAGCCGCTCGGCCACGGCGGCAGCCGCCGGGATCTGCGGGTGCCCGAACGGCGGGGGCGGGGCGAGGGCCGCCAGGACGATGCGCTCCGCCGGATCGGGCACGGCCTCCCGCACCCCCTCCTCCGGGAGGACGGAGGCGATCACGGCCGCCCGCTCCCATGGGTCGGCGGTTTGTCTCAGCAGCAGCCCCACATGCCGCTCCCGCCAGGTACGCGGGCGCAGATCCGCCTTGGCCGCCATCAGCTCCCGGTCCTCCGGGGGCGCGGCCCCGCTCAGCATCCCCGCCTCCCGGGCCGCGAACTCCCGTAGCTCGGCGGCCAGGTAGAGCCATACGACGGCCCGGTAGCGGTTGATCCGGTAGCCGACCGGGGTGACACGCCCGCAGCGCGCGAGCCGGGTGAACCGGCTCGGCCCCACTCCGAGCACCTCGGCCCCGGCATCCGCTCCGGCCACGGTCTCGATCCGCTGGAGCAGCGCTTCCGGGAAGCCCTCGGCGGCCCGCACCCGCTCCAGCTCGGCCCGGGTGAAACGCGCGGCCCCGCCCGGCGCCCGGGGTCCCGCGCGCACCAGCCCCAACTGCACGGCCCGGGCCAACTCGCCCCGCCGCAGCCCTAATTCCCCCGCGGCCCGCAGACCACCGACCGACGGCTCCGGCGGCTCGGCTTCCCGTACGTCCGCCCGCACCCCGACCCGTACACCCCCCGGCACCCCGACCCGCACCCCGACCCGCACCCCGGCCCGCACGTCCAATACGGCGCAGGCCTGCGCATCAACCTTCATCACGGTCCTCCTCCACGAGTGGCGATCACTCTGTGTAAAGACCGTAACCGAGCGCAATGACACCGCGCGAGGCCTGTGGACAACTCCGGATCCGCCCCGCCGCGGCCGGCGGCGGCGCCCGGCCCAGGCCCGGTCGGCGCCCGGGCTATGCCAGGGCTACGCCCTCACCCCCCGGTGATCCGCCGTTCCGCGACCCCCAGGTGCTCGCCGACCCGGTTCACCATCAGCGTCATCTCGTACGCGACCTGCACGATGTCCGCCTCGGCGGCACTCAGCGCGCACAGGCAACTTCCCGAGCCCGCCGCCACGACGAACAGGAACCCCTCGTCGTACTCGACCATCGTCTGCCGCACCTCACCGGCCCGGAAGTGCCGCCCGGAGCCCTTGGCCAGGCTCTGCAAACCGGCGGCCACCGCCGCTAGATGCTCCGCGTCCTCCCGGGCCAGCCCGGCGCTCGCCCCCGTCACCAGCCCGTCGTTCGACAGCACCACCGCGTGCCGGACCTGCTGAACCCTGCGCGTCAGGTCGTCGAGCAGCCAGTCGAGCTGCTTGTCCAGTGCCATTTCCGTCCCTCCCCGTCGACGCGTCCGACGTGGCCGCGTCCCACCCCGCTCGGTCGTGCCGCAAGCCTTCCCCACCAGCTGCTTTCCGGCAAGGAGGATGGCCCCATGACGAAGAAGATGACTCAAGAGGAATGGCGGGCGTTCGTCTCGCATTCCACCCGCACCGGAAAGCTCTCCACCGTCCGCGCGGACGGAAGCCCGCACATCGCTCCCATCTGGTTCGTTCTCGACGGTGACTCGTTCGTGTTCAACACGGGCCGGGACACCGTCAAGGGACGGAATCTGGCCCGCGACGGCCGGGTCGCCCTCTGCGTGGACGACGAACGGCCTCCGTTCTCGTACGTCGTCCTCCAAGGCCGGGCCGAGATCATCGAGTTCGCCGGGAACGAGCACGAGCTGGTCGCCTGGGCGACGCGCATCGGTGCCCGCTACATGGGCGAGGAGCAGGCCGAGGCCTTCGGCCGCCGCAACGGCGTGGACGGCGAACTCCTCGTCCGGGTCCCCATCGACAAGGTGATCTCGGTGGCGGGCGTCACGGACTGACTACCCGCGACCCCCGTCACCCCTCACCCCGAACCCGTCTGCGGTCCGACCGAGTCGAGCAGCCGGGCGGTGTGCACCCGCCCGGCGTACTCGACCAGCCTGATCAGCACTTCCTTCCCCGAGTCCCGGTCCCTGGCATCGCACAGCACCACCGGTGTCCCCTGGTCCAGGTCCAGCGCCCGCGCCACCTCGTTCGCCCCGTAACGCCGGGCTTCCGAGAAGCAGTTGACCGCCACCACGAAGGGGATCCGCCGGTGCTCGAAGTAGTCCACCGCCGGAAAGCAGTCCTCCAGCCGCCGCGTGTCGGCGAGCACCACCGCCCCCAGCGCACCCTGGGACAGCTCGTCCCAGAGGAACCAGAACCGGTCCTGCCCCGGCGTCCCGAACAGATACAGGGACAGCCCGGACCGGATGGTGATCCGCCCGAAGTCCATGGCCACGGTCGTCGTGGTCTTCTGGTCGACCCCACCCGTGTCGTCGACGAGTTCGCCCGCCTGGCTGAGCAGTTCTTCCGTCCGCAGCGGCCGGATCTCGCTGACCGCGCCCACCAGCGTGGTCTTGCCGACCCCGAAGCCCCCCGCCACGAGGATCTTCAGCGCGAGCGCCGCCAGCTCCTCCTCCTCGTTCTCGCCTTCCGGAGCGGACCCGCCGGGCCCGTTGTCGTGCAGTCCCATCACAGCGCTCGCAATCCTTCGATGACTTCACGCAGAATCCGCTCGTCCGGCAGCTGGGCGGGCGGTACCGGGCGGCTCACCTTGACGTGCCCGGCCTCCAGCAGGTCGCCCAGCAGTACCCGCACCACGCCCACCGGCAGGTCCGCGTCGGCCGCGAGTTCCGCCACCGACTGGGTCTCGTCGCGGCACAGGCCCAGCAGCGACCGGTGTTCGGGCCCCAGCAGGGACTCGGCCGCCGCGTCGGCGCCTGCCGGGTCCACCACGACCAGCGCGATCAGGTCGAACCGGACCCCGTGCGGCCCCGGCTTCGTGCGTCCGCCGGTCATCGCGTACGGGCGGACGAGCGGCCCCGCCTCGGCGTCGTACCACTGGCCGTTCATGATCCGGACCGCCGCCCTCAGCCCGCGGCCGGCGGGCGCCCGGCGAACCGCGGCGGTGTGTAGAGGTGCTCGCCAACCCGCTTCACCAGCCGGGCCATCTCGTAGGCGATCAGGCCGATGTCGGCGCTGGCGGAGCTGAGCACGGCCAGGCAGGAGCCGTCCCCGGCGGCAGCCACGAAGAGGAACCCTTCGTCCATCTCCACCATCGTCTGGCGCACGCCCCCGGCGTGGAAGTGCCGGCCCGCGCCCTTGGCCAGGCTGTGGAAGCCCGATGCCACGGCGGCCAGGTGCTCGGCGTCCTCCCGGCTGAGCTGGCTGGAAGAGCCCACGGCCAGGCCGTCGTTGGACAGGACCACCACGTGCCGGACCTCGCGGACCCGCACCACCAGGTCGTCCAGCAGCCAGTCCAGCTCGCCGGACCTGCGGACTCCGTCAAGATCGGTTCTCTGGTGCTCGATCATCACACTTCTCCTTCGCTGCCTGCGTGGGGGGAGTTCTCCTGGGCGCCTCTGGCCCAGCCGGCCCGGTAGGCCGCCATCCGGTCCCTGGCCTGTTCGGGGCTGCGGCCCGGCGGGTCCTCGGGCGGGCGCACACCGGTCGGGGCCTTGGGGGCGGGGGCCTCGCGCAGCTGCGGGACCAGGCTGGCCTGGCGCACCCGGCGCGGCAGTTCGGTCACCGAGGCGGCCGCCGCCGCGGGGGCCTGCGTACGGGTGACCGTGCCGCCGGGGCCGCGCGGCCGGAGCGGCGCGACCGGGGCGGAGTGCGGCGGCTCCGCCGGTTCGGGGGCCCGATCCGCGGCGGCGATGCCGGGCGCGGGCTCCCGTACGGGGTCCGGCCGGGCCGGCGTCGTGGCCTGCTCCCGCGCCCCGGCGGCCGGCGCGCCCTCCCGTACGGCGCTCACGGCGGCGGACCGCGGGGCCGGCTCCGGCCCGCTCCCCTCGGCCGGGGCAGGAGCGGCCGACGGGCCGGCCGGGATCGCCCCCTGGAGGAGAGAGTTCGGCAGCAGCACCACCGCGGTGGTGCCCCCGTACGGCGAGGTGCGCAGGTGCACCCGCACCCCGTGGCGGGCCGAGAGGCGGCTGACCACGAAGAGGCCGAGGCGGTCGCTGTCGAAGAGGTCGAGGGCCTCGGACTGCTCGATGCGGCGGTTGGCCTCGTGCAGGGCTTCGCGGCCCATGCCGAGTCCGCGGTCCTCGACCTCCAGGACGTATCCGGCACCGACGGGCTCGCCGCTGACCCGGACCTTGGTGTGCGGTGGGGAGAACTGGGCGGCGTTCTCGATGAGTTCGGCCAGCAGGTGGGTGAGGTCGGCCACCGCCCCGCCGACGACGGCGGCCTCCGCGAGCTGGCGGACCTCGACGCGCGGGTAGTCCTCGATCTCGGAGACGGCGGCGCGTACGACGGTCGTCAGCGGTACCGGCATGCGCCAGGCGCGGCCCGGCGCGGCTCCCGACAGGATGATCAGGCTTTCCGCGTGCCGGCGCATCCGGGTGGTGAGGTGGTCGAGGCGGAACAGGTCGCCCAGTTCGTTCGGGTCGTCGGAGCGCCGTTCCATCGAGTCGAGCAGGGTCAGCTGCTTGTGCACCAGGACCTGGCTGCGGCGGGCGAGGTTGACGAACACGCCGCTCACCCCGCTGGCGAGTTCGGCGCGCTCGACGGCGGCGCTGAGGGCGGCCCGGTGCACGGTGGACAGTGCCTCACCCACCTGGGTGATCTCGTCGTCGGCGGACGGCCCGGCCGGGGCCTCGGCCTCCACGTCGATGTCCTGCCCGGCCCGCAGCCTGTCCATGGCCTGCGGGAGCTTGCGCCGGGCGATCTCCAGGGCGGTGTTGCGCAGCGCGACCAGCTCCACGACCAGGGCGCGGCCGATGCGTACGGAGATGACGAGGGAGGCGGCGACGGCGGCCAGCCCGAGCAGCACGGCGGCGCCGGCCCCGCTCAGGGCCCCTTGGGTGAGCGGGTCGGCGCGGTCGGCGGCTTCGGCGTGCGCGGCGGCCTCGATGTCCCGCATCGAACCGCTGACGCTGCCGTACGCGGCGTCCCACCCGGCGGCCTTGCCGAGACCGGCACCCGTCGCGGACCCGCCCGCCGCGGACCCGCCCGCCCCAGAGCCACCCGACGCAGCGCCACCCGGAGCCGCCGCACCCGCGCCGCTGGCCAGCGCCCTGTCCTCGGCGGCGGTGAGTTCGGCGTACGCGGCGCTCTTGGACACCGACTCCCAGGCTCCCCGCCCCGCGGGCGGCAGGTCCCGGGCCGCGGCAGCGGTCAGCGCGCGCCGGGTCTCGACGGCGCCGGTCAGACGGCGCATCGCGTCGGCGTTGCGCGGCCCCGGCACGGCGAGCAGCGCGTCCTCCCGGGACAGCAGCTCCCCGGCCCGGCCGAACTCCAGCAGGACCCGGGCGTCCGGCCCGAGTTCGGCGTCCCGGCCGCCGGACAGGGAGCCGGCGACGGCGAGGGCGGAGTCGACGACGCGGGTGTAGGTCTCGTACGCGGCGTCGGGTGTGGCCCGCCGGCCGGTGATGTCCTTGCGCGCGGAGTCGAGCCCCTCGGCGGCGGCCACGAAGTCGCCGAGCCGGACCACCACGTCGGAGCGGTAGTCGCCGGAGTCCGCGACGGTGTTCCGGTCGCCGAGCCGTAGCCGCCGCACGGCGGCTACGGTGCGCTCGGCCTGCTGTTCCAAGGCCGCGCCCTGCTCGGCGGCGGTGGGGTCGGCCAGGAAGCGCACGGCGGCGCGGCGTTCCGCCTGGAGCTCGGTGACGGCGGCGGAGACGGGGGTGCGTATCTCACGGTCGACGCGCTGGACGCGGCTGAGCCGGGCGATGTCCTGGGCGGTGCTCACCGTCGCGAAGGCCCACAGGGCGAGCAGCGAGACCACCGGCACCATCAGCAGAGAGACGATCTTGGCGCGGACGGTCCTGGGGCGCAGCCGGATCCTGGGCCCGGCCCCGGCGGTCACCGGGGCGGCGGGGCGTGGGGGCTCTCCCGCTGCGGGTTCCTCGGCGGGCGGCCCGGCATGCGCCCGGCGGCCGCGTGCCGGGGGCGCGGGCAGTCGCGGCGCCGCCGCTTCCGGTTTTCTGCGGGGTGTGCGCATGGGCTCCTCGTTCCGGGCGTTACGGGCGTAGGGGGGGTGAAGGGTGGATGAAGGGGCCGGGGGCTGCCACTGCCGGGCGGGGGCTGCCACAGCCGGGCGGCGGGGGCTCCGGTCGCCGGCCTCCGGGGGGCCGGAGCCCGGCGGCGTACGCGCGCACGCCGCCGGGCGGCTCAGTGCGCCGGCGCGGCGCCGCCCTCCCCCAGGTTCCGGGCGGACGCCGAGGCGGCCCGCTCGTCGGCGGTCGGGGACAGCGCCACGAACGCGGAGGTGATGAACAGGTAGGAGCCGAGCCCGACGGCGAGCGGGAAGATGAACTGCATGGCGGTGACGCCGCTCAGCGCCGTGTCCGAGGGGGTGACGCGGACGGCGACGGCCATCATCCCGGTGTAGTGCATGCTGCTGACGGCGGCGCCCATCACGAGCGAGGCGACGGCCACGGCCGCCGGCGACTTGATGTTGAGCGCGGCCCACAGCGCGGCGGTGGCGGCGACGACCGCGATGGCGACGGAGAGCCCGACGGTGAGGGGCTTGTACGAGACCTCGCCGTGCAGCCGCAGGGCCGCCATCCCGAGGTAGTGCATGCTCGCGACGCCGAGGCCGGTGGTCAGTCCGCCGAGGACGAGGGAGCGGCCGCGGTCCTTGCCGTAGCCGACGGCGAAGACCCCGGCGCCGACGACGAGCATGGCGACGAGCAGGCTGAGGATCGTCAGCGGGACGTTGTAGTGGATCTCGGTGCCGGTGACGTCGAAGCCGAGCATCGCGACGAAGTGCATCGTCCAGATGCCGGTGCCGATGGCGGAGGCGGCCGTGAGGAGCCAGTTGCGGCGTGCGGATCCGGTCGCGGCGAGCGCGCGGACGGTGCAGCGCAGCCCGAGGGCGGCGCCGATCGATGCCATCACGTATGACAGCGCGGGTGTCAGCCAGCCATAGGCGGCGTGGTCCAGGTGTCCCATGGCCAACGGACGCTAGTCCGGGTGAGGGCGCGAACAAGGGGCGCATTTCGAAAGCCGCTGGAACTGCTGGAATATGACAGAGATACGTTCACGTTCGATCACCCCACGTGCCACCTTGCGCACGCACCGCACGGGCGGGCCCGTGGGGGATCATGGGCGCATGAGCGAAGACCACACACACGTGCAGGAGTTCTTCGGTGCGCGCGCCGCCGACTGGGACCGCAAGTTCCCGGCGGACGGACCCGCCTTCGCGACCGCCGTGGCCGAGTTCGGGCTGCGGCCCGGGGACCGGGTCCTCGACGCCGGCTGCGGCACCGGCCGCGCCCTGCCCGCGCTGCGGGCGGCCGTCGGGCCGTCCGGAACGGTGCTCGGCGTCGACCTCACCCCCCGGATGCTCGCCGCCGCGCGCGAGGCCGGCCGGGACGCCGAGGGCCTGCTGCTGCTCGCGGACGTGGCCCGGCTGCCGCTGCGCGACGCCGCGCTGGACGCGGTGTTCGCGGCGGGGCTGATCGCGCACCTGCCCGACCCGGAGTCGAACCTGCGCGAGCTCGCCCGCGTGGTCCGCCCCGGCGGCTCCCTCGCGCTCTTCCACCCGATCGGGCGAGCCGCCCTCGCCGCGCGCCACGGCCGCGAGCTGACCCCGGACGACCTGCGGGCCGAGCACAACATCGGCCCGCTGCTGTCCGCTTCGGGCTGGGACATGACCTCGTACGCCGACGAGGACCACCGCTACCTGGTACTCGCCGAGCGCCGCCCCTGACCGCCTTCCTTTCGTACGTCGGCCCGCGCGCCGGGGCCCCGGAGCACTCGGGGGCTACGCGGGCGGCTGGGCCTCGGCTCCGGCGGGCCGGCGTGGATGCGGCACGGGGCAGCCGCCCAGACCGGGCACCGGGAAGGTGCCGAGCTCCCCCACGTCGTAGCCGTCCGGATAGCCCTTGACCTCCGGGTTCTGGCGGGCGTAGTGCGGGGTCCCGCGCGGCGGCAACAGCCGCACCGCCCGGCCGCGCAGCCGCAGTGCCCCCTGGACCAGCCGGCGCACCCCGGGCCGCGGGGTCCCGTACCGGAAGGCCCTCAGCAGCGGTTCGTCGAGCAGCGCGATGCCGGCGCCGCGCACGGCGGGGGCCAGCGGCGCCGGGTACCAGGAGGCCATCAGGTCGAGGGTGGCGTCGGCCACCTTGCGCCCGCCCTCGTCCCAGCCGAAATGCGCCTCTTCGTAGGCGTTCAGGGTGGCCTCGAACTCCTCGAAGGAGCCCGGGATGTCCGTGATGCCCATGTGACGGCCGAGGGTGGCGTAGTAGTTCGCGGCGGCCCGGCGCTCGTGGTGGGTCATCGGGCGCCAGCCGTAAGCGTCCAGCCAGCGCGCCGGAATCACCACGAACGTGCACAGGACGTAGCGCATGTCCTCGTTCGAGATGTCGTAGCTGCGGTGCATCTGGTTGACGCGGCGGATCGCGGTGCGCGCGGTGTCGCTGTCGAAGCCGTGCTCCACGACCGCGTCGAGCAGCAGCGCGGTGTCGTCGTAGCGCTTCTGCGCGCGGTCGGTGAACTCGGCGGTCTCGGCGAGCAGGCGGCCGATGGAGGGGACCGCATAGGTCCGGAAGAGCGCGAGTTCCAGGGCGCGGGTGAAGTCCCAGGGAAACTCGTAGGTGGCGGTGAGCCGGTAGATGGCGAGGAAATCCTTGTCGGGATCGAGCCGGAGGATCTCCCTCAGCCGGTCGTAACGCTGCACCGGGGTCCCTTTCTGTGGCGGGTGCCCAACTCTACGTGCAGGTAGCGGGCTTGGAAATCGACGCCCGCGGGCCCTCGACGGACGAGTTACCCGCTGGTTAAGGTGCGCCGACGACAGAGCGACCGGAACGGGAGGAGGCCACGTGTCCGAAGAGGATGACGGGGGCTCGCTGTACGTGCTCACCGCCGTACTGCTGACCCCCACGCAGTTCCCGGGCGTCCTGGGCGACGACTTCCCGGAGGCCTGCGCCCTGCTGGGCGTGGAGCCGGTCCCGGACGGGTACGGGCTGGTGCTGGGGCAGGACGAGGAGGGGGCGCGCTGGACGGTCGTCGTGGACGACGTCTCGCTCGTGGCCGCCGCCATCGCCTCCTGGGACTGCGGCATGGAGTACGACCTGTCCCCCGACGAGCGGACGATCGTGGTGTCGCTGGCGGGCTGGCCGCTGGAGCTGACGGTGTCCACCTCGGGCATCCCGGAGCCCCACGACCCCGAGCAGGGCGCGGACGGCACCGGACGGGTCCCGCTGGCGCCTCCGTCGGCCGACGCCTGGGGGCCGGTGCAGCGGCGGATGGGCGCCGATCAGATCGCCCGGGAGTGGACGGACTGGGCGGAGCGCGTCGCCACGGACGGCGGGGCGGCGGCCGCCGCGCACCCCGGCCTGGCGCGGGCGCTCGCGGAAGCGGTGGGCTACACCGAGAAGCCGCCGCCGCCCGGCCGCGTGCGGTCCTCCTTCGCCGCCGAGGGCGCACGGACGCTCCGGGCCGACGGACCGGGCTGGTCGCTGGTCGGCCGCACCGACGGCGCGGCCTTCGTCCTGCTGGACGACGAGCCGGGCGAGGTCCTCGCGGTCCCGCGCGGCGGGGATCCGGACCGGCCCGAACTGCCTGTACTGCCGGAACTGCTGGCGGCGCTGGACCGCGTCGCGGTACGGCCGGCCTGAACACACGAGGGAGTGTGCCGAAGTGGTTGCCGCGGTGGAATCGGAGCCGGTGGGCGTGGTCGTGGGCGGTCGCGCGGAGGTGGCGGACGACGACTGGGGGCGCGAGACGGCGGTGATCCGGCTGGACGCCGCGCGGTTCGGCCCGGAGGCCCTCTACGGGCTGGCGGACTTCTCGCACCTGGAGGTGGTCTACCACTTCGACCGGGTGCCGGTGGAGCAGATCGAGACCGGCGCACGGCGCCCCCGGGGCAACCCGGACTGGCCGCTGGTCGGCATCTTCGCCCAGCGCGGCAAGAACCGGCCGAACCGGATCGGCGTCTCGCGCTGCCGGATCCTGGGCGTGGACGGGCTGGACGTGCGGGTGGAGGGCCTGGACGCGGTGGACGGCACCCCGGTGCTCGACCTCAAGCCGTACCTGGCGGAGTTCGGCCCGCGCGGGGAGCAGCACCAGCCGCGATGGGCGACGGCCCTGATGCGGGACTACTACTGAGCCGACGCCGTGGCCGGGCCGACCCACGGCGCGGGAGCGACGGGAGCTGGCGAGCCCGGGCAGCGGCGGTCGCCCCGGGTCAGACCCTGTCGAGCGCGGTGTGCGGGAGCGGCGGGAGGCTGCTGCTGACCGCCGCCACCTGTGCGGTGTCCATGGAAATCCCCCTGTACCACTGCCGCCGTCAGCGGCCGATCTGCTTTCTGGACGCACCCCGCAGCCGACGCCGCTGGGACGGGTCCAGCATGAAGTACGCGATGGTCGGCACTCCGATCAGGACCAGGAGTCCCGCCCAGAACCCGACCGTGGCGAACAGCACGATGGCCGCCACCACTCCGGCAACCGCGACCTTTCCGCCTGTGGACATCTGCGGACACCTCCTCCTGCGTCGGCCACTACCCCCTTCAACGCGCCGCCCCGGCCACTCGTTCCCCGCCGCTCCCCCGGCCGGGTCCGGTCGCGGGCGTGGCCGACGTACCGCTTGTCGGGCCGCCCGGCCGGTACGACGATGGGGGCGCTCCGGGTACCGCGGCACCACGGGAGGGTGACATGGGCGATCCGTCGGTGGCGCTGCCGGGCGGGGCCGATCCCGCCGAGCGCACGCGCGTACTGCGCCGGGCCCATGACGCCTTCACCCGGGACGGGCGGGTCGAGGCCCCGGTCCGGGCGGTGATCGCGAGGTCCTGGCGGCGGTGCGCCCGGGCGCGGCTCAGCCCGGAGTGCGCGCCGCGGGTGGAGCTGCCGGAGGCCGAGCTGCGGTCCTACCGGGAGCAGCATCCGCTGGCCCGGGTGCTGCCGGTGTTCCGGGACCTCGTGGGGGCCTTCGCGGCGCACGGGGCGCACCTGCTGGCGGTGTGCGACGCGCGGGGCAGCCTGCTCTGGGTGGAGGGCGAACCGGCCACCCTGCGGCGGGCCGAGCGGCTCGGCTTCGTGCCGGGCACGCGCTGGGCGGAGACGGCCATGGGGACCAACGCGCCCGGCACGGCGGTCGCGGTCGGCAAACCCGTCCAGGTCTTCGGAGCGGAGCACTTCAGCCGCCGCGTGCACCCGTGGACCTGCGCAGCCGCCCCCGTCCGCGATCCGCGCACCGGGCAGCTGCTCGGCGCGGTGGACATCACCGGCGGCGACGGGCTGGCCCACCCGCATTCGCTGGCCTTCGTCCAGGCCGTCGCCCGGGCGGCCGAGGCCCGGCTGTCCCTGATGGGCCCGCACCCGCCGCCCGCCGCCGGCGGCCCCGACACCGGCCCGGACACCCTCACCGCGCTCGGCCGCGACGAGGCGCTGCTGGTGAGCGGCGGCCGGGAGATCCCGCTCGGCAGGCGGCACAGCGAGATCATGGCGCTGCTCGCACACCACCCGGAGGGGCTTTCGGGCGAGGAGCTGGCGATCGCCCTGTACGAGGACGAGACGGTGTCCGCGGTGACCCTGCGCGCGGAGATCTCCCGGCTGCGCGGGCTGCTGGGGGCGGGAGGGCTGCTGTCGCGCCCCTACCGGACGGCCGCCCCGCTGGAGGCCGATTTCACCGCCGTGACCCGGCATCTGGCGGCTGGGGCGGTCTCGGCCGCCCTGACCCGGTACCCGGGCCCGCTGCTGCCCGCCTCCACGGCGCCCGGGGTGGCCCGGCTGCGCCGGCGGATCGAGGACCAGGCCCGGGCCGCGGTGATCGCCCGGGCGGACGCGGGGCTGCTCAGCGACTGGGTGTGCAGCCCGTGGGGTGCGGACGACCCGGCGGTGTGGCGGGCGCTGGCCGACGCCCTGCCTGCGGAGGGTCGGCCCGCCGCGCTGGCCCGCGTACGCTCCCTCGACCGCGAACTGGCCGCGCGGTAGGCGCGGGGCGGCCGCGCACCGCGTACGGACCACCTCGACGGGGCGTCTCAGACGGGGCTCTCCTCCCGGACGAGCCCGGCCACGTGATCGGTGATCATGTCGAGGATCTCGGCCGCGGCCCGGTCGTTGCCGAGGACGAGGTAGTTCAGGGTCACACCGTCCGTCATGGCCGCCAGATAACGGGCCAGGACGGGGTCGGGAACGCTCAGCTCGAAGGCCGTCGTCCGGCGGAGCTGTTCGATGAGCCCGCGGTAGGTCTCGGAGTAGAGCTCGTACTGGCGCCGCGCGAGGTGCTCGAACCCGGGCTGGCGCAGGGCGTACTGGGTGAGTTCGTACGTGAGCATGTGCTCCCCGGGGCTGGCCGCCACGTGGTCCCAGTAGGCCTGGAAGCCGGCCCGGACGGTCTCCCGGAGGGTGGCCCTGGGCCGGATCGCCTCCTTCACGACCGAGACGCAGTGGTCGGTGATGGTCTCGATGACGGACTCCAGCAGCGCCTGCTTGGAGTCGAAGCAGTAGTGGAAGACGCTCAGCGACACGCCCGCCTCGGCGGCGATCGACCGGGTGGTCGTCCTGGAGACGCCGTCGCGGGTCATCGCGCGGATCGCCGCCTCGGTCAGCTGCCGCCGCCGGTCGGCCAAGGGCATCCGGGCCATGGGTGCGCTCCCTTCGTTCCTCCGCGCCCCGGCGGAGCGCGGAAGGCCGGGGCGGCCGGATCGGGAACCCGACCCGGCCGCCCCGGCCGCCGGACCTCGCCGGTGAGGTCCGTCAGCTGCTGTAGACGCCCACTTCGTGGAGGGAGTAACCCCACTGGGTGCCGCGTCCCTGCCCGTGGATGCGCACGTAACGGGCCGTGACCCCGGTGAACCGGGCCGTGTCCAGCCCGCCGTCACCCGTGGAAGTGGACCACGCCGTCTGCCAGTTCGTACCGTCCGTGGACACCTCGATGCGGTACGCCCTGCCGTACGCGCGCTCCCAGTCGAGGGTGACGCGCCGGACCAGGCCCGCGGACCCCAGGTCGAGCTGGAGCCACTGGTCGTCCTTCCAGTCGCTGGCCCAGCGGGTGCCCCGGTTGCCGTCCACGGCCCGGTCGGGGGCGTAGCTGGTGAAGGGGTTCCACTCGGAGGCGCTGGCCGAGGCGGACGCTCCCGAGGCGAGGTTCACTCCCGCCTTGTGCCGCTCGGAGGCGCCCCAGGTGCGCAGGTAGGACTCGGCGCCGCGGAAGAGGTCGTCCACGACCCCCTGCCCGCCGACGTTGCGGATGTCCTCGATCCAGTCCGGGACCATGCCGTAGTGCGAGGCACCGTCCGTGTTGAGGTCCCAGGTGCGTTGGCCCGTGGTCTGCTTGTCGATGACGGAGCCGCCGTCGGTGCTGCGGAACGGGTAGCGCACCGGGTTGGGGGTGTCGGCGCCGCGCGGGCCGGGCCAGCCGCCGACGCCGTTCATGTCGGTGCCGTAGCCGTAGCCCACGCCGTACTTGTCGCGCAGCGCGTCGGTGCGCTTCGCCTCGGCGCTGAATCCCTCGGCGCCGCCCATGTACTGGGCGACGAACCCGCCGAGCTTGTAGAGCCGCTCGGTCCAGTCGAGGTCCATCCAGCTGTGCGAGGAGATCACGCCGGGGTACGACTCGGTCTCCAGGATGTCGAAGGCCCGGCCGGCGGCCTTGACGCTCATGTGGTCGACCTCGAGCATCATCTTGCGTTTCATCATGCCGCGCACCGCGTACTCGCCGAGGTCCGTGAGACCGCGGGTGTTGCACTGCGCCCCGGCGGCGTAGGCGGGAACGGTCACGCCCGCCGGAAGCTGCTTCTCCGCCGCGGCGGCGGGTGCGAGGCCGATGGGGTTGTCGTGCTGCGGGCCGGCGCACTCCTCGGTCTTCCAGAAGGTGCCGGTCGACAGGAACTGGCCGACGTTGATCGCCGTTCCCAGGGCGCCCTGGTCGAAGCGGACCCCGCAGAGGGCGTTGTCGAACTTGTGGCAGAGGAACATGCTGCGCACGCCGAGCTTGTGCAGCTCGTCGAGGCCCCGGTCGATGTCCTCCTTGCTGCACTGGGAGATGTCCAGGATCTGCTTGCAGCCGAAGGGCTCGGACGTCTCGACGCCCAGGACGACGGCGAGCTTGCCCTGCTGGACGACCTCGCGGGCCTGGGCGGAGTCGGTGACGATCCGGAACCAGCCCTTTCCGGGTCCGCCGTACATCTTGTCGATGAAGGCCTGCATGTCGTAGGTCTTCTGCGCTTCCAGGCGGATCGCGGTCATCTCGTCGCAGCCGCGGTCCTTGAAGAAGTAGACCGAGCAGATCACGCCGTTGGTGACGAGGTCGTTGACGAGGACCCGCTGGCCGCCGCGCCAGGCACGCTCGACCCAGGCGTAGTAGTTCTGCTGGTGGGTCAGCGAGTCGTGGGCGGGCCAGTCCTTGAAGGTGGGCCAGCCGTTCGGGTCGTGCTTGCCGTCGCCGCCCTTGGTGATGAAGTCGAAGATGGCGAGCGTGCCGTCGGGATAGTGCTCGGGGCAGTCCTTGAGCGCGTCCGCGACCCCGAGCTCGGAGAAGGGTTTGCCGCAGATGAGCCGTCCGCCGAAGCCCTCGTTCGACATCAGGTGGTCGTGCGCGTCGACGAAGCCCCGTACGTTGCCCTGGGCGTCGGTCCCCTTGAAGGGCTCACCGGTGACGTTGATCTCGGAGTCGGGCGCGGGGCGCGCGGTGGGGTTCCACCAGCCGGAATCGGCCGCGGCGCCCGGGGTGGGGCCGAGTGCCATGGCCAGCATGGCGAGGAGCAGTGACAGAACCGCGATCGGTTTGCGTCTGCTGTGCAGGGGTCGAGTCATGGCCACCACTCACGTCCACGGTCGGTCGGCGGAGGGCGCGGTCGAGGACGCGGACGGCCGGGGCATGACCCGATCGCCGATTGTCATGTCCCGCGCAATCAATGCCTCGAGAATCGCGACTGCGGCAACCGGAGTCAAGAGTCCGGGACAGATGACCTGATGGATCGTCACGCAGACTCGTCCCCCGGCGTCGGCGGCAACATGCCGCGTTCGGCGTAATCGAGGGTTCGGGCCCGGCCTCCTCCTCACGCTGTGACGGTCGGTCACGGTCGAGTCAGGAGGCCCGTGTGGACAGGTCCCGTCGATGGGTGGCGCCGCGGACGGCGCCCGGGGTCGGGCGGTGAGGCACGGCCGCCCGGACGGGCCCCTGGAGGTCGCCACGGACCAGGACGGCTTCCGGCAGGCCGCGCCGCCGGCGTGGATGCGGTGGTTGCCGTTCGTCTACGTGGCCTTCGTCCTCCTCCTGGAGGTCACCCTCCAGGAGGAATGGGCGGTGAGCTTCTTCCTCATCGCCCTGCCCCCCATCGCCGCCTACGCCTTCGGCCCGGTCGTCGTGGCCGCGCTCACCGTGCTCGCGATCCTCCTGGAGGTTGTCCTCGCCGCGATCTCCCACCACCTGGGGGAGAACCACCACGTCACCGCCGACATCGCCACGCTGGTCGTCGGCGTCCTCTCGACCGCGCTCGCCGCGCACCGCAGCCGCCAGGAACGCCACCTCGTCCACGCCAACTCGGTCGCCGAGGCCCTCATGCGGGCCCTGCTGCGCCCGGTGCCGCACCAGGTCGGACACGTGCTGGCGGCCAGCCTGTACCGGCCGAGCGAGGCCGGGACCATGGTGGGCGGCGACCTCTTCGACATCCGCGCCACCCATGCCGGGGAGCGCGCCATCATCGGCGACGTACGCGGCAAGGGGCTCCAGGCGGTCCGTACGGTCGCGGCGATCCTCGGAAGCTTCCGCGAAGCCGCGTACGAGGCGCAGGACCTGACCGCCCTCGCCGCCAGGCTGGAGCGGCGGCTGACCCGGGAGGCCGAGGAGATCCCGGACGAGGAACTGTTCGCGACGGCCCTGCTCATCGAGTACGACAGCCTGGCGCACCGGGTGACGTTGGCCAACCACGGGCACGTCGAGCCGGTGCTGATCTCCCGCGGCGAGGTGCGCATGCTGGAGGGCCCGCCGGCGCTGGCCCCCCTCGCCCGCGTCGGCGCGTTTGCGGGGCATCAGCCGTGTTCGCCCAGCACGATCTTCCACACTCGGGTCGCGACCTGGAGGTTGAGCCGGTCCTCGACGTTCGCGAGGTCGTTGCCGCTGATGTCGCGGATGCGCTGGAGCCGGTAGCGCAGCGTGCTGCGGTGGATCGCGAGGGATTCGGCGGTCTCGTCGTAGTTGCCGCCGCAGTCGAAGTACTGGGACAGGGTCTCCACCATCGCCGTGTGGTGCCGGGAGTCGTAGTCGATCAGCCGCCCGAGCCACTCGTGGACGAACGTCTCCAGTTCCCGGTAATCGTTGCCGGGTCCCAGGATGCGGTAGAGGCCCAGCTCGTCGAAGAACGTCGTGCCGTAGTGCTCGCGGGAGTGGCGGCGCACTTCCAGGGCGCGCTGCGCCTCCTCGTAGCGGTGGGGGATGTCGTCCAGGGAGTCGCAAGGGGAGCTCACCCCGATGGTCCCGGACCGTGTCCCGGTCTCCCGCGCGAGCGCCTCGTACAGCGCGCGGGCGTGCGGCCTCTCGTCGGCGACCAGGACCACGTGGTCGGAACGCCGGGTCAGCAGCGAGTGCATGCCCACGGCAGAGGCCGCCCGGCCCACGGTCTGTGCGAAGGAACCGTCCGCGGTCCGGTTCGACCACTGCACCGCGACGACGTAGTGGCGGCGGTGCAGGTCGTGTCCGACTGCCTCGGACCGGGCGTAGGCGCTCGCCTCGTCCGTCCCTGCCAGGAGGTCGTCGGCCAGCTCGCGGTGCAGCCTCGACTCCACTTCGGCCAGACTGCGCAGGTGCGCCAGCTCCGGGGCGAGCGACGCGGCGGCGTCCTCCAGCGCGCGCAGGGTGTGCTCGTCGGCCTCGCGGCGGACGTCGACCAGGGCCAGCACGCCCAGGATCTCGCCGTGCGGGCGGACCAGGGTGATCAGCCGGTCCTTCACCCGCACCGGCCCGCCCTGACGGGCGACGGCGTACAGCATTTCGTCCTGGCGCACGGGGTCCGGCTCGGGATAGGGGTCGGGGCGATCGGGACCGGTCCAGGACCTCAGCCGACCGAAGCGGTCCTCGGCCAGCGCGGGGAGTCCGGTGAGCCCGTGCAATGCGCGGGTGAGGGCTTCCTCGCCGCCGCCCGAGGCGGCGACGTCGGCCATGAGCGCGTGAACGGCCCGCTGGTACCCCAGCTCGGCCACGACGGAGATCAGCCGACCCTGGAGGGCTGTCCGCTCCTCCCTCAGCCGGTGCAGCTCCAGCGCGTCCTCGCGTTGGCGGCGGTGAGCGAAGGCGACCGACAGCGCAGCGGCGGTGTGCCGGACGAGCGTGGCGAGCAGGGAGCGCTCGGCCTCGGTGGGCCGGGAGCGGGACGTCACCACGAGGTAGCCGTGGAGTCCTTCAAGCCCGCGTAGCCCCACGGCCCGGCCCCAGGGCCGGCCGGGCACGGTCACAGGGCCGTCCTCCCCGGCCAGCTCCCGCACCCTCCGGTCCATGGCCAAGGCATGGACCTGCCCGTTCCTCGGGCCTGGGACCAGGTCGCCGTCGACCTCGAGGTATCCGGCCTCGGCGCTGTATGGCCCCGCGGCGGCTATGTGGTCCATGGCCAGGCTCAGGATCTCGCCTTCGTCCAGGGTGTCGAACAGGGCGCTGGACAGCACCATCAGTTCGTGCGGGACACGGTCGGCCGGGGTTGGAGCGGGTGGGCGGGGCCCTCGCCGCGCGGCCGTGGGGTGCCGCCCGCTGCCGCGGGGTGGGAGGGACCCGAGAGACCCTCTCCGCGCGGCCATGGGGCGCCGACCGCCGCTGCCCCGCGGAAGGCTGCTCTCCCGGTCGCAGCGGCGGCGGTACAGGTGGTGCGCCCGGCTGCTGGCCATGGGATCACTCCGTTCTCTTCGAGCCTACAGGCGAGCGGTGGTGCCTGCTCGGGCCGGCTCATACGAGATGTCCGGATTCTTCCCCTCGTACTCGTGGGGCGACCGGACCCGTGCGCTTCTGACTCGCCAGGCGCAGGCGTGGAGCCACTCGGCCCGCCACCCTGGGAAATGTTCGAAACCGTCCGCGCGCACCGGCGGGAAGGGCCGGGCGGTGACCGAGCAGCTCCGCAGGCCGGTTGCCTCGTACAAGACGTACCGGGAAGCCGCACGCGCCGTTGGCCACCCATCCCGTCGTCTCCGCCCTGCTCCTCGTCCTGTACGGGCTGATCTTCGAACGAGGCCGCAGGGCTGATCGGCGGGCTGCAGACCACGGGCGGAGGTCCCGCCCGTACCTGAACGAACGTGATCCGGACAGTCGGCGCAGGCGCCGTACCGGGAGGAGTTCCTCATGGCCAAGGCAGTGGGCATCGACCTGGGCACCACCAACTCGGTGATCGCCGTGTGGGAGGGCGGAGAGCCGTCCGTCGTGCCCAACAGCGAGGGCAACCGCACGACACCGTCCGTGGTGGCCTTCACCGACACCGGGGAACGTCTGGTGGGCCAGCTGGCCCGGCGCCAGGCGATCCTCAATCCCAAGGGCACCATCTACTCGGCCAAGCGGTTCATCGGCCGGCATTTCGACGAGATCTCCGACGAGGCCAGGGCGGTGGCGTACGACGTCGTCGAGGGCGACGGCGGGGCGGCCCGCTTCAAGGTGCGCGACAAGCTGTACGCACCTGAGGAGATCAGCGCGCAGGTGCTGCGCAAACTCGCCGACGACGCCTCCAAGCAGCTCGGGGAGCGGGTCACGGAGGCGGTCATCACGGTGCCCGCTTACTTCAACGACGCCCAGCGCACCGCCACCAAGGACGCCGGACGGATCGCGGGACTGGAAGTGCTGCGGATCATCAACGAGCCGACGGCGGCCGCCCTCGCGTACGGCGTGGACAAGAAGGAGCACGAGACCGTCCTCGTCTTCGACCTGGGCGGCGGCACCTTCGACGTGAGCATCCTCGACGTCGGCGACGGCGTGGTGGAGGTGCGCTCCACCGCCGGCGACAGCCACCTGGGCGGCGACGACTTCGACCGGCGCCTGGTGGATCACCTCGCGGACGACTTCCAGAAGGAGAACGGCATCGACCTGCGCAAGGACGCGCAGGCGCTGCAACGATTGTTCGAGGCGGCGGAGAAGGCCAAGACCGAGCTGAGTTCGGTGACGCAGACGCAGGTCAGCCTGCCGTTCATCACCGCCGACGCCTCCGGGCCCAAGCACCTGACCGACTCGATCATGCGGTCCACGTTCGAGCAGATCACCGGCGACCTGGTGGAGCGCTGTCTGGGGCCGGTCGAGCAGGCCATCGCCGACGCCAAGGTCGGCGAGAGCGACATCGACGAGGTCATCCTCGTCGGCGGATCCACCCGCATCCCAGCTGTCCAGGCCCTGGTCCGCCGGCTGACCGGCGGCAAGGAACCCAATATGAGCGTCAACCCCGATGAGGTCGTGGCCCTGGGTGCCGCGATCCAGGCAGGGGTGCTCAAGGGCGAGGTCAAGGACGTCCTGCTGCTCGACGTCACCCCCTTGTCGCTGGGCGTGGAGACACGCGGCGGAGTGATGACGAAGATCATCGAGCGAAACACCACCATTCCGGTGCGCCGCAGCGAGACCTTCTCCACCGCCGAGGACAACCAGCCGGCCGTCGACGTGGTGGTCCTCCAGGGCGAACGCGAGCGGGCCGCCGACAACCGGGTGCTGGGCCGGTTCCAGCTCACCGACATCCGGCCGGCGCCGCGGGGCGAAGCACAGATCGAGGTCACCTTCGACATCGACGCCAACGGCATCCTCGACGTCAAGGCCCGTGACCGGGACACCGGCAAGGAACAGGGCATCACCATCAGCGAGAGCTCCAATCTGGACCGCAGTGAGGTCGAACGCATGGTCCAGGAGGCCGAGAGCAACCAGGGCCAGGACAAGGCACTCCGCGAGGCCGTCGACGCCCGCAACGAACTCGACGCCATCGCGTACCAGGTCGAGAAGCGTCTCGCCGAACTGGGCGACGCAGCGCCCGCGCACGAGAAGGCACGCGGCGAGATGCTCGTGTCCGACGCCCGGGCGGCGGTCCAGGAAGAGGCGGGCGTGGAGCGCGTGCGGCCCCTGACCTCCGAACTCCAGCAGGTGCTCGCCGGGCTGGCGGCCCATCAGGGCGCCGCCGCTACGGGCGGAGGTCCCGGCCAGGACGCCGCCACCGGCGGTCCCACGAGCGGCAGTGGCGGTGACGATGATGTCATCGACGCCGAGTTCGACAAGGGCTGAGGCGCGCCATGCCCACCTACCCCCAGGAACCCGACCGGGCCGCGTCGGAGCCGGTCGAACCGGTCCCGGAAGGCGCCGGACGCCCTCCGCGCGGGGATCTGCCCCAACCGGGCCCGCCCCGGCCCGGAGCGGCGAACGGCGAACCGGGACCCGATGCCGCCGGCCCCGCGCCTGCCGAGGACGAGTACACGACCGCGATCCAGGAACTGGAGGACCGTTGGCGGCGCGCACTCGCCGACCTCGACAACCTTCGCAAGCGTCACGCCAGGGAACTGGAGCGCGAACGGGCGGTGGAGCGGGGCCGCACGGCGGCCGCCTTCCTGCCCGTCCTCGACAACCTCGAACTCGCCCTGACCCACGCGGGCGCCGATCCGGGCGCGATCGTGGAGGGCATCCGGGCCGTACGCGACCAAGCGGTGAACGTCCTCGAACTGCTCGGCTACCCGCGGCACGCGGAGACCGGGGTCCCCTTCGACCCGGCCAGGCACGAGGTGGTCGGCGTCGTCCAGGACCCCGACGCCCCACCGGGCACGGTCGTCGAGGTACTGCGCCCCGGCTACGGGGACGGCGAGCGGCAGCTCAGGCCCGCCGCCGTAACCGTCGCGAAGCGGGAGTGACCGGTCATGGCGCGGGACTACTACGAGGTGCTCGGCGTGTCGCGGTCCGCGAGCCAGGACGAGATCCAGCAGGCATACCGCAAACTCGCCCGCAGGCACCACCCCGACGTCAACAAGGACCCTGGGGCGGAAGAGCGTTTCAAGGACCTCAACGAGGCATACAGCGTCCTGTCCGATCCCAAGGCCCGGGCCCGCTACGACCGCTTCGGCGAGGATTTCCGCAAGATCCCGGAGGACTTCGACGAACGGGTCGCGGCCGGAGCGGGCGGCGGCTTCCGCGGTCGCACGACCGCAGGCGGCGGCGGTCCTCGTGTCCGGTACGCCGGCTTCGGCGACGACTTCGGAGCGGAGGGCATCGACATCGAGGACCTGTTCGGCTCCATGTTCGGAGCCGGCGCCGCCCGAGGGGGCGTCCCCGGAGCGGACCAGGAGGCCGAACTGGCGCTCACCGTCGAGGAGGCGTACCGAGGCGGCCGTCGTACCGTCACGCTCGCAGGTCCCACCGGGCAGCCGCGGCGGTACGAGTTCGACGTTCCGCCGGGCGTCACCGACGGGCAGCGCATCCGGCTGGCGGGCGAGGGCGGCCGGGGCAGTGGTGACGCGGCCGCGGGCGACCTGTACCTGCGCGTGCGCATCCAGCCCCACCCCCGGTTCCGGCTGGACGGCCGCGACGTGCACGTCCAGGTCCCGGTGGCCCCCTGGGAGGCGGCCCTGGGTGCGACCGTGCCGGTGCCCACCCCCGGCGGCGGCACGGCCAAGGTCACGGTGCCCGCGGGCTCGTCCAGCGGCCGACGGCTGCGGCTGCGCGGCGAGGGCATGCCGAACCCGCGCGGCGCGAACGGCGACCTGTACGCCGAACTCCGCATCGTGGTGCCACCCACCCTCGGCGACCGTGAGCGCGAACTGTTCGAGGAGCTCGCCGCCGCCTCCTCGTACGACCCCAGGAGGACGTGATGAACGATCCACCCGCGGGAGCGGCAGGCATCGGCCGGGGCGGCGTGGGCAGCCGTCCGGTACGAACGGGCGCCGACCTCACCGCCTCGACGGCCGTCCGGTACGCGCTCGTGCCCGCCCCCAGGCTCTCCCTCGACGCCGTGGCCCGTCGCTCGGGCCTCCACCCCGATCTGATCCGCCGGTTCGTCGCCCTCGGCCTGATCGACGCCGAACGCGACGCCGCGGGGCACCTGGTGTTCGACCCCACGGCCCCGGCGGTCCTCGCCCGCATCCAGCGGCTGCGCACCGGACTCTGCCTCAACTACGCATCCATCGGCCTGGTGCTCGACCTGCTCGACCGCATCAGCCTGCTAGAAGCCGCCCTGCGCGGCCGCGGCACGAGGAGTGAAACACCCCCATGGACATGAACCGTCTCACCCAGAAGTCCCAGGAAGCCCTCCAGGAGGCCCAGACCGCGGCCGGCCGCATGGGGCACACCGAGGTCGACGGAGAACACCTGCTGCTCGCACTCCTCGATCAGGAGGACGGTCTGATCCCGCGGTTGCTGGAGCAGGCGGGCAAGGAGCCCAAGGAACTGCGCGCGGCCGTGCGCGAGGAACTCTCCCGCCGCCCCAAGGTCACCGGTCCCGGCGCGGCACCCGGCCAGGTCTTCGTCACCCAGCGCCTCGCCCGCCTGCTCGACGCCGCCGAACGGGAGGCCAAACGCCTCAAGGACGAGTACGTGTCCGTGGAACACCTCCTGCTCGCCCTGGCCGAGGAGAGCTCTTCGACCGCCGCCGGGCGACTGCTCAAACAGGCCGGCATCACCAGGGACTCGTTCCTGAGCGCGCTCACCCAGGTCCGCGGCAACCAGCGCGTCACCTCCGCCAACCCCGAAGTGGCCTACGAGGCTCTGGAGAAGTACGGCCGCGACCTCGTCCTCGAGGCTCGGTCCGGGCGGCTGGACCCGGTCATCGGCCGTGACGCGGAGATCCGCCGCGTCACCCAGATCCTCAGCCGCAAGACCAAGAACAACCCCGTCCTCATCGGCGACCCCGGCGTCGGCAAGACCGCCATCGTCGAGGGCCTGGCCCAGCGCATCGTCCGCGGCGATGTCCCCGAGGGCCTGCGCGAGAGGACGGTGTTCGCCCTGGACATGGGCTCCCTGGTAGCCGGCGCCAAGTACCGCGGCGAGTTCGAGGAACGCCTCAAGGCCGTGCTGTCCGAGGTGAAGGCCGCCGAAGGGCGCATCCTGCTCTTCGTCGACGAACTCCACACCGTCGTCGGCGCAGGCGCCGCCGAAGGAGCCATGGACGCCGGCAACATGCTCAAGCCGATGCTGGCCCGCGGCGAACTCCACATGATCGGCGCCACCACCCTCGACGAGTACCGCAAGCACATCGAGAAGGACGCCGCCCTCGAACGCCGCTTCCAGCAGGTCCTGGTCGAGGAGCCCAGCGTGGAGGACACCATCTCCATCCTGCGCGGACTGCGCGAACGCCTCGAGGTCTTTCACGGCGTGAAGATCCAGGACACCGCGCTGGTCTCCGCGGCCACCCTCAGCCACCGTTACATCACCGATCGATTCCTGCCCGACAAGGCCATCGACCTCGTCGACGAGGCGTGCGCCAGGCTGCGTACCGAGATCGACTCGATGCCCGCCGAACTCGACGAGATCACCCGCCGCGTCACGCGGCTGGAGATCGAGGATGCCGCCCTGTCCAAGGAGACCGACCCCGCCAGCCAAACGCGCCTGGAGGAGCTGCGCAGGGAACTGGCCGACCTGCGCGGCGAGGCCGACGCCAAACACGCCCAGTGGGAGGCCGAACGGCAGGCGATCCGCCGCGTGCAGGAACTGCGCCAGGAACTGGAACAGGTCCGCCACGAGGCCGAGGAGGCCGAACGCGCCTACGACCTCAACCGCGCCGCCGAACTGCGCTACGGCCGCCTTCAGGACCTGGAGCGCCGACTCGCCGCGGAGGAGGAGCAACTGGCCGCCAAACAAGGTCAGAACCGGCTGCTGCGCGAGGTCGTCACCGAGGAGGAGATCGCCGAGATCGTCGCCGCCTGGACCGGCGTCCCCGTCGCCCGCCTCCAGGAGGGCGAACGCGAGAAGCTGCTACGACTCGACGAGATCCTGCGCGAGCGCGTCATCGGCCAGGACGAGGCCGTCAAGCTCGTCACCGACGCCATCATCCGCGCCCGCTCCGGCATCCGCGACCCTCGCCGCCCCATCGGCTCGTTCATCTTCCTCGGCCCCACCGGCGTCGGGAAGACCGAGCTGGCCAAGACCCTCGCCCGGACCCTGTTCGACTCCGAGGAGAACATGGTCCGCCTCGACATGAGCGAGTACCAGGAGCGGCACACCGTCAGCCGGCTCATGGGCGCACCGCCCGGATACGTCGGCTACGAGGAGGGCGGCCAGCTCACCGAGGCCGTGCGCCGCAAGCCGTACTCGGTCGTCCTGTTCGACGAGATCGAGAAGGCGCACACCGATGTCTTCAACACGCTGCTGCAGATCCTCGATGACGGCCGCATCACCGACTCCCAGGGCCGCACCGTCGACTTCCGCAACACCGTGATCATCATGACGTCCAACATCGGCTCCGAGCACCTCCTCGACGGCGCCACCGCCGAGGGAGAGATCAAGCCCGACGCCCGCGCCCTGGTGATGGGCGAGCTGCGCGGGCACTTCCGCCCGGAGTTCCTCAACCGCGTCGACGACATCGTGCTGTTCAAGCCGCTCGGTGAGCGGCAGATCGAGCGGATCGTGGAGCTGCAGTTCGACGAGCTGCGGCAGCGGCTCGCCGAACGCCGCATCACCGTCGAACTCACCGACGTCGCACGGGAGGTGATCGCCCACCAGGGCTACGACCCGGTGTACGGGGCCCGGCCGCTGCGGCGTTACATCTCCCACGAGGTCGAGACGCTGGTCGGGCGCGCGCTGCTGCGCGGCGACGTCCAGGACGGCGCGACGGTGCGCGTCGACGCCGAGCACGGAGAGCTGGTGGTCACCTACGACCAGCCCGAGGGGGGCCGGGAAGCGAGGGCGGCGTGAACACCACCCGGACGACGACGGTGACCTGCCCGAACTGCGGGCGCGGCAACCGGATTCCCGTGGCCGCCGAGGGACGGCCCCGATGCGGCCACTGCAAGCAGCCCCTGCCCTGGGTCGTCGACGCGGGCGACGACGACTTCGCCGAGGTCGCCGACAACGCCACGGTGCCCGTCGTCGTCGACCTCTGGGCCACCTGGTGCGGCCCCTGCCGCATGATCAGCCCAGCCCTCGAACAGGTCGCCGGGGACCTCGCCGGACGGATCAAGCTCGTCAAGGTCGACGTCGACCAGAGCCCACGGCTCAGTCGGCGGTTCGAGGTCCAGGCGGTGCCGACCCTGCTCGTCCTGGACCGGGGCGAGACGGTCGCCCGGCAGGCCGGCGCGGCACCCGCGCACGTCCTGCGCTCGTGGGTCGAGCAGGCGATGGCGGGCCGGCAGACCACTGCCGGAGGGTGAACGACGGTGATGAGGAAGACCATCGCCTGCCGCGGCCGATCAGGCCCATTCACGGAAGGAAAACCCTCATGGTCACGATGCCCGACCCGCACCTGGCGATGGTGCGCCCAGTGACGCCGCGTACCCCGGAGGGCTGCGAGGAGTGCCTCAGGGAGCAGTCCCCGTGGCTGCACCTGCGCCTCTGTCTCACCTGTGGGCACGTCGGCTGCTGCGACTCCTCCCCCCTCAAGCACGCCAGACGGCATGCGGGGAGCGTCGGTCACCCCGTTGTGCAGTCCTTCGAGCCGGGAGAGGACTGGCGCTGGTGCTACGTTCACGAGGTCCTGGTCTGATGAGCACGGCCGAGCACAGGAATGGTACGGTCCGCGAGACACCTGACCGGTACGGGGCGTTCCCCCGCCTCACCCCGGAGCAGCTCGAGGACCTGACCGCGCACGGTGAGCGCCGCAGGACCGCCGAGGGCGAGGTGCTGTACCGGGAGGGCGAGCCGTTCCGGGAGTTCCTCGCGATCCTCAGCGGGACCGTCGAGATCCTCCACGACCAGGGCGGCCCCGACGAGCGGACGGTGGCGGTCCACGGACCCGGCAGGTTCCTCGGGGAGCTCGGGCTGCTGGAAGGCCAGGCGGCGTTCAACACCGCCGTGGTGCGCGAGGCGGGCGAGATCCTGGCCGTACCGGTGGAGCGGCAACGCGCCCTGGTCGGCAGCGACCCCGTCCTCGGCGACCTGATCCTCCGCGCCTACCTGGGCCGCAGGTACCTGCTCATCGGTCTCGGCGCCGGCTTCAGGATCCTGGGGTCGTGCTACTCGCGGGACACGCTGCGGCTGCGCGAGTTCGCCGCCCGCAACCGGCTGCCCCACCGCTGGGTGGATCTGGAGAGGGACAAGGAGGCTGAGGCGCTGCTGCGCCGGTTCGCCATCCGTCCCGAGGAGACGCCGGTGGTCCTCTGGAAGGGCGAGCGGCTCCTGCGCAATCCGAGCAACGTCGAACTCGCCCGGCTCATCGGGCTGCCCGCCCCCTCGCCCGGGAACGAACGGTGCGACGTCATGGTGGTCGGTGCGGGCCCCGCAGGACTCGCCGCCGCCGTGTACGGCGCCTCCGACGGCCTCACCACGGTCACCGTCGACGCCGTGGCCACCGGAGGCCAGGCCGGGACCTCGTCCCGCATCGAGAACTACCTCGGCTTCCCGTCCGGCATCTCCGGGGGCGAACTCATCGAACGCGCGGTGCTCCAGGCCCACAAGTTCGGCGCCCGCCTCATGGTGCCGGCGGAGGTCAGCGCGCTCACCCCGCAGGACGATGAGTACGTCGTCACCTTCACGGACGGTTCCCGGGCCCGGGCCGGCGCCGTGGTGCTCGCCTCGGGCGTGTGGTACCGCAGGCTCGAAGTGCCCGGCATCGACCGCCTGGAAGGCATCAGCGTCTACTACGCGGCGACGGTCCACGAGGCCAGCCTCTGCCGGGCGGACCCGGTCGCCGTGGTCGGCGGCGGGAACTCCGCCGGGCAAGCGGCGCTGTTCCTCGCCGACCACGCGTCCAGGGTCCACCTCCTCGTCCGGGGCAGCGACCTCAACGCGGACATGTCGCGCTATCTGGTGGACCAGGTGGAACAGCACCCCAAGATCGAGGTGTCGCTCCACACCGAAGTCCAGGGCGTCGCTGGGGAGGAGCAGCTGGAGTTGCTGGTGGTGGAGGACAACGCAAGCAACGAGCGCCGTGAGCTGCAGGCCGCGGCGCTGTTCGTGTTCATCGGGGCCCGGCCGCGCACGGAATGGCTGGGGGGCGTGCTGGCCCTGGACGAGAGGGGCTTCGTCCTCACCGGCGCCGACGCCCGGGCGGTGGCCGACGCGAACCGGTGGGCCTCGCTGGGCCGCGATCCGATGCTGCTGGAGACCACCCTGCCCGGAGTCTTCGCCGCCGGCGACGTCAGAAGCGGCTCGGTGAAACGGGTGGCCTCGGCGACGGGTGAAGGCGCCATGGCGATCCGTCTCGTGCACGAGCACCGGGAAAGGAGGGGAATCCTGGTCACCGCCGACTCCGAGGGACGTCGGCCGGTAGCGGGCGGGTCCGCGTCCTCGCGCTGACCCTGCCGCTGACGGACCCCACAGGTGGCCCCACCCGTAAGAACAGCGTGTCACCGCGGCTTCGCCTTCACCCCGGGGCATCCTGTGAACCCCTGCAACAGCGGAGGGCAGCCGAGGAGGATGGTCCGGTCGTGCGGGTGTCGTCGCAGGGCGTTACGGTCGTGGCTCTCCTGGCGGATCCGGACGTGCCCACGGACATCGCGCAGCGCATCGCCCGGATACTCCCTGATCGGCTCGCCGAAAAGGCGGGCCAGGGGCGCCGGTTCGACGTCAAGGTGGTCAGTGAGCCCTTCACCTCGGGGACCGAGGACCCGCCCACCTTGATGCGCCGGATCATGGACCGCGGAAGTGCGGAGGACTGGGACATCGTGGTGGCCCTCACCGACCTTCCGCTGCACTCACACGGGCGCAAGATCGTTGTGGATCTGAGCCACGAACACGGCTTGGCGCTGCTGTCCCTTCCTTCCCTGGGGGGCTTGCGGCTGCAGACGAGGGCGCGGCGGGCCGTGGAAGAGGCCGTGCTCGGCTTGACGGGTCCGCAGGCCACCGGGGCTGAGGGGCTTCCGGGCAGTCAGCCGCTTCTGGGCCCTTTCGCCGGTCGTCTCGCGCCTATCCATCCGGGCCCGGTGGGTGAGGAGGAGACCGCCGATCTTCGATACGTCGTCAGCGGGCCGCGCGGCTACCTGCGGGTGCTCGTCGGTATGGTCCGCGCCAACCGGCCCTGGCGGTTGGTATCGGGCCTGTCGAAAGCCCTGGCGGCCGCACTCGCCACAGGAGCCATCGCCACCCTGGACTCCACCACCTGGAGCCTCTCCGGGGCCCTGAGCGCGCCACGCCTCGTGATCGCCATGGTGGGGTCCGTCGGGCTCATGATCGGCTGGCTGATCGTGGACGGGGAGCTGTGGCATCGATCGACAGAGGGCTCGCCGGAGGCGAGGCAGAGGGCGCGGCTCTACAACACCTCGACGGTCCTCACCGTGGGTATCGGGGCGCTCGTCTGCTACGTGGGTCTGATGGTCATCAACTTGGTGTGGGCGCTGTTCATCCTCAACGACCGAGTGTTCGCTTCCATGACAGGAACCCCGCTGCACGCCACGGAGTACTTGACGTTGTCCTGGTTCGTCGCGTCGGTCGCCACGGTGGCCGGCGCGCTGGGATCAGGCTTGGAGAGCGACGAGGCGATCCGCGCAGCCGCCTACTCCACGCGCGAAAAGGAACGTCGCCACATGCTCCAAGGCGACCACGGTGACCAGCTGGTGACCTGAGCCGCTCCCGCGGGACACGAGGACTGCGGCCTCATGCTCAACGGACTCCGCGGCGTGGCCGACGCGACCCGGCAGGGGGTCCGGCTAGGCTCCTGGCCGTGACGTGGCTGCGGGCCCTCCGGGAAGTCGTGCGATCCGGGCTCACGATCGAGGAGGCGCGACTGGAGCCCCTGCTCGCGCTGCGCACTGCTGCTGGGGTGGCGATCGTCATCGGGCCGGCGCTGTGGCTGGCCTCCCCGGCGTACGCCGCGTCCGCCGCTCTCGGTGCCTACTCCGCGGGTGCAGCCACTTTCCAGCGCACCTGGCGTCCCCGCAAAGTGATCGCGCTCGGCGCGGGCGCCGGTCTGGCGCTCAGCACCTTCGTAGGCTATCTGGCGGCGGGGCGACTCGCGACGTTCCTCCCCCTGCTGGCCGTATGGGCCTTTGCCGCAGGGATGGCGTGGGCCGTCGGATCGACCGCCGGGATCGTCGCAGCGACGACGGTCGGCAGCATGCTGGTGACCGTCACCCTGCCCACGAGCGTCGGGCGGGCTCTGGAGCACGCCGGGATCATCGCGCTCGGGGGCGTGGCGCAGGCCGTGCTGATCCTGCTGTTCCCGATCCGTCGTTGGGGGGCGCATCGCGACGCGCTCGCCGACGCCCTGGCCGCCGTGGCGGACTACGCCCGCCGGCTGCGGCACGACCCGACCGCCCCCTTCGACCCGGAACCGTTGATGACGGCCCGGGACGCGGCCGCCGTGACGCCATCACAGGCCCGCACCCGTCCCCCCGTCCTGCACGGCCCCCGGGGACTCGCCGAGCGCATTCGGCCCGTCGTCGCCGCACTCGCCGACCCGGACGTCGGCGCCCCGGCGGAGGGACCCGGGCGGGACCGCGCGCGGGAGCTGCTCGACGCGGCCGCCGACGTCCTGGATGCGGCCGCCCGTGCGATCCGCCGCGGCATTCCCGCCGAGGTGTCGCCCGCAAGCACGGCCGCCCTGCGCGTCGACGAGGAGCACGAGGTGCTGGAGGGCCCCGCGCGGCAGGCCGCCGAGCGGCTCGTGGAACTGCTCGCCGAGGCGTTGGAGATCGCCGGGAGCGGCGGCGCGCGCGGGAGGACGCCCACGCCGCCCGGCCCCGCGGACGCCCAGTTCCTGGTACGGCCGACCATGTTCCGGCTGGTCCCGGTCGTAGTCCGGGCGGTCCGCCGTGAGCTCCGCCGGGACTCGCCCGTGTTCCGGCACGCCGTCCGCCTGGCGGCGGTGGCCACGCTCGGCTATCTGATCGCCGCCCGGCTACCGGTGGGCCACGGCTACTGGGCGCCCATCACCTCGGTGATGGTGATGCGGCCGGACTTCCACCGGACGTACGCGCGGGCGGTGGCCCGTCTCGCCGGGACCCTGGCGGGGGTCGCGCTCGCCACCGGGATGGTGCGGGCCCTGGGCCCGGACGCCGAGGTGTTCGGCCTGCTGGCGGTGGTCTCGGCGGGACTGTCGTTCACTCTGAACCGCACCGGCTACGCCTACTCCCAGTGCTTCACTGCCGCATACGTCGTCTTCCTGCTCGGCATGGGCGGCCAGGCATGGGAGCAGACGGTCCCGGAGCGGGTGGTGCTCACCCTGCTCGGCGGGGCCCTGGCCATGCTGGCGTACGTGGTGTTCCCCGCATGGGAGACACCCCGGCTGCCGGGCCGGCTCGCGGACTGGCTCGCCGCCGACGGCCGTTACGCGGCCGCGGTGCTCCGCAGCTACGCCGAACCGACCCGGGAACATCACGCCGACATGCGCAGGGCACTGCTGGCGAGCAGGGAAGCACGTGCCGCCTGGCAGGAGACGTACGACCGGGCAAGGCAGGAACCGGTCCGCCCCAGGGGCCTGACGTCGCGCGAGGCGGAGGAAGCGCAGGAGGCGCTCAAGGGGTTCGGCCGGGCGGCGATGCTCATGGAGAGCCACGTCCCGCGGGCCGACAGCCGTCTCGTCCCCGAGGCGGAGCGGTTCGCCGAGGCACTGGAGGCGGACACCGCGCAGGCGGCGGTCGACGTGCGCGAGCACAGGAATCCGGACTGGGGGCGCGTGGAGGAGGCGCTCCACGCGTGGGAGGGCGCCGCCGCCGGGGACGGGAGCCCGGTGGTGCGGCGCGGGGCGGAACTGCAGAAGCAAGCCTTGGAGGACCTCGCGACGGCCGTGAGCCGTACACCCCTGGAACGGGACGTCGGCTCCGCTCGCGAGCAGCAACGGGTGCGGGCGGCCGCGGCGGGCGGAAGGTGACGGATCAGGACCCGCCCACCGGGGTGGGTGACGGCTCCGGCGGCGGGGCGACGCCATGGGCGCCGACCTTGCCTGGCCCGGTGCTGGGTGACGCCGACTGTCTCGCCGCTCGTATGGCGCTGAGGTTCCGAACGAATGTCGCGGACGTTCAAGTGCGGGGCGTGTCGGTCTTCCTAGGATTCGACGGCAGAAGGGAAACCGGGGCTGTTCCCGGACTGAAACCCGGTGGTCGGACAGTGCTGCCGTGGGAAGCGGAGACATGATGGGCCAGAGTCCTTATGACCATGTCGTTGTGGGAGCGGGGACAGCGGGGTGCGTGATTGCCTCCCGGCTCTCGGAACGCCCCGGCGTGCGGGTGCTGTTGCTGGAGGCGGGGGCCCGGGACGCGACCGAGGCGATGGCATCGTCTTGGGGGTTCCTGGGGTTCGACCCGTCATCCCTATGGCTGGGCACCTCGACCGTGCAGGCCGGTACGGGCAGGGCCGCTGACGTGCTGCGCGGTAAGGCGCTCGGCGGATCGTCGAGCATCAACGGCCTCTACCACCTGCGGGGGCACCGCTCGGGTTACGACGAATGGCCCCGACTCGGCGCCCCGGGCTGGGGTTTCGACGATCTGCTGCCCCATTTCCGCCGTAGCGAGAACACTCGCAGTCGTGATGCCTCCGTGCGGGGCACGGACGGACCGGTCGTGGTCGCCCCGGTTCCGGAACCCCATCCCCTGGCCACGGCGGGCGTCGACGCCGCGGTGCAGGCTGGGTTCACACGCGCCGATGACATCGGCGGCGGGCTGGAGACCGGGTTCGGGTGGAGTGACATGAATCTGCCCGGCGGCGGCCGCCAGAGCGCGGCCGACGCCTACATCCGTCCGTTCCTCGACCGGCCGAACCTGGACGTCGTCACGGACGCGACCGTGCACCGGCTGCGCATCACCGCGGACCGCTGCACCGGCGTCGAGTACACCGTGGGTGGCGAGCACCTGTCCGTCGAGAGCGCCGAGGTCATATTGACCGCGGGGGCCATCGGCTCCGCGCACCTCCTGATGCTGTCAGGGATCGGCCCGGCACGACACCTTGGCGAACACGGCATCGGCGTCGTCGCCGACCTGCCGGGAGTGGGATCCCATCTGCAGGACCATCCGATGGCGGCCGTGGTGTACGAGGCCAGCCGGCCCGTACCGTTCGTTCCTGCCAACCCGCCGGCCGAAATGATGGGCCTGCTGTACAGCGGTCCCGCCGCGGCCCGGCCGGACCTTCAGGTCTACATCGTCGCCGCACCGCTCCCGTCGGCATGGGGCCAGCCGCCGGCCAACGGCTACTCCATCGCTTTCTCCGCGATGGCTCCGCACAGCAGCGGCGCCGTGCGCCTGGCGGACGCCAATCCCGCTAGCGCTCCCGTCGTCGACCCCGGCTACCTGAGCGACGACCGTGACCTGGAGGTCATGCGCAGGGGCCTGGCAGTGGCACGCCGCATCGGGGAGGCCGACGCGTTCGCCGACTGGCGCAAGCAGGAAGCGGTGCCGGGCTCCGGGACGAGCGGCGAATCCGTGGAAGATTTCATCCGCAAGGCTACCGGCCCCTACTTCCACTTCACCGGCACCTGCCGCATGGGAACCGACGCCGATGCCGTCGTCGACCCCGCAAACCTTCGCGTACACGGGATCGCCGGACTGCGGGTCGCCGATGCCTCGGTGATGCCGTCCATCCCCTCGGCCAACACCAACGCGACCGTCTATGCCATCGCAGAACGGGCTGCCGAACTGCTCGACTGAGCCTTCTTCCGCGCCCACGGCGCTTTCACCACGCGCTTCATCCCCTCGTCGTGCGCCGAATGCGACCCAGACTCCGGCTCTCCGCGGGGGCGGTGACGTGCAAGCGCGCGGCCGCCCCGGCCACACTGCCCTCCAAAGCGCGAGAAGCAACGCGCAGTTCGGCCCCGACCGGCCTCGTCACCCCTCCTCAGACAGGAGCACCACCATGTCCGAAACGCTTCAGACCACTGACGTCGTCACCTCCGACGCCGAACTGCTCGACCGCACCGCGATCGCCGTGCGCGCCGCCGGTGCGGCGCTGCGCGAGCGCTTCGGCGATGTGGTCCGCTACGAGACCCGCGAGGAGCTGATGCACGCGCTCGCCGCCAACGACAGCACGGCCCTCGACATCCTCCGCCCTCGTCTCACGACCCTGCGCCCGGAGGCCGGTTGGGTGGAGGACGAGCTGGACGGCGGGGCGCTGCCGCCCGGCGAGTGGTGGGTCGTGGACCCGGCCGAAGGCAACGTCAACCACCTGCACGCGCTGCCGGAGTGGGCGGTGACCGCCACCCTCGTACGGGAGAACCAGCCCGTACTCACCGTGGTCCACCTGCCGTTGACCGGCGAGACCTACACCGCGCTCACCGGCGCCGGCGCCCACCTCGACGGCCGGCCGCTGCACGTCTCCGGCACCGCGGACCTCGGCCTGAGCATCGTGGCCACCAGCCAGGCCCGGCCGGACGAGGACGAGAAGGTCGTGCGGCGCGTCGGCTCCTCGATCACCACGATGCTCTTCAACGCGCTCGTCGTCCGCACCGCCGTGCCCGCGACCCTGCACCTGACGAACGTGGCCGCCGGCCGGATCGACGCCTTCTGGCAGTTCGCCGGCGCCCGAGCGGACCTGCTGCCCGGCGCGCTGCTCGTCACCGAGGCCGGCGGACAGATCTCCGACGCCGAGGGCCGCCCCTGGACCCCGCAGAGCGAGAGCTTCCTGGCTGCCGCGCCCGGCGTCCGCGCCGAGGCCGTCGCCACGCTCTCCCGCTGATCCCGCACCCCGCACCCCGCACCCCGCACCCACGCAAGGACCACATCACCATGACCACGATCGCAGTTCTCGGAAACGGCCGCGTTGGCGGCAACCTGGCCACGGCCCTCACCCGGGCAGGGCACGAGGTGACCGTCGCGGACCGCGCGCCGGGCGCCGCCGCCACCGCTGCCCGGACAGCCCGGATCGTCATCAACGCCACCCCGGGCGCCGGCTCCCTGGAACGTCTCGCCGCCCTGCGCGAAGAGCTGCACGACAAGATCCTCATCGACGTCTCCAACGCCACCGCCGACGGACCGGACGGACTTCCCGCCGACCTCATCTATCCCGGCTCAAGCCTCGCCGAGCAACTTCAGGCAGCGCTTCCCGAAACGCACGTCGTCAAGACGCTCAACACCATGCTCTTCCCGGTGATGACCGCGCCGGCCACGCTCACCCAGACGCCGACCGCCTTCCTCTCCGGCGAGGACCCGCAGGCCAAGCAGACCGTCCGTGAACTGCTCGTCGACCTCGGCTGGCAGAAGGACTGGGTCACCGATCTCGGCGGGATCCAGACCGCCCGCGCCACGGAGGCCGCGATACTGTTCGTCCCGCACGTCATCCGGTCCACCGGATTCACCCCCTTCGCGCTCTCGATCGCCCGCTGATCGTCGAGCCGCGCAAGTTGCCGAACCAGGCGAACCGACCACCGCGGCGCGTACTCGGGCGATCAGCTCATCTCGCCGAATCGGAAGCATCAGCACTGCCTCTCGATCCCTTCAACGTGAGCCGTCTATAGGAAGATTGGCACGGTGTCCCCATGAGTCATGGCGGCGTCCTGCGGAACACGATCACCACAGGATGGCGTTGAAGTAATGAATACGAGAGGATCGGAGAGGGATGCAAGGCACTGGAGCGGAGGTCGACGGCGCGCGCGGGGTGTTCGCCGTGGACTCGACCGCCCCGGGCTCCGCACCGCGGGGACTCGACGTTTTCCGGCGCGGGTGGGAGACGCAGGTCGGCGACGACGTCTTCCAACTGCCGGCCTTCAGTCCCGACACGATCGGTGACTTCCGGGTCAAGGGCAACGTGGCCAAGGTGCACGGCGCGGCGATCGCCGACCTTCACGCCGCGTCGGCAACCCGGACCGCAAACGTCCCGGGCGGCGATCAGGATCTGGTCGCCATGTACGTCGTGCGGCGCGGCGCATGGACTCTGGGCGGCCCGCCCGGTTACGGCGACCAGACCGTGTCGGCCGGGCAGTTCCTCGTACGGCACCTCGGGCGCCTGACGGCCTTCGAGACGACGGCGCACCTCACGGCGAAATTCCTCGTACTGCCCCCCGGCGAGCTGAAACCACTGCTCGGGACCCGGGCCATCACAGGGCCGGCGGACTCGGCCGAGATGCGCTTGCTGACGGCTCTTACAGACATGATTCACACCACCGTGGCCGACCTCGGACCGGCCGGTGTGGCAGCTGCCCAAGGTACCCTGATCGAGCTGACCAAGGCGGTGGCGAAGGGCCGGTTCGACGACGTGGAACCCCGGTTGGCTCCCGCGCTCACCCAGGCAGCCAAGGATCTCGCGGACCGTCGGCTCGCGGATCCCGAACTTTCTCCGGCGATGCTTGCGCGTGAACTCAACGTCTCCGTCCGTACACTGCACCGGGCATTCGCCGCGGTGGGTGAGCAGGTGGCCACCTACATCCGCCACCGGCGGCTGCATGAGGCCCGGCTCGCCCTTGTCTCGCCGTCAGGGCGCCTGAGCATTTCGGAACTTGCCGCACACTGGCAGTTCGCGGACGGCAGTCACTTCACCCGAGCCTTCAAGAAGCACTACGGCCAGACTCCCACCGAGTACGCCCGCTCGACCGGAGCAGCCTCGCCCGCGCCGAACCGGCACCCGCCGGGCCGGCACGGCGGCGCTCGCCGGGTCGGGCCCGCGGGTGCGGGCGAGGCCGGGTGAGAGGGGAAAACGGTGGGGCCGGCGCCGAGGCGGACGGCCGCCCCGGTCACGGCGGAGCTAGGACGCCTTCGGCCACGTGAACCTTCCCGCCCAGTGGGCCCAGGCCACGAGGACCATGAAGACGGCTGCCAGCCCGCCCAGCACCATGACGGTGGAGGGCGAGGAACGGTCGAGGACGGCTCCTCCGACCAGGGCCCCGATGGAGATGGTGGCCTGGAAGGAGGCGGTGAAGAGGACGGAGGACGCCTCGGGGGAGTCGGGGGCGGCCTTCGAGAACCACGTCTGGGAGCAGACCGGGACGGCGCCGTAGGCGACACCCCAAACGACGAGCAGCGCCACCGCGCCGGCGTCCGACTGCCCCAGGACGGGCAGGAGCAGGGTCGCGGCCGCGATCAGGGCCGCCGCCGTGGCGAAGGTGGACCGCGGATGGCGTCCCACCGTGGATCCGCCGAGGAAGTTTCCGGCGATGCCGGCCGCACCGTAGATGAGCAGGTAGATCGTGATGAGACCCGAACTGACGTGGGTCACCTGCTCCAGGAAGGGGGTGACGTACGTGTACGTGCCGAAGTGGGCGAGCACGACGGCGAAGGTCATGACCAGGGCGAAGCGGGTGTTGACGCTTTGGAGCATGCCGCCGAGGACATCGAGGCGCGTCGCCTGGTCGGAAGGGAGGGGCGGGACGACTACGAGGAGCAACACGAGGACGGCCAGTGTGAAGCCGCCCATCACGAGGAATGCCGTCCGCCAGCCCGCGATGTCGCCGATGAACGTGCCCAGCGGTACTCCGAGTACGGAGCCGAGCGGTACGGCGGAGAAGATCACCGAGGTCGCTCGGCCCACGGACTTCGCGGGAACCAGTTGACCGGCGAGTCCGGCCCCGATGGACCAGAAGCCGCCGATGGTGACGCCCACCATGACGCGGGAGATCAGGACCAGCCAGTAGCTCGACGCGGCGGCGGCAAGGAGGTTGGCCAACGACAGCAGAAGGATGAACACGCCCAGCATGACCCGCCGGTCGATACGTCCTGTGGCCACCGTGACCACAGGGGCCGAGACCGCGGCGAGGAATCCTGGCATGGTCATCATGAGACCGGCCATTCCGTCCGAAATGGTGAAACTCGATCCGATCGACGTGAGAAGGCCGATCGGAAGAATTTCGGTCGTGACGATGGAGAAGATTCCCAGCATTACCGAAATGACGGCCAGCCAGGAGATGAAAGGCGAGCGGTCCGGCGATGCGGGGGATTGGACAGACGGAGTGGTTGCTGTGGACATGAATCCCGTCCCGAGTTGGTCATCACATGGAGAGTGTTGACCTCTAGTCCAGCAGGAACGGGCACCGTCTTCCGGCAGCTTCCCGACGTCAACAACCGACCCCATGAGAAGAGGTCGGAGGGGGACTTGTATTGCTTCGACCTGATCATGCGACGGGAACAGCTGGAACGGTACGCCGAGGAAGGGAAAGTCGAAGCGGCAGCCGGCGCCCTATTCGGAGCGCTGGCTGCCGTACGCCGGGGTGCCGCTGGCGTCCTTGAGCATCCGGGCCAGGTGGAGCTGGTTCCACGTCATGAAGGGGACAGACCTCGGGCAGCTCGACCATCGACTTGAGGCAGCCTGTTGCTGACCGAGAGTGACTCCGGTGTCGGGCTGCCTGGAGCGTAACGGCGCCTCCAGGCAGCCGGCTTGAGGCTCTAGAAGAAGCCGAGACGCTTCGGTGAGTACGAGACCAGGAGGTTCTTCGTCTGCTGGTAGTGCTCCAGCATCATCTTGTGGGTTTCGCGGCCGATGCCCGACTGCTTGTAGCCGCCGAAGGCCGCGTGGGCGGGGTAGGCGTGGTAGCAGTTCGTCCAGACGCGGCCGGCCTGGATGGCGCGGCCCGCGCGGTAGGCCGTGTTGATGTCGCGGGTCCAGACGCCCGCGCCCAGGCCGTAGGCCGTGTCGTTGGCGATGCGGACGGCGTCGTCGAAGTCCTGGAAGGAGGTCACGGAGACCACCGGGCCGAAGATCTCCTCCTGGAAGATCCGCATCCGGTTGTCGCCCTCGAAGATGGTCGGCTCGACGTAGAAGCCGCCCGCCAGGTCGCCGCCGTGCTCGATGCGCCGGCCGCCGGTCAGGACCTTCGCGCCCTCCTGCTGGCCGATCTCCACGTACGACAGGACCTTCTTGAGCTGCTCCTCGGAGGCCTGGGCGCCGATCATCGTCCCGGTGTCCAACGGGTGGCCCGGCACGATCAGTTCCGTGCGGGCGACGGCCGCGTCGAGGAAGTCGCCGTAGCGGCCGCGCTCGATCAGGGCGCGCGAGGGGCTGGTGCACACCTCGCCCTGGTTGAGGGCGAACATCGTGAACCCCTCCAGGGCCTTGTCCCGCAGGTCGTCGTCGGTCGACCAGATGTCGTCGAAGAAGAGGTTCGGGCTCTTGCCGCCGAGTTCGAGGGTGACCGGCTTGAGGTGTTCCGCCGCGTACTGCATGATCAGCCGCCCCGTGCTGGTCTCCCCGGTGAAGGCGATCTTCGCCACGCGCGGGCTGGACGCCAGCGGCTTGCCGGCCTCCTCACCGAAGCCGTTGACGATGTTGACCACCCCCGGCGGCAGCAGGTCCGCCACCAGGCTCAGCCAGTAGTGCACCGAGGCCGGGGTCTGCTCGGCGGGCTTGAGCACCACCGCGTTCCCGGCGGCCAGCGCCGGCGCCAGCTTCCACACCGCCATCAGGATCGGGAAGTTCCACGGGATGATCTGGCCGACCACGCCCAGCGGCTCGTGGAAGTGGTAGGCCACCGTGTCGTCGTCGAGCTGGCTGAGCGCCCCCTCCTGGGCCCGCAGCGCGCCCGCGAAGTAGCGGAACTGGTCGATGGCCAGCGGCAGGTCGGCGGCGAGGGTCTCCCGTACCGGCTTGCCGTTCTCCCAGGTCTCCGCGACCGCGAGGGCCTCCAGGTTCCGCTCCATGCGGTCCGCGATGCGCAGCAGGACCGCGGACCGCTCGGTGACGGAGGTGCGCCCCCAGGCCGGGGCGGCGGCGTGCGCCGCGTCCAGCGCGCGCTCGACGTCCTCGGCGGTGCCGCGGGCGATCTCCGTGAAGGGCTCTCCGGTCACCGGGGAGGGGTTGGCGAAGTACTGGCCGCGGACCGGAGGGGTGTACTCCCCGCCGATGTAGTGGTCGTAGCGGGACGCGTACGACATCAGCGCGCCTTCGGTTCCGGGCGCAGCGAATCGGGCCATGGAGTCCTCCCCTTGCCGGGTGCCGGCCGCCGTCGGCCGGCACTCGGGAAGGAGGCTAGGAGCGGGCAGGTTGCGGATACGTTGCACGCCCCCGCTGCCCGGCGGGCCGTACGGGGATCAGCCCGCGAGCCCGCGTGCGTCCAGCGGCAGCCCCCACAGGCTCCGCCGGTGCACGGCTTCCAGGTCGGCCTGGAGCGGGCTCGGCGGTACCGCGAGGACCGGGCAGGCGGCGTGCGCCAGGCAGTAACGGGCCACCGAGGGCCGCAGTGCGCGGAGCAGGGGTGTGCGGGTGCCCGTGCCGACCACGAGGAGGTCGCCGCCGTCGCGGACCGTGTCGACCAGGGCGGCGCCGGGGGTGCCCCGGACGGTCAGCCCGGCCACGGTCACCCCGGCCCGGGCCGTCCCGAAGGCGGTGTCCAGGACCTCCCGGAGCCGCTCGACGGCCGCTTCCCGGCACCGGTCGAGCAGCGAGGAGTCGCAGAGGCCGCGGCTGCCGAGTCCGCCTCCGGGCGGTTGCCAGGCCAGTACGACCCACAACTCGGCTGCCCGGGCGCGCGCTTCGGCCGCCGCCCGGTGCAGGGCCGCCAGGCTGCCGAGGGAGCCGCTCGCGCCCACGACGACGCGCCGGCCCACGGCTGTCGGCCGGGCCCGGTCAGAGGCCGACATCGCGGCTGCGGAAGTCGTCGAGCGACTCACGACGTACGAGGAGCCGGGCGTAGCCGCCCGCCACGGCGACCACCGGCGGGCGGCCCACCATGTTGTAGCCGGAGGCCATCGACAGGTGGTAGGCGCCGGCCACCGGTACGGCGAGCAGGTCGCCCGGGTGGACGTCGCCGGGGAGCTCGACCCCGGCGGCGATCACGTCGCCCGCCTCGCAGTGCCGGCCCACGACGGTGGCCTCGCCGGGTGCGGCGGACGAACGGCGGCCGATCAGCCGGGGTGCGTAGCGCACCCCGTACAGCGCGGGCCTGGGGTTGTCGCTCATGCCCCCGTCGACGGCGACGAAGACGTGCTCGCCGCCGCGCTTGACGGCGAGCACCCGGTAGAGGGCGATGCCGGCGGGCCCGACGACGGCCCGGCCCGGTTCGATGAGCAGCCGGGGCACGGGGAGCCCGGCGGCGGCGCAGCCCGAGGCCAGTTCCGTACGGATCCTGGCGGCCAGCGCGGTGATGTCGAGGGCCGCTTCGCCGGGGCGGTAGGCGATGCCGTGGCCGCCGCCCATGTCGAGCTCGGACAGCACGACGCCGTGGGAGTCGCGGATCCGCGCGAGCAGCCCGACCATGCGGCGGACCGCGGCGAGGTACGGCTTGATGGTGGTGATCTGCGAGCCCAGGTGGCAGTGCAGGCCGGTGAGGCGCAGCTGCGGCTGGGTGAGGATCCGGGCGATGGCGTGCTGGGCGGAGCCGTCGTTGAGGGAGAGCCCGAACTTCTGCCCGTCGCTCCCCGTGCGGATCTTCTCGTGGCCGCCCGCGGAGATGCCGGGCGTGACGCGCACCATCACGCGCTGGCTGCCGCCGGGTCCGACGGCGGCGGCCAGCCTGGCGATCTCCGACGGGCTGTCGATGACGATGCGGCCCACGCCGAGGCGCAGGGCGGCCTCGATGTCCTGCGGGGACTTGGCGTTGCCGTGCAGGGCGATCTTCTCCGGCGGGAACCCGGCGGTGACGGCCAGTTCCAGTTCGCCCGCCGAGCAGACGTCGAGGCCCAGGCCCTCCTCGGCCACCCAGCGCACCATCGCGCGGGAGAGGAACGCCTTGGCGGCGTAGAGGACTTCGGCTTCGGGGAAGGCGTGCCGGTAGGTGCGGCAGCGGTCGCGGACCTCCCCTTCGTCCAGGACGTAGGCGGGGGTGCCGAAGCGTTCCGCGATCTCGGTGAGGGGGACGCCCGCGACGGCGAGGCCGCCGTCGGCGATCCGGGTGGTGGAGGCCGGCCAGACGGACAGGTCTTCCGGGGCGGCAGAGGAGGTGCCGGGCTGGTACTGCATCGTGGTCATGGGTGTGCGGGTCCCTTCGCGGCTCTCAGACGGTCCACAGCGCGCGGGCCAGGGCCACGTCCGGCTCCCGGAGCGCGGCCCGGCCCGGCTCCCGGGGCACCGGGGACGTGCGCCGGGTGTCCGGCCGGTCGCTCCCCGGTGCGGTACGGGGGATGCAGAGCTGGGGGTCGACGGTGACGGTGGTGACGCCCAGCGGCGCGGTGAGGGCCCGCAGCGCGGTCTCGGCGAGCCGGATCCAGGGCTGGTCGGGGCCCAGGGTGGCGGTCAGCCGGCCCGGGGTGGTGAAGCCGACGGCGGTCCGGTCGCCGAGGGGAGTGCGGAACATGCGGGCGGTGCACCCCGCGGGCCCCGGCCGAACGGGGACGAACAGCGGTCCGGCCGGGGTGCGTTCGGAAGGCTCGGGGTCTTCGCCGCACATGAGCTCTGCCATGGGATTCCTCCTGGAGGACCCTCGGAAGGGACGGGAGGCCCCGGCGCGGGGAGGCGGTCCGGGGCATGCCTCGACGCTATGCCCGGGTCGCGGCACTCCGAGTCCTCATGACGCAACGCATACGGGAACCGGGCCATCGCTGACGCCGCCCATACGCACCGTGCCGCGCCGCCCCGGTCCGGGGGCGGCGCGGCATGCGTCGGTTCACCGGCGGGAGCCCGTGCACGAGCGGCTCACGAGCGGCTCACGGCCGGGTCACCGCCGCTCACGACCGCTCACGACCGCTCACGACCGCTCACCGGCACTGACCGGACCGCGGCCCGGTCACGGTGTTGCCGCTCTGGTGCGGCGCAGGGTCGTTGCCCTGGCAGCCCAGCGGGCCGTTGACCCTGTTCGCGGACAGTTCCACCCCCGCGGTGTTGCCGTCCAGGGTCACGGGCCCCGTGAAGGTGTTGCCGGCGCAGGAGGCCCCGTTCCCGAGGTCCTGCTCGGAGCCGATCAGTACGAGGCCGCTGCTGTGCCGGACGGCCACGGGGCCGGTCAGCTTCGACCGGCAGACGGCGATCGCGCGCGCCCCGTCGGAGGCGACGGGGCCGGTGATCGCGCCGCCCAGTACGGCCAGGGCTCCGCCGGGCCGCACCGTGACCGGGCCGACCTGGCTGCCGCCGGGGCCGATGCAGAGCGACTGGCCGTCGGGCACGGTCAGCGGGGCGAGGCGGGCGCCGGTGACGCAGGGCCCGCTGAACCCGACCGTGACACCGGCCGGGCCGGCCGTCGCGCCGGGCACGTAGGCCGGGTCCCCGCTGTAGGCGGCCGTGACGGCGTGCGCTCCCGGCTGGAGCGAGCCGGTGCTGAAGCGGGCCTGGCCCCCGCTCAGCGGCACCGTCGCGAGCGGCTTCGCGCCGTCCGAGAAGGTGACCGTGCCGGTCGGGGTGCCCGCGGCCGCGCCCGCCGGACCGGCGACCGTGGCGGTGAGGGTGACGGCGTGGCCGAACAGCGGGGTCGCCGTATCGCCGCGAGGGCGGTGGTGGTGCCGTAGCGGAACGAGACCACCGCCCTGCCGCCGCCCTTGTTGACGCCGGGCAGCAGCGAGGCTCCGGTCGCCGACGGCGCCGCGAAGCTGCTGCCCCCGCCGCCGCCCGCACCGTAGAGGTTGTCCGGGTTGCCGCCGCCGGAGCCGCCGCCGCCACCGAAGTAGCCGCCGCCTCCCCCGCCGCCGCCGTTGCCGCCGCGGGCGCCGTTGCCCCCGGTGCCGCCGCTGCCCGGGTTGGGCAGGCCGGTGTTCTGGTCGATGTCGCTCGCGTTGCCTCCGGGGGCGCCGAGCGGGGAGGTGCGGACGCCGGTTCCGGGCGCGGTCTGGGTTCCGCCCGTGCCGCCGATCCCGGATCCCTCCGGGCCGCCGCCGTGGCCGCCGGCCTCGCCGACCGGGCCGCCGCCGTCACCGCCGCGCAGCAGGGGGCCGCCGTTGCCCGCGCCTCCGCCGCCGCCCGCCACCAGGACCCGGTCGGCCGGGCCGAAGGCGCCGACGCGCACGTCCGAGCCGCCACCGCCGGATCCGCCGCCGCCGTGGGCGCCGCCGCCGCCGGAGCCGTGGCCGTAGCCTCCGGGCCGGGCGTACTCGCCGTGCCGGGACGTTCCGGGGATGCCGGCGGCGCCCAGGGTGATCTGGAGGCTCTGGCCGGGGGTGACGGCCAGGGTCGCGCGGGTTTCGCCGCCGAGTCCGCCGCGTGCTCCGGTGTTCGGGGGGTTGGGGCTGACGTAGCCGGCCGCGCTGCCGCCCTCCGCGCCGAACAGGTCGACGGCGACCTCGGTCACCCCGTCGGGGACGGTGAAGAGGTCGGTGCCCGCCGCCGCGTACGTGCAGGACGGCGGGGCGGCGCTGAACACGCCGCCGGTGCCGCACGGGCCGGGCGCGGCCGCGGTGTCGGCCGTGGCGCTCAGGGGCGCCACCAGGGCGGCCAGCAGCCCGGAGGCGCCGGCCACCACGGCGGCCCTGGACCTGAATCGGGACCGGGTGGGTCCGGACGGCCGTGGCCCCGGCAGCCCGGGTCCGGTCAGGGTGAAGCGGTTGCTCGATCCGTGGTTCATCGCTCTCAGACCCCGTCGTCGGCGCACAGCACCCAGGCGTCGGTGTAGGTGTTGGGCGAACTGCCGCCCCCGGTGTGGGCGTCGGCCGTCCAGTAGGCGGCCGTGGTGGCGCCGTCACCGACCGGGGTACCGCCGGAGTTGCTGGGGAAGCTGCCGTTGAGGTGGTCGCCGGGCGATCCCGGGCCGGTGAAGTCGGTGGTCGTGACGCTGCCACCGCTGACCGCGGCGCCGCCGCTGATCAGCTTGCCGTCGCCGCCGCCGCAGCCGACGGTGGCCGTCTGGCCGGCGGTCGCGGCGGTCGGGCCGCTGACCTCGGAGTGGCGGACCTTGACCGTGGTGCCGCTGATGTTGATGCCGTTCCCGCTGCAGATCGCGTAGGCGTAGGTGGTGTTGCCGGTGCCGCCGCCACCGCCGTTCCAGCCGACCGCGCTCCAGGAGTCGGGGTTGGACTCGCCGTCGGCCGCGGCCTTCCGGCCGAAGTCGTGCCCGGCGTTGTTGAAGGTGGGGAAGCTGGCGATCGGCTTCAGGCTGCCGACATCGGCAGGGGTGATCCTGGCTCCGCCGCCGAGCAGGCGGGTGTTGGCCGGGCAGGTGGCCGTGACCAGGCCCACCGTCGAGGCGGTGGTGGGTCCGGCGGTCTTGTTCATGACCACCTGGGTGTGGTTGATCAGACTGCTGGTGAAGCACACCGCGTAAGGGGTGGAGGAGAAGGAGGCGTTGACCGCGCCGCCGCTGCCGCCGATGCCGAGCCAGTGCGTCACGTCGGTGCCGACGGCCCCGGTCGATCCGAGGTACTCGGTGGATCCGTCCGGGCTCGGCGACGTGCCGTTCACCTTGTTGCCGTTGGAGGACGTGCCGGTGCCGATGGCCTGGTCGATCCCGCCGCCCGAGACGAGACCGCTCGCGCAGTCGGCGTGGGTCGAGATCTCCGCGAAGGTCGCGGCGGGTCCGGCGGTGGCGCCCGGCGTCTTCACCGTCACGCTCACGGAGTTGGCGAAGGCGGTCGACGGTATCGCCAGGGCCAGGGCGGCGCCGATGACGAGTGCCTTACCGGTGACCCGGTGGAGCAGAAGCCCCGATTTCATGGAATCTCCCTTGTGGGATTCGCGGCAGGAAAACGCAGCAGGGCGCCGTGTGCGGGGGTGCCGTGCGTACGGAAGCGCCGTGCGCAGAAGGGTGCGGCCGAAGGGTGCGGGGCCGGCTTTCCGCCGGCTCCGGGGGAGCGCCCCGGGGTGGTGGGACCAGATGCGGAACAGTCGATTCACCGCCCGCACCCTGCATTGCGCATGCGGACTCTAACAGGATCCATACACCGCATCTACGGGGTAATTCAGTACGTGCGGGTAGCAGATGCCGACTCCGCGAAGGTTTCGCTGCCCACCGATATGCGGCCGACAGATGTGACGGAAGTCTGACGGGCCGCCCCCGCACCTGGTGCCCGGCGGACGGCGGTGGTCGAATCGGCGCATGAGCACAGAACGGGCGGACCGGGGACCGGCGGGCGCAGGACCACCGGGGCCGCAAGGACCGCAAGCCCCGCGCGGGCCGCGAGCGGAGGTGCACGGGCAACGGGACCCCGACCTCCTCGGCGTCCCGGTCGGACGGCGCCTCGTGCTGGGGATGCTCGGGCTCGGCGCGGCCGGGCTGGCCGCCGCCCCCCACCTCCAGCGCGGCCTGGAAAGCGCGCTCGGCGCCGCCGCCGGCAAGGATCCGACCGGGCTGACCGGGCTGCTGCCCAACGGCGGTGGGTTCCGGTACTACTCGGTCACCTCGTCCGTGCCCGAACGCGCCCCCGGGGACTACCGGCTGACCGTCGACGGCCTGGTCGAGCGACCGGCCACGTACGACCTCGAAACGCTCCGGCGGCTCCCGCAGACCCGGGTGGTGCGCGATGTCCAGTGCGTCACCGGCTGGCGGGTCCCCGGCACGCCCTTCGAGGGTGTTCCGCTGTCGCGGCTGCTCGACGCCGCCGGGGTGCGGCCGGAGGCGCGGGCCATCCGGTTCAGCTGCTTCGACGGTGCGTACACCGAGAGCCTGACGCTCCCGCAGGCCCGCCGGGACGACGTCATGGTGGCCCTGCGGATGCGGGACCAGCCGCTGAGCCATTCCCACGGCGGACCGGTACGGCTGTACGTAGCCCCCATGTACTTCTACAAGTCGGCGAAGTGGCTCTCGGGCATCACCCTCACCCGCGAGGTGGAACCGGGTTACTGGGAACGCCTCGGATACGACGTGGACGCCTGGGTCGGCACCTCGAACGGACGCGACGATGCCCCTACGGTCTGAACCGGGCGAACTCGCGGGACCCTCCGGAGCAACCGGCCGGGTCAGGCGCTTCGGCCGCTCCCAGCGCTGGGTGCACCGGGGCACCGCCGCGCTGATGGGCGTCTGCGTGGGGTCGGCCGGCTGCCTCTACCTGCCGCCGCTGGCGGAACTCGTCGGGCGCCGGCACCTCGTCGTCACCGTCCACGAGTGGTCCGGCCTGCTGCTCGTCGCCCCGTTCCTGCTCGGCCTGGCCTCCCGGGCCTTCCGCGCCGATCTGGGCCGCCTCAACCGGTTCAGGCCGCACGACAGGGTCTGGCTGCGCTCCGCGCTGCGCCGGGGCCGTGAGGGGCCGAGACCCGCCGGGAAGTTCAACGCCGGGCAGAAGGTGTACGCCGGCTGGGTGGCCGGGGCGGTCCTGGTGATGCTCGGCACCGGGCTGCTGATGTGGCTGACCGGTCTCGGGCCGCTCGCCTGGCGGACCGGCGCCACCTTCGTCCACGACTGGCTCGCCCTGGCCCTCGGCATCGTCCTCGCCGGGCACATCGGGAAGGCCCTGGGCGATCCGGAGGCCCGGCGCGGCCTGCGCACGGGCTCGGTGGAGCGGGCCTGGGCCGAGCGCGAACACCCGCTGTGGAGGCAGGACGGCTGACGGCTGACGGGCGGGGGCGGGGCCCGGCCGCCTGCGGGCTCCCGCCCCCGCGCGTGCGTGCGGCGGGGCGGGCCCCTGTCCGGGCACCCGCCCCGCCGCCCGCAGACCCCGCCGTCCGGGTCAGCCGCCGTCGCGGACCGCGACGATGCCGTTGAACACGCCGACGTACGCCGTGCCGTCGGGGCCGAGGGTGATCGGAGCCCAGTTGTTGTCGTACAGCGGGCCGGTGCCGGTCAGCTGCCGCCAGCGGCGCTCACCTGTGCGGAAGTCCACCGCCGTGAGGTACCAGGCGTCGATGCCCCAGGAGTTGGGCTCCTTCTCGTAGAAGTAGAGCAGCCCGTTCGCGGTGGACAGCTTCGGCACGGTCGAGGGCGAGCGGATTCCGCTCTCCCACACCGTGTCGCAGCCGCTGCCGTCGGCCCGGACGTCGATGCGGCTGACACCGCCGACGACGGACTTGCCGAACAGCAGGGTGGTGGGGTTCTCGTAGCCGTAGTTGTTCTCGACGACGATGCTGTTGCCCCAGGTGATCAGGGAGTTGTCGGTGGTCGAGGCGCCGGGGCCGAACACCGGGACCTTGCACACGAGCCGCTGGTCGGCGGGTACGTCCACGCCGCGCTTGTAGACGAGGACGTTCATCCGGTCGTCGGAGTTGTCGGTGATGGCCACGTATCCGTTGCCGAAGAGGTCGGGGGTGGTGCCCGAACCCTGGTTCACGGAGCCGGGCTTGGTGCCGGTCCCCCGGTCGTACGTCTGGCGCCACTGCACCATGGGGGTGCCGTCGGCGCCGGCGCGGAAGCTGTACAGGGCGTGGTCGGTGACGATGGAGACCCCGTCCTGCGCGACCGAGAAGGAGTTCTGGATCTCCTCGCCGTCGAGCCGGACGGAGCGGATCTGCGAGGTCGCCGGGTCCACGGTGCCGACGCGGCCCTGGCGGGTCACCCACCAGATGCGGCCGTTCCAGTCGGGCATGACGGAGGTGACGGGGTCGCAGGTGCCGCTGGGCCACAGGTTGGTCCAGCTGACGCAGTCGTGCGGGACCTGGCCGGTGAGGTCCCAGTCGTTGTCGACCGTGAACTTCCAGCTGCCGTCGGGGTTCTGCGAATGGGCCAGGCGCAGGATGTGCTGGCGGGAATCGGCCAGCACCGCCCGGTCCTGGTTGTCCAGGTAGAAGTAGGCCCCGCCGGAGGTGTCCTTGAAGATCTTCGCGAAGTCGAGCGAGGTGATCGCCTCGACCGTCGAAGAGCGCTGCGGGAGCTGGTGTTCCGCGAGCGTGGCGAGCGTGCGCGGGTCGAGGAGCTTGACCTTGAAGCCGGAGAAGGTGCCGCACACGGTGACGAGCCGGCCGCCCGTGTCGAAGGTGGCGGTGGCGCATTCGCCGCCCAGCGCGGCGATCTTCTCGCTGGTGACCTGCGGGTTCCTGCCGAGCGGCCCGGACCAGGGCGAGGTGGCGCTGCCGGCCGCGTCGGAGTGCATGCCGCTGCGGCCGTTGGGCGCGAGGTACGGGTGCTGCGGCGGGGCTTCGCCGGGCAGCGGGACGGCGGCGGCGGGGGCGCCGTCGTAGTGGCTGACCAGGCGGTGGCCGGGGGCCTTGGGTATCCCCTCGGCCTGCGCCGGGGAGATCCCGTACATCGCCACGAATGCGGCGAGGGCCGGGACCACAGCGCAGTGCAGCGCTCTTCGGAACATCCGGACTTCCTCCGTTGTCTTCGGTCTTGTTGACATTGCGTCTGACATCGCGCCGCCGCCAGACGCTAGGTCGCGCCGTCCGAAGAGTCCATGGAAGTGCCCGATGATTCACGAAGGCGCAACAGTCGATCATCGAGCCCCGCCCGTTCCTCCTGGTCAGCGGCCCACCCTTGGGCTTTCCGCTGATGGCATCCGGCGTCCGTGGTCCGGAAAGCACATTGCGTACAGGGGTGTCGACGGTTTGGATTGCCAAGATCAAGACGGCGGGGGAAGCGAATGACATCCATGCTCGAAGGCTGCACACCCTGGCCCGAGGAGTTCGTGGACCGCTACTGGGCGGCCGGACACTGGCAGGGCCACACGCTGGACAACCTGTTGCGCGACCGGGCCCAGCAGTACGGACCGCGGACCGCGCTCGTGCACGGCGACACCCGCATCACGTACGCGAACCTGAACCGGCGCGTGGACCGCATGGCCGCCGGATTCCGGCTGCGCGGCCTGCGGCCGAGGCAGCGGGTGGTCGTCCAGCTGCCGAACGTCCCCGAGTTCGTCGCCACCGTGTTCGCGCTGATGCGCGCCGGTGTGGTCCCCGTGCTCTGCCCGGTCTCGCACCGCGCGACCGAGGTGTCCCACCTCGTACGGGTCACCCAGGCCGTCGGCTACGTCGGTCCCTCGACGTACCAGGGCTTCGACCACACGGCGATGGCCGCGGACATCGCGGCCGCAGGACCCTTCCTGCGGCGGGTGTTCCCCTTCGAGACACCGGGCACCTCGTCCCCGTACGGCGGCTTCACGACCGACCCGTCGGGCTGCCACTACTTCCCGCTGGGCTCCATCGACTCCCCGCCCGACCGGGCGCTCGCGCAGAGCGCCGGCCAGGTGGCGTTCTTCCTGCTCTCCGGCGGTGGGGCCACGGCGCCCCGGCTCGTCCCGCGCACCCACAACGACTACGCCTACCAGGCGCGGGCCGCCGCCGAGCTGGTGTCGCTCACCGAGAACGACGTGTATCTGGCCGCGCTGCCCGCCGCGTCCCACTTCGCCTTCGGCAGCCCCGGCATCGTCGGCACCCTCTCCGTCGGCGGCACCGTCGTCCTGGCCGAGGACCCGGAACCCGCCGAATGCCTCCGGGTCATCGAACGGGAACGGGTCACCATCACGTCGGTGCTACCCGCCGTCGCCCGGCTCTGGCTCGACGCGCTTCCCACCGTCCGGGCCGACTTGAGCAGCCTGCGCCTCGTGCAGAGCGGTGGCGCGCCCCCGCACCGGACGACCGGCGAACGGATGGCCGCCGCATGGGGCTGTCGCGTGCAACAGGTCTTCGGCAGGGCCGAGGGGCTGCTCACCCTCACCCGGCCCGCCGATCCGGACGAGACCGCGCTCACCACCCACGGCCGGCCCCTCTCCCCCGACGATGAGATCCGCATCGTCGACGTCGACGGCGAGGACGTGCCCGACGGGGAGCCCGGTGAACTCCTCGTCCGCGGTCCCTACACCCCGCGGGGCTATTACCGGGCGCCCGACCTCAACGCGCGCTCCTTCACCCCCGACGGCTACTTCCGCACCGGCGACCTCGCGCGGCGCACCCCGGACGGCGACCTGGTGGTGACCGGCCGCATCGAGGACGCTCCTAGGGATTGAAGGCGGACACGACGCCCGCGGTGGCCTCCAAGCCGTCGTGGATGGCCGTGGCGACGCTGCTGCTCGCGAGGTAGAAGCCGAGCAGGACGCAGACGAGGGCGTGGGAGAACTTGAGCCCGCCTCCGCGCAGGAAGATCCACGCGAGGACGAGGAGCAGGACGATCACGGAGAGGGAAATCACCATAGAAACCTCCTTACGCGCGGCCATGGTGGCGCAGCGGAGGGTCCCTTCGGGCGAAACACGTGTCCGCCGTACGGGTGTTGACCGTCCGTGACCGCCGGTCAGTCCTTGACGATCTCGTCCCAGCGGGCCGTACGGTCGCACCAGCGGCCGAGCAGTACCGGATCGTGACCCACCGCGAGGAGCCCCGCCCCGGTCTCGGCGCGGTACTCCTCGACCACTGCGACCAGGGCGGCCGTCGTCGAGGCGTCCAGCATCCCGGTCATCTCGTCGCAAACCAGCCAGCGCGGCCGCAGCACCAGGGCCCGGGCCAGGCAGGCGCGTTGGAGCTGCCCGTCGCTCACCTCGTGGGGGCGCCGGGCGAGCAGATCCGCGCCGAGCCCGACACGTTCCGTCAACTCCCCGACGACCGATGCCACTTCCGTACGTCGGCCCGTTGCGCGGAGCGGTTCTGCGACGAGGTCGCGCAGCCTGAGGCGGGGGTCGGCCGACAGACGGGGCTGCTGGAAGACGACCCCGACTTCGATGCGCAGGGAGCGCGGGGCCCGATGCCGGAAGCCGGTCGCGGTGCGGCCGCCGAGGACCACGGTCCCCCGGTCGGGCCGGTGCAGCAGGGCGGCCACCCTGGCCAGCGTGGACTTGCCGCAGCCGCTGGGGCCGAGCAGCCCGAGGGCCTCTCCGGGTGCCAGCGTGAGGTGCGCGTCCCGCACGACGGGAGCGCGGCGGTCGTACCCGGCGGTGATGCCCTTCAGCTCAAGCATGGTGGCAGGCCACCCCTTCGGTGAGCGGCGGGCGCTGCGCCCGGCAGTCCGCGTCGGCCAGTGCGCAGCGCTCGGCGAAGGCGCAGCCCGGCGGCAGCGCGCCGAGCTCGGGCGGGGCGCCGGGCACGGGGGTGAAGGCACGCTCCGGGAGGGCGTCGAGGAGCCCGCGGGCGTAGGGGTGCCGGGGCCCGGCCGCGCCGAAGAACGCTTCGGCGGGGGCGGTTTCGACGATCCGCCCGGCGTACATCACGGCGACCGTGTCGGCGATCCGCTCGGCGGCGGCGAGGTCGTGGGTGATCATCAGCAGGGCCCGGCCGGCCTCCCGGGTGTGGGCCCGCAGCTCGTCGACGGTGCGGTGGACGAGGTCCCGGTCGAGGCCGGTGGTCGGCTCGTCGGCGAGCAGCAGCGGGGCGTCCGCGACGAGGGCGAGGGCGGTGGCGGCGCGCTGGGCGAGGCCGCCGGAGAGTTCGTGGGGGTGGCGGTCGAGGTGGGAGGCGGGGAACGCCGCCCGGGCGGCCGCCGTTTCGGCCGCTTCGCGCAGTCGCGCCTTCCGCGCCCGGTGCCCGGCCGGGGGCATCGTGGCGGGCCCGTCGGCGCCGCGACCGCGTGCGGTGAGCTCGCGGACCGTTTCCTCCAGGTGGGACCGGATGGTGCGGACCGGGGTGAGGTGTGCGGCGGGGCTCTGGGGGACGAGGCCGACGCGGCGGCCCCGGACGGTCCGGGCGAGCGTGGCCTCGTCGGTGGCCAGCAGATCGAGGCCGTCGGCGAGACGGGCCGACCCGGCGGTCTCGGCGTTGCCGGGGAGGAGGCCGAGGAGGGCGGAGGCGAGGACGGACTTGCCGCAGCCGCTCTCGCCGACGAGGACGAGGCATTCGCCGGGGGCGAGGGTGAAGGTGGCGTCGGTGACGGCCTCGACGTACCGGTCGCCGCGCATGCGGAAGCGCACGGACAGCCGGTCCACCCTGAGGACGGCCCCACCGAAAGCCTCCGGGGGCCTCGGCGCGAGCTCGCGGGAGCCAAGGGCATCACCGGCGGCAAGGCCATCGCGGGAGGCACGGCCACCGCGGTCGGCATGGGCACCGCGGGAGGCAAGGCCGTCACCGGCGGCAAGGGCATCGCGGGAGGCAAGGCCGTCACCGGCGGCGGCCCGGGGGTCCACGGTCACAGCGTCAGCTCCGAGCGGCGCCGGGGGTTCAGGCGGTCGCGCCAGGCGCCGGCGAGGCCGGCGATGGCCAGCGTCGGGACGATCAGCAGCAGCCCCGGGAAGAGGGTGGGCCACCAGTCGCCGGCCAGCAGCGAGCCCCGGGCGGTCTGCACGAGGTTGCCCAGGCTGGCCTGGTGGGAGGGCAGGCCGAGGCCGAGGAAGGACAGCGCGGACTCGTGCCACATCGCGTGCGGGATCATCAGTACGGCGGCGAGCCCGGCCTGGGGCAGCACACCCGGGACGAGGTGGCGGACGGCGACCCGCCACCGGGAGGCGCCGCCCGAGATCGCCGCGTCCACGAACGGCCGGGACCGCAGGGACAGGACCTCCGCACGGACGATCCGGGCGGTCGACAGCCAGTGGGTCAGCGCCACCGACACCACGACCGGCCACACCCCCGGGCGGAACATGGCCACGATGAAGATGCCCAGCAAAAGGTGCGGGATGGAGGACAGGGCGTCCACCGCCCGCATCACGAGCCGGTCGGTCCACCCGCCGAGCGCCCCCGCCGCCGCGCCGACCGCGGTCCCGATCACGGTGGCGACCAGGGCGGCGACCAGGCCGACCAGCAGCGAGACCCGCAGCCCGTAGACGCAGCGCAGCAGCAGGTCGCGGCCGACGTCGTCGGTGCCGAAGGGGTGTTCCCAGGAGGGCGGCAGGAGCTTTGCCGACAAGTCGACCGCCTGCTGGTCGAGTTGCGCGAGCGGCGGTACCAGCAGTACCGCCAGGGCGATCAGGGCGACGGTTCCCGCCGAGATCCGGACGCGGACGCCGCGCGTCGAGCGGCGGCCGGGCCGGCCGCGGGAACGCCAGGAGAGCTCAGCCATCGAAGCCCACCCTCGGGTCCGCGAGCCCGTACAGCAGGTCGGACAGCAGGTTCCCGGCGAGCACCGCCGCCGTGGCCAGCACGGTGAGGGCTGCGAGCAGCGGGAAGTCCACCGAGGTGGCGGCCGATACGGTGGCCGCGGCGATGCCGGGCCAGCTGAAGACGGTCTCCACCAGCAGCGCGCCGGTGATCAGCTCGGGCACCCGCGATCCGATCAGCGTCAGCATCGGGAGCATCCCGGAGCGCAGCGCGTGGCCGACCAGGACCCGCCGCTCGGCCACGCCCCGCGCACGGGCCCCTCGTACGGGGTCCTCCTCCAGCGCGTCGGCCACGCCCTGGCGTGCGTACAGGAAGAACCACGGCAGCTGCGAGATCCCGAGCACCAGTGCGGGCAGCACCAGATGGGCGGCGACCTGGCCGAAGGTGACCGAGTCGCCGGCCGCGTCCGTCAGCCCGCCGGAGGGCAGTACGCCGAGCCGCACGGAGAAGAACCAGATGGCCAGCAGCCCGAGCCAGAAGGCCGGGGCCGCCTCCAGGGTGTAGGCGAGCGCGGACACGATCCGGTCGAGGGGGCCGCCCTGCCGCCGGGCGGCGAGCACCCCGAGCGCCGTGCCCAGCAGCACCGCCAGCGCGAAGGCGCTGGAGGCGAGCAGCGCCGACCAGCCCACGCGCTCGGCGATCACGTCGGCGACCGGCTGCCGCATGACGGAGGAGGTGCCGAGGTCGCCGGTGAGCCCCGAGGTGAGCCACTCCCACCAGCGGGCCGTCAGGGGCTGGTCCACGCCGAGGTTGGCCCGCAGCTGGTCGAGTCCGGCCTGCGAGGCGGTGAGCCCGGCCGTGCCGGCGTACGCCTTGACGGGGTCGAAGGGGGACAGCGCGGCGACGGCGAAGACCCCGAAGGTGACGGCGAGCAGGACGGGGGCGGCGAACAGCGTCCGGCGCCCGGCCATGCGCGCCATCGGCCCCCAGGGGAGGCGGACGGAGCGGGAGGTCACTTGGTGGGGCTCACTTCTGCTTCGGCTTCCAGTTCTCGACGTTCCACCAGGGTCCGGAGCCGAGGCCGTGGTCGTGCGGCTCGACCTGGGTGGAGAGCCCGTCCCACTTGTCGTTCACCACGTACAGGTGGTCGATGTGGGTGAGGAAGACGTAGCCGGGGTTCTTCACCAGTTCGCGCTGCACGGTGTCGTACGCGGTCCTGCGCGCGGCCGGGTCGCCGCTCCGGCGCCCGTCCACCAGCGCCTGGTCGACGGTCTTGTTGTCGTACCGGGCCATGTTGTTGAAGCCGTCGCCCGCGAGCGAGGAGGTCAGCAGCAGGTACTGGTCGAAGTCGGGGTCGGCCGGGGAGCCGCCGCCCGCGAGGACGGCGTCGGTCTTCATCCGCGGCTCGATGACCTCCCAGGTGCCGGCTTCGGTCCTGACCTCGATGCCGGCCTTCTTGGCGTCGGAGGCGAAGGCGAGTGCGTGGTCCTGGCGGATCTTGTCGCCGGAGGTGTACCAGAGCGGGAAGGAGGCGCGGACCCCGTCCTTGGCGCGGATGCCGTCGTCGCCGGCCTTCCAGCCGGCGTCGTCGAGGATCTTCTTCGCCCGGTCGAGGTCGTGGTTGCGTTCCGTACCGGCGGTGAACCAGGGGCTGTCGGTGGGGACCGGGCCGTAGGCGGGCTTGCCCGCGCCCTCCAGGAGCTTGTCGACCATGGTCTTCCGGTCGACGGCGATGTCCAGAGCCTGCCGGACGGCCGTGTCGCCGGTGACCTTGTGGTGCGTCGGGAGGGTCACGTTGCGGTAGTCGAAGGTCCTGGCGGCGTAGGTCGTGCGCCCCTTCTCCCCGCCGAGGCCCTTCGCGAGGTTCGGCGGCAGGATCGCCGCGTCGAGCTCGCCGGAGCGCAGCCGGGTGGCGCGCACGTCGTCGTCCTTGATGACCGCCATGGTGAACTTCTTCACCGCCGGCTCGCCGCCCCAGTAGGCCGGGTTGGCCTTGAAGCTGAGCTTCTCGCCCCTGGACCAGCCGGTGAGGACGTACGGGCCGGTGCCGACGGGCCTGGTGGTGAAGTCGCCGCTGTTGACGTCCTGCCTGCCCGCGAGGTGTTCGGGGGCGATCGGCAGTACGGTCCGCTCGGCGAAGGGTGCGTAGGGGTACTTCAGCTTGAACACGACGGCGCCGTCGCCCTGCGCCTCGACGCCGTCGATCGCGTCGAGCTCGGTCTTGGAGGCGTTGTTCGTCTTGGCGTCGAGGATCGTCCGGTAGGTGAAGACCACGTCCTTGGCGCCGAAGGGCTGCCCGTCGCTGAACTTCACGCCCTGGCGGAGCCGGTAGGTGTAGGTGAGGCCGTCCGGGGAGACCTCCGGCAGGGCCTCGGCGAGTGCGGGCCGCAGCTTCATGTCCGCGTCGTGCGTGAGCAGTCCGTCGAAGATCTTGGAGTTGCCGTCCTTGCCGTAGCCGAGGAGCGGGCTGAGGGTCTCCGGCTCGGTCGCGATGCCGACGACGGCGGAGTCCGCGCCCGCGGATCCCGCCGGGCCGCCGGAGGGGTTGGAGCAGGCCGCCACGCCCGTGATGAGTGCGGCGGCCAGCGTCGCGCCGGCCACTCCCCGTGCTGTCCGGGCCGTCATGCTGTGCACATCCCTGTATTGCCGGTTTTCGTACTGCTTAAGATCAGCTCTTATTGCAAAGAGATCGCAATAATGCCAGACAGGACGAGAAGAGACGAAACCGGTCAGTTCGACGACCCCCGCCGCGGCCGGACCCCGCGCGGGCCACCGGGGTCTTGCCCGGCCACCGCAGCCCGTGCCATATATGTCTAGACCTTTACGAGCGAGCGGCGGAAGGCACCTCCCTTGCGACACCCCGCACGATCCTCGCGGCACCCGGGACGAGGCACCGCCCCCGCGCTCCCCCTCCGCCCGGCCCTCACCGCGCTCGCGGCCCTCGCCGCCCTCACGGCCTGCGCCCCGGGCGCCGACACCGATCCCCCGCACGCCCCGGCCGGCCTCACCGCCCAGGCGGGCAGCGCCACCTCCGTGCACGTCATGTGGCAAGTCGCCGCGGATTCCGACGGGGTGACCGGGTATCAGGTGTTCCAGGCCGGCCACCTGGTCCGCGACCTCCCGGCCGAGAAGACGATGGTGGACATCACCGGTCTGGCTCCGCAGACCTCCTACGCCTTCACGGTCCGGGCCAAGGACGCCGCCGGGAACCGCTCCCCCCTCAGCGCGCCCGCGCAGGTGACCACCCCCGCCGCCAAGGCCGAGGACCGCGGCGCCCCGTCCGCCCCGGCCACCGTCACGGGCCGCGCGGACGGAGCCCGGGCCGCCCGGCTGAACTGGACCGCGGCCACGGACGACACGGGCGTCACGGCGTACGACGTCTACCAGGGCGGCGTCCGGATCCACACGGCCGGCCCCGGCGAGAGCGGCACCACCCTGAGCGGGCTCCAGCCGGACACCCGCTACACCTTCACCGTCCGGGCCCGGGACGGCGCCGACAACTCCTCCCCCGACAGCCCGGCCGTGGAGCTCACCACGGCTCCCGACCCGGGCCAGGGGCCGGACACCGCACCGGCGGGGTTCACCGCGACCGCCTCCCCCGGCGCCGTCGACCTCTCCTGGACCGCCCCGGCGACCGGCCGGCGGACCGGTGAGTACCAGCTCTACGTCAACGGACAGCCGGTCACCGTCATCCAGTTCGGCGCCGGCGCCTCCGTCCCGTCCGGCGCCGGGCGCGTCGAGCACCGGGTCGCGGTCACCGAGCCCGCCGGTACGGTGTGGGCGGTGAAACTGCGCGCACGGCTGCCCGACGGCAACTGGGGAGCCTTCACCCCGGAGCTCCGCGTCGTTCTCGCGGGCTGAGACCGCACCCCCGCCACGGACGGGATCCGGCGGCGATCTGACCGAACGGCACTGCCGGATAAGGAGATCGCGCACAATACTTCCGTGTTCGGTGAGTACTCGGTCAACAACAATCAGCCAGATCCCGCAGGCAGCGGTCCTGGGCCAGACTCCGGTGCCGTGCCCGGAAACCTCCCGCCGGAATCGGCGGGCTTCGTCGGTCGGGGACGTGAACTGCTCGACCTCGAAGGCCTGTTGAGGGTCCGAAGGCTGATCACCCTGACCGGGGTGGGGGGCGTCGGCAAGACCCGCCTGGCGCTGCGGGCCGCCGCCGCGGCCGGCCGGGACCGGCCCGACGGGGTCTGGTGGGTGGAACTCTCGCCGCTGCGCGACCCCGGTCTGCTCAGCGCGACCGTGGCCCATGCCGTCGGGCTCGCGGACCACTCCGCACGCGCCCTCGACGAGGAGCTGTGCGCGTGGATGGCCGACAAGAACCTCCTGCTGGTCCTGGACACCTGCGAGCACCTGATCCCGGAATGCCGCCACCTGGTGGGTGAACTCCTCCAGTCCGCACCCGGGCTGACGGTGCTGACCACCTCGCGCGAGCCGCTCGGCAGTCCCGGCGAGCAGCTCGTCGAGGTCCGTCCACTGCCCTTCGAAGGGCCCGACAGCGACGCGCTCCTCCTCTTCCGCCAGCGGGCCGTCGCGGCGACCCCGCTGGCCGCCGCCGCCTTCGAGGACCCGGAACGGACGGCCGTCGCGGCCGAGGTGTGCCGCCGCCTGGACGGGATCCCGCTCGCCCTGGAACTGGCCGGTGCCCGGCTGCGGTTGTGGACCCTGGAGCAGATGGCGCAGCGGCTTGGCGCGCGGTTCGACGTACTGGCCGACACCAGCGCGGCGCGGCTCCCCCGGCACCAGACCATGCGCACCGCGATCGGCTGGAGCCACGAGCTGTGCGAGCCGGTGGAACGCCTGCTCTGGGCCCGGCTGTCGGTGTTCACCGGGGACTTCGACGTGGCCGCCGCGCGGGCGGTCTGCTCGGGCGGCCCGCTCCCCGCGTCGCGGGTGGAACGGGTGCTGGCGGGTCTGGTGGCCAAGTCCGTGGTCCGGCGCACCGAGGAGCGCGGGGCGGGGGCCCGCTACCGGATGCTGGACACGATCCGCGAGTACGGGCACGACTGGCTGGCGGAGCTGGACGAGGTCCGCACGGTCGCCGACCGGCACGCGCACTGGTACCTGGCGCTCGCCCAGGCCGCCGACCGGGGGTGGATGAGCCCGGGCCAGGTGGACTGGTACCGCAGGATGACCGCCGAGCACGCGCAGCTGCGTACGGCCTTGGAGCAGCTGCTGGATTCCGATCCGACGGCGGCGCAGGAGATGGCCGGGGCGCTCTGGTTCTTCTGGTTCGCGTGCGGGCACGTCCACGAGGGCCGGGCGTTCCTGGAGCGGTCCCTGCACGCGGGTCCGCACACGGGCGCCGCGTACACGCAGGCGCTGTGGGCACTGGGCCTGACGGCGCTGCTCCAGGGCGACCTGGACGCGGCCCGCAAGCTCGGCGAGGAGTGCACCCGCGCGGCGGACCGGCTGGCGGACCCGGAGCGGGAACTGCGCGCCGCCTATCTGCACGCGGTGGCGGTGATGATGCCGGGCGACTCCGCCCAGGCGCTCGGGCTGGCCGGCCCCCGGGCCCGGGCCGGCCACGGCGGCCGTGCGAGCGGGGCCGGGTGGCTGCTGTGCCGGCTGGCGACCGGCTTCGCCCTGTGCGACCTCGAACGCTTCGAGGAGGCCGCCGAGGAGGCGCGGGGTCTGCGCGAGGCGTGCACGGAGCTGGGCGAGCGCTGGCTGCGGGCGTACGCGGACTACATCCTGGCCATGGCGGCGCTGGGCCTGGGGCACCACGGTGAGGCGGCCCGGCACGTCAGGGCCATGCTGTCCGGCAAGCGCCTGCTGGGCGACCGTTTCGGCATCGCGCTCGGCCTGGACCTGCTCGCGGCGGCGGTGGCGGCCCTGGGCGACGGGGAACTGGCGGCGCGGCTGCTGGGCACCGGGCACGCCTGGTGGCGCACGGTGGGGCGGCCGCAGATGGGCGGCTCACCCGCGCTGACGGCCCTGCGCGACGAGGGCGAGCGGCAGGCCCGCGCGGCGATCGGCGACGCGGCCTACGAGACGGCCTTCCAGGGCGGCGCGGCGGCGGCCACCGGCTGACCGGCAGCCGGCGGACGCCCGGCACGACGAAGACTCGCCGCCGCGGGCCGGCGTTCCATCGGCTCCCGTCAGTACGGGAGGGGTCTGCCCGACGGTGTGCGCAGGTCCAGGTCTCGGGGTGCGGGCTTGGGGACGGGCTTGCGGATCAGCTGCTGGCGCATGCTGCCTCCTCGGCTCAGACCAGGGCCGGGCGGCGGGGTTCCACCGTGCGGCCGTCGGGGAGCAGTTCACCTGTGTCGTCGAAGACCACCGCGCCGTTGCAGAGCAGGCTCCAGCCCTGTTCGGGGTGGAAGGCCACCGTGCGGGCGGCGTCGTGATCGGCGCTGTCGGCGGTCGGGCAGGGGGGCTGGTGGGAGCACAAGGCGCACCTCCTCGCAGTGTGGGGCGGGAGGGCCGGTGGTCACCCGGTCGAATCCGCGATCCACGGTGGCGGTGAGTATTACTGATCGCCACCCCTGGACGGAACCCATATTCGTGGTCCAGTTCAGGGTGTGTATGCCCGATTACCATGCGCTCATGCCCGCTATCCGGATCGTTCACCGCACGACCCTCCAGCCGGCCGAGGCCTGGCTGCGGCTGACGGACTGGGAGCGCCACGGCGCACAGGTCCCCTTCACGCGGACGATCATCGAGACGCCGCCGCCGACGCACGTCGGGACGCTGTTCACGGCGCGCACGGGCGTGGGCAGGCTCACATGGGACGACCCGATGGAAGTCACCGTCTGGAAGCCCCCCGCGGAGGGCGCCGCGGGGCTGGTGCGCCTGGTGAAGCACGGCCGGGCCGTACGGGGCTGGGCGGAGATCGAGATCCGGGCCCTGGCGCCGTCCGGGACGGAGGTGCACTGGCGCGAGGAGCTGAGCCTGGGGGGCATCGGCCGCCTGCTCGACCCGCTCGTCCCGGTGGCGGGGCGCTTCCTCTTCGGGCGGGCCCTGCGCCGGTTGTTGGGGGCATGACGAATCCGGCTAGGGTGCCTTGATCACCGCTCCCGGTGACCGATCCGACTCGTTCGAGGGGACCTTCCGTGGCCACTCCGCCACCGGCGCAGCAGGGCACCGGCCCGCAGCACCAGAACAACCCGTACGCGCAGCAGCAGCCGCAGCCCGGCCACGGCAACCCGTACGCGCAGCCGCAGGCTCAGCCTCAGCCGGGGCACGGCAACCCGTACGCGCAGCCCCAGCCCGGCCAGGGCGGCGGCCCGTACGCGCAGCCGCAGCAGCCCGGCCAGGGCAATCCGTACGCCGCGACGGGCGTGCCCCAGCAGGGCGCTCCGTACGCCGCCCCGCAGCCCGTGCACCAGGGCGGCTACGGCTGCCGCCTGTGCGGGGCCCAGCCGGCCGCGCCCGGGACCGTCCGCGGCCACCAGGGCCTGCTCCTGATGATGCGGTTCCTGAGCACGGACGGGCCGTTCTGCCGCGACTGCGGTACGGCCGTCGTGCGGGACATGTCCGCGAAGACGCTGTGGCAGGGCTGGTGGGGTCCGATGTCGATGCTCATCACGCCGTTCACGGTGCTGCTGAACCTCGTCCCCTGGTCCGCCTTCCGGAAGCTCGCGGCCCCCTCGGGCGGGTTCCGGCCCCCGCTCGACCCGGGCAAGCCGCTGTACCAGCGGCCGCCGGCACTGATCATCGGCATCCCGATGGTGCTGGGCTTCCTGTCGCTCGCGGCGCTCTTCGTGATCGGCGTGGCGACGAGCTGACCCGGCCGTGCGACAGCGGTGCCCCCGCGGGAGGAAAGCCCGCGGGGGCACCGTCGCGTCCGGGAGCCGGCGCGCGCTAGCGGATCGGCATCCCCGAGAGGGTGCGGGCGATCACCAGCCGCTGGATCTCGCTCGTGCCCTCGAAGATGGTGTAGATGGCGCTGTCGCGGTGCATGCGCTCCACCGGGTACTCGCGGGTGAACCCGTTGCCGCCGAGGATCTGCACCGCCTGCGCGGTGACCTTCTTGGCCACCTCGCTCGCGAACAGCTTCGACATCGAGCCCTCCGCCGAGGTGAAGGGCTTGCCGGCGACCGCCATCCAGGAGGCCCGCCACACCAGCAGCCGGGCCGCGTCGATCTGGGTCCGCATGTCGGCGAGCTGGAAGGCCACGCCCTGGTTGTCGATGATCGGGCGGCCGAACTGGGTACGGGTCCTGGCGTAGTCCAGGGCCACCTCGTAGGCGGCGCGCGCGGTGCCGACGGCCATCGCGCCCACGGCCGGGCGGGAGGCCTCGAAGGTGGCCATGGCGGCGTTCTTCACCCTCTCGCCGCCCCCGGCGCGGGCCCGCTCGCGGGCCCGCGCGAGCCGCTCGTCCAGCTTCTCCTTGCCGCCGAGCAGGCAGGAGCCGGGGATCCGGCAGTCCTCCAGCACCACCTCGGCGGTGTGCGAGGCGCGGATGCCGTGCTTCTTGAACTTCTGGCCCTGGGAGAGGCCCGGGGTGTTCGGCGGCACGATGAAGGAGGCGTGCCCCTTGGTCCCGAGGTCGGGGTCCACCACGGCGACGACGATGTGGACGTTGGCGATGCCGCCGTTGGTCGCCCAGGTCTTGGTGCCGTTGAGCACCCATTCGTCCTTGGCCTCGTCGTAGACGGCGCGGGTGCGCATGGCCCCGACGTCCGAGCCGGCGTCGGGCTCGGAGGAGCAGAACGCCGCGACCTTCACGTCGTTCTGGTCCCCGTACATCTGCGGGATCCAGGTGCCGATCTGCTCCTCGGTGCCGTTGGCGACGACGCCGATGGCGGCCAGCCCGGTGCCGACGATCGACAGGGCGATGCCCGCGTCACCCCAGAAGAGCTCCTCCATGGCCATCGGGATGCCGAGGCCGGTCGGGTCGAAGAACTGCTGCGCGTAGAAGTCCAGGGAGTAGATGCCGACCTTCGCGGCCTCCTGGATGACGGGCCACGGAGTCTCTTCGCGCTCGTCCCATTCCGCGGCCGCGGGCCGGATCACGTCGGCGGCGAAGCCGTGGATCCAGTCGCGCACCTGCTTCTGGTCCTCGTTGAGCTCCATGGTGAACTCCGCCATGTCCCCTCCAGCTGTCTCATGCACGTGCAGTTACCAGTAGGCAGTTACCAGCGGTAACTAGATCAATGAACACAGTCTGTTACCGCCCGGTAAGCACTGTCAAGCGCGGCGGGGACCGGCCGCGGGGACGCCGCCGATTCGATGACCGGGGTGCGCGGGGTGTTACGTTGCGTGTGCGTCACGCACATCGCAAGGGCGGGGAGAGAAACACGTCATGGAGACCACTCAGCAGGCCGGGGAACCGGGAGCGGCCGAGCGCCGGCGACGGGAACTGCTCGAAGCCGCCGACCGGGTGGTGCTCAGGGACGGCCCGAAGGCCTCCATGAACGCCATCGCGGCCGAGGCGGGCATCACCAAGCCCATCCTCTACCGGCACTTCGGCGACAAGGCGGGCCTCTACCAGGCGCTCGCCGTCCGGCACACCGACGGGCTGCTCGACTCGCTGAGGGCCGCGCTCGACGCCCCGGCCGAGCGCCGCAGCCGCGTCGAGGCCACCCTGGACACCTACCTCGCCGCCATCGAGGCGCGTCCGCAGGTCTACCGCTTCCTGATGCATCCGGCCGAGGACTCGCACGCCGCCGAGCGCGGCTTCGACGTCGGCCTGCACTCGGCCCCGCTGCTGCGCCGCCTCGGCGAGGAGCTGGCCCAGGTCATCGGCGAGCGCGTCGACCTCGGCCCCGGCGGCGACCGGCTCGCCCGGATCTGGGGCCACGGCATCGTCGGCATGATGCACGCCGCCGGCGACTGGTGGCTCGGCGAACGCCCCTGTGACCGCGCGGAGTTGGTGGCCGGCCTCACCGACCTGCTGTGGGGCCGGCTGGCCACGGCCGGCAACCGCGAGGACGGCCCCGGCTTCTGAAGCCGGGGCCGCGGGTACGCCGGGCGCGGGGAGCTCCGGGGTTACGCCCCGGACCGCTCCAGCCGTACGAGCCCCTGGGCGCCCCACTGCGTCTTGCGGACGGCCCGCAGCAGCTTCCGGCCCCGCCAACCGGTGACCCGGTCCGCGTAGACCGTGCCGTCGAGGTGGTCGCACTCGTGCTGGAGGCAGCGCGCGAAGAACCCGGTCCCCTCGATCCGCACGGGCGAGCCGTCGGAGGTGACGCCCTCGACGACCGCACGGTCGAAGCGGACCGTGCCGGCCTCCAGGCCGGGCAGCGAGAGGCATCCCTCGGGGCCGCGGTACTCGTCGCCGTCGGCCGTCACCAGGCGGGGGTTGACGATGTGCCCGACGTGGCGGACGTCCTCGTCGTCGGGGCAGTCGTAGACGAACACGCGCTGCCCGACGCCGACCTGGTTCGCGGCCAGGCCGACGCCCTGGGCGGCGTACATCGTCGCGAACATGTCCTCGATCAGCCGGTCGAGGGGCGGACCGAATGCGGTGACCTCCGCGCAGGCGGAGTGGAGCACCGGATCACCCAGCAGGCTCATGGTGCGGACGAGTCCGGTGGTACCGGGGATGGGGCGCTGTCGCATGGCCGTAAGGGTACGACGGGCGAATATATGAGGGATCCGCGGCGCCCCTGGGGCGCCGCGGTCAAGGCTCCGGCCGGTACTGGATAGGCTGGGGCCGACCGACGCAAGGAGGACAAGGGACGATGGCAGGCAACACGGAGCCGCTTTCGCCGCGGGCCAAGCTGGCCGTGACGGCGGGCAAGGCCGCGGCGGCGGTGTCGCGGGCCGCGGGACGCGGAAGCGGATCGGTGATCGGTGGCAAGGTCGCACTCAGGCTCGACCCCGATCTCCTCGGCGCGCTGGCGCAGCATCTCGATGTCGTCCTCGTCTCCGCGACGAACGGCAAGACCACGACGACCCGGCTGATCGCGGAGGCCCTGCGGGCCAGCGGGCCGGTCGTCTCCAACGCCCTCGGGGCGAACATGCCGGCCGGCATCACTTCGGCGCTGGCCGGCGGCTCGGACGCCAAGTACGGCGTCATCGAGGTCGACGAGAAGTACCTGGCCGGAGTGGCCCGGGACGTCACCCCCAAGGTGATCGCCCTGCTGAACCTCTCCCGTGACCAGCTGGACCGCGCCGCCGAGACCCGCATGCTCGCGGAGAAGTGGCGCGAGGGGCTCCAGGGCTCCAAGGCGGTCATCGTCGCGAACTGCGACGACCCGCTGATCGTGTGGTCGGCCTCGTCCTCGCAGAACGTCGTGTGGGTCGCGGCCGGCCAGGAGTGGAAGGACGACGCCTGGTCGTGCCCCTCCTGCGGTGGCGTCATGCAGCGTCCGGGCGACGACTGGTTCTGCGGCGAGTGCGGTTTCCGCCGCCCCACCCCGAGCTGGGTGCTCTCCGGCGACCACGTGCTGGACCCGCACGGCAGCGCCTGGCCGATCCACCTCCAGCTGCCCGGCCGCGCCAACAAGGCGAACGCCGCCACCTCGGCCGCCGTGGCCGCCGTGTTCGGCGTCCCGCCGCAGGTCGCGCTGGAGCGGATGTACCAGGTGCAGGCCGTCGCCGGCCGCTACGACGTGGTCAGCTTCATGGGCCGCGAGCTGCGGCTGCTGCTCGCCAAGAACCCGGCGGGCTGGCTCGAAACGTTTTCGCTGATCGACCCGCCGCCGACCCCGGTGATCCTGTCGGTGAACGCGCGCGGCGCCGACGGCACCGACACCTCGTGGCTGTGGGACGTGGACTACCCGCGCCTGGCCGGCCACCCGATCTTCGTGATCGGCGACCGCAAGCTGGACCTGGCGGTCCGCCTGGAGGTCGCGGGCCTGGACTTCCGTGTCTGCGAGACCCTCGACGAGGCCGTGCAGCTGGCGCCGCCCGGACAGATCGAGCTGATCGCCAACTACACCGCCTTCCAGGACGTGCGCCGCCGCGTCGGCAACTAGTACCCACAGAGGACAAGAGCATGAGCGACAACAGCCTGCGTCTGGTCTGGGTCTACCCCGACCTGCTCAGCACCTACGGAGACCAGGGCAACGCCCTCGTCGTGGAGCGCCGGGCGCGCCAGCGCGGCCTGGACGTGCAGCGCGTGGACGTGCGCAGCGACCAGCCGATCCCCACCTCGGGCGACATCTACCTCATCGGCGGCGGTGAGGACCGGCCGCAGCGGCTGGCCGCGGAGCGCCTGCTGCGCGACGGCGGTCTGGAGCGGGCCGTCTCGAACGGGGCGATCGTCTTCTCGGTCTGCGCCGGGTACCAGATCCTCGGCCAGGAGTTCGTCAACGACATGGGCGAGCGCCAGCAGGGCCTCGGCCTGCTGGACGTGGTCACCGTGCGCGGCGAGGGCGAGCGGTGCGTCGGCGACGTCCTCGCGGACATCGACCCGCGCCTGGGCCTGCCCCCGCTGACGGGCTTCGAGAACCACCAGGGCGTCACGCACCTCGGGCCGACCGCCAGGCCCTTCGCCCGCACCCGGCTCGGCCGCGGCAACGGCACCGGGGACGGCACCGAGGGCGCGTACAACGACACGGTCTTCGGCACCTACATGCACGGCCCCGTGATGGCCCGCAACCCGCAGATCGCGGACCTGCTGCTGAAGCTGGCCCTCGACGTGAACGCGCTGCCGGCCATAGACGACCGCTGGTACGAGGCGCTGCGCGACGAGCGGATCGCGGCGGCCACGCAGCCCGCTTAACCCACAGGTCATGTGGCCGTCGGCCCGGATTCCCCCGAGGGATCCGGGCCGACGTGTGTTCGTACGACGAGTATGACCAGCATGTGGAGGATGGTTCAGTCCACCGGGGATCCGCTTGTAGGGTGACGGGTAGTTCCAACCGGACGACGTGGTCCGGTCGTCGGCCCACGTTGCAAAGGTTCTTCCTGCCATGCGCATTGGTGTGCTCACTTCCGGAGGCGACTGCCCCGGCCTCAATGCCGTCATCCGCTCCGTCGTGCACCGCGCCGTCGTCGACCACGGCGACGAGGTGATCGGCTTCCACGACGGCTGGCGGGGTCTGCTGGAGTGCGACTACCGCAAGCTCGACCTGGACGCCGTGAACGGCATCCTGGCGCGCGGTGGCACCATCCTCGGCTCTTCCCGGGTCCAGCCCGCGCATCTGCGCGACGGCGTGGAGCGGGCCCGCGGCCACGTCGAGGACCTCGGCCTGGACGCCATCATCCCCATCGGCGGCGAGGGCACCCTGAAGGCCGCGAACCTGCTCTCCCAGGGCGGCCTGCCGATCGTCGGCGTCCCGAAGACCATCGACAACGACATCGCGTCCACCGACGTCACCTTCGGCTTCGACACGGCCGTCGGGGTGGCCACGGAGGCCCTGGACCGGCTGAAGACCACCGCCGAGTCCCACCAGCGGGTGATGGTCGTCGAGGTCATGGGCCGGCACACGGGCTGGATCGCCCTGCACTCCGGCATGGCGGCCGGCGCGCACGCGATCGTCGTCCCGGAGCGTCCCTTCGACATCGACGAGCTGACCGCGATCGTCGGCGAGCGCTTCTCGGCGGGCAAGCGGTTCGCGATCGTCGTGGTCGCCGAGGGCGCCAAGCCGGCCGCGGGAAGCTCGATGGCCCTGGAGGAGGGCGGCACCGACATGTACGGTCACGAGCGGTTCGCCGGCATCGGCAACCGGCTCGCGGTCGAGCTGGAGGACCGCCTCGGCAAGGAGGCCCGTCCGGTGATCCTGGGCCACGTCCAGCGCGGCGGCACGCCCACCGCGTACGACCGGGTGCTCGCCACCCGCTTCGGCTGGCACGCGGTGGAGGCCGCGCACCGGCGCGAGTTCGGCATGCTGACCGCCCTGCGCGGCACCGACATCGTGATGGTGCCGCTCGCGGACGCCGTGCAGACCCTCAAGACGGTGCCGACCGAGCGCTACGAAGAGGCCCAGAACGTTCTGTGATGTTTCCCCCCGTTCCGACACCGCCCCCGGACGCTTCGGCGCCCGGGGGCGGCACTACTGTGGTGGGGCACCACGGGTCGAGGGAGTGAACAGATGGATCACAGCGGGCACGGCATGGACATGGACATGGACCTGCCGCCCTTCACTCTCGGACGGGGGCTGGAGTTCTCCTTCGACGGGTTCTTCCTCATCGGCTCCCTGCTGGGACTCGCCCTGTACGGATGGGGCGTCCTGAGGCTGCGCCGGCGCGGTGACGCGTGGCCGCTGGGCCGGACGGTCGCCTTCGCCGTCGGCGTGCTGACGGTCGTCCTGGTGATGTGCACCAAGCTGAACGACTACGGCATGGTCATGTTCAGCGTGCACATGGTCCAGCACATGGTGATCAGCATGATCACCCCGATCCTGCTGCTGCTGGGCGCCCCGATGACGCTGGCCCTGCGGGCGCTTCCGCCCGCCCCGCGCGGCCACAAGGGGCCCCGCGAGCTGCTGCTCATGCTGCTGCACAGCCGGTACATGAAGGTGATCACGCACCCGGCCTTCACGATTCCGATGTTCATCGCCAGCCTCTACGGCCTGTACTTCACCCCGCTCTTCGACTTCCTCATGGAATCGAAGACCGGGCACATCGCGATGATGGTGCACTTCCTGGCGGTCGGCGTCATCTTCTTCTGGCCGATCATGGGCGTGGACCCGGGCCCGCAGCGCCCCGGCTACGTGATGCGGATGCTGGAGCTCTTCGCCGGCATGCCCTTCCACGCCTTCTTCGGCATCGCCCTGATGATGGCGAGCGAGCCGATGATCAAGACGTACGCGCACCCGTCGGCCTCCCTGGGCATCGACGCCCTGCTCGACCAGCAGTGGGGCGGCGGCATCGCCTGGGCCTTCAGCGAGATCCCCTCGGTGCTGGTGCTGATCGCCCTCATCTACCAGTGGTACCACTCGGAGCAGCGGGCCGCGAAGCGCTCGGACCGGGCGGCGGACCGCAACGGTGACCAGGAGCTGGAGGCCTACAACTCCTATCTCGCCTCACTCCAAGCGCGTGGCCAGTAGCGGAGCACCGCCTTCTGGAGCCACCATGGGGCATGACCGGATCCGTTAAGACGATGGCCGTCATGACCTTCGCCGCCCTGGTGGCGATCGCCACGTACTCCGTGGCGATCGGCAGCAACGGCTGGCTGTGGTTCGCCTGGGTGGTGCTGGGTCTGCTGACCGCCGGAATGGCCGCTTCGCGCAGCACCTGAGCCCGGTGCGGCTCCCCCGGCGCCCTCCCTCCCCGCCCGTGCCCGGCCCCCGCCACGGACGCCGCCCCACGCGGTGCCCCGGGGACCTGCGGGCCGCTGTCCGGCGCCCTCCCCCGCTTTTCGGCCGGTTCCCGTCGGTCCCCGGATGAACCTCCGGCCGTGCCATCCGTTCTATCTGGCAGCGCAAGTCCATGCGTGCGCCGTGCCCATCCGGCACGGGTTGCGCCACACTGACCTGACTGCCAGGTGAAGGGAACTGCCCCGGTGTTCTACCACTTGCTCAAGCACGTGTTGCTCGGTCCACTGCTGCGGCTGCTGTTCAGGCCGCGGATCGAGGGTCTCGAGAACATCCCGCAGGAAGGCGCCGCGATCGTCGCGGGCAACCATCTGTCCTTCTCCGACCATTTCCTGATGCCCGCGATCCTGAAGCGGCGGATCACCTTCCTGGCGAAGGCCGAGTACTTCACCGGCCCCGGGGTCAAGGGGCGGCTGACCGCCGCCTTCTTCCGCAGCGCCGGGCAGATCCCGGTGGACCGCTCGGGCAAGGAGGCCGGCAAGGCGGCCCTGCGCGAGGGGCTAGCGGTACTGGCCAAGGGCGAGCTGCTCGGCATCTACCCGGAGGGCACCCGCTCGCACGACGGACGGCTGTACAAGGGCAAGGTCGGTGTGGCGTCGATGGCGCTCACCGCCGGGGTGCCGGTGGTGCCCTGCGCGATGGTCGGCACCTTCGAGATCCAGCCGCCCGGGCAGAAGATCCCGAAGATCCGGCGGGTCACGATCCGCTTCGGCCGTCCGCTGGACTTCTCGCGGTACGCGGGGATGGAGTCCGAGCGGGCCGTGCTGCGGGCCGTCACCGACGAGATCATGTACGCGGTACTCGGCCTGTCCGGGCAGGAGTACGTCGACCGCTACGCCGCCGAGGTCAAGGCCGAGGAGGAGCAGGCACGGAAGAAGGCCCGGCGCAGGACGCGCTAGGCCTTCTCCCGGTGCCTGTGTCCTTCGCCCGCACGCGTGCGTGCGGACGGGTTTCGTACGGAGGTTCCGCTTGCGGCCCTAGCGAACGGCCGGGAGCTCCTCACGCGCCGGGAGGTCCGCACCCGGGGCCTGGGCGAGCGACTTCGCGGCGGCCGGAGCGGGCGCGACGGGCGTGGCGTGCGGGGCGCACTTCACGTCCTTGGCGTCGACCTTGCCGGTGAGCAGGTAGGTGTCCACACGGGTGTTGATGCAGGGGTTCACCAGGCTGGTGACACCGTGCGAGCCCGCGTTCTGCTCGGTGATCAGGCGCGAGCCGGCCAGGCGGCGGTGCAGCGAGACCGCGCCCTCGTACGGCGTGGCCGCGTCGCGCTCGGACTGGACGATCAGGACCGGCGGCAGGCCGCGCTTGGCGCCGACCTCGATCGGGGTGCTCTGCTTGGACTTCCAGGTCGCGCAGGGGAGGTTCATCCACGCGTTGGACCAGGTCAGGAACGGGTACTTCTGGTGCAGCTTGGTGTTGTCCCGGTCCCACTTGGCCCAGCTGGTGGGCCACTTGGCGTCGGCGCACTCGACGGCGGTGTAGACGGCGTTGCCGTTCTCCGACGCGATGTTGCCCTGGATGTCGGTCATGTCCGGGGCGATCGCGTCGACCAGCGCCTGGGTGTCACCGGCGAGGTACTTGCTCCAGGTCTGGGCGACGGGCACCCAGGAGGTGTCGTAGTACGGGGCGCCCTGGAAGAAGCCGATGAGCTCGGCCGGGCCGACGACCCCGCCGATCGGGTTCGCCTTGGCGGTGGCGCGCAGCTCCTGGTACTTCGCCTCGACCTTGGCGCGGGTGTCGCCGATGTGGAAGACGGAGTCGTTCTTGGCGACCCAGTCCTGCCAGTCGTTCCAGCGGGTCTGGAAGGCCACGTCCTGGCCCAGGTTGGCCTCGTACCAGATGTTGTCCTGGTCCGGGTCGACCACGCTGTCGACGATCATGCGGCGCACGTGGGTCGGGAACAGGGTCGCGTAGACCCCGCCGAGGTAGGTGCCGTAGGAGACGCCGAGGTAGTTGAGCTTCTGCTCGCCGAGGGCGGCCCGGATGACGTCCAGGTCGCGCGCGGTGTTCGTCGTGGTCATGTGCGGCAGCATCTCGCCGCTGCGCTCCTTGCAGCCGTCCGCGTACTCGGCGGCGAGCTTGCGCTGGGCGCGCTTGTCGGCCTCGTTGGACGGGACCGGGTCGGCCTTGGGGGCCTTGACGAACTCCTGGGGGTCGATGCAGGAGATCGGCGCGGAGTGGCCGACACCGCGGGGGTCGAAGCCCACGAAGTCGTACGCCTTGGAGGTGTTGGTCCACAGCGGGCTCTTGGTGGTGACGCGGCGCGGGAAGCGCATGCCGGAACCGCCGGGGCCGCCGGGGTTGTAGACGAGCGCGCCCTGGCGCTCCTCCTTGGTGCCGGTGCTGCCGATCCGGTCGACCGCGAGCTCGATGGTCTTGCCGAAGGGCTTGGTGTAGTCGAGCGGGACCTTGACCCAGCCGCACTGGATCGGCTTCTCGAAGCCCCAGTCGGCAGGACAGTCCTTCCACTCGATCCCGGTACGGGCCGCGCGGGCGGCGGCGATCTGGACGCCGATCGCCTCGGCGGACCCGTTGTCGCGGCCGGCCGTGGCCGCCGAGGCGGACGGCGCCAGCAGCAGGCTCGCCGCCAGCGTGCCGGTGATCAAAGTGGCGGCGCTCCCCAGCGCCGCGGTGCGTATCACGTGGTTGTTCCCCCTGCGTATGTGCCGCCGTGGGCGGCCGGGTTCGGTCGGGTTCGGTCGTCGGCGTGCAGGGGGATCCTTGCGCCTGACCCGCACCGGACAACAGTGCGCGGTCCGGTTCTTTGCCAACCCGATAACCGGAAAGGTGTGTACCGCTGAGCGGTGTCCGGTTCGCCCCGGCTCTTCCTTCCTCTCACCAGCCGTAAGCCCGGCAGGCCCCGTCGAGCAGTTCGCGCAACCGGAGCGCGTCCGGGGCCAGGGCCGTCACCAGCACGGCCGGACCGCGGAGCGGGGTGACCGCGGCGAACTCACCGAGTACGGCGGCCTCGGGCGGAGCCTGCGCGAAGTCCGGGTCCACGACGAGCAGCTGACCGAGCGCCCGGTGGCCCGCGACCCCCGCCGGACCGTCCCAGCCGCCCGGGGCTCCCGGCCCGCAGGCCAGCTCCTGGTCCAGCAGCGGGCGGCCGCCCCGGGTGACGGTGAGCCGGCTGCACAGCAGGCCGGGCGCCTCCCCGGTACGGCCCAGCACCTGTTCCTCGCGCAGCAGGAGGCGGGCGGTGGGGGCCAGTTCGGCGCGGGTGGTGATCCGCAGATCGCTGCCGCGCACGGAGACCAGCGGCTCCGGCAGCCACCGCACCCGCGCCTCCTCGGCCAGCTCCAGCCGTACGTCGTACCGTGCGGGTTCCCCGTCCCGGCCGGGCAGTGCCAAGGTGGCCGCCGCCGAGCGGAGCCCGAGCCGGGCCCCCGGGCCGGCGCTCGCCTCGATCCTGAGCCGGTCCCCGCCGAGCGGCGCGCTCATCGCGCCGACCAGCATGACCCCGGCCTCGGCGCCCTCGCCCCGGACGCGGCGCAGCGCGAGGGGCCCTTCGCCGGCCAGGAGGGGCAGGGCGGTACCGCCGCGCCCGTCGGCGACGGCTCCGATCCGGGCGGTGGCGCGCAGGCCGGCCGCGGGGACGACCGGTGCGGTGGTCACCGTACGACCCAGGCGGCGATCCGCTCGCGCACCCAGTCGGCCACCGGCGCGACGCCCTCGGGGCCGCGCAGGGACTGGAAGGCGACGGGGAGTTCGCCCCGCTGCTCGGCGGCGTCGCGTGCCATCCGGTCCAGGTCGGAGCCGACGTACGGGGCGAGGTCGGTCTTGTTGACGATGAGCAGGTCGGCGGTGGTGACGCCGGGGCCGCCCTTGCGGGGGATGTCGTCCCCGCCGGCCACGTCGATGACGAAGATCTGGGCGTCGACGAGGCCCCGGGAGAAGGTGGCGGTGAGGTTGTCGCCGCCGGACTCGACGAGGATCAGGTCGAGCGGGGCGCTCTGCCGGAAGGCCTCCTCCAGTTCCTCCACGGCCTCCAGGTTGGCGGAGATGTCGTCGCGGATGGCGGTGTGCGGGCAGGCGCCGGTCTCCACGGCGGCGATCCGCTCGGGCGGCAGGACGGCCTCGCGCAGCAGGAACTCGGCGTCCTCGCGGGTGTAGATGTCGTTGGTGACGACGGCCATGGACAGTTCGGCGCGCAGCGCGCGGCAGAGTGCCGCGACGGTGGCGGTCTTACCGGAGCCGACGGGGCCGCCGAGTCCGACGCGCAGGGCCCGGCGCGTTCCGTCGGCGCGGAGGGGGGCGGCGCTGTGGGTGTGGCGGTGCGGATAGGTCACGCCCGGATCGAGGTGCATGGGGGCTCCTGGAGGTGGTGAGGTGGTGAGGTCGGGAGGACTCGGGGGCAGCTCGGGGGTTGCTCATGGCTGCTCAGGGCTGCTCAGGAGGCGAAGAGCCGTACCGGCCAGTCGGCATGGGCCTGCGCCGAGATGTCCAGCAGCGGCGAGGAGGCCGCGGGCAGCGCGTGGACCCCCTCCTCGCGGGCGAGCAGTGCGGCGCCCGCGGCCCGGGCGGACACCGCGTCGAGCTCGGGTGCGAGCCGGGCCAGTACCCAGCTCGCCTCGAAGGGGTCCAGGCCCAGCAGCCGCACCGTCGCGGTGGCGGGGCCGCTGACGCTCTCGTACGCCGCCACGTGCGCGGCGTCCAGGGGCCCGAGCCCGGCCGCCCGGGCCGTGACGCCGAGCACCACGGGCTGGTGGGCCCCGCGCGGGAACGCGTCGGCCAGGGCGTCCAGTTCGGCGGCGGGCCAGGTGGCCCGGGCGGCCCGCAGCAGCTGCCGGCCGAGCCGGCGCGCGGCGGTGCGCAGCGCGGGCGAGGGCGTGCGGGCGTCGGCCGCGTCGTCGAGCTCCGCCGGGTCGAGCCCGAGGGCGGCGGCCGCGGCGAGTCCGGCGGCGACGAGGCCGGCGGTGTGGAGCCGGCCCCGGCAGAAGTCGGCGAGGCTGTCGGCGTCGTGGATCCGGCCCGCCTTGCAGGCGGCCTCCGCCCCGCCGGAGTGGGCGTGACCCCCGGCAGGGAAGCGGCCGTCCGCGAGGACGAGCAGTGCGGCGAGGCTCATCAGAAGAGGAAGTATCTCTGGGCCATGGGCAGTTCCACGGCGGGTGCCGGCTCCACCACGTCCCCGTCGATGGTGACGGTGAACGTGTCGGCGTCCACCTCGACCCGGGGCATGGCGTCGTTGTTGCGCATGTCCGCCTTGCCCACCTTGCGGGTGCTCTCGATGGCCACGAACTGCTTGCCCAGTCCGAGCCGCTCGGGCAGTGCGTCGTCGAGCGCGGCCTGTGCCGTGAAGTTCAGCGAGTTCAGCGCGGGGGCGCGCCCGTGGCTGCCGAACATCGGGCGGGGCAGCACCGGCTGCGGGGTCGGGATGGAGGCGTTGGCGTCGCCCATCTGCGCGTAGGCGATCTGGCCGCCCTTGATGACGAGCTCGGGCTTGACGCCGAAGAACGCGGGGTTCCACAGCACCAGGTCGGCGAGCTTGCCGGTCTCGACCGAGCCGATCTCGCGGGCGAGGCCCTGGGCCACGGCCGGGTTGATCGTGTACTTGGCGACGTAGCGGCGGGCCCGGTGGTTGTCCGCGGGTCCGTCACCGGGCAGGAAGCCGCGCCGCTTCTTCATCACGTGGGCGGTCTGCCAGGTGCGCAGCACGACCTCTCCGACGCGGCCCATGGCCTGGGAGTCGGAGGAGATGATGGAGATGGCCCCGAGGTCGTGCAGTACGTCCTCGGCGGCGATGGTGGAGGGTCTGATCCGGGATTCCGCGAAGGCGAGGTCCTCGGGGACGGCCGGGTTGAGGTGGTGACAGACCATCAGCATGTCGAGGTGCTCCTCGACGGTGTTGACGGTGTGCGGCCGGGTGGGGTTGGTGGAGCTGGGCAGGATGTTGGGCTCGGAGACCACGGTGATGATGTCGGGTGCGTGCCCGCCGCCCGCGCCCTCGGTGTGGTACGAGTGGATGGTCCGGCCGTCGATCGCGGCGAGGGTGTCCGCGACGAACCCGGCCTCGTTCAGGGTGTCGGTGTGGATGGCGACCTGGGCGCCGGTCTCCTCGCAGACGCTCAGGCAGGCGTCGATGACGGCGGGGGTGGCCCCCCAGTCCTCGTGGATCTTGAAGCCGAGGGCTCCGCCGCGCAGTTGGGAGTACATGCCCTCGCGGGACATGGTGTTGCCCTTGCCGAGCAGGCCGATGTTGACGGGGTAGGCCTCCAGCGCCGCGAACATCCGGGCCAGGTGCCAGGGTCCGGGGGTGACGGTGGTGGCCTTCGAGCCTTCGGCGGGTCCGGTTCCGCCGCCGACCAGGGTGGTGATGCCGGAGGCGAGGGCCTCGTCGATGACGGTCGGGGAGATGAAGTGCACGTGCGCGTCGATGGCGCCGGCGGTGACGATCTTCCCGTTGCCCGCGATGATCTCTGTCTCGGGGCCGATGACGAGGGCGGGGTCCACCCCGTCCATGGTGTCGGGGTTGCCGGCCTTGCCGATGCCGCAGATGCGGCCGTCGCGGATGGCGATGTCGGCCTTGACGATGCCCCAGTGGTCGAGGACGACGACACCGGTGATCACCGTGTCGGGGGCGCCCTCGGCCCGGGTGGTGCGGGCCTGCCCCATGGACTCGCGGATGACCTTGCCGCCGCCGAACACGGCCTCGTCGCCGGAGCGTCCGGGCCCCCCGCTCAGGTCCTGCTCGATCTCCACGAAGAGGTCGGTGTCGGCGAGCCGGATGCGGTCCCCTGCCGTCGGCCCGAAGAGGTCGGCGTACACCTGGCGCGATACCTCAGCCATCGAGCGGCCCTCCGGTCTCCCCGCGCAGTCCCGGTACGGTGCGCAGTCCGCCCAGCGGTACGAGTTCCACCGCGACCGGGATGCCCGGCTCGAAGCGGACTGCGGTACCGGCGGCGATGTTGAGCCGGAGCCCGCGGGCGGCGGTGCGGTCGAAGTCGAGGCCGGGGTTGGCCTCGGCGAAGTGGTAGTGCGAGCCGACCTGGACGGGCCGGTCGGCGGCGTTGAGCACGGTGAGACGGGTGACGGGGCGGCCTTCGTTGAGGCGCACCGGACCGTCCCCGAAGCGGATTTCGCCGGGGATCATGTGCGTACTCCCCTTCAGACGATCGGATCGTGGACGGTGACGAGCTTCGTGCCGTCCGGGAAGGTCGCCTCGACCTGAACGTCGTGGATCATCTCGGGGATCCCCTCCATCACCTCTTCGCGGCCGAGGACGGCGCGGCCGGAGGCCATCAGTTCGGCCACCGTCCGCCCGTCACGGGCCCCTTCGAGGATGTGCGAGGTGATCAGGGCCAGCGCCTCGGGGTGATTGAGGCGCACCCCGCGCGCCTTGCGCTTCTCGGCCACATCGGCCGCCACGTGGATGAGCAGTCTCTCCTGCTCATGCGGTGTCAATTGCACACGTATCACCAAGCTTCCGGGACAAGATCAACATCGCGCCGGGGGCGACAGTAGTCGCCTTCAACGCTTTGTTGACCTGCGCATATCCGTGCCAAGCATGTCTTGCCCAACGCAGAGAGAGGCTTTCCGTCCCGATCACCGCCGCTTTGCCGGTCCGTGGGTGATCATTGGGGAAAGGACCACGGACGCCAACACTAGGGCCCGTAGTTTTCCGCCGAGTTAACCCACGTTTCGAGCAGGCACCCGGTTCAACTCCGGGACGGCCTCTGCCCGGTTCCGTATACGGAAACCATCCCCCGTCCGCGGCCGGGGGACCTCCGGAGGAGATCCATGTTTCTCAACCCTGTCCGTCACATCACCTTCGACGCCCTCGACCCCTACAAGGTCGCGGAGTTCTGGTCGGCCGTGACCGGTTACCCGATCCACCCGGACGACGTGGAGGGGGACGACGAGGTCCTGCTGGAACCGGGCCAGCCCGGGGTGCCGGGACTGCTGTTCATCCGGGTCCCGGACGCCAAGTCCGTCAAGAACCGCGTCCACCTGGACATCCAGCCGCCCGTCGGCACGCGCGACGAGACGGTCGAGCGGCTGATCGGCCTCGGTGCGCGGATCGTGGACGACCGGCGGGCCGAGGACGGGGTCATGGGCTGGGTGGTGCTCGCCGACCCGGAGGGCAACGAGTTGTGCGTCGAGCGCAGCGCGGCCGAACGCGACCTGGTCTGAGCCGAAGGGGCCGACGCCGAAGGGCCCGCCGCGCGCGTCCACCGGACGACGAAGGACCGCGCGGGCGCGGGCGCCGGCCGGCGTCAACAGCCGGTGGGGCTGGCGGCGGAGGCCACCACGGTCCAGGGCAGCGCGATCCACACGGTCTTGCCGCCGTCCTCGGTCGGTGCGACGGAGAGCCGTCCGCCCGCCTCGGCGGCCAGCCAGCGGATGATGACCATCCCCCGGCCGTTGTCCTGCTGGACGGCGGCCGGGAGCCGCCGCGGCCAGCGCGGGTGGCTGTCGGTCACCCCGACGCGCAGCCATTCGCCGCGCTCCAGCCGGACGTCGACGGTGAAGGTGGGCGACTGGCCGAAAGTGTGCTGTACAGAATTGGTCGCGAGTTCCGAGACGATCAGCCGGACGGTGTCGGCGGTCTCGGATTCCTCGGGCAGTCCCCATTCGCCGAGCACCTCGGCGACGTACCGGCGGGCAGTGGCGACCGAGGCCGGGTCGCTCGGCAGAGTTACGGATGCTTCCTGGTGATCTGCCATGGCGACGTCCCTTTCCCACCGGAGCGGAACCGCCCCGGATCTACGCTGAGCGCAAGAGTGCCACCCATCGTGCCGCCGTTTCTGCCGTTCCCCCAAGATATGCATATATCTGTCGCTCAATGCGGTGAACTCTGCTACGGAAGAGCGTATTTGGACGACAAACTGGTGCGAGCTGTGCCGGTGGAAGGAGAGCGGGTATGCAGCACGGTCCCGCGGTGCGCCGACGCAAGCTCGGCGAGGAACTGCGAGCGCTCCGCGACCGGTCCGGGCTCACCAGCGGTGAGGCGGCCCGGATCGTCGGGTGGCATCAGTCGAAAATCAGCCGCATCGAGACGGGCCGCAGTGGCGTGAAGACGGCGGACATCAGGCTGCTGCTCGACGCCTACGGCGATGTGGTGAGCGCCCAGCAGCGGGCGCTCCTGGAGGCCCTGGGCGCCTCGGCGGCCGGCCCCGGCCCGGGCGGGGACACCGTGCGCGGCCGCCAGTGGTGGCACGACTACCGGGGGCTGCTGCCGCAGGAGTACCGGGACTTCATCAGCCTGGAGGCCGGCGCCCGGGCGGCCCGGACCGTCGAACTCTCGGTGGTGCCGGGCCTGTTGCAGACCCCCGGTTACGCGCGTGCCGTGACCAGGGCAGCGCTGGGCGGGCTGCCGGAACCGAAGGTGGACGCGCTGGTCGACGTACGGCTGGCACGGCAGTCGGTGCTGCGGACGGACCCGCCGCTGCAGCTGAGCGCCGTACTGGACGAGGCCGTACTGCGGCGGCAGATCGGGGGGCCGGGGGTGATGGAGGAGCAGCTGCGGCATCTGGTGGAGGTGTCACGGCTGCCCCAAGTGCGCCTGCAGGTGCTGCCGTTCAGCGTGGGGGGCCATCTCGGCCTCACCGGACCGTTCGTAATTTTCTCATTTCCGAACATCGCCGATCTGGATGTGGTGGTCCTCGACCATTTGACGAGTAGCCTCTATCTGGAGCGGAAGGAAGACCTCGAGGCGTACAGCGCCGCGTTCCGCACCATCCAGGCGCACGCCCTCCCGCCCCAGGACTCGTCGGATCTCATCAGCTCTATCGCTGACGACGCGTAAGGAGGCACCCCCGTGTCCGCAACCCCCTTATCCACCAGCGGACTTCTGATCAGCGCGCGGTGGCGGCGGAGCAGCCGCAGCACCGGAATGAACAACTGCGTGGAAGCCGCCGTCCTCGGCGACGGTCTGCTCGCCGTCCGCGACTCCAAGCGGACGGACGGCCCGGCGGTGCTCTTCACCGGGCCGGCCTGGGACGGCTTCCTCGCTTCCGTACGGACACAGGTGCTCGCGTGACACGCCTGCCGTCCTAGCGGTCCGTGGCTCCGGCGGGTGCGGTACGCAGGATCACCGCGACGGCCCGGTCGATCTCGTCCCCCGTGAGATCCGCCCGGGCGGTCAGCCGCAGCCGGGAGATGCCGTCCGGCACGGACGGCGGCCGGAAGCACCCCACGGACAGTCCTGCCTCGCGGCAGTCGGCGGCCCAGCGCAGTGCCGCCGAAGCCGACGGGGCCCGTACCGACACCACGGCCGCGTCCGGCCGGGCCGCGGTCAGGCCGGACGCGGTGAGCCGCCCGTACAGCGCGGCTGCCACCTCGCGGGCCCGGTCCGCGCGTTCCGGCTCCCGCTGGAGCAGGCGCAGGCTCGCGAGGGCGGCGCCGGCGGCGGCCGGGGCCAGCCCGGTGTCGAAGATGAAGGTCCGGGCCGTGTTGATCAGGTGCCGGATCACCTTGGCCGGCCCGAGCACGGCGCCGCCCTGGCTGCCCAGGGACTTCGAGAGGGTCATCGTGGCGACCACCCCCGGCGCGCCCGCGAGCCCCACGGCGTGCAGTGCGCCACGGCCGCCCTCACCGAGGACGCCCAGCCCGTGGGCGTCGTCCACGACCAGCGCGGCACCCTCGGCGCGGCAGGCGGCCGCGTACTCCACGAGCGGAGCGGCGTCCCCGTCCACGGAGAAGACCGAATCGCTGACCAGCAGGGCGCGGCCCTCGTGCCCTGCGAGGGCCTTGCGCGCGATGTCCGGGTCGCCGTGCGGGGTGACGGCGATCTCCGCGCGGGAGAGCCGGCAGCCGTCGACGATCGACGCGTGGTTCCCGGCGTCGGAGACGACCAGGGTGCCCCGGCCGCTCAGCGCGGTGACCGCGGCCAGATTGGCGGCATAGCCGGACGAAAGCACCAATGCCGCCTCGAACCCGCAGAAGGCCGCCAGCTCCTGCTCGAGCTGGGCATGAAGCTCGGTCGTACCCGTCACAAGACGGGATCCAGTGGCGCCCGCGCCCCAGCGCTCGGCCGCCTCCCGGGCACCGCGGATGGTCTCGGGGTGCCGGGAGAGTCCGAGGTAGTCGTTGCTGGCGAGGTCCAGGAGCGGCGAGTCGGACGGCCGGGGCCGCAGCGTGCGCACCAGTCCTGCCTGCTCACGTGCCTGCTCCTCGCCATCGATCCAGGCGAAGACGTCCTCGGGTTCCGGAGTGTGCTCGGGCATCGGCGATCCTCGCGTTTTGTCGGCTGTCGACAGATCTGCTCGACCCTAGCTGCCGCCACTTGAGGGGCAGATGTGGCGATCCACACACTCCGTTCCGGCCATGTTGTCCGATCTCTCCTTGGCCGGGAGTGCCCGTGTGGTCCAGGATCGGCTTCATGGACCTGCTGAACACCCTGGTGGACAAGGGGCTGCGGCGCGAGCTGCCGACCCGCGAAGAAGCACTCGCCGTGCTGGCGACCTCTGACGACGATCTGCTCGACGTGGTGGCCGCGGCCGGCAAGGTACGCCGCCAGTGGTTCGGCCGCAGAGTGAAGCTCAATTACCTGGTCAACCTGAAATCGGGGCTCTGCCCGGAGGACTGCTCGTACTGTTCCCAGCGCCTCGGCTCGACGGCGGAGATCCTGAAGTACACGTGGCTGAAGCCGGAGGAGGCCTCCCAGGCCGCCGCGGCGGGCGTCGCGGGCGGTGCCAAGCGGGTCTGCCTGGTGGCGAGCGGCCGCGGTCCGACGGACCGTGACGTCGACCGGGTCGGCAAGACGATCGAGGCCATCAAGGAGCAGAACGAGGGCATCGAGGTCTGCGCCTGCCTGGGTCTGCTCTCGGACGGCCAGGCGGAGCGTCTGAGGGACGCGGGGGCGGATGCCTACAACCACAACCTCAACACCTCCGAGGCCACGTACGGGCAGATCACCAAGACCCACACGTACGCGGACCGCGTCGACACCGTGCAGAAGGCGCACGGCGCCGGTCTCTCCGCCTGCTCGGGTCTGATCGCGGGCATGGGCGAGACCGACGAGGACCTGGTCGACGTCGTCTTCTCGCTGCGCGAGCTGGACGCGGACTCGGTGCCGGTCAACTTCCTGATCCCCTTCGAGGGCACCCCGCTGGCCAAGGAGTGGAACCTCACCCCCCAGCGCTGCCTGCGGATCCTGGCGATGGCGCGGTTCGTCTGCCCCGACGTCGAGGTCCGGCTGGCCGGCGGGCGCGAGGTCCACCTGCGCTCGATGCAGCCGCTGGCCCTGCAGATCGTCAACTCGATCTTCCTCGGCGACTACCTCACCAGTGAGGGCCAGGCCGGTCAGGCCGACCTCGACATGATCGCGGACGCCGGTTTCGAGGTGGAGGGCGCCGGTACGCAGACCCTTCCCGCGCACCGCTCCGACGCGGCGGCCGAGCCCGTCGCGGCCGGGGGCTGCGGCTCGCACGGCGGCGGGGCCCCGGTCTGCGGTTCTTCGGCCGGCGCGGGCTCCGCGCAGGAGGCCGGTTGCGGTTCGGCGTGCGGCGGCTGCGCCGGGCACGCGGAGCCGGCGGCCGTCGCCGCGGCCGCTCGTCCGGAGGCCGCCCCGGCGCAGGCCGAGGCCGGCGAGGTCCGCCCGGAGCTGGTGGCGGTACGCCGACGCGGCGCGGGGACGGATGTCGCCCCCAATGCCTGATCAGCACCACCCGCACGACGTGCTGCCGGCCGCCGACCTGGTCGCGCTGGACCGGCAGCACGTCTGGCACCCGTACAGCCCCATGCCGGGGCGGCAGGACCCGCTGGTCGTCGCCTCGGCCTCGGGAATCCGGCTGAAGCTCGCCGCCCCCTCCCAGGGGCAGGAGGAGCTGGTCGACGGCATGTCCTCCTGGTGGTCGGCCATCCACGGCTACAACCACCCGGTGCTGAACGAGGCCGCGACCGCCCAGCTCGGCCGGATGTCGCACGTCATGTTCGGCGGCCTCACCCATGAGCCCGCCGTCCGGCTGGCGGCCAGGCTCGTCGAGATCACCCCGGCCGGCCTGGAGCACGTCTTCCTCGCCGACTCGGGATCGGTCGCCGTCGAGGTCGCCGTGAAGATGTGTCTCCAGTACTGGCGTTCCGTGGGCCGCCCCGGCAAGACCCGGCTGCTCACCTGGCGCGGCGGCTACCACGGGGACACCTGGCAGCCGATGGCCGTCTGCGACCCCGAGGGCGGCATGCACGAGCTGTGGTCGGGGGTGCTCCCGCGCCAGGTGTTCGCGGACGCCCCGCCCGTCGGCTTCGACGCACCCGTGGACCCCTCGTACGTGGCCCACCTGCGCTCCCTGATCTCGGCCCACGCGGACGAGCTGGCGGCCGTGATCGTGGAGCCCGTGGTCCAGGGCGCGGGCGGCATGCAGTTCCACAACCCGGCGTACCTGCGGGTGCTGCGGGAGCTGTGCGACGAGTACGGCGTCCTTCTCGTCCTGGACGAGATCGCCACGGGCTTCGGCCGCACGGGCGCGTTGTTCGCGGCGGAACACGCGCAGATCACCCCGGACGTGATGTGCCTGGGCAAGGCCCTGACCGGCGGCTACCTCACCCTCTCCGCGACGCTGTGCACGGAGCGGGTGGCCGACGGGATCTCGCAGGGTGAGGTGCCGGTGCTGGCCCACGGGCCGACCTTCATGGGCAACCCCCTGGCCACGGCGGTGGCGACGGCCTCGATCGACCTGCTGCTGGGTCAGGACTGGCAGCGGGAGATCAAGCGCCTGGAGGCCGGGCTGGTGGAAGGCCTGGCCCCGGCCGCGGCCCTCCCCGGGGTCCGGGACGTACGAGTCTTGGGCGCGATCGGCGTCGTCCAGCTCGACCATCCCGTGGACATCGCCGCCGCCACCCGGGCGGCGGTCCGGGAAGGGGTCTGGCTGCGGCCGTTCCGCGACCTGATCTACACGATGCCCCCGTTCGTCACGGGCGACGCCGACGTGGCCCGCATCTGCCGTGCGGTGTGCGCGGCGGCCCAGGAGGGCTGACATGACGATTCTGATGATCTCCGGCACCGGAACGGAGATCGGCAAGACGGTGACCACCGCGGCCATCGCCACGGCCGCGGTGGCCGCCGGCCGGTCGGTGGCGGTGCTCAAGCCCGCCCAGACGGGTGTCGGCCCGGACGAACCGGGTGACGCGGCGGAAGTCGTCCGGCTGGCCGGCCCCTCCGTATCGGCCGAGGAACTGGCCCGCTACCCGGAGCCCTTGGCCCCGGACACCGCGGCGCGCCGCGCGGGCCTGCCGCCGGTCTCCCCCGCCGCCGTCGCCGAGGCCGCGCGGCGCCTGGCCCGCACGCACGACCTGGTCCTGGTCGAGGGCGCCGGCGGCCTGCTGGTCCGCTTCGACGAGGAGGGCAACACCCTGGCCGACGCGGCCCGGCTCCTCGACGCCCCCGTGCTGATCGTCGCCCCGGCGGGACTCGGCACGCTGAACTCCACCACCCTCACCGCGGAGGCCCTCCGCGCCCGGTCGCTGACCCCGCTGGGCGTGGTCGTCGGCAGCTGGCCCGCCGACCCGGACCTGGCGTCGCGCTGCAACCTGGCCGACCTCCCGAAGTCGGCGCGGCTCCCGCTCCTGGGCGCCGTCCCGGAGGCCTCGGGCGCCCTGGCACCGGCCACCTTCCGTACGGCGGCCCCCAGTTGGCTGGCCCCGCCGCTCCACGGCACCTGGTCCCAGCCGGCGTTCCTCGACACCTGGCGCCCCTGACCCGACGCCCGCCCCGGCCGACCCACCCACGGCCGGGGCGAGCCGGTCCACCGGCCCGCACATCCTTCAGCCGCAGCAGCCCGAGCCCGCCCGAGCAGCCCGGGGCCGCTCCGATCACGGCGCTCACCGGCAGCGGCAGCCCCCGCCGGCACGATCCTGCGCGCGCCGGCCGCACCCGGCCCGCGCCGGCGCCTGAAGTGCACGGCCCTGGTGCAACCCCTCAGTGCCCGCCCTTCGGCTCCTGGCAGCCGCCCTCCGCGTACGGACCGTGCCCCTTCACCGTGGCGCCCCCGCCCACCAGCGACCCCGTCACACAAGGCCCGGCCTCCGGAATCCACAGGGCGAACCCGAGCGCGCCCCCGCTCCGGTACACCTCCCCGCCGGCAACGGGGTAGCCGAGCCCCTTCAGTACCCCGCCCAACTCCGCCTCGGTCTGCGGCAGGGCCTTCCCGGCCAGCGCCGCCTTGATCCGCGCGGCATGCGCATCGGCCCGGCAGGTGCTCTCGGGGGTCAGCCCGGCCTGCGCCTTGTAGCCGTGGTTCTCCGCGTACTTCCGCGCCTCGGGGTCGGTCGGCAGCTCGGCCGGAGTCCCGGCATCAGGGCCGGCCCCGGCGCCCGGACTGGCCGACGCCGCTCCCGCCTTGCCCGCGCACCGCGAGGCCACCTCCGGGAAGAGCCGGTCGTGCCGGGCCACCGGGGACTCCGCCGGGGCGGGCGAACCGGCGGCCGAACCGGCGGCGGCGGGCGAACCGCTCACGGCGCTCCCCGCCTTGGTCGTGCCACAGGCCGTCAGCGCCAGCAGCCCCGCCGCAAGCAGCACAACACCGGTCGGGATGGTACGGGACGTCACGGCTTCTCCAGTTTCGTTCAGCGGCAGCCCCCAACACCCAGGGCAAACAACCCGATTATCACCCCGCACCCCACACCCGGACCCTCTGCCGCCGCCCACGGCAACCGGCCCCCGAGGTGTCGGCCCGCACCGGGGAGCCGCCGCCCCCGCGCGGTTTCGCGGCACCCCAGGGCGGGGAACAGCCCCGCAGGGCACCCGCACCAGCCACCACCCACCCCCGGAGGCCCGCCATGCCCAAACCACCCCCCGACACCGTCCACCACCCCCACTTCGCCCGCTTCTACGCCCGGTTCAGCACGGCCGCCGAGACCCGCGCCGGCATCGGCCCGCTGCGGGACGAACTGCTGCACGGCGTGTCCGGCCGCGTCATCGAGATCGGCGCGGGCAACGGTCTGAACTTCGCGCACTACCCGCGCGCGGTCTCCGAGGTCGTCGCCGTCGAACCGGAGCGCACCCTCCGCCGGCTCGCGGCCGCCGCCGCGCTGCGCTCCGAGGTCCCGGTGGACCTGGTACCCGGCGTGGCCGAGGCGCTCCCGGTCAAGAGCGAGGCCTTCGACGTCGCCGTCGCCTCCCTGGTGCTGTGCACCGTACGGAGCCTCCCGCGCGCCCTCGCGGAGCTGCACCGAGTGCTGCGCCCCGACGCCGAGCTGCGGTTCTTCGAGCACGGCCTGGCCCCCGGCCCCGGTATGGCCGCCGTCCAGCGCGCGCTGGACCGCACCGTCTGGCCCCGGCTCTTCGGCGGCTGCCACACGGCACGCGATCCGCTCGCCGCGATCGAGGCGGCCGGCTTCCGGATCGTGTCGTACCGCAGTATCCGGCTGCCGGAGCGCGGCCCGGCGCTCCCCACCTCGTACTGCGTCATCGGTTCGGCCCGTCGGGTCGACTAGGTCGCTCAGGCCGGGCCCGCGGCGCCGTCGTCACCCGGTCAGCGGCTTGACCCAGCGGGTCCAGTGGTCCTCGGGGTGGTAGCCGGCGGCGTCCCACGCACCGTGCGCCTGCTCGTTGCGGTCCAGCACCATCGCGTCCGCGCGCCGCCCGCCCAGCTCCGCGAACCGCTCCTCGGCGGCGGCCAGCAGCGCCGAGCCGATCCCCTGCCTGCGCCGTCCGGGGTGCACGGCGAGCCGGTACAGGTGGCAGCGCCAGCCGTCGAACCCGGCGATGACCGTGCCGACCAGTTCGCCGTCCCTGCGGGCGAGGAGGAGCGCATGGGGGTCGCGGGCGTGCAGCCGCTCGACACCGGCGAGGTCGTCGCTGATGCTCGTACCCTCGGCAGCCGCCTTCCAGAAGTCGAGTACCGCCGCGAGGTCCGCCCTGGAGGCGGGTCCGATATGAAGATCACTCATGCGCCGGATCCCATCATCCGGCGATGTGGGCCAAAAGAACGATCGGAGCTCTTTGCCCGTCCTTTACTATGTGGGGAACGGTTTCCTCCTATCGAAAGGTGTGAGCGTCCGCCCATGGGCGAGCCTCCCAGTACCCGACATCGCGCGATACCCCTCCTCCTGGCTGATCATGGGACGGAGGTGACCGACCGATGACCGAAGTGCTCCTGCTCCTCGTGGCGCTGCTGCTCTGCCTTGTCTGCGGGGTCTTCGTCGCGGCCGAGTTCTCGCTGACCACCGTCGAGCGCAGCGAGCTCGAACGAGCCGTCGAGCGCGGTGAGCGCGGCGCCGACAGCGCCCTGGCCGCCGTCCGCAGCCTGACGTTCCAGCTCTCCGGCGCCCAGCTCGGCATCACCGTGACCGGTCTGGTCATCGGCATGATCTCCAAGCCCTCGATCGCCGCCCTGCTCAAGGGCCCGTTCGAAGCCATGGGACTGCCGTCCGGCGTCGCGTCCGGCACCGCTCTGGTCCTCGGCACCGTGTTGTCGACCGTCGTCCTGATGGTCGTCGGCGAGCTGGTGCCCAAGAACTGGGCGATCTCCTCCCCGCTGGCCATCGCCAAACGGGTGGCCACGCCCCAGCGGGTCTTCAGCAGGGCCTTCAAGCCGCTGATCAGCCACCTCAACACCACCGCGAACCACATGGTCCGCCGGTTCGGCATGGAGCCGGCCGAGGAGCTGGCCTCGGCCCGCACCCCGCAGGAGCTCGTGGCCCTGGCCCGGCACTCCGCGAAGGCGGGCGCGCTGGAGAAGGACACCGCCGAGCTGTTCGTGCGGACCCTGAACCTGGCCGACCTGACCGCGGAGAACGTCATGACCCCGCGCGTACAGGTCACCGCCCTCGACGTGCAGACCACCGCCGAGGACGTCGCGAACGCGACCCTGGCCACCGGCCTGTCGCGGTTCCCGGTCTACCGGGGCAGCCTCGACACGGTCGTCGGCACCGCCCACATCAAGGACGTACTGGCGCTGCCCGCCGAGGAACGGCACCGCCACCCGGTCGAGCGGCTGCTGCGCGAGCCGCTGCTGGTTCCCGAGTCGCTGACCGTGGACCGCCTGCTGGACCTGCTGTCCGGCAAGCAGACGATGGCCGTGGTGATCGACGAGTACGGCGGTACGGCGGGCGTGGTCACGCTGGAGGACATCGTCGAGGAGGTCGTGGGCGAGGTCCGCGACGAGCACGACCCGCACGAGACCTCGGACCTGGCCCCGGCCGGTACGGACCCCTCCGGCCGCGCCCTGTACTCCGCCGACGGCGCCGCCCGTACCGATCAGCTGCAACGGATCGGACTGAAGGTGCCGGACGGCCCGTACGAGACGCTGGCCGGTCTGATAGCGACCGAGCTGGGCCGGATCCCGACGGTCGGCGACAGCCTGGAGCTGGACGGCTGGCAACTGGACGTGGTGGACGCCAGCGGGCGGAGGGCCGCGCGGGTGCTGCTGCACGCACCGGCCGCGCGCGCTGACGACGGTACGGAGGAGGCCCGATGACCGCCGTCCAGTTGCTGATCGGCCTGGCGACCCTGGTCGTCAACGCCTTCTTCGTCGGCGCGGAGTTCGCGCTGATCTCGGTTCGGCGCAGCCAGATCGAGCCGTACGCCGAGCAGGGCGACCGGCGGGCCCGCGCCGTGCTGTGGGGCCTGGAGCACCTGTCGGCGCTGATGGCGGCGGCGCAGCTGGGCATCACGCTGTGCACCCTGGTGCTGGGTGTGGTGGCCGAGCCCGCCATCGCCCATCTGCTGACCCCGCTGTTCGACCTGGTGGGCGTTCCGTCCGGGCTGACGCACGCGATCTCCTTCGTGGTGGCGCTGGCGCTGGCGACGTACCTGCACATGCTGTTCGGCGAGATGGTGCCCAAGAACGTGGCGCTGTCCGAGCCGGTCCGCACCGCGCTGCTGCTGGGGCCGCCGCTGGTGACCCTGACCAAGGCGCTGAAGCCGGTGATCTTCGCGATCAACTCCTTCGCCAACGCCCTGCTGCGGCTGCTGCGGGTGGAGGTGAAGGACGGAGTCGCGGCGAGCTTCTCGGACGACGAGCTGGCCCGCATGGTCAAGGACTCCAGTGACGCCGGGCTCATCGACGGCCGTGCCCGCGAACGGCTCCACGACGCCCTGGAGCTGGGGCGCAGGCCCGTCCTGGATGTGGCGCTGCCGATGAACCGGGTGGTCACGGCCCGGGCGGGCATCACGCCGGCCGGGCTGGAACGCCTGTCGGCCGAGTCCGGCTACTCCCGCTTCCCGGTGATCGACGCGCAGCACAAGATCCTCGGCTACCTGCACGTCAAGGACGCCCTGGACGCGCTGGAGCGGGACGAGCCGTTCCCGGTGTCCGAGCTGCGTCCGATCGCCACGGTGCGGGCGACGACCCCGCTGGACGACGTACTGACCGCCATGCGGCGCAGCCGTACGCACCTGGCGGCGGTGCTCGGCCCGGACGGCGCCATGACGGGCCTGGTCACGATGGAGGACGTACTGCGCGAGCTGTTCGGCAGGCGCGCGGCCACCTAGCAGCCCCGGGTTCCGCCGCGTCCCGGTCCCCCGCCTCCCGTACGGTCCCCAGCCGTGCGGAGGCGGGGTACTGCGCGGTAGCATCGCTCCGCCATGGAGATGAATGCCTCTTACACCAGTTTCGTCGCGGTCGGTGACTCCTTCACCGAGGGCATGTCCGACCTGCTCCCGGACGGCTCCTACCGGGGCTGGGCCGATCTGCTCGCCGCCCGCCTCGCCGCGCGCGAGCCCGGCTTCCGCTACGCGAACCTCGCGGTCCGCGGCAAGCTGATCGGACAGATCGCCGGGGAGCAGGCCCCGGTGGCGGCCGCGATGGGCGCCGACGTGGTGGCGCTGGTGGGCGGGCTGAACGACACGCTGCGGCCCAAGGTGGACATGGGCCGGGTGCGTGGGCACCTGGAGGAGGCCGTGGGCCTGCTGGCCCCCACCTGCAAGACGCTGGTGCTGATGCGCTCGCCGGGTCGCAACGGGCCGGTGATGGAACGCTTCCGCCCCCGCATGGAGGAGCTCTTCGCCATCCTCGAAGAGCTCGCCGGGCGGCACGGCGCGCTGCTGGTGGACCTGTACGGGGCTCCCGCGCTCGGGGATCCCCGCATGTGGGACGTCGACCGGCTGCACCTGACGGCCGAGGGCCACCGCCGGGTGGCGGAGGCCGTCTGGCAGGGCCTGGGCCTGCCGCCGGAGGACGACTGGCGGGCCGAGCTGGCGCCCGCGGCCCCACCCAGCTGGCCGGTACGCCGGACCGAGGACCTGCGCTTCGCCCGGCAGCACCTGCTCCCCTGGATAGGACGCCGTCTGACGGGCCGCTCCTCGGGCGACAACCGGGCGGCCAAGCGGGGGGAACTGCTGCCGTACGAGATCTCGGCGGCGGAACGGCTCTCGTAGCCGCCGCGGCTCTCGTAGCAAGCCACAATCGAAACCGTGTCCCCTACCTGCGTAAACGCACAGCGGCGGCCCAAGTAGAATCCCTACACGTGACAGCCAAGCCCCGCATCCCCAATGTCCTGGCCGGCCGCTACGCCTCCGCGGAGCTCGCCGTCCTGTGGTCCCCCGAGTACAAGGTGACGCTGGAGCGGCGGCTGTGGCTCGCCGTGCTGCGCGCCCAGAAGGACCTCGGTATCGAGGTTCCGGACGCCGCCCTCGCCGACTACGAGCGCGTCCTCGAGACCGTCGACCTCGCCTCCATCGCGGAGCGCGAGAAGGTCACCCGGCACGACGTGAAGGCCCGGATCGAGGAGTTCAACGACCTCGCCGGTCACGAGCACGTCCACAAGGGCATGACCTCCCGCGACCTCACCGAGAACGTCGAGCAGCTCCAGATCCGGCTCTCCCTGGAACTGGCCCGGGACCGCACGGTCGCCGTCCTGGCCCGTCTCGGAAAGCTGGCCGGCGAGCACGCCGAGCTGGTCATGGCCGGCCGCTCCCACAACGTCGCCGCGCAGGCGACCACGCTGGGCAAGCGCTTCGCCACCGCGGCCGACGAGCTGCTGGTCGCCTACGACCGCCTCGAGAACCTCCTCGAGCGCTACCCGCTGCGCGGGATCAAGGGCCCGGTCGGCACCGCCCAGGACATGCTGGACCTGCTCGGCGGTGACACCGCGAAGCTCGCCGACCTGGAGCAGCGCATCGCCGCCCACCTCGGCTTCGCCCAGGCCTTCACCTCGGTCGGCCAGGTCTACCCGCGCTCGCTCGACTACGACGTGGTCACCGCCCTGGTGCAGCTGGCCGCGGCCCCGTCGTCGATCGCCAAGACCATCCGCCTGATGGCCGGCCACGAGCTGGTCACCGAGGGCTTCAAGCCCGGGCAGGTCGGCTCGTCCGCGATGCCGCACAAGATGAACACCCGCTCCTGCGAGCGTGTGAACGGCCTGATGGTCATCCTGCGCGGCTACGCCTCGATGACCGGCGAGCTGGCGGGCGACCAGTGGAACGAGGGCGACGTCTCCTGCTCCGTGGTCCGCCGCGTGGCCCTGCCCGACGCGTTCTTCGCCTTCGACGGCCTGCTGGAGACCTTCCTGACGGTCCTCGACGAGTTCGGCGCCTTCCCGGCCGTCGTGGCCCGCGAGCTGGACCGCTACCTGCCCTTCCTGGCCACCACCAAGGTCCTGATGGGCGCCGTGCGCGCCGGGGTCGGCCGCGAGGCCGCCCACGAGGTCATCAAGGAGCACGCGGTGGCCTCCGCCCTCGCCATGCGCGAGCAGGGCGCCGAGCGCAACGAGCTGCTGGACAAGCTGGCCGCCGACGAGCGGATGCCGCTGGACCGGGCCCAGCTCGACGCCCTGATGGCCGACAAGCTGTCCTTCACCGGCGCCGCAGGCGACCAGGTCGCGACGGTGGTCTCCCGTATCGAGGCCATCGCCAAGCAGCACCCCGAGGCCGCCGGGTACGCGCCGGGGTCGATCCTCTGACCCCCGACGAGCTGGCCGCCGCCCGTGACCGCGTCCTCCCGGACGTGGTCGCGGGCGGTCTGCGCGTGCTCTTCTGCGGAATCAACCCGGGTCTTCTCTCGGCCGCCACGGGCCACCACTTCGCCCGCCCCGGCAACCGCTTCTGGCCGGTCCTGCACCTGTCCGGGTTCACCCCGCGCCGGCTGGCCCCCGCCGAGCAGGAAGAGCTGCTGACCTACCGGCTCGGCATCACCAACGTCGTGGCCCGTGCCACTGCCCGCGCCGACGAACTCAGCGCCGAGGAGTACCGCGAGGGCGGCCGCATCCTCACGGCCAAGGTCGAACTCCTGCGTCCCCAGTGGCTGGCCGTGGTCGGAGTGACCGCCTACCGCACCGCCTTCGACGAGCGGAAGGCCCAGATCGGCCCCCAGGACCGCACCATAGGCACCACTCGCGTCTGGGCCCTGCCCAACCCGAGCGGCCTCAACGCCCACTGGACCGCCGAGACCATGGCCCAGGAGTACGCCCGCCTCCGCGCGGCCGCCGAGGCCTCCGACCAGGGCTAGGCCGCTGCCGCCCGTCCTGCCCGGCCCGGCAGGACGCTGCCTAGGGCGGGTCTGTCACCGTGACCCCCGCCGTCAGCCGGTAGGGATGCTCCGTGTCTCCCTGCGCCACGCAGACCACCAGCCAGTGTTCCTCGTCGCGCCACAGGTGCACATGGTCGGTGCTGTTGCTCAGGTGGTCCCATGGCTCCGGTATCTCCTCCCCGTCGAATCCCCGGCTCAGCAGCGACGCCAGGCTGAAGACCTGCGGGTCCCCCCACCGATCGGTCAGGGCCTGGACGAGCGCCCCGTACTCGGCGCTGATCTGGTCTTCCGCTTCGCTCCGGGCCGATCCGTCGTCCTCCCAGAAGTCCCGGGTCTCGCCGAGCACTACCAGGTGGTAGCCGGGGCCGCTGAAGTGACTGCCCGACCAGACCGGCTCGGCGGGGAACCCCTGGGCCCGGAGCCGGTCGATCGTGTCGAGATGCTCTGCGGTGGTCATGCCGTCAGTATCCGGGGGACCACTGACAACTGGCCCGGCGTCACGCGGCCCGTCGGCGCACCGCGTACCAGCCCGCGCCCAGGGCCACGAGCGACCACAGGGCGGCCACTGCGAGCCCGCTCCAGGGACCGAGAGACCCCTGGGCCTCCATCCGCATGACCATCTGCCCGGCCCGGTCGGGCATGAACTGCCCCGCTCCGCCCGCGACCTGGCCGACCACGAAGGGCAGGATCAACAGGAAGGGTATGAGCAGGCTCATCACCAGGGTTCCGCTGCGCACCAGAGCGGTCAGACCGGCCGACAGCAGGGCGATGAGCATCAGATAGACCCCACTGCCGAAGACGGCCCGCAGCACGCCCGGGTCGCTCAGGCTTAGGGCGTACTCCCCCCTGAAGGCCTGCCCGGTGACAAAGGTGACGACACCGGTGACCTGACCGGTCAGGAAGGCGAGCCCGGCGACCATGGCCACCTTGGAGAGATACAGCCGGGTGCGGTTGGGCACGGCGGTGAGCGAGACGCGCAGGGCCCCGTCACGGAACTCTCCGGCGAAGGCGGTGGCCCCGAAGGCGATCGCGGCTATCTGCCCGAAATTGATGCCGAAGAAGGCCCCGAACAGACGGTCCTCCCCCATCGCGCCCTCTTCGGCCGTGCCTATCGCGGCAGCGGTGAGGACCGTGATGCCGAAGGTGGCGAGGAAGACGGCTATCAGGGAGCCGAGGGCCGCACGGGCGGACCGTATTTTGATCCACTCCGAGCGCAGAACTGGGACGGTGGGCAGGGCGGCCGCGGTCATGACGGAAACTCCGATCGAGTCGGTGGACGTAGGTCGGGGATGAAGGAAGCGGGTGCGGGAGACGGATGCAGCAAGCGGTCGGGGATCAGGCGGCGGTGGCCGTGAACTGGGCGCGGTCGGCGGTGAGATCGAGGTAGGCCTGCTCCAGGGAGGCCCGCTCGTCGGAGAGCTCGAGCAGCGGAACCCCCTCGCGGGCGGCGAGGGCGCCGATCTCCTCGGCGCGTATGCCGTCGACGGTCCAGCGCCCGTTCTCGGCGGCGACCAGCTCGAACCCTTCACCTGCCAGTGCCGCTCGCAGCCGCTCGGGATCGGAGGTCCGCAGCCGCACCCTGGGCTTGCTGCGGGAGTCGATGAACTCCTCCATCGAGGTGTCGGCCAGCAGCCTTCCCCGGCCGAGCACGACCAGGTGGTCGACGAACGAGGCCGTCTCGGCCATCAGGTGGCTGGACACCAGAACCGTGCGTCCCTCTGCGGCGAGGCTCCGCATCAGCTCGCGGACCCAGATGATCCCCTCCGGGTCGAGGCCGTTGGTGGGCTCGTCCAGGAGCAGCACCCCGGGATCGCCCAGCAGCGCGGCGGCTATGCCGAGACGCTGACGCATACCGAGCGAGAACGTCTTGACCCGGCGCCGGGCCACCGAGGCGATCCCCGACTGCTCGAGCACGGTGTCCACCCGACTCGCCGCGATGCCGTTGCTGGCGGCGAGCACGAGGAGGTGGTCCCGAGCGGTGCGGCCGCCGTGGGCAGCCTGTGGATCGAGCAGGGCGCCCACCTGGTGCAGGGGGTCCTGAAGGTCGGTGAACCGGCTCCCGCCGATGGTGGCGGTGCCGGCCGTCGGCCGGTCGAGCCCGAGGAGCAGGCGCATCGTCGTGGACTTCCCTGCGCCGTTGGGTCCCAGGAAACCGGTGACCCTGCCGGGCAGGACGTCGAAGGTGAGGTGGTCCACGACCCGTGTGGTGCCGTAGTCCTTGGTCAGTTCGCGGATCTCGATGCGGTTCATGCCTCAAGATTCGCCGTCGGCCGCACCCCCCGGCCTCCCCCATGCGAGGGTGCCGTCTCCCCCACGTGGGGGAGACGGCACCAGCCCCCGCCCTGTCACGATGAGCGCATGTACCGACTGCTCAGGGCACCGCTCCAGGCGGTGACCTACTCCCGCTGGCTACACCTGTGCGTACCGCTGCTCCTGCTGGCCATCTGGATGTTCATCAACCCCCGGTGGCCCTGGATGCCGTTGCTGATCGTCATACCCTTCGGCTTCGTGCCGTGGGTGCGGCTGGCCGAGGGCCTTCAGGCGCAGTTCCTGCTGACCCCGCATGACCGGGACTCCGCGAGCAGCGGCATCGCCACGGCTCCGTCGGCGCGGTGGGCCGACCGGTGGCGGACCCTGCTCTGGCTGGAGATACGGCTGGTCGTCGCCGGCGCAGCGATGTTCGCGACGGTCTGGCTGCCGGTGATTACGGTCGAGCTGATCGCGATCGCCCTCGGGCAGCAGCTGGATCCCGCTCCGGCGGTGCCGTTCACCCCCTCGCGGTGGGCGGCCGCGCTCCTCGCGCCGCTGCCCCTGGTCGTACTCGTCGTCATCGTGGTCCTACTGGGCGAGATGATCACTGTGATCGCCCGGCGGCTGCTGGGGCCTTCGGCTTCCGAACGGCTCTCCGCGCTGGAGGCCCGCACCGAACAGCTGCTGGAGCGGGCCCGCATCGCGCGGGAGCTGCACGACTCGATCGGGCACGCGCTGACCGTGGCGGTCGTACAGGCGGGGGCGGCCCGGGCCGCCGGGGATCCGGAGTTCACCGACCGGGCGCTGAACGCCATCGAGGAGACGGGGCGGGCCGCGCTGGAGGATCTGGAACGGGTGCTGCGGGTGCTGCGGGAGTCCTCGCAACCGCCGTCGCAGCGGCCGACGCTGGTGGAGGCGGACCGTCTGCTGGAGTCGGCCCGTTCCTCCGGCGCCGAGGTGGACGCGCAACTGACGGGCCCACTGGAGAAGTTGCCGGGACCCGTCACCCGGGAGGGGTACCGGATTCTCCAGGAGGCGCTGACGAATGTGCTGCGGCACTGCGGTCCCGTACACGTGCGGGTACGGATCGCGATGGCCGCCGACCGGCTGGAGCTGGAGGTGACGAATCCGCTGCCGGAACGGCCTGCTGTCATGGCCGGCGGCGGAAGTGGGCTGCGCGGGATGCGGGAGCGGGCCGCGCTGCTCGGCGGAGAGGCCGAGACCGGACCGTACAGGGGCACTTGGAGGGTACGCGCGCGGCTTCCGCTGGAACGAATACGCTGACCGGATGCCGGTTACCGTACTGCTCGTCGACGACGAACCCCTGGTGCGCGCGGGTCTGCGCGCCGTCCTGGAGGCCCAGCCCGACATCGAGGTCGTGGGCGAGGCCGCCGACGGCGCCTCCGTGGTCCCGCTCGTCCGCCGGCTGCGGCCGGACGTGGTGGCCATGGACGTGCGGATGCCGCTGCTCGACGGGATCGAGGCGACCCGGGCGGTGCTGCGGTCCGTGGACTCCCCGCCGAAGATCCTCGTGGTCACGACGTTCGAGAACGACGAGTACGTCTACCAGGCGCTGCGGGCAGGAGCGGACGGCTTCCTGCTCAAGCGGGCCCGGCCGTCGGAGATCGTGCACGCGGTGCGGCTGGTCGCGGAGGGCGAGACGCTGCTCTTCCCCGCTGCCGTGCGGGCGCTGGCGGCGGAGTACGGCAACCACAAGGCCCGGGCGGTGCTGGAGCGGGCGGCTCTGACCGAGCGCGAGGAGGCGGTGCTGCGGCTGATGGCCCGGGGGCTGACCAATGTGGAGATCGCGTCGGAGCTGATCGTGGGCACGGAAACGGTGAAGTCCCATGTGAGCGCGATCCTGGGGAAGCTGGGCGCCCGGGACCGGACTCAGGCGGTGATCACCGCGTACGAGTCCGGATTCGTCGCGCCGGCCTGAGGGGGAGGGGCTGGTTTCGGCCGATGGGGGGCCGCTTCTCGCCGTTGCGGCGGGTGCGCAGTACGATCCGGCTGACAGGGCCGCTAGCTGGGAGGACACACGTTGGGGCAGCTGACCGGCGGGGACCCCTCTCTGCTCCGGAGGATCAATTCGGCCGTGGTGCTGCGGGCCCTGCGCGCGGCCGAATCGCCGACCCTCACCGACCTCACGCGGCTCACCGGGCTCTCCCGGCCGACCGTCGAGGGCGTGGTGGAGGGGCTGATCGGCACGGGGCTGGTGGTCGAAGCCGACGCGGAGGAAGGCGCGCGGCGGCAGGGCCGGCCCGCCAGGAGGTTCCGTTTCCGTGCCGAGGCGGGGCATCTGCTGGGTATCGAGATCGGCTCGCACCGGGTGGCCGTACTGCTGTCGGGCCTCGACGGGCGGGTGATCGGCGCCGGAACCAAGGACGTCGCCGAGACCGCGTCCGCCGACGAGCGGCTGGAACGGGTCCGGGCTGCGGTGGCCGATCTGCTCCGGCGGGCCTGTGTGCCGCGCGATTCCCTGCGGGCCGTCGGCGTGGGCAGCCCCGGAATCGTGGAGGCGGACGGCACCGTCCGTCTGGGAACGGCCCTGCCGGGCTGGACCGGACTCCCGCTCGGCGAGCGGCTGCGGCGTTCGTTCCGCTGCCCGGTGCAGGTGGAGAACGATGCCAATGCGGCCGCGGTCGCCGAGCACTGGAAGGGCGCGGCGCGGGACACGGACGACATGGTGTTCGTGATGGCGGGCCTGAGTCCGGGCGCGGGTTCGCTGATCGGCGGCCGGCTGCACCGGGGCTACGGCGGGGCGGCGGGCGAGATCGGCGCGCTGCATCTGCTGGGCCGCGAGGTCACGCCGGAGAGACTGCTGTCGACCACGGGTGAACCGCTGCACCCGCTGGACGAACCGGCCGTGGCCGAGGTTTTCGCGATGGCCAAACGGGGGGACGCCCGGGCGGTGGCCGCCGTGGAGCGCTTCCTCCAGCGGCTGGTGCACGACGTGGCGGCGCTGGTCCTGGCGATGGATCCGGAGCTGGTGGTGGTCGGTGGCTGGGCGGCCGGCCTGGACGGGGTCCTGGAGCCGTTGCGCCGGGAGCTGGAGCGGTACTGCCTGCGGCCGCCGCGGGTGGAACTGTCGCTCCTCGGCGAGGCCGCGGTGGCCACCGGGGCGCTGCGGCTCGCCCTGGACCACGTCGAGGAGGAGCTCTTCGCCGTGGAAAAGACGGCGACGGCCCGCCGGCGCTGACGCCACCGACGCCGCGCCCGTCCCGGGCCACCCGGCCATGGGCCGTCGGGGCGTCGGACCTTCGGGTCGCCGGGCCACCGGGCCGCCAGGCCTTCGGGGCATCGGGGCATCGGGGCATCGGGGCATCGGGGCACGGGACCACCGGGCCACCAGGGCGTCGGGGGACGGGACCACCAGGGCGTCGGGGCGTCGGGGCACGGGGCCACCGGACCACGGGACCACCAGGCCACCAGGGCACGGGGCCACCGGACCACGGGACCACCAGGCCACCGGGGCGTCAGGGCACGGGGCCACCGGGGCGTCGGGGCCACCACGGCGTCGGGCCACCGGGGCGTCGAGGCCACCGGGCCACCGGGGCGTCCGGCCACGGCACGTCGGGACGTCGGGCCGCCGGGCCACCGGGGCGTCCGGCCACGGCACGTCGGGGCGTCGGGCCACCGGGGCGTCGGGCCACCGGTCCACCGGGCCGCCGGGCCGGGGCGCCAGGCCTTCGGGCCGCCGCGCCGGGGGCGACACCGGTGCGGGCCGTGCGGGCAGGCGACCCGCGGAGCGGGCTGCTCCCGGGTTCTACCATTGCCCGCGTTCGTGCTCGGCGAGTTCTTCACGTGTGCCGTCGAACGCCGGGCCGCAGTTGGACGGCAGTTGCTCGACGACCATCGCCACCGCCGCCCGTGCCGTGTCAGCCCGTCCGATCTTCTGTGTCCGGGAGGGGCCCTCGACGTAGTACGACCCGGTGTGGTGCGGGCCGGCCGCCGATGGGCCGATGTAGGGCACGTCCCATGTCCAAGCGCGCGTACAGCGGCTGAAATGCAGCTCCCACATTCCGATCCAGGGGAAGAGCTGCCGTAGACGCGGCTCGGCGTAGGCCGCCGCAACCAGCTCCGCGCTCACATCGTCGGAACCGAGTAGCTCCTGCCACGCCGCTTCCACGGTGTCTGCGCCCGGGGCGTTCGTCGTCATGTTCGGAATTCTCCACGGCTGCCCCGTCGAGCGGCTCGTTCGGCACCGCAGCCTGCCGGCGGCTCCCGGTGCAGCACCGCAGGCCGGTCACCGCAGGCGCCGGGCACGGCAACCCGTAGCGCGGCAGGGCGGTCGCGACCACCGGGCGGGAAGTGGCCACGGCCCGACGCAGGGCGTCGGGCCGTGGCCGTAGGTGCGGGTGTCCGGACCCCCGCCGGGTCAGGAAGCGGCGCGGGTTTCGGTGATCTCGACGCCCGAGTCACCGAAGGTCAGGCGGCAGGTGTCGGCGCGGTACGTGGCCACCGAGACGGCGGCGGTCCCCGTGGCGGTGAAGTAGCGGGTGGTCACCACGAGCACCGGGGCGCCGGGCAGCCGGTCGAGCTCCTTGGCGTCGTCGGCGCGGGCGGAGCCGAGCTCCACGGAGCGGTCCTGCCCGTCGAGCGCGAGCCGCTGGAGCTCCCGCAGGACGGCGCGGGCACGGGCGGGCCCGGCCGGGGCGTCGATGCCGGAGAGCCCGGGCACGGACCGGGCCGGGACGTACAGCAGCTCGGCGGCGACGGCCTGGCCATGGGTGACCCGGGTCCGGCGCACGGTGTGCACGGGCTGGTCGGCGGCGAACCCCGGGCCGAGGAGCGCCAGGACCGCGGCCGGCGGCACCGCCTCGGCCGCGTCCACGGCCTCCCAGCCGTCGTTGGTCTCGCCGGGCCAGCTGTGGCCGGTGTTGCCCACGGCCACGCCCACCCGCGGCGGGGCGACGGTGGTGCCGACTCCGCGGCGGCGCTGCAGGCGGCCTTCGAGTTCCAGCTGCTCCAGGGCCTGCCGCAGGGTGGCGCGGGCGACTCCGAAGCGGGCGGCGAGCTCGCGCTCGTTCGGCAGGATCTCGCCGACGGCGAAGTCCCGGTCAAGTGCCTCGCTGAGCACGGTCTTGAGGTGCCAGTACTTCGGCTCCGGCACCGATTCGAGCTGCGTGGTCCCCACCCTGACTCCTCCTGCAAATCGATGCAATCGCCGTGTTCCAGCGGCAGTTCCGCACCGCAGTTCCGCGCCTTTGTTTATTAAAGGTTCCTGCACTATCCCTGCGACGATAGGACGGCACAACACCTTGGTCAAGACCAATCCTCATCGCTTTGCCGGGCAGATCGGGCATATGTAGCAACCCGTTCACGGGATGTTCTTGCTCCGCGGCGGGCCGAAAGTCCGACCGGCCCCGGGTGGAGGCTTGCCGTCGGGTGCTACTGAGCGGTAGTCATTACTGACAGCCTGTCTCACACGCGTCCACCCGACGAGGAGCAGCATGACCGCCACGGTCTCGTTCACGATCGATTCGCCGCTGGGCCCACGCACCGCCACCGTCGCCTACGAGCGCAAGGGCGCCGGCGAACCGCTTCTCCTGCTGCACGGCATCGGCCACCACCTCCAGGCCTGGCACCCGGTGACCGACATCCTGGCCGCCGAGCACGATGTCATCGCCGTCGACCTGCCGGGCTTCGGCGCCTCCGCGCCCCTGCCCGAGGGGGTGCCGTACGACCTGGCCACCGTGGCCCCGGCCCTCGGCTCGCTCTGCGCCGCGCTCGGCGTCGAGCGCCCGCACGTGGCGGGGAACTCGCTCGGCGGGCTGCTCGCGCTCGAGATGGGGCGCGGCAACCTGGTCCGGTCGGTGACCGCCCTCTCCCCCGCCGGCTTCTGGACGGACGGCGAGCGCCGGTACGCCTTCGCCGCCCTCCGCTCGATGCGCGTCGGTGCCAGGGCGCTGCCGCGCCCCGCCCTGGAGCGGCTCTCGCGCACCGGCCCCGGCCGGGCCGCGCTGACCAGCACCATCTACGCCCGACCGGCCCGACGCTCCCCGGAGGCGGTGGTCGCCGAGACCCTCGCCCTGCGCGATGCCGGAGGTTTCGAGCAGACCCTGGCGGCAGGCGGCTCGGTACGCTTCACCGACGACGTCCCGGGGCTGCCGGTCACCATCGCCTGGGGCACCCGGGACCGGCTGCTCCTGCGCCGCCAGGGCGTACGCGCCAAGCAGGCCATCCCGGCCGCGCGGCTGGTCCGGCTCCCGGGCTGCGGGCACGTCCCGATGAACGACGACCCCGCACTCGTCGCGCGGGTCATCCTCGACACCGCGCGCGCGACCGCGGGCGAAGCCCCCACCACGGCGAGCACGGCAGACCGAGCCGGAGCCGACACCGGAGCCGCAGCCGGAGTCGGAGCCGGAGCCGACACCGCAGCCGCAGCCGCAGCCGCAGCCGACACCGGAGCCTGAAGCAACTCGCACCACGACGGCAGCCGCTGACGGCTGTTCATCCACGGTTCGCGTGGGCGACGCGGCCGGGCCGGTGTGCGGCGGCACACTGGTCCGGCCCGCCCCCGCCGGCCCATGGAGACACACCGATGGCACCCACCCCCCGCACCCGCCGGTCCCTGCTCGGCGGTTCGCTCGCCGTCCCGGTGGGCATCGCCCTCTCCGGCGCCCTCGCGGCGCCGGCCTTCGCCACCGCGAACCGGGCTCCCGCCCTCGCCCTCTCCGGCCGCCCGAACGCCCTCTGGGGCACCCAGTCCGGCGAGATCACCGCCCACTCGGCCACCGTCTGGGCCCGCTCCGACCGCCCCGCGCGGATGTACGTCGAGACCTCCCCGAGCGAGTCGTTCCGCTACGGCGTGCGCCGCCACGGCGGCCCCTTCCTCGGGCCCGGAACCGACTTCACCGGTACCACCACCCTGCGCGACCTGCCGCCCGGCCGACAGGTCCACTACCGGGTCGTCCTCGCCGACCCCGCGGACCCCCGCCGCACCGGTGAGCCGCTTCACGGCACCTTCCGCACCACCCCCGTGTCCCGCCGCCACGACGTCCGCTTCCTGTGGACCGGGGACCTCGCGGGACAGGGCTGGGGCATCAACCCGGACATCGGCGGCTACCGGGTGTTCGAGGAGATGCGGCTGCGCGACCCCGACTTCTTCCTCTTCAGCGGCGACACCATCTACGCCGACGGGCCGATCCAGGCCACCGTGCCCCGGCCCGACGGCAGCGTGTGGCGCAACGTCACCACCGAGGAGAAGGCGAAGGTCGCCGAGACGCTCGCCGAGTTCCGCGGGAACTTCCGCTACAACCTGCTCGATCGCAACCTGCGCGACTTCAACGCCCAGGTCCCGGTCCTCGCCCAGTGGGACGACCACGAGGTGCGCAACAACTGGTACCCGGGCCAGCAGATCGACGATCCCCGCTACACCGTCAAGGACGCCGACACCCTCGCCGCCCGGGCCCGGCAGGCCTTCGGCGAGTACTTCCCGGTCACCGACCTGCGCGGCGGCCGCGCCGAGGGCCGGATGTACCGGGTCATGCGGTACGGCCCGCTGCTCGACGTCTTCGTCCTCGACATGCGCACCTACCGCAACGCGAACTCCCCCGGCACCCAGGCCGAGGACCCGATCGGCATCCTCGGCCCCGAGCAGCTGGGCTGGCTCAAGCGCGAGCTGTCGCGCTCGCGCGCCACCTGGAAGGTGATCGCCTCCGACATGCCGCTGGGCATCGTCGTCGCCGACGGGGCCACCGATTTCGAGGCCGTCGCGCAGGGCGACCCCGGAGCCCCGCTCGGCCGCGAGCTCCAGATCGCGGAACTCCTGCGCCACATCAAGCACCAGCGCATCACCGGCACCATCTGGCTCACCGCCGACGTGCACTACACGGCCGCCAACCACTACGCGCCCGAGCGGGCCGCCTTCGCCGACTTCGCTCCGTTCTGGGAGTTCGTCTCCGGTCCGATCGGCGCGGGCGGTTTCCCGGCCGGGCGGCTCGACGCCACCTTCGGCGCGCGGACCGCGTACGTCCAGTCGGCTCCGGTCGCCAACATGTCCCCGGCCGAGAACCCCCCGTACTACGGCGAGGTCGACATCAACGGCGACAGCGGGGAGCTCACCGTAAGCTTGCGACGGCAGGGAGGAGGCGTGCTCTTCACGAAATCCCTCCAGCCGGGACGAGTGGGCCAGCCGTGACCACATCGGAAACATCGCCCGAAAACATAAGAAACAAGCCAGACCGGCCAGATCGACACTTAACCAGTCGGTCACAGATCGTTCGTGATCACGCAACACCCCTGCGCCACAGTGGTGTGCATGACTGACCGTAATCCTGCCTCCGCCCAGCGTCCCCACCGCCACCACTGGCGCCGTGACGTCGTCGAACTCGCCGCCCTCTTCTGCGCCGTCGCGGTCGCCGACGGCATCGCCAATCTCGTCGTGCACGGCCCCAGGGGCCCGGTCCTGCTGGTGGCCTCGGCCGTCGCACTGCTGGTCACGGCGGCCTTCCACACCTGGTGGGCACGCCGCCACAGCCATGCGCCGCCGCCGGAGAGCACAGCGCCCTCGGATCCGGCCGCGGCCGCCACCGCCGCTGACGGATCCGCCGGGTCCCCGGCCGACCCGACCGCCGCCGCCGCGCTGTGGCGGGTACGGACGACCGTGCGTGACGAGCCCGGCAGCCTGGCCTCGCTCTGCTCCGCGCTCGCCCGTAACGGCGTGGACATCCTGACCCTGCAGACCCACCCCCTCCCCGAGGGCGGCACGGTCGACGAGTTCCTGCTGCGCGCTCCCCAGCAGCTGCCCTCCGCCGAGTTGACCCGGGCCATCGCCGGGGCCGGCGGCCACAGCACCTGGATCGAGCGCGCCGACGCCCACGACCTGGTGGACACCCCGACCCGGGTCCTCGGCCTCGCCACCCGCACCGCCCTGGACGCCGCCGAACTGCCGCTGGCCCTGCGCCAGCTGCTCGGCCGCTGCACCATCCACTCGATCCCCGCCACCACCCTCTCCGGCCGCCCCAACGCGGGCGCCGACGCCCCGGTCGAGGGGGTCCTGGAGGCCACGGTGATGCGGCTGCGCGATCCCTCGGGCGGCGCGATCACCGTGGAGCGCCCGTACCTGCCCTTCACCCCGACCGAGTTCGCCCGCGCCCGGGCCCTCGTCGAGCTCGACGCCCGTCTCGGGCCCCGCGTCCCGCGCAGCCAGGACGTGCTGACCCTGCCCGAGGGCAACGAGATCACCGTGCGGCGCGCGGACGGCTCCGACCTGGCGGACGCCCGCGCCATGCACGACCGCTGCTCCGATCGCACCCTCTCGCTGCGCTACCACGGCCCGGTCGCCGACGCCGACCGCTACCTCGGCCACCTGCTCAGCCCCCGCTTCGGCCGCACCATCGCCGCCACCACCGCCTCGGGCAAGCTCGTCGCCCTGGGCCACCTGCTGTGGGACGGCGACGAGACCGAGGTCGCGCTGCTCATCGAGGACGACTGGCAGCGCAGGGGCGTCGGCTCCGAGCTGCTGCGCCGCCTGCTCGCGATGGCCGTCGAGGCCGGCTGCGACAGCGTGTACGCCGTCACCCAGGCCTCCAACACCGGCATGGTCGCGGCCATGCGCGGCCTCGGCCTGCCCCTCGACTACCAGATCGAGGAGGGCACCTTGGTGATCACGGCCCGGCTGGACGCGACCCCGGCCAGCTCGCGCCCGCCGTACGAACTCCCGCGCGAGCAGCCCTCGTACGAGAAGCAGCGCCGCCAGGGCTGACGGCCGGGCGGGCAGGGCCCCGGTTCGCGTCCGGAGGGGTCGCCCGCAGCCGGCGGGCGGCCCCCCTCGGCCCGAGGGGCTCCGCGCACGTCAGCAGGCCGAGAGCGAACGGTGATGACGGGGAGCGGTCCCGCATACGAAGATGGCCGACATGTCAGAGACCCTCCACAGTGACGACGCCCCCCGGCTGCCCCGTCAGGTCGCCGACGCCTACGTCGACGACCTCATCGCCATCGACCCGATCACCGGCACCTACCTCGGTGTGGCCGAGAGCTCCTCGAAGCTCCCGGACTTCTCCCCGGCAGGACGCGCGGCGGTCGCCGAGCTCGCCCGCACCACCCTTGCCCGCCTGGACGCCGCCGAGCGGCTGCCCGGCGCCGACAGCGACGCCGAGCGCCGCTGCGGGCGTCTGCTGCGCGAGCGCCTCGACGCGGAACTCGCGGTGTACGAGGCCGACGAGGACCTGCGCGCGGTCAGCAACATCCACTCCCCCGCGCACTCCGTCCGCGAGGTCTTCACGCTGACCCCGGCCGACTCGGCCGAGGACTGGGCGGCGATCGCGGAGCGGCTGCGCGCCGTCCCGGCGGCCTTCGCCGGCTACCGCGAGAGCCTGCGGCTCGGGCTGGACCGCGGCCTGTACGGCGGCCCGCGCCCCACCGCCACCTTCATCGGGCAGCTCACCACCTGGGCCGGCCAGGACGACGACGGCGGGCGCGACTTCTTCGGGGAGTTCGCCTCGGGCGGCCCGGAGCCGCTGCGCGCCGAACTGGACGAGGCGGCGGCCGGTGCGACGGCCGCCGTCGTGGAACTGCGCGACTGGATGCGCGAGGTGTACGCCCCGGCCGTCGCGGGCGCCCCGGACACCGTGGGCCGTGAGCGCTACGCCCGCTGGTCGCGGTACTTCAACGGTACGGACCTGGACCTGGACGAGGCGTACGCCTACGGCTGGTCGGAGTACCACCGGCTGCTCGCCGAGATGAAGGCGGAGGCGGGCAAGATCCTGCCGGGTGCGAACCCGTGGGACGCGCTGCGGCACCTGGACGAGCACGGCACCCACATCGAGGGCGTCGACGAGGTCCAGGCCTGGCTCCAGGGCCTCATGGACGAGGCGATCGAGAACCTGGACGGCACCCACTTCGAACTCGCGGAGCGGGTCAAGAAGGTGGAGTCCATGATCGCCCCGGCGGGCGGCGCGGCGGCCCCGTACTACACCAACCCCTCGGAGGACTTCTCCCGTCCGGGGCGCACCTGGCTGCCGACGATGGGCCAGACCCGGTTCCCGGTGTACGACCTGGTCTCCACCTGGTACCACGAGGGCGTTCCGGGCCACCACCTCCAGCTGGCGCAGTGGACGCACGTCGCGGACCAGCTCTCCCGCTACCAGGCCAGTGTCGGCCTCGTCAGCGCCAACGCCGAGGGCTGGGCCCTGTACGCGGAGCGGCTGATGGACGAGCTGGGCTACCTCAAGGACGCCGAGCAGCGCCTCGGTTACCTGGACTGCCAGATGATGCGCGCCGCGCGGGTCATCGTGGACATCGGCATGCACCTGGAGCTGGAGATCCCGGCGGACTCGCCGTTCCACCCGGGTGAGCGCTGGACGGTGGACCTGGCCCAGGAGTTCTTCGGCCTGCACAGCGGGCGGCCGGCGGACTTCATCGAGAGCGAGCTGACCCGGTACGTGTCGATGCCGGGCCAGGCGATCGGCTACAAGCTGGGCGAGCGTGCCTGGCTGCTGGGCCGGGACAACGCACGCGCCGCGCACGGCGACTCCTTCGACCTGAAGGCGTGGCACATGGCGGCGCTGTCGCAGGGTTCGCTGGGGCTGGACGACCTGCTGGACGAGCTCTCGAAGCTCTGAGATCCCCGCTCTCGGAAATGCGCGCGCCGGGCCGCCCGCTCCTCGACGGAGCCGGGCGGCCCGTCGCGTTCGTACGGGTCGGCAAGCGACTTCAGCAGCCGCAGTCGTCGGAGTCCGTGGGCGCGGTCAGCGGGTCGGCCTCGGCGCGCTGCCGGCTGCCCTCCCAGGTCTCGACCTCGAAGCCCTCGCGGATCCAGTACTCGATGCCGCCGAGCATCTCCTTGACCTGGAAGCCGAGTTCGGCGAGGGCCAGGGCGGAGCGGGTGGCGCCGTTGCAGCCGGGGCCCCAGCAGTACGTCACCACCGGGACGTTCTTGTCCAGGAGCCGCTCGGCCTGTTCGGGGATGAGCGCGGTGGGCAGGTGGACGGCGCCGGGCACGTGGGCCTGGTCCCAGGAGGGGGTCGAGCGGGAGTCGATCAGCTGGAAGCCGAGCTCGGCGCCCTCCTCGCGGTGGGCCCTGACGGCGCCGGCGACATCGGACACGTCCGCGTGGAAGGCGAGGCTCGCCGCGAAGTAGGCGGCGGCAGCGGCCGGACTCGCCGGGGGGACCCTGAGCACGGGGTTGACCGGGGCGGCGGAGGCGGAGGCAGCGGCGGCGGAAGCGGTGTTCGATGTCGTCGTCATGGCTCAAAATCTACGAGCCGATGATCACTGCCGGAAGTGAGATTCCCCGGCCTTCCCCTTGTCCGGCCGGGGAATCCCCTGTTAGACCTGAGCGATGACCGACTATTCCCCTGACGCCACCGACTGGCGCATCCTCTCCGCCCTCCAACTGGACGGCCGCGCCAGCTTCGCCGATCTCGCCCGCACCGTATCCATGTCGGCGAGCGCGGTCACCGAGCGGGTCCGGCGGCTGGAGGAGGCCGGTGTGATCACCGGGTACACCGCCACGGTCGACCCGGAGAAGCTCGGCAAGTCCATCCTCGCCCTGGTACGGCTGCGCTATCCGCACGGCAACTACAAGCCGTTCCACGACCTGCTGGAGTCGACCCCGGAGATCCTGGAGGCGCACCACGTCACGGGCGACGACTGTTTCGTGCTCAAGGTGGCGGCCCGCTCCATGGCCCATCTGGAGGAGGTCGCGGGCCGGATCTCCGGGCTCGGCGCGGTCACGACGAGCATCGTGTACTCCTCCCCGCTCCCGCGCAGGCCGCTCAGCCCGTGAGTCCCGGCGACCGGGCGGCGCCGCCCGCGCTCAGTGCGCGGCCCCCGCCATGCGGTGGCGCACCACCGAGCCGCCGCGCTGCTTGACGATCTCCAGCTGGGCCTGGACGCGCGTGCGCAGATCGGCGACGTGGCTCACGATGCCCACGCTGCGGTCCCGCTCGCGCAGGGAGTCCAGTACGTCGAGCACCTCGTCCAGGGCCTGGTCGTCGAGGCTGCCGAAGCCCTCGTCGATGAACAGGGTGTCGAGGCGCATGCCGCCCGCCTCGTCGGTGACCACGTCGGCCAGCCCCAGGGCCAGGGCGAGCGAGGCGAAGAAGGTCTCGCCGCCGGACAGGGTCGCGGTGTCCCGCTCGCTGCCGGTCCAGGCGTCCACCACGTGCAGCCCGAGGCCCGAGCGGCCGCGTCCGCTCGCCTTCGCGTCCGAGTGGACGAGGGTGTAGCGGCCACCCGACATCCGCAGCAGCCGGACCGTCGCGGCCGCGGCGACCTGCTCCAGCCGCGCGGCCAGGACGTACGCCTCCAGCCGCATCTTGCGCTCGTTGTCGGCGGAGGTGCCCGCGGTGAGTCCGGCCAGCCTGGCCACCCGGTCGTACGCCTCGCGCAGCGGGCCCAGGGCGCGCAGCTCGTGCTCCGCCTGCCGGGAGAGCCGGTCCAGTTCGGCGCAGCGCACCCGGGCGGCGTCGACGGCCGAGCCGGCGGTACGCAGCTTCGCGGCGGCCGCGGCGGCGTACTCCTCGGCTCCGTGCGGATCGGCGGGCGGACGGCCCGCCGCGGCGGCGGTGTCGCTCTCCGCGTGCCGGTCGGCCAGCATGGCCTCCTCGGCCTGCCAGGAGTCCAGCCGGTGCTGGAGCGCGGTGCGTTCGTACTCCGGGAGCACCGCGTCGGCGGCCTCCTCGGTGGTGTCGAAGCCCGCCTTGAAGGAGGCGTCGGCCAGCTGGTCGTCGGCCTCCTTCAGGCGCGCGGCGGTGGCCTCGGCGCGGCGCAGCGAGCCGGCCGCCGCGGTGACCATGCGGACCCGGTCCTCCAGGATCCGGGCGCGGGCCGCGACGCTGGGCGCGTCGCCCCGTACGAGGACCAGTTCGGCCTCCAGCGCGGCCTGCTCCCGGTCGAGGGCCTCGCGGCGGGAGGCCCGGGCGGCGGCCCGGCGCTCGGCGTCGAGCCGGTCGGCGCTGCGTGCGGCGTGCTCCCGCTCGGCGCGGGCGAGGCGCTCCCGGGCCGCGTGCAGGCCGGCCGCGTCCGCGTGGGCCGCGGCGTGCCGGGAGCTCAGGTCGGAGGTCAGTTCCAGCAGTTCGGCGGTGGTGGCGTCCCCGGCGGCGGCCGCGGCTTCGGTCTCGGCCTCCTGGACGGCGGCCAGTTTCCGCTCGACGGCGGCCCTGCGTTCCTCGGCCTGTTCGAAGCGGGCGTGGGCGGCGTCCTCGGCGGCCCGGTCCACGTGCCCGGGGGCCGGGCGAGCCGGAAGCGGGTGCTGCGCCGATCCGCACACCGTGCAGGGCTCCCCCGCCACCAGGGCCTCGGCCAGTTCGGCGGCGATCCCGCGCAGCCGGGACTCCTTCAGCTCCAGCCAGCGCTCCCGGGCGGCGGTGGAGGCCTCGCGGGCGGAGAGCAGTTCCCCCGCGGCGACTTCGGCCTCGGCGGCCAGGGCGTCGCGCCGCCGGGCCGCGTTCAGGTGCAGCCGGGCCGGCTCCAGCTTGCCCGCGAGCTGCTCGGCCAGGGTCGCGGCCTGCTGGGCGGAGTCGGCGCGGGCGGCCAGCGCGGCCCGGGTGGTCTCCCAGCGGGCGAGCCACTCGGCGGACTCCTGATGCCGTTCGTCGGCGTCCCGGGACTCCCGGTCCAGGGTGGCCCGCTCGCGGCCGATCTCGGCGCTGCGCTGCTCGGCCCGCTGGGCGGCGCCGACCGCTCCGAGTTCCTCGCGCAGCCGCTGCTCGACGGCGGCGAGCTGCTCGGTGCCCGCCTCCGCGAGGGCCGGCGGGAGTTCGGCTCGGGCGACGGACTCCGCGTGCGCGGCGGTCAGGTGGGCTGCGGCCGCGGCTCCGCGCAGCTCCAGGGCGGGGGCCACCAAAGAACCCCGGCGGGCCCGGTCCAGCAGGGCCCGCACCCGCTCCCGCTCGGGCGCGGCCTGCGCGAGGAGGGCCGCCCGGCGGGTGGTCTCGGCGTGCCGGCGCTGGAGCCGGTCGAGCTCGCGCGCGTCCTCGGCGGCCCGCCGGGCGGCGGCGTACCGTCCCTCGACGGCGGCCAGGGCGTACTCCGCGACGGTCAGCCGCTCCCGGGCGGCGCACCGGGCGACCGCCGCCCAGGCCCGGACGGCCTCGGCGAGGCCGGGGTCGCCGGGCTGGTGGCGGGGCAGCGGCCAGGCGCGCAGGTCGGCGCTGTCCCCGGCGGCCTGGGCGAGGCGCTGGGCGGTGCCGAGGACCTTCTCGTCGCCGGTGCGCACCTTGGCCTCGGCGGCCCGGCGGCGCTCCGCGAGCAGGGTTTCGACGGCGGCGAAGCGGCGGGTGTCGAAGAGCCGCCCGAGCAGCCGGCCCCGGGCTTCGGCGCCGGCCCGCAGGAACTGCGCGAACTCTCCCTGGGGCAGCAGGACCACCTGGCAGAACTGGTCGCGGCTCATGCCGAGGAGCTGTTCGATCTCCTCGCCGATCTCCTGGTGCGACCGGCTCAGCCCCTGCCATGCGCCGTCGAGGTGTTCGCGGAGCCAGCTCTGGGCCTTGTCCTTGGTCGTCCCGGTGCCGCGCTTCTTCGGCCGGTCCTGTTCGGGCCTGCGGGTGATCTCCAGCCTGCGGCCGCCCGCGGTGAGTTCGAGGGTGACTTCGGTGGGGGTGTCGGGGGACGCGTGGTCGCTGCGCAGGCTGGTGCCCGGGTTCTGGCGGACTCCGGGGACGGACGCGTACAGGGCGTAGCAGACGGCGTCGAGGACGGAGGTCTTGCCCGCGCCGGTGGGGCCGTGCAGGAGGAAGATCCCGGCGCCGGACAGGGCGTCGAAGTCGATCTCCTGGGGTTCGGCGAAGGGTCCGAAGGCCGTGACCTTGAGCCGGTGCAGCCTCATCGGGCGGTCTCCTCGTGCTGGGCCTGGGCCCGTACGTCGTCGAAGGCGCCCTGCAGCACGGCCCGTTCGGCCTCGTCGGCGAAGCCGCCCCCGCGTACGTGGGCGACGAAGTCCTCGGCGATCTCCTGGTCGCTGCGGCCCTTGAGGCGCTGGGCGTACGAGGTTCCGCTGTCCTCCTCGCGGCCTTCGGGGTCGAAGGCGAGGCTGAGGGTGTGCGGGAAGCGGGCGGCGAGGCGTGCCATCGGGTCTTCGGGCCGGACCGGGTCGGTGAGGGTGGCCTCGACCCAGGAGTCCTCGCAGACGGTGAGGGCCGGGTCGGCCAGGAGCCCGTCCAGCCGTCCCCGGATCCGGGCGAGGGGCCGCGGGACGGGGGTGTCGATCCGCTCGGCGCTCACCAGCTCGCCTTCCGCGCCGAGCTCGATCAGCCACATCGTCTTGCGGTGGTCGGCTTCGGAGAAGGAGTAGGCGAGCGGGGAACCGGAGTAGCGGACCCGTTCGTTGATCTTCTGGCAGCCGTGGAGGTGGCCGAGGGCGGCGTAGTCCACCCCGTCGAAGACCGCGGCGGGCACGGCCTCGACGCCTCCGACGGTGATGTCGCGCTCGCTGTCGCTGCTCTGCCCGCCGGTGACGAAGGCGTGCGCGAGGACGATCGAGCGGGTTCCGGGCGCGCGGCCGGCCAGGTCGGCCCGGATCCGCTCCATGGCCGCGCCCAGCACCGCCTCGTGGCTGACCTTCTCCGCCCCGAAGGCTTCCTTCACCAGGGCGGGTTCGAGGTACGGCAGCCCGTACAGCGCCACGTCACCGTGTACGTCGGCCAGCACCACGGGGTCGGCGCAGCCCGCGGGATCGGTCCTGAGGAAGATCCCGGCCCGGTCGATCAGCCCGGCGCCGACACCCAGGCGGCGGGCGGAGTCGTGGTTCCCGGAGATCATCACGGTCGGCACCCCGAGGTCGGCCAGCCGGTGCAGGGCCCGGTCGTACAGCTCGACGGCGGGCAGCGGGGGCACCGCGCGGTCGTAGATGTCCCCGGCGACGAGGACGGCGTCGACCTCGTGTTCCCCGGCGGCCGCGACGAGGTGGTCGATGAAGTCGGCCTGGGCTGCGAGCATGTTCACGCGGTGGAAGGAGCGCCCGAGGTGCCAGTCGGAGGTGTGCAGGAACTTCACTCGCCGGCCCCGCCGCGCATGCCGTCTCCCCCTGGTCGTCCTCTGGCCCTGTGCCCCCTCTACGCTAACCCGTCACCGGGGCCTGCGAGGCCGCTCTTCAGGGCGCGTAGGTCTCCCCGCCCAGGGTGAGGGTGGCGCTGCCCGCGGTGCTGTCGGCCAGCCAGGCCTCGAAGGCGGGCAGCTCGGCCTCCGGGAGGGCCACCTCGATCTCCACGGCGGTCCCGTAGCGCAGGTCGACCACCGTCCGGCCGGTGGAGCGCAGGTCGTTCTGGGTCTTGCCGGCGCGCTGGTGGTCGACGGTGACGGTGGCCAGCCGGTAGCGGCGCCGGGTGACGGTGCCGAGGGCGTCGAGGGCCTCGCCGACGACTCCGCCGTAGGCCCGGATCAGTCCGCCGGCGCCGAGCTTCACCCCGCCGTAGTAGCGGGTGACGACGGCCACCGCGTAGCGGATGTCCCGCCGGGTCAGCATCTGCAGCATGGGCACGCCGGCGGTGCCGCCGGGCTCGCCGTCGTCGCTGGCCTTCTGGACGGAGGCGTCGGCGCCGATCACGTAGGCGTAGCAGTTGTGCGTGGCGGTGGGGTGCTCCTTGCGGATGCGCGCGACGAAGTCCTGCGCCTCCTGCTCGGTCGCGGCGGGCGCGAGCGAGCACAGGAACCGCGAGCGGTTGATCTCGGACTCGTGCACGCCCTCGCGGGCCACCGTCACGTACTGGTCTGCCTTCACCGCTCCACCCTAAGCCGTGGCGCGCGGGCCCGAGATCGCCCGCAGCCCCCGGCCCCGGGCCCCGGCCCCGGCGGCACCTCGTGCCCGGTGCGGGCGGTACGGCTGAGGGAGAACCGGGGGTACGGGGGGCGCCGGGAATCGGACCCGTACCTTCGCGGTTGATCCCGCTGCGGGCCGGTATCCGGCCCGCCCCGCGAGCAGCACCGGACCAGCAGGAGGCGGCGCACGTGTACGGCGACCCGGCAACCATCCGCAAGATCCTCACCGAACTCGGCGACACCTGGGCCGTGGTGGGCCTGTCCAACAACGAGGACCGGGCGGCCTACGGCGTGGCCCGGGTCCTCCAGCGGTTCGGCAAGCGCGTGATCCCCGTACATCCCAAGGCGGAGACGGTGCACGGGGAGCAGGGGTACGCCTCGCTCGGGGAGATCCCCTTCAAGGTGGACGTGGTGGACGTCTTCGTGAACAGCGCCCTCGCCGGCGCGGTCGCCGACGAGGCCGTGGCCGCCGGAGCGGAGGCGGTCTGGTTCCAGCTGAACGTGGTCGACGAGACCGCGTTCGCCCGTACCCGCGAGGCCGGGCTGGAGATGGTCATGGACCGCTGCCCGGCGATCGAGATCCCCGCTCTCTGACCCGGTGCGCGGCCGCCGCGCCTACGGCACGCTCACGGGCGGGATCGAGACCGCCATGGTCATCTCCATCGGCTCGGTCCCGTCGTTGCGGTACTCGTGGGGGGCGTTGGCCTCGAAGGAGACGGCCCCGCCCGCCGGCACCTCGTACGCCTCCCCGTCGACGAGCAGCGTGAGGGTTCCGGCCGTGATGTGCAGCATCTCCAAGGTGCCTGCCGGGTGGGGGTCCGATGCCGTGCCCTCGCCCGGCTCCAGGCGGTAGGTCCACACCTCCAGCGGCCCGCGCCGGTCGTCTCCGAGCAGCATGGTCGCGCCGCTGCCGCCTTCGGTGGACCACATCCTGACCCCCTGCCCGGGCAGCACCAGGTGCACCTGCGGGCCGCGGTCCCGGTCGAGCAGGGTCGTGATGCTCACGCCGAGGGCATCGGCCAGTTTGACGGTGGTTCCGACGCTGGGGTTCGTCCGGGCCTGCTCGATCTGGATGATCATCCCGCGGCTGACCCCGGCCCTGGCCGCCAGCGCCTCCAGGGTGAAACCGCGCTCGCCGCGCCAGCGCTTGAGGTTCCGGGCGAGTGCCTGGGTGAGGTCCTCGAGATCCGACAACGTACCGCCCCCTGCTTTCGGCGTCCAATATTTTGAATGACAGGGTCCAATGGAGTGGACTACTGTGCGCTGTACTTCACCGTTCAATGCACTGTACTGCGAGGTCCTGCCATGACCACCCTGTTCGCCCTGGCCACAGCCGTGTTGTGGGGCCTAGCCGACTTCGGCGGCGGGCTGCTGACCCGCCGCATACCGGCGCTCACGGTGGTCGTCGTCTCGCAGATCGTCGCCGTCGTCGTGCTCGGCGCGGTCGTGCTCGGCACCGGCGCGTGGCGGGAGGCCGGGCCGCAGCTGTGGTTCGCGGTCGGTGCCGGGCTGGTCGGACCGGTGGCGATGCTCAGCTTCTACAAGGCACTGGCCCTCGGCCCGATGGGCGTGGTGTCCCCGCTGGGCTCGCTCGGAGTGGTCGTGCCGGTCGGGGCCGGGCTGGCGCTCGGCGAGCGGCCGGGACCCGGCCAGTTCGCCGGGATCGCCGTGGCCGTCGTGGGGATCGTGCTCGCCGGCGGCCCGGAACTGCGCGGAGCGCCCGTACAGCGGCAGGCCGTCGTCCTCACCCTGGTCGCGGCCTTCGGGTTCGGCGCGGTGATGGCCCTGATCTCGCACGCCTCCACCACCCTCACCGGGCTGTTCCTGGCCCTGTTCGTACAGCGGGTGACCAACGTGGCCGCGGGCGGTGCGGCCCTGTGGGTCCAGGCCCGGCGCGGCACCCCGGCCCTCCCGGCGGACGGCGGCCCGCGGATCCTGTGGGGGCTGCTGCCCGCGCTGGCCTTCGTCGGCCTCGCCGACGTCGCGGCGAACGGCACCTACTCCGTCGCCGCCCAGAGCGGACCGGTCACCGTGGCCGCCGTGCTCTCCTCGCTGTACCCGGTGATCACCGCGCTCGCGGCCTTCGTCGTGCTCAAGGAGCGGCTGCGGACCGTCCAGGCCGCCGGGGCCGGACTCGCCCTCGCGGGAACGGTCCTGCTGGCCGCCGGCTGAGGGATGCGCCGGGCGGGAATCGGACGGCCTACGCCGGGTCGCCCGCGGTCTCGGCCGTGCGCTGTCCGGACGCCTCCAGCTCCGCCAGCGCGCGCAGCTGCTCCGGGGTGACCCCGTCGGCTATCGGCACCGGCGCCGGGGTGCGCAGCGGCGGCTGCCAGCCCGTCGCGGGCTCCCACCGCCGGACGATGCGCGCCGGCGCCCCCGCAACCACCGCGTGGTCGGGTACCTCGCCCCGTACGACCGCCCCCGCGGCCACCACCACGTTGCGGCCCAGCTTCGCCCCGGGCAGTATCACCGCCCCGGTCCCGAGCCAGCAGCCCGGGCCGATCTCCACGGGGGCGCTGCGGGGCCACTGCTTGCCGACGGGCTCGTGCGGATCGTCGTAACTGTGGTTGGTGGAGGTGATGTACACCCCGGGCCCGCAGAAGGTGTCGTCCCCGATGCTGATCCGGGTGTCCGCGATGACGTGGCTGCCCCGGCCGAGGACCACTCCGTTGCCCAGGACCAGCATCGGCTCCGGACCGAGGTCGAGGTCCGGCATCATCCCGGCGGTGAGGGTGACCTGCTCGGCGATGATGCAGTGCTCCCCGAGCCGGATCCAGGGCTCGCCGAAGACGGTGCCCTGGGGGAAGGCGAGCCGGGTGCCGTGCCCGATGGCACCGAAGCGCAGCCGTCCGGGGGTCTCGGCCGTGACGGCGCCGGCCCGCTGCATCCAGCGCCAGCCCGCGTGGACGGCGCGGTTGACCATCCTGCGGCGCAGGGATGAGAACGTGTTCTGGTTCTTCGGCACCCGGTCACCGTAACGTGCCCGGCGCCCTGCCGCGCCGTGATCTTCACCCCATCTCCGGCGCCCGGACCCGGTGGCCTACCGTGCTGTGAGCGCGGCATCCCGGAGAACACGGAACAGAGGGAAGAGAACATGACGCAGCAGCCGGCCCAGGCACTCGTGGCGGGCGTGGGCGGAAAGCAGCCGGTCGTCGACCCCACGGCCTTCACGGCGCCGACCTCCGTGGTGATCGGTGAGGTCACCCTGGGCGCGGGGGCGAGCATCTGGTACTCGGCCGTGCTGCGCGCGGACTGCGGCCCGATCACGCTGGGCGCCGACAGCAACGTGCAGGACAACTGCACCGTCCACGTGGACCCCGGCTTCCCGGTGTCCATCGGCGAGCGCGTCTCCATCGGCCACAACGCGGTGGTGCACGGCTGCACCGTCGAGGACGACTGCCTCATCGGGATGGGCGCGACCGTACTGAACGGGGCGGTGATCGGCGCCGGCTCGCTGGTCGCCGCGCAGGCGCTGGTCCCGCAGGGCATGGTGGTCCCGCCCGGCTCACTGGTCGCGGGCGTCCCGGCCAAGGTGCGGCGGGAGCTGACCGCGGAGGAGCGCGAGGGCATCAAGGTCAACGCCCTGATGTACACGGAGCTCACCCGGCAGCACCGCGCCGCGCTGGCCCCGGACGCCTGAGCCCTGCCGTCAAGGTGGCGCCGGGCACACCTCCGTCGGCCCGGCGCCCCGGATCCGGGGCGCCGGCGCGGTGCGGGAGGGTCAGTCGGAGACGCGCGCCGGGGCCGTCGGGGCCGCCTGGGCCGGTACGCCCGGCTCGGGCTGCTCCCGGACCGCGGCCGCCGCCTTCTTCATCCGGCTGCGCAGCACCAGCGTGACCGTGAGCCCGATCAGCACGGCCACCAGCAGCGCCAGCCAGGAGAACCGCTTCAGCCACGGCTCGGCGACGATCCCGACCGAGTAGATGACGGCGGTGGTGCCGCCCGCCCAGAGGATCCCGCCGAGGACGTTCGCGATCAGGAACCGCCAGTACGGCATGTGCAGCACACCCGCCAGCGGCCCCGCGAAGATCCGCAGCAGCGCCACGAACCGCCCGAAGAAGACGGCCCACATGCCCCACTTGTCGAAGGAGCGTTCCGCCAGGGCCACGTGCTCGGGCCCGAAGTGCTTCGGGAAGCGCCTGCCCAGCTTCTCCAGCAGCGGCTTCCCGCCCCGTCGGCCGATCGCGTAGCCGATCGAGTCGCCCACGATGGCCCCGACGATCGCGCAGATGCCGAGCACCACCGGGTCGATGTCCCCGTGCTGCGAGGCCAGCAGGGCCGAGCTGACCAGGATGATCTCCCCGGGCAGCGGGATGCCCAGACTTTCCAGCCCGATGACCAGCCCCACCAGGAGATAGACGCTGACCGCCGGAATCGTCTCCAGCCATTCCTGGATGTGCACCGGTACGTCCTCCAGAGTCGTCTCCGGCGCGCCCCCTGTGACACGCCGAACGGGCAGCCTATCGGCTTGCCACCACAGCCTTCGTCCGCAGCGGCAGTTCGCGCGAGGAACGGCCCGCGAAGACCTCCCGGGGACCGGAACCCACCACCCAGGTGTGCTGTTCCGGGTCCCACGACGACAGCGTGCGCGCGTCCACGTCCACGGCGACCCGCTGCGCCTGGCCCGGCGCCAGGGTGATCCGCCGGTACGCGGCCAGGGTGCGCACCGGCTGGTCCAGCCTGAGCGCCGCCGACGGGCCGACGTACACCTGCGCCACCTCCGTGCCCTTGCGACGGCCGGTGTTGCGGACCGTGAACTCCACGCGCAGTCCGCCCCGCTCCGGCCGCACGTCCAGCTTCTCGTACGCCCACGTCGTGTACGAGAGCCCGTGTCCGAAGGGGAACAGCGGGGCGACCTGCTGCGCGTCGTACCAGCGGTGGCCGACGTGGACGCCCTCGGCGTACTCCTGCCGGCCGCCCACGCCCGGGTAGCGCAGCCGGTCCCCGCCGACCGGGGTCGCCCGCTCGTCGGCGGGGAAGGTCTGGGTGAGCCGGCCGCCCGGATCCACGTCCCCGAAGAGCAGGTCGGCGGTGGCTCCCGCGCCCTCCTGGCCCGGGTAGTACATCTGGAGGACGGCGCCGGTACGCGCGAGCCAGGGCATGGTCGTGCTCGAGGGGGTATTGAGTACCACTGTGGTGTTCGGGTTGGCGGCGGCGACCGCCTCGATCAGCGCCGCCTGGCCGCCCGGCAGCGCGAGCGAGCTCCGGTCGCTGCCCTCGGTGGCGTCCCCGTAGGCGAACAGCACCACGCTGCGGGCCGCCCCGGCGGTCTTCACGGCCTCGGCGACATCGGCGGCCCGGCTCGCGTTCGTGGTGTGCCGGAGGCGGAAGCGCTGGCCCTTGTCCCCGCCCTCCGCGGTCACCGCGAGGCGGTGGGTGCCCGCCTTGAGCGCGACCGTGCGGCGGCGGACGGCCAGCCCGTCGGGGGCGGAGCCGAGCAGTCCGCCCGTGAAGTGCTCGGCCACCCCCTGCCGTACGGGGAACAGTTCCTCCCCGTCGAGCCGTACGGAGGGCCGTCTGCCGGTGTAGTGGACGAGCAGGGTCCACTCGTCGGGGGCGGCCAGGGTGAACTCCCCCTCGTGGCTGAAGCGCTGCCCGGCGTCCACGGCCCGGTCGTCCAGGGCTGCGGGCGGGGTCAGCAGGGCCGGCGGGAGCGCCCGGCCGTACAGGTCCTCGCCGAGGGCGTAGCGGACGGTGGCCCCGTTGCCGGCGCGCCGCTCGATGGCGGCGAGCGGGGAGGGCGCCTTCCCGGCGGCCACGTGCGCGCTGCCCCCGCCGCTGACGAAGGGCACCTGGCCGGTCGGCCCGACCACGGCGATCGAGCGGGCCGCGGCGCCGGTGAGCGGCAGGGTTCCGTGCTCGTTGCGCAGCAGCACCGCACCGGCGGTGGCCACTTTCCGCGCCACCCGGGCCCCGGCGAAGGCATCGCGGACGGGCCGGGCCGCGGGGCGTGCGGCGAGCAGCCCGAAGCGGTCCAGGGTGGTCAGGATCCGGCGTACCGCGAGGTCCAGCGCGTCCTGCGGGACGGAGCCGCCGCCCACCGCTTCGCGCAGCGGGGCGCCGAAGTGGGTGCCGCCGGGCATCTCCATGTCGAGTCCGGCGGTGATGGAGGCCACGGTGCCGTGGGTGGCGCCCCGGTCGGACATCACCCAGCCGTCGAATCCCCAGCGGCCGCGCAGCACTTCGTCGAGCAGGTGCTTGTTCTCGCAGGCGTAGACGCCGTTGACCTTGTTGTAGGCGCCCATCACCGAGCCGGCGCCGGCGGCCACCGCTGCCTCGAAGCCCCGCAGTTCGGTCTCGTGCAGGGTCTGCTCGGCGGCGACCGCGTCGACGGTCTCGCGGCCCTGTTCCTGGTTGTTGAGGGCGAAGTGCTTGACGGTGGCGATCAGCCCTTCGTCCTGGATCCCCCGGACGGTCTCGGCGACCAGGTCGGCCGTCAGCTTCGGGTCCTCGGCGAACGTCTCGAAGTTCCGCCCGGCGAAGGGGGTGCGGATCAGGTTGGCCATCGGGGCGAGCAGTACGTCCTGGCCGAGCGCCCGGCCCTCGCGGCCGATGACCCGGCCGTACTCCCGGGCCAGGACGGGGTCGAAGGCGGAGGCCAGCATGACGGGGGCGGGGAGCGCGGTGGCGGGCTCGGCGACGCGGACCCCGGCGGGCCCGTCGGCGAACCGCAGCTCCGGGATGCCCAGGCGGGGGACGCCGGGCAGGTAGCCCGCCTGGCCGAGCGGGGCGGGGTCCGGGGCGCCGTGCAGCAGGGCGGTCTTCTCGTCGAGGGTGAGCTCGTCCAGGAGGGCGTCGACGCGTGCCGCGCCCGCCGGCTTCCCGGCGGCCCCGGGGGCGGGTGACACCGTAGGGGGGACCTTGCCCGGCGGCACCGTGGCCACGCAGCCCGTCGCCCCCAGCGCGGCGGCCGCCGCCCCGAGCATCCGCAGCGCGGAACGTCTGGACACGGGCTCGCTCATGGGCGCCCCCTGCGGCGTCGGCGTCGGTGGGAGCGGCCCGCGCCGGACCGCTCCCGCGCCCACTGTGCGGCGCCGGGCGGCCGGGCCCGCTCAGACGCGCCACCGCGAGCCCCGAGGTTCAGCCCTGCGGCGGCGGCACGCCGTCGGCTTCCCCGCGCGGCTCGTCCTGGCTCCGGACCCGCGCCTCGGTCCGGTCTCCCCGCGCGATGCAGTCCCGTACGACGGGTTCCACCGCGCCCGGCCCGGAGCCGACGCGCGTGTGGGGCCGCACCTCCCTCGGGTGCGGCCCCACACTCCCCTCCGTGCGTGCGCCTCAGGCGTTGGGCCGAAGCGTCCAGACGACCGTCATCTCGCCGGTCACGGCCTCGTCCTCGCGCTGGATGGCGATGGTCACCGGGAACTCGGGGCGGCCGCCCGCGTCGAGTTCGGCGACGACATCGGCGGCCGGGCGGCCGAGGGTGGCGGTGGCGGTGACGACGCCCTTGGCCAGCTTCTTGTAGCCGATCTCGGCCTTGACGGCCAGCGGCACGGCTCGCGAGAGCTGGTCGCCGAAGGCGGCCAGGACGATCGCACCGCTCGCGGATTCGGCCAGCGTGAACATGGCGCCGGCGTGCGGCCCGCCGACGTGGTTGTGGTAGTCGGGCTGGTCCGGCAGGCGGACGACCGCGCGCTCCGGGGTGGTCTCCAGGAACTCGAGGTTCAGGGTGCGTGCCATGGGCACGGTCGCGGCGAGCAGTTCGCCCACGTTCATCTGTTCTGCGCTCATGAAGCGCGAGGTTACCCGTGAGTAGATGTGCTTGGCCAGACCTGATCCGGGGGCGGCCGTGGCTCCCGGTGCCCGCTCCCACTATCGTTACCGGCCATGTGGCCAGGACAGCAGCAGCCGCCCGGGGGCGAGCACAACCCCCAGGACGCGCAACAGAACCCGTACCAGCAGCAGCCGGGGCAGCCGAACCCGTACCAGCAGCAGCCGCAGCCGGGGTTCGGTGAGCAGCAGCCCGGCTACGGATATCCCCAGGCGGGCTACCAGACGCCCCCGCCCGTCCAGCCGTGGGGACAGCAGACCCAGCAGACCCCGCAGCAGCCCCAGCGCGGCGGCGGGAGCCCCTACTCCACCAAGACCGTGGCGATCGTCGCGGCCGCGGCGGTTGCCGTGACGGCCGCCGTCACCGGCACCTTCGTGCTGACCCGGGACGAGAAGGGCACCGAGGCGAACGACAAGCCCGCCGCCGCCTCCTCTTCTCCCGCCGCCAGTTCCGCCGCCCCGGCCGCCCCGACCGGGAACCCGCGCGCCGGCGGCGAGGTGAAGCCGGTGATCCCGGGCTGGAAGGTGGTCGTCAACCCGAAGTACGGCACCGCCTTCGACGTCCCGCCGGAGTGGGAGGTCCTCAGCTCCGGCTACTCCATCGGCTTCGAGGACGAGGCCAAGAACGACGGTTCGCCGGTCGTCATGATGTCCGCGCCCGCGTACCTCAAGCAGGACTGGTGCAAGGTCGACTCCGACAAGAACGGCAGCGAGGAGACGACCGCGCTCGGCGGCACCGGCACCAAGGGCGGCCAGGGGGCGAAGGACACCGCCGAGGCCGCGCGCAACGAGGCCGGCAACTGGGCGTTCGCCGGATACGCGCAGAAGGCCCCGAAGGGCACCACCAAGGTCACCGACCCCAAGGAGTACACGACCGCCTCCGGCCTCAAGGGGCACATGGCGACCGCTTCGGTGACGGGCCTGCCGAAGGAGAACAAGTGCTCCTCGGACGGCAAGAGCATCGCCTTCAGCTTCAAGACCACCAACGGTGACTTCGCGAGCTGGGTCCTCTACAGCGCCGCCGGCGTCCCCGGGGAGGTCACTCAGGAGACGTTCGAGAAGATCCTGAGCTCGGTCCGCCTCAACGCGAGCTGATCCGCGGCCCCGTCGCGCACTGATCCGCGGGCTGATCCGCGCGCTGATCCGCGGGTCGACACGCGGGCCGATGCGCCGGCCGATGCCTCGGCCGTTCCCGCCTTCCCGTCCCCCGGGCCGACAACCCGTTTGGATTCTCGGCCCGGGACGGGGATAGTCCGGGGGTGAGCACTCCCCTCGCCGATCCGTCCCGAACGTCCGGAAAGCGCCGCCGTCCCGATTGGGCGGGCCGCAACTACAGCCTGCTGACGGGCGCGGCGGTCGTCACGAACCTCGGCAGCCACGGAGCGCTCATCGCGGCCGCGTTCGCCGTCCTGGAAGCCGGCGGGTCCGGGGGCGACGTCGGCCTCGTCGCGGCCGCCCGTACGCTGCCGCTCGTCCTCTTCCTCCTCATCGGCGGAGCCATCGCCGACCGGCTGCCGCGGCACCGCGTGATGGTCGCGGCGAACGCCCTGAACTGCGCCTCGCAGGCCGCCTTCGCCGTGCTCGTCCTGGCCGGGGACCCGCAGCTGTGGCAGATGATGCTGCTCACCGCGCTCTGCGGCACCGGTACGGCCTTCTTCAACCCGGCCGCCGAGGGCATGCTGCTCTCCAGCGTCTCGGGCGAGCACGCCAACCGCGCCTTCGCACTGTTCCGGATGGCCATGAACGGCGCCGGCATCGGCGGTGCCGCCCTCGGCGGGGCCATGATCGCCGCCATCGGCCCCGGCTGGGTGCTCGCCGTGGACGCGGTCGCCTTCGCCCTCGCGGGAGCCCTGCGCGCCTTCCTCGACGTCAGCCACATCCCCGACCGGGGCCCGGGCGGCGGGCTGCTGTCCGACCTGCGCGAGGGCTGGGTGGAGTTCAGGACCCGCCCGTGGCTGTGGAGCATCGTGCTCCAGTTCTCCGTCGTCGTCGCGGTCGTCGGCGCCGCCGAGGCGGTGTACGGGCCGTTGGTCGCCCGGGACCGGCTTGGCGGGCCGGCCCCGTGGGGCGTCGCGCTGGCCTTCTTCGGGGTCGGGACCATCGCCGGGGCCGTGCTGATGATGGCCTGGAAGCCGCGCCGGCTGCTGCTGGTCGGCACCCTCTGCGTGTTCCCGCTGGCGCTGCCGTCGGCGGGGCTGGCCGTGCCCCTGCCCGTGTGGGGGCTGTGCGTGGTGATGTTCGTGAGCGGCCTGGCCATCGAGGTGTTCGGCGTCAACTGGATGACGACCATGCACCAGGAGGTCCCGGAGGAGAAGTTCTCCCGCGTCTCCGCCTACGACTGGTTCGGCTCGGTGTCCATGCTCCCGCTGGCCACCGCCGTGGCGGGCCCGGTCGAAACGGCCGTCGGCCGCACTGCGGCCCTGTGGGGCTGCGCCTGCCTCGTCGTCCTGGTCACCGCCCTCGTCCTGCTGGTCCCGGACGTCCGCCGGATGACCCGCAAACCCCGGAAGCCCGCCCCCGCCCCCGTTGAGGCCGCCCCCGCCGGAGTGTGAGGCGCGGGGCTCTGCCCCCACCCGGACCGCGCCGGCCCGCCCGGCCCCGCCCGGCCCCAACGGCCCCGCGTCGGCACCGCCCCGGCCCCGCTCAGCCCACGCTGAACGCCCCCGCCGGGGGCTCCGGCGAGGCCACCGCCTCCGCGTCCCCGACCGGCACCGCCCCGCGCATGAACCGGGCCAGCCCCGCCCCCGCCTCCACCCGGGCGGCGAACGCGTCCGCCGCGCACCGCCGGGCCAGCGCCCCCACCGGGATCTCCCGGTCCGAAGCCACCAGCACGGCGTTCCCGAAGCGCCGCCCCCGCAGCACCCCCGGCTCGGCGATCAGCGCGAGCTCCCCGAACACGGACCCGAAGTTCGCCAGTTGCGCCCGCAGGAACCCGAACGGCGCCCCGTCCGCGAGGTTCGCCGCGTACAGCCCGCCGGGCCTCAGCACCCGCGCCGCCTCCCGCGCGTACTCCACGGAGGTCAGCTGCGCCGGCACCCGCGAGCCCCCGAACACGTCGGCGACCAGCACGTCCGCGCTCGCCGCCGGAGCCCCCTCCAGCCAGGCCCGCGCATCGGCGGAGTGCACCGTGATCCCGGCCCCTTCCCCCAGCGGCAGGTGCTCCGCCACGAGCTCCACCAGAGCGGCGTCGAACTCCACCACCCGCTGCCGGGACCCCGGACGGGTCGCCGCGGCGTAGCGCGGCAGCGTCAGCGCGCCGCCGCCCAGGTGCAGGAGGTCCAGCGCGGCCCCCGGCGGCGCCGCGCAGTCGAGCACGTGCGCGAGCCGCCGTACGTACTCGAACTCCAGGTGCTCCGGCTCGTCCAGGTCCACGTAGGACTGGGGTGCCCCGTCGACGGTCAGCAGCCAGGCCCGCTCCCGGTCCACGTCCGGCATCAGCTTGGCGGTGCCCTGGCCCACGTCCCGGATCACCGGGATCTGTTCGTCGCTCACCCCACCATTGTCAGGCCGCCCAGATGTCAGGCCGCCCAGACCGCCGCCGCCTCGGCCGCGTGCGCGGCCGCCTGCGCCAGGCCCGCGCGCGCCGCCGGTGCCCGCCGGGCGGGGTCCAGGACGTTGCGCCCGAAGGTCTTGCGCGCGGCCGCGGACGGGGTGATCAGCAGCACCCGGGCCCCGGCCGCCCGCAGCCGGGCGGCCTGCGCGGCGGGCGAGGGGACCATCCCGGACCCGAGGCTCATCGGCGCGAGGATCACCACCCGGGCGCAGCCGGCCGCGAGATCGGCGTTGGTCGCGGAGCGGACCCCGCCGTCCATGAACCGCCGCCCGTCCACGGTCACGGGCGGCCACACCCCGGGCACGGCGCAGCTCGCCGACACGGCGTCCACCAGCCCGGCTCCGCTCTTGCGGTCGAAGGCGGCCAGTTCCCCGGTCAGGGTGTCCACGGCGGTGACGACCAGGCGCCGCTGCGGCCACTCGTGGGAGACGAGCCGGCCCTTGAGCACCTCGCGGCGCTCCGCCTCCCGGGCGGTGCCCGCCGCGGCCAGGGCGTACGCGCCGATCCGCTTGCGGTAGCCGACGGCGTCCCGCGACCGGGCCATCGCGACGGCGTACCGCGCGACGATCCCCGCCCCGAGCCTGGCCGCGGTCTCGCCGGAGGCGTCGCCCAGCTGGCGTTCGTAGAGCTCCTGCGGGGACAGCAGTCCGGAGGTGAGCTGCGCGCCCACCACCGAGCCGGCCGAGGTGCCGACGACGAGGTCGGCGGTGGACAGGTCGACGCCCGCCCGGGCGAGCCCGTACAGGATTCCGCTCTCCCAGCCGATCCCGGTGAGTCCCCCGCCACCGAGCACCAGTGCCGTATCGCCGCTCATCGCCGCCCGCCCCTCTGTCCCGTGCCCCGTCGCGGGGCCGTGCCTGTGGTGACGGCAGTCTGGCCCAGACCGGCCGCCGCCACCACAGCGGGTCCCTACAGGACGGCGGTCACCGTCCCGGCGCCGACGGTGCGCCCGCCTTCACGGATCGCGAAGCCGAGACCGGACTCCAGCGGAACGTCCCGCCCCAGTTCGACGGTCATTGTGACCGTCTCCCCGGGCCGCGCCACACCGGCCTCGCCCAGGTCCACGTCCCCGACCACGTCCGCGGTGCGGATGTAGAACTGCGGCCGGTAGCCGGACGCGATCGCCGTCGCACGGCCGCCCTCCCGGGCGGACAGCACGTACACCCGGGCCGTGAAGCGGCGGCTCGGCGCCACGCTCCCGGGCGCGGCGACCACGTGCCCGCGGCGCACCCCCTCGCGCGGGACGCCGCGCAGCAGCAGCGCGACGTTGTCCCCGGCCTCGGCGGACTCCATCGGCTTGCCGAAGGTCTCCAGCCCGGTCACGACCGTCTCCACCGGCTCCCCGTCGCCGCCGAGCACGCTCACCCGGTCGCCGAGCCGTACGCTGCCGCGCTCGACGGCGCCGGTCACGACGGTCCCGCGCCCGGTGATGGTCAGCACGTTCTCCACCGGCAGCAGGAACGGCGCGTCCGTGTACCGCACCGGCATCGGGACGTACGTGTCCACCGCGTCCAGCAGCGCCTCGATCGCCCCGGTCCAGCGCGGGTCGCCCTCCAGCGCCCCGAGTCCGGAGACCCGTACGACCGGGGCGGTGTCGCCGCCGTAGCCGTGCGAGGTGAGCAGCTCGCGGACCTCCAGCTCGACCAGGTCGGTGAGCTCGGGGTCCCCGGCGTCGGCCTTGTTGAGGGCCACCACGATGTGGTCGACGCCGACTTGGCGGGCGAGCAGCACGTGCTCGGCGGTCTGCGGCATGACCCCGTCGAGCGCGGAGACGACCAGGATCGCCCCGTCGAGCTGGGCCGCACCCGTGACCATGTTCTTGATGTAGTCGGCGTGGCCCGGCATGTCGACGTGGGCGTAGTGCCGGGTGTCCGTCTCGTACTCGACGTGCGTGAGGTTGATGGTGATCCCGCGCCGGGCCTCCTCGGGGGCCCGGTCGATGCGGTCGAACGGCACGAACGAGGCGCCGCCGCGCTCGGCGAGGACCTTGGTGATGGCGGCGGTGAGGGTGGTCTTCCCGTGGTCGACGTGTCCCATGGTGCCGATGTTGAGGTGCGGCTTGCTGCGCACGAAGGCCGTCTTGGCCATGATGTCTTCCCGTGTGATCCGAAACTGGAGACGGGACCCCTGGAGCGAACCGACCCTCCCCCTGCGGGGTCCGCCGGACGATCCGGGAAGGGTCAGCTTCGTGCGCCGTCGAATGCGGCGGGGGCAGACGCATCTGCGAGGAGGGCAGCCTCCGGCGCGTCCGCGACTGCGGACGGCGCTGCGGGGAAGGCGTACCGGGACATGCCCCTGATCCTGCCGAACGCCCGGGGCGCCGTCGAATGAATTTCCGCGCGGTGCAGCGGGTTTCCGCGCGGTGCGCCGGGTTTCGGGGCAGCGCGTCGCGTTTCCGCGCGGCCCGTCCCGGCGGGCTCCGGAGTGTCCTTCGTCACTGCCCCGGGCGCTTCGCGGCGCGGCGGGCCGCGGATCCCCGGGAAGGGGCGAGGTCCGGCTGCCCGCGGGCCCGTGCGGGACATCCGGAGGCCGCCGGGCGTTCCGCCGCATGAGGTCCGGATTACGGCGCGACGCCGTATGTGTCGTCTACCCTCCCAGGATGTCCCTCCTCCTCGCGCCGTGGACCCGGCTGTCGCTGCTCGTGCTGCTGCTCGCCGCGGCGGGCGTGTGCGTGCTGCTGTACGAGCCCCAGCGCCTGCTGTCGGAAGGCTGGCCCCCGGAGGTCCCGGTGGGCGCCGGGGTGCTGCTGTTCGCGGCGGCGTACGGCCTGTGCACGGCGGCGTTCGTGCCGCGGCCGCTGCTGAACCTCGCCGCGGGAGCGGTCTTCGGAACCCAGTTCGGCCTGGTCGCGGCCGTCGGCGGCACGGTGCTCGGCGCGGGCGTCGCCTTCGGTCTGGGCCGGGCGTTGGGACAGGGCGCTTTGCGTCCGCTGCTGCGCGGCCGCCTGCTCCAGGCCGCCGACGGGCAGCTGAGCCGGCACGGCTTCCGCTCGATGCTGGCGATCCGGATCTTCCCCGGGGTGCCCTTCGCGGCGGCCAACTACTGTGCGGCGGTGTCCCGGTGCGGGTGGCTGCCGTTCCTGCTGGCGACCGCGCTCGGCACGGTACCGAACACGGCCGCGTACGTGATCGCGGGGGCCAGCGCGTCCTCCCCGAGCTCGCCCGCCTTCCTCGCCGCGTTCGGCTTCATCGCGGTCTCCGGAGTGGTCGCGGGGGCCGTCGCCTGGCGCAAGCGCCACCGCCTCGTTCCCCTCCCCGCACCCGGGCCGGCGTACGAGCCCGCACCCCAGCACCCCCCTGTGGTCAGCGGCGCCCCCCACGGGCCCTAGCATCGGACGCGAACTGCCCGACGATCACAAGGACGAGCGCACCCCGACATGAGCTGGTTCGAATCCCTAATCCTCGGTCTCGTCCAGGGGCTTACGGAGTTCCTCCCGATCTCCTCCAGTGCCCACCTGCGGCTGACCGCGGCTTTCGCCGGCTGGCACGATCCCGGAGCGGCCTTCACAGCCATCACGCAGATCGGCACCGAGGCCGCCGTGCTGATCTACTTCCGCAAGGACATCGCGCGGATCGTCTCCACCTGGTTCCGGTCCCTGTACACCAGGTCGCTGCGCTCCGAGCAGGACGCGAAGATGGGCTGGCTGGTGATCGTCGGCTCGATCCCGATCGGTGTCCTCGGCCTCGTCTTCAAGGACGCGATCGTGGGCCCGGCCCGGGACCTGCGCCTGACGGCCACCACCCTGATCGTGATGGGCATCGTGCTCGGCATCGCCGACCGGCTGGCCGCACGTGACGAGGAGGGCGGCCGGCACCGGGCGACCCGCGAGCGCAAGACGCTCAAGGAGCTGGGGGTCAAGGACGGTCTGATCTTCGGTGTCTGCCAGGCGATGGCCCTGATCCCGGGCGTCTCCCGCTCCGGCGCGACGATCTCCGGCGGTCTGCTGCTGGGCTTCACCCGCGAGGCCGCGGCGCGTTATTCCTTCCTCCTGGCCATCCCGGCCGTGCTCGCCTCGGGTGCGTTCGAGATCAAGGACGTGGTCGAGACCCCGGGGCACATCTCCTGGGGGCCGACGATCTTCGCGACGGTCATCGCCTTCTTCGTCGGCTACGTCGTGATCGCATGGTTCATGAAATTCATCTCGACGAAGAGCTTCATGCCGTTCGTGATCTACCGCATCCTGCTGGGCATCGCCCTGTTCGCGCTGATCGGCACGGACGTGCTGAGCCCGCACGCGGGTGAGTCCGGCTCCTAGCGGGAGCGCGCACCAGCCCTTCGCGTGAATCGGAGGCCGCCCGGGAACGTTCCCGGGCGGCCTCCGCGTCGTTGTGCCTGGAGAGACCTGAAGGCGAGAACCAGGGGGTGCCCCATGGGTCGTGTGGTGTTGGAGCGTTTTCCGGCCGGAAGTCCGAGGGGAAGCTGGCCTGCGGAGGAGTACGCGGCGCAGCGGCTGCGCGAGGGCGTGCCGGCCGAGGTGGTGATGGACCTGGCCAGTGACACGTTCCTGGTCGTGGTCCGCCAGCGGGAGGCGCGTTCCCGCCATTGATCGTTCGCAAGGAGATCCGGTCCGCGCACGCCCCTTGGCCTCGGGCGTCCGCGCCCGCACACTGTCCCGATGACGCAGCGTGTGGACCTCGCGACGGTAATGGACCGGCTGGCTATCGACGAGGTGGTCTCGGGGTACGCGGCGGCCGTCGACGACGGTGACTGGGCCGCGTACCGCGCCCTGTTCACCCCCGCCGGACGGGCCGACTACAGCTCCGCGGGCGGGGTCGAGGGCCCGGCGTCCGAGGTGGCCGACTGGCTCGCGGAGACCATGCGGCTCTTCCCCGTGCGCCAGCACCTGATCGTCAACCGGCTGATCCGGCTGGAGGACCTGGGCGGTTCGCCCGGTGACACGGCCGAGGTGCGGGCCGACTTCCTGAACCCGATGCGGCTGGCCGGTCCCGAGTACGACGGGACGGTGACCTCCCCGAACTTCGTCGCGGCCGGCCGCTACGCCTTCGAGCTGGCCCGGACCCGGGACGGCTGGCGGCTCACCGGGGTCACCGTGCACGAGAAGTGGCGCCACATGTCCGCGTAGCCCTTGCCGGGCTGATCCGGCCCGGCCGTCCCACACTGGAAGGGGAGGCACGTCATGGTCCCGAATCCGAACCGGTGGTGGCGTGCGGCGGCAGCGGTCGCCTGCGGAGCGCTGCCCGCCCTCGCCTTCCCCGCCCCGGCGCTGTGGTGGTTCGCCTACGTCGCCCTCGTGCCCTGGATGCTGCTGCTGAGGTCCGCCCCCACGCGGCGGCGCGCGGCCCTGGAGGGCTGGCTCGGCGGCGCCGGGTTCATCTTCGCCGTGCACCACTGGCTGCTGCCGAGCCTGCACGTGTTCCTGGCCGTGCTCGCCGCACTGTTGGGGCTCCTGTGGATCCCCTGGGCGCTGCTGGTGCGGGAGTTGCTCGGCGGGGCGCCGACCCGCGGGCGCGCCACGGCCTCGCTGGTCCTCGTACCGGCCGCGTGGCTGCTCTCGGAGCTGGCCCGGTCCTGGCAGGGGCTGGGCGGGCCGTGGGGCCTGCTCGGGGCCAGCCAGTGGCAGGTTCCGGCGGCGCTGCGGCTGGCTTCGGTGGGCGGGGTGTGGCTGGTGAGCCTGCTGGTGGTGGCGGTGAACTGCGGGCTGGTGCTGCTGGTCGCGGTGCCGGGGGCGCGCGTCCCGGCGGTGGCCGGGGTGACGGGATGTGCGGTGCTGGCGGGGGTGGCCTGGCTGTGGGCGCCGCGTCCGGAGCCGTCGGGCGGGCTGCGCGTGGCCGTCGTACAGCCGGGCCCGGTGGCGGACGGTCCGGACAGCGCCGAGCGGCGGTTCGACGCCGGGGAGCGGCTGACGCGGGGCCTGGCGGGGCAGCGTCCGGACCTGGTGGTGTGGGGCGAGAGCAGCGTTGGCGCGGACCTGGCGGCCCGTCCGGACCTGACACGGCGGCTGGCGGCGCTGTCCGCCGAGGTGGGGGCGCCGCTGCTGGTCAACGTGGACGCCCGGCGCAGTGACCGCCCCGGGATCTACAAGAGCTCCGTGCTGATCGGCGCACAGGGCCCCACCGGCGACCGGTACGACAAGATGCGCCTGGTTCCCTTCGGCGAGTACATACCCGCCCGGTCCCTGTTCGGCTGGGCGACCTCGGTCGGCAAGGCGGCGGACGAGGACCGGATGCGGGGCGACTCCCCGGTGCTGATGCCACTGCCGGGGCGGCCCGGGGTCCGGCTCGGCCCGCTGGTCTGCTTCGAGTCGGCCTTCCCCGACATGAGCCGGCGCCTGACCCGGGACGGGGCGGCCCTGCTCGTCGCCCAGTCGGCGACCTCCAGCTTCCAGGACAGCTGGGCCCCGGCCCAGCACGCCTCGCTCGCCGCCCTGCGCGCGGCCGAGACCGGCCGCCCGGTGGTGCACGCCACCCTCACCGGGATCAGCGAGGTGCACGGCCCGTCCGGCGAGCTGGTCAGCCCGGCCCTGCCCACGTCCGCGAGTGCGGCGCGGGTGTACGGGGTGCCGCTGGCCGGGGGCACGACGCTCTACGTCCGCTTCGGCGACTGGCCGGTGGGCGCGGCACTCGTCGCCCTGGCGGCGTACTGCGCGGCCCTGGGAGCGCGCTCGATCAGGAAGCCTGCTCCAGAGCCGACCGCACCACGCGCTCGCACAGTTCGTGGGTGAGCAGCGCGTCCCGGGCGCTCAGCGTCTTGCCGGTGTCCACTGCCTCCAGGAAGGCGTCCACGACCTGTTCGATACCGCGCTGGCGGGCGACGGACACCCAGTCCCCGCGCCTGCGCACGGTGGGCTGCCCCTTGTGGTCGATGATCTCCGCGAGGTTGACCACCTGCCGCTTGGTGTCCTGCCCGGACACCTCCAGGACCTCCTCGGTGGAACCCGACAGCCGGTTCATGATGCCGAGGGCGGTGAAGCCGTCGCCGGACATCTGGAGCACCACCTGCTGCATGAGCCCCTCGCGCACCACGGCCCGCACGTCGACGTGGTCGGCCTCCCCCGGCAGCAGGAAGCGCAGGGTGTCGACGACGTGGATGAAGTCGTCGAGGACCAGCGTCCGCGGGTCCTCGGGCAGCCCGATCCGGTTCTTCTGCATGACGATGAGTTCGCGCGGATGGTCGGCGCACTGCGTGTAGCCGGGGGCGTGGCGGCGGTTGAAGCCGACGGCGAGGGAGACCCCGCGCTCGTCGGCCAGCTCGACCAGCCGCCGCGAGTCCTCCAGCTCGTAGGCCAGGGGCTTGTCCACGTACGTGGGGACGTCCGCCTCCAGCAGCCGCGACACGATCTCGGGGTGGGCGGCGGTCGGCGCGTGCACGAAGGCGGCGTCGAGGCCCTCGGCGAGCAACGCGTCCAAGGTGGTGTGCCGGCGCGCGGCCGGGACGTGGTGGATCTCGCCGATCCGTTCCAGGGTGGCGGGCGTGCGGGTCTGCAGGTGGAGCTCCACCCCCGGGCGGGTGGTGAGGACCGGCAGGTACGCCTTCTGGGCGATGTCGCCGAGTCCGATGACGCCAACCTTCACCGGGAGCCTCCAGGTTCGTTCCTTGTGGGACGCCCGCAGCTTAATCCCTGGTGACGGGGGGCACGTTCGCTGAGGATGGGGCGCATGACCAATTCCGGATCCCACCGCCCCGAACCCGCCACCACCGCCGACGAGCGGGAGATGCTCGACGGCTGGCTCGACTACCACCGTTCCACGCTCGCCTGGAAGTGCGAGGGCCTGGGGGACGAGCAGCTGCGCCGCACCGCGCTCGCGCCCTCCGAGCTCAGCCTGCTGGGCCTGGTACGGCACATGGCGGAGGTGGAGCGCTACTGGTTCCGGGAGATCATGCTGGGCGAGGACCTGCCCGAGCTGTACTGCACGTCGGAAGACCCGGACGGCGACTTCCACTTCGACGAGAAGGCGGGCTGGGCCGATGCCGAGCGGGTCTGGCAGACCGAGGTCGAGCTGGCCCGCCAGGCCGCCGCCGGCCGGTCCCTGGACCTTCGGTCGGCGGCCGAGAGCCACCACCGCGGCGAGGTGTTCAGCCTGCGCTGGGTCTACACCCACATGATCGAGGAGTACGCGCGCCACAACGGGCACGCGGACCTGCTGCGGGAGCACATAGACGGCGCCACGGGCGAGTGAGGCAGCCGGTGCGCCGCTGGCCGTCAACCGGCGGCGCACCGGCGACCAGCCGTCACCCGTGCGGGGGCAATATCGTCCCAGGGTTTTCGCAACGGGGTGCTCGCACAGCAGAGTTGCGCGAGTGCATCCAACCCGAACCACGACAAAACTGCTGCTCGGAGTCGCCTGCGCCGTCTCGGCCGTCTCCGGCTGCGTGAATGTGACCCCCGCGCCGATGCAGCCGGCGGCGGCCCCCTCCACGGGGCTGCCGCCGCAGCACGACCCGCGCGGCGGGCCGGGGCCGGCTCCGGTGGTCGTCCAGGCGCCGGCCCTCGAAGCGCTGGAGGCGGTACCGCGGGAACCCGCGCGTCCGGCGGCTTCGGCCGCCGCCGCCCGCCGGGCCGTGCCGCGCACGGCGCCGCAGCAGCCCCCGGAGCCCGGGCCGGCCGCGCCCGCGGTCCCGGACATCCCGGTGCCTCGGGAGCACGCCGAGCACCCGTCCGAGCGCTCCGACGGCCGTCCGGGGGGCCGCCGGCGCCACAACCGGCCCGACGCGGAGGTGCCGCGCGAGCTGATGCGGGAGCTGCCGGTCCGCCCGGCGGACGTGTGCGCCATGGGCCGCCGCCACGGGCGCTGGCACCCCGACAGCCCGGAGGCCCGTATCTGCGCGGGCGTCCACGCCGACTGAGGGGCCTCGCGCACCGCGGCCCGGGCCCCGGGGGCTCACGGATCCCCCCGGGGCGGCCGGAGAAGCCCCGCCCGGGCTTCCCGGGGGCCTACGGAGCCACTGCCGGCGGGCCACGCCCTAGGGGCTCTGCTCCGGGAACGGCCGGGGCCCCGCGCCGGTTCCCGGCTCGGCGGCGAGCCGCCGCTCCAGCCGGGCGATGGCGGCCCGCACCTTGTTCCCGTACCCGTCGTCGGCGAGCGCGCCGGTGGCCGCCCGGGCCCGCGCGAGGTGCACCCGGGCCGCCTCGGGGCGGCGCAGCTTCACGTAGTCGGCGGCCAGGCTGAGGTGCAGCGACGGGTAGAACACCCGGACGGCAGGATGCGGCTCGGCGGAGCCGCGCGCACCCGGTCCGCCCGCGGACCCCCCGACCGTCCCCCCGCCCGGCCCGTCGGCCGACCCCTCGGCGGGCCCCTCGACCGGCCCCTCGACCGGCCCGTCCGCAGCGGTCAGCGCCCGCAGGTCCCAGGCCAGTTCGTCGGCCGGGTCGTCCTGGGCGTCGGCCATGTAGTGCGCCAGGGTGCACCGGTGGAGGGAGTGGCCCGCGACGGCGATCTCGGCCCAGATCTCCCCGAGGCGGTTGCGGGCCTCCTCGCGGTCGCCGGCGTGCAGCAGGATGACGGCCTGGCCGATCCGGGTCATGACGGCGTCCTCCGACGCCTCCTGCTGCTCGGTCAACGCGGCCTCCGGCTTGCTCTGCCAGACCTGCTCTCCGGTCTGATCGTCAAGACGCTAGCCGCAGGCACCGGCTCTGGCGCCGAGGCGCGGTGTGGCGTCAGCCCAGGTCCGGGATCCGCCAGTCGATCGGCTCATGGCCCTGGGCGGCGACGGCCTCGTTGATCTGCGTGAAGGGGCGGGAGCCGAAGAACTTCTTGGCCGACAGGGGCGAGGGGTGGGCGCCCTTGACGATCACGTGCCGCTCCTCGTCGATGAGCGGGATCTTCTTCTGCGCGTAGGCGCCCCAGAGCACGAAGACCACCGGGTCGGGGCGCTCGGACACCGCGCGGATCACCGCGTCGGTGAACTTCTCCCAGCCCTTGCCCTTGTGCGAGTTGGGCTCGGCCTCGCGGACGGTGAGGACCGCGTTGAGCAGCAGGACGCCCTGCTCGGCCCACGGCATCAGATAGCCGTTGTCCGGGACGGGGAGCCCGAGCTCCTCCTTCATCTCCTTGTAGATGTTGCGCAGCGAGGGAGGCGTCTTGACCCCGGGCCGCACGGAGAAGCACAGGCCGTGGCCCTGGCCGGCGCCGTGGTACGGGTCCTGGCCGAGGACCAGCACCTTCACCTTGTCGAAGGGCGTGGCCTCCAGGGCCGCGAAGACCTGCTCGCGGGGCGGGTAGACCGGCCCGTTCGCCCGCTCCTTCTCGACGAACTCGGTGAGCTCTTTGAAGTAGGGCTGGTCCAGCTCCCCGCCGATAGCGGGGAGCCAGGACTCGGGCAGCATCTGGGTCACGTCTACAACCTCCGGTACAGGATCGCGCTACTGCGCGGTGCAACTGCTCTGAACTTACCGGGGGCCACTGACAACGTCTCGTCCGCCCGCCGCCGCGGGACGGCTACCAGCTGGTCTTGCGGTACAGCTCCCACATCTGCATGGCGGTCTGCGGGTCCAGGGCCCGCTCGGCACCCGCGATGTCCTCGCGTGCGGCGACGTACAGCTTGCCCTGCCACAGCGGCAGCAGCCTGACGTCCTGCGCGAAGATCTGCTGGGCCTCCTCGAACTCCTTGATGCCGGCGGCCCGGTCGCTCTCGCGGCGGGACTTGGGCAGCAGTTCGTTCAAGATGGGCGCGGGCTCGTACGGGGTGCCGACCGCGTTCTCCTTGCCGACGAACGGCGCGATGAAGTTGTCCGGGTCCGGGAAGTCGGGGAACCAGCCGCGGCCGAAGACCGGGTACTCGCCGTTCTTGTAGCCGGCCTGGAAGGCCTTCCAGGGCTGGCCCCGCAGGTTGATCTTGAAGAGGTTGCTCTCCTCGAGCTGCCGCTTGATCTCGGTGAACTCGTCGGCGGTGGAGGGGCCGTAGCGGTCGGTGGTGTACCAGAAGGTCAGCTCGACCGTCTGGTTGATCCCGGCGGCCTTGAGGATCTTCCTGGCCTTCTCGACGTCCGCCTGGCCGTACAGGTCGTAGAACGGCGTCCGGTGGGCGACGGTGCCCTTGGGGACCATCGAGTACAGCGGCTCGGCCGTGCCCTGGTAGACCTTGGAGACGAGTGCGCCGCGGTCGATGAGCTGGGCGATGGCCTGGCGCACCGGCAGCTTGGCGACCTGCGGGTCCTTGGGGTTGAAGACGAGGTAGCGGATCTCGGCGCCGACGTTCTCGACGACCTGGATGCCGGCCTCGTGCGAAGCGGGGCTCTGGAACTCCTTGACCTCCGCGGCGGACAGGCCTCGGTAGGTGGCGTCGATCTCCTTGGCCTTGAGGGCCGAGACCATCTTCTTGGAGTCCGCGAAGTAGCGGATGGTCACCGCGTCGTTGCGCCGGTTGGCGAAGCCCGTGTAGCTCGCGTTGCGGCTGAGGACCGCTTCGCTGCCGTCCGTGTAGGAGTCGAGGACGTAGGGGCCGGAGCCGACCGTCTTGCCGTCCTCGCGCACCTTGTCCGCCGGGTACTCCTTCGGCGGGACGAGCGAGGCCGCCGGGGAGCCGAGCACGTACGGGAAGGTGGCGTCCGGCCGGTTCAGGATGAAGACCACCGTCAGCGCGTCCGGGGTCTCGATCTTGTCCAGGCTGCCGAAGAGGTCCTTCGGGCCGACCTGGGAGTTGATCGTCCGGATCCGGTCGATCGAGTGCTTGACGGCCTTGGAGTCGAGCGGGTCCCCATTGGAGAACTTGAGGCCCTTCTTCAAGGTGCAGCGGTAGGACTCGTTCGCGGAGTCGGTGAACTCGCAGTTCTGCGCGGCGTCCGGCTGGGGCTTGGTGGAGCCCGTGGGGAACGCCATGAGCGTCTGGTAGATGTTCCGGTACAGCTCCCAGGAGCCGTCCCATGCCGCCGCTGGGTCGAGGGTGCTCGGCTGGCTCATCGTACCGACGACGATCCGCTTCTTGCCGTCGTCGCCGTCGTCGGAAAGCAGACCGCATCCGGCGAGCAGGGATATGGACGCAAGGGCCGCAGTGATCTGCAGGCATCTGGTCCGGTTGAACACGTGCACGCTCCTCGATCAGCCAGGGGTGCGGCAGACCCTACCGCAGTGCCCCACAAATCCAATGGGTAGGTTTCGTGAGGCACTTGACCGATTACGTGCGGATTAGGTACGCATTTGCCTCCTCTCGGGAGGCAAATGCGTCCGTTTATCGGTCAGTGCACTCCGGCATTGAGGAACATTCCTCCGTCAACGACCAGAGTTTGCCCGGTGATCCATTCCGCTTGTGCAGATGTAAGAAAGGCCGCGGCCCCTCCGATGTCCTCCGGGAGCCCGAGCCTGCCGAGCGGATAGGCCGCCGCGGCCTCCTGCTCGCGGCCCTCGTACAGGGCCTGCGCAAACTTGGTCTTGACCACCGCGGGGGCGATCGCGTTCACCCGGACGCCCGGCGCCATCTCGTGCGCGAGCTGGAGGGTGAGGTTGACCATGGCGGCCTTGCTCATCCCGTACGCGCCGATGAAGGGCGAGGCGGAGACGCCGGCGATGGAGGCGATGTTCACGATCGCCCCGCCGTTGTCCTTCTGCCAGGCGTGCCAGGTGCGCTGCGCGAAGCCCAGCGCCGAGATCACGTTGGTCTCGAAGACCTTGCGCGCGACCCCGAGGTCCAGGTCCGCGATCGGCCCGAAGACCGGATTGGTGCCCGCGTTGTTGACCAGGAAGTCGACCCGGCCGAAGGCCTCCATCGTGCGCTCCACGGCGTGGGCCTGGTGGGCCTCGTCGTGCGCCTTCCCGGCGACCCCGAGCACCCGGTCCGCCCCGAGCCGCTCGACGGCCTCCTTCAGGGCGTCCTCGTTGCGCCCCGTGATGCACACCCGGTCGCCGCGGGCGACCAGGGCCTCGGCGATGCCGTAGCCGATGCCCCGGCTCGCCCCGGTGATCAGCGCGACCTTGCCGCTGTCGTTGCCGCTGTACGTCATGACGTACGCCCTGCCTCTCGTCGTTGCCGCTCGTCAGTTGAGCGGGCCGCCGGCCACGTACATGACCTGGCCGGAGACGAAGCCGGCGGCCTCGCCCGTGAAGAAGGCGATCGCGTTGGCGATGTCGTCCGGGCGGCCCACGCGCTGCACCGGGATCTGGGTCGCGGCGGCGGCCTGGAAGTCCTCGAAGCCCATGCCGACGCGGGCGGCGGTCTGGGCGGTCATCTCGGTGACGATGAAGCCGGGGGCGACGGCGTTGGCGGTGACACCGAACTTGCCGAGCTCGATGGCCAGCGTCTTGGTGAAGCCCTGCAGGCCGGCCTTGGCGGCGGCGTAGTTGGCCTGCCCGCGGTTGCCGAGCGCCGAGCTGCTGGAGAGGTTCACGATGCGGCCGAACTTGGCCTCCACCATGTGCTTCTGACAGGCCCGCGCCATCAGGAACGCGCCCCGCAGGTGCACGTTCATGACCGTGTCCCAGTCGGTGTCGCTCATCTTGAAGAGCAGGTTGTCGCGGAGCACACCCGCGTTGTTGACCAGGATGGTCGGGGCGCCCAGCGTGCTCGCGACGCGCTCGACGGCCGCCTCCACCTGCGCGCTGTCGGAGACGTCGCAGCCGACCGCGATGGCCTTGCCGCCGGCCGCCGTGATCGCCTCCACGGTGTCCTTGCAGGCCGCCTCGTCCAGGTCGAGTACGGCGACGGCCCGGCCCTCGGCGGCCAGGCGTACGGCGGTGGCCGCGCCGATGCCCCGGGCCGCCCCGGTCACGATCGCGACGCGCTGCTCGGTGGTGGACATGCTGGATCTCCTCGCCCTTGGAATCCTCTGGTGCTGAAACGGCCCCTCGTAGGTGAGCAACCGCTTAGTAGCTTCAGCTGGACAGACGCTAGGAGCCCTGGCACCCGGTGTCAACGCCACCGGGTCCAGGGCTCCATGCGTCGTACGCCGATCCAGGGGAGATCGGCCTCGGTCAGCGGACCAGCAGGTCCAGCAGCCGTTCCACTTCGGCCGCCGGATCGGCCGTCAGCCCGGTGTGCACCGGTCCCGGCTGCACGACGGTGCTGCGCGGCGCGATCAGCCAGCGGAACCGGCGGCCGGGTTCGTCCCCCGCGGCCTGGCCCGCCCGCTCGCCGCCGGCGCACAGCCCCTCGACCGCGCGCAGGGCGGCCCGTACTCCGGCCACGTCGGCCTTGGGGTCGAGGGCGAGCAGCTTGCCCTCGTCGAGGTGGATGCGCGCGGCGACGTAGGACTGCGCCCGGCAGTAGACGATCACTCCGGCGTTGAAGCACTCGCCGCGCTCCATCCGGGGCACCACACGCACCAGCGCGTACTCGAACACGTCCCGCTTGATCACTCGCTGTCGCTCTTCTGCTTGGTCTTGTGGGGCCACTCGGTCAGGTGGTCGGTCAGCCAGCCGGGCGGCTTGGACGGGGCCTTGACCTCGGCCTCCATCGTGATCCTCTCGTGGATGGTCGCCGCGCGCGGCAGCAGCGCCTCCACGTACGCCCGCCGGAGGGCGTCCGTCGAGTCGAAGCCGGGTTCGTCGACGAGCCACTCGTCCGGGACGTCGGCGGTGACCTCGGTGAGCAGCTCCCTCGTGACCCGGGGTGCGAGCTCCGCGGCGGCGGCCGCGAAATCCGGGCCGAAGGGGGCCAGGACGTGGTCGGAGGCGTTGTAGGGCTTGGCTGCGGCGCTCTGGGCGGTGGGCCAGTTGTGGTGCCAGATCATCGTGGCGCCGTGGTCGATGAGCCAGACGTCCCCGTGCCAGACCAGCATGTTCGGGTTTCGCCAGGACCGGTCGACGTTGTTGATCAGGGCGTCGAACCAGACCACGCGCCCCGCCTCGACGGGGTCCACCTGGTAGGCGAGCGGGTCGAAGCCGATCGAGCCGGGCAGGTAGTCCATCCCGAGGTTCAGCCCGCCGCTGGCCTTGAGCAGCTCCTGGACCTCCTGGTCGGGCTCGCCGAGCCCGATGACGGGATCGAGCTGCATCTGGACCAGCCGCGGGACCCGCAGGCCCAGCCGCTGGGCCAGGCGGCCGCAGATGACCTCGGCCACCAGGGTCTTGCGCCCCTGGCCGGCGCCGGTGAATTTCATGACGTAGGTACCGAGGTCGTCGGCCTCGACGATTCCCGGGAGCGAGCCGCCCTCACGCAGGGGCGTGACGTAACGGGTCGCGATCACTTCGGACAGCATCCGTCCAGGTTACGGGGGTCAGCGCGCGGGAGCCCACTGTCCGAGCAGCGCTTCGGCGGTGGTGATGGTGGCGACCAGTGCGAGGGAGTTGCGGATCACCTCGGCGGTGCAGGAGGCGGGCACCCCGGCGATCGCGTCGGAGGGGACCACGACCTGGTAGCCGAGGTTCACGGCGTCGAAGACGGTGTTGGGGATGGCGATGTTCGAGGAGACCCCGGTGACGACGAGGGTGCGGACGCCGAGGTTGCGCAGCAGGGCGTCCAGGTCGGTGCCCGCCATCGGGGAGAGCCCGTGCAGCCGGCGCACGACCAGGTCCCGCTCGGCCACCTCGATGGGGGCGGCGACCCGGACCGCGCGGCTCCCGGACAGCTGGCGCACCGGCAGCCTGCCGGCGGCCCGGAACAGCCGCGCGTTGGTGTTGGCCCCGAGCCCGTCCGGCCGCCGCTCGGCCACCGCGTGCAGCACTTGTACGCCTGCTCCGCGCGCGGCCTCCACCAGCGCGGCCACCCGCTCCAGCATCCCGGAGTCGCGGGCCTCCTTGGCCAGCTCGGGCAGGGCGCTCTCCTCGCCGACGACGCCGTTCTGGCATTCGACGGTGAGCAGAGCGGTGGTGGCGGGATCGAGTTCCGGCATGGCTCCCCCTGGCGTGACGACCATCGGTCCCGCATGATTCCTGACACACAGTCAGATGTGAAGGGGCGCGGGACGGATGGACGAGACTCAGCGGCGGGGCCGCCGCATCATGATGACCGACGAGGAAGTGGACGCCTTCCTGCGCGAACAGCGCACCTGCCGGGTGGCCACCGTATCCCCCGACGGGCGCCCGCACGTCGGCGCCCTGTGGTTCGCGTGGGACGGCAGTTCCCTGTGGCTGTACTCGATCACGCGCAGCCGGCGCTGGTCCGATCTGCGCAAGGACCCTCGGATCTCGGTGGTGGTCGACGCGGGCGAGTCGTACGACGAACTGCGCGGCGTCGAACTGTCCGGCAGCGCCGTCTTCGTGGGCGAGGCCCCGCGCACCGGCGAGCCCTGCCCCGAGCTGGCGGAGCCGGAGCGGATCTTCCCGGCCAAGAACTTCGGCATCGAGGAGATGCCGCACGACGGCCGGCACGCCTGGATCCGGCTCACCCCGGAATCGGTCGTGTCCTGGGACTTCCGCAAGCTCTAGGATCCACGAGGCGAGCTCCATGATCCACGAAGCGGCGCGCCGGGGGCCTCAGAACGTCCGGGCGGCCTCCTGGAGGGCTTCGACGGCGGCCCGGATGGAAGGCCGCCGGTCGGCGTCCGCACGCCAGACGGCGTACACGTGGCGGCGTACGGCATCGCTCACCGGCAGCAGCCGCACCCCGGACGGGACCGGGCCGCGCCCCAGCCGGGGGGTCACGCACACGCCCAGTCCGGCTTCGACGAAGGCCAGTTGGGTGTGGTGCTCCTCGGCGATGTGCGCGATCCGGGGCTCGATGCCGATGCCGCGCAGGGTGAAGACCAGCCACTCGTGACAGAACTGGCCCTCGTTCCAGGAGATCCACTCCTCGTCGGCGAAATCGGCCAGCGAGATCCGGGTCCGGCCGGCATGCCGGTGGCCGGCCGGCACGGCGATGTCGACGGAGTCGTTGAGCAGATGGGCCCGGGTGAGCTCGGCGGGCACCGGCATCCGCTTGTTGTGCCAGTCGATGGCCAGCGCCATGTCCAGGTCCCCGCGCACCACGGCGGCCATGCTCTCCGCGGGCTCCTCCTCCCGCACCCGGGGGCGCAGTTCGGGGTGCCGCCCGCGCAGGGCCGACACGACCCCGGGCAGCAGTCCCCGCATGGCCGTCGGGAAGGCTCCGATGCGCAACTCCCCCACCGCACAGCCGCGCTGGGCCTCGACGTCGGCCTGGGCGAGCTCCACCTGGGAGATGATCCGGGCGGCGTGATCGGCGAGCAGCTGCCCGGCGTCGGTCAGCCGGACCCCGCGCCCGTTCTTGGCCAGCAGCGGCTGGCCGACCTCGCGCTCCAGCTTGGCCATCTGCTGGGAGACCGCCGAGGTGGTGACGTGCAGCCCGTCGGCCGCGCCGCTGACCGAACCGTGGCGGGCGAGGGCGTCTAGGGTGCGCAGGCGCTCCAGGTTCAACATGTAAGCGATGCTACGCCGTTCTCCAGAGAAAGTCTCGCTTGTCCTAAGAGGTTGCGCGGCGCAAAGTTGACCCCATGAGCGCACCCACCACCACCTCCCGGCCGGCCCGTACGGCCGTCCCCACGACGACCGCCCCGCGCAGAACCGGGCTCGACTGGCGGATCCGTTTCGCCGTCCTCTCGGTGATCTGGGGCTTCAGCTTCCTGCTGATCAAGGTGGGTACGGAGGCCTTCGCCCCGTTCCAGGTCGCCCTCGGCCGGGTCCTCTTCGGTGCGCTCGCCCTGTTCGCCGTCCTGCTGGTACGGCGCGAGCGGCTGCCCCGGGGCCGGCGCACCTGGGGCCACCTGACGGTGGCGGCGCTCCTGCTGAACACCGCGCCCTTCTCGCTCTTCGCGTACGCGGAGCTGAGCATCCCGTCCAGCCTGGCGGGCATCTGCAACGCCACCTCGCCCCTGTGGGGCATGGCCCTGTCCCTGGTCGCCCTGTCCGAGGACCGCCCCACCCGCCGCCGCTTCGCGGGTCTCGGCATCGGCTTCCTCGGCGTGCTGACCGTGCTCGGGGCCTGGCAGGGCTTCGCGGGGGTCGACGCCAAGGGCACCGCGCTCGCCCTGCTGGCCTCGCTCTGCTACCCGATCGGCTGGATCTACGTCCGCCGCACGCTCGCCGGGACCCCGGGCTCACCGGTGGCGCTGACCGGCGCCCAGCTCGGCATCTCCACCGTTCAGCTGCTGGCGGTCAGCGCCCTGTTCACCTCGGCCCCCACCTCGTTCCCGCTGTGGCCGACCCTGTCGGTGATCGCCCTGGGCGCCCTCGGCACGGGACTGGCCCTGCAGATGCAGTACGGCCTGGTCTCGGAGATCGGCCCGACCACCGCGCAGATGGTCACCTACTTCATCCCGGTCATCGCCACCACCGCGGGCGTCCTGGTCCTGGGCGAGCAGCTCCACTGGAACACCCCGGTCGGCGCGGCCATCGTCCTGGCGGGCGCGGCCCTCACCCAGACCCGCCCCGGCGCCCGCAAGCCGGCCTGACGGCCGCCGTCTCCACCGGGTCCCGGAGGCGGCGCCCGGCCCCGGGCGGCGCGGGTCAGTCGAACCGGCCCCCCGCCGCCGGGCGGACCGCCGCGGCCACCGCGTCCGCGATCGCCTCGACCTCCCCCACCGCGATCCCGGAGACCGTGATCCGCACCCCGGGCCCGCTCTCCAGCCGGAACCGGGCCCCCGGCGCCGCGGCCCACCCGGCGGCCAGCAGCCGCGTCACGGCCCCGGTCTCCTCGGCGACCGGCACCCAGACGTTCATCCCGCTCCGCCCGTACGCCCGCACCCCGCGCCGCGCCAGCGCCGCGACCAGCCCGTCCCGCCGCTCCCCGTAGGAGCGCGCGACCGCCGCCCGGTCCACCGCCTCGGCGCTCCACAGCTCGACCACCGCGTACTGGAGCAGCCGGCTCACCCACCCGGGCCCCAGCCGCTGCCTCCCGCGGACCCGGTCCATCGTCACCGCGTCGCCCGTCAGCACCGCGAGCCGCAGGTCCGGCCCGTACGCCTTCGCCGTCGAGCGGACCAGCGCCCAGTGCCGGGTCACGCCTCCGAGGCACTGCAACGGCAGGTCCACGATCCCGTGCCCGTGGTCGTCGTCCAGTACGAGCACCGCCGGGTACCCGGCGAGCAGCTCCCGCAGCGCCCGCGCCCGGTCCGCGCTCACCGCGGCCCCCGTCGGGTTCTGCGCCCGCGCCGTCACCACCAGGGCCCGCGCCCCGTCGGCCAGCGCCCGCGCCACCGCTTCCGGCCGCGGCCCCTGGTCGTCCACCGCCACGGGCAGCACCCGCAGCCCCAGCGCGGGCGCCAGGTCCAGCACGCTGCCCCAGCCGGGGTCCTCCACCGCCACGGCGTCGCCGGGGCGCAGATGGGCGGCCAGTACCCGTTCGATCCCGTCGAGCGCGCCCGAGGTGACCCCGACCGGCCCGGCCGGAACCCCGTCGGCGTCGAAGCCGGCGCGCGCGAGAGCCGCCAGTTCCGGCACGACCGGGGTGTCGCCGTAGAGGGTCGGCGCCTGCGCGTACCGCCGGGCGGCGGCCGCCAGGGCGCCGTCCAGCGAGGGCAGCAGCGACAGGTCCGGGTTGCCCGAGCCGACATCGCGCACCCCGGCCGGGACCTCCATCCGCAGCGCGTCCCGGGGCGCGCTCGCGGGCCGCGCCCGGACCCTGCTGCCGCGGCGCCCGTCCGTCTCGATGACCCCGCGCTCGCGCAGCGTCCGGTACGCGGCGGCCACGGTGTTGGGGTTCACCCCCAGCACACCGGCCAGCTCGCGCATCGGCGGCAACAGCGTCCCCGGCGCGAGGGCGCCCGATCCGATGCCCGCCTCGACGCTGGCGGCGATATCCGATGCGCGACGCCCTGTGATCCGATAGTCTCCTAGCACAAACCTTATTATGCACTAGTACAACGGAGTTCGCACCATGACCGCCACGCCTGCCACCGAGCCGACCGAGCAGACCGCGCCGAGCCGGGAGTCCGCGCCGACGGCCGCCGCGTACGAACCCACCGCCCGGACCGTCCCGAGCCGCGCCCGGGAGCGGGCGCGCTACGACCGCGAGACCGTGCACTCGATACTCGACCAGGCCTACGTCTGCCACCTCGGCTTCGTCCGCGACGGCGCGCCGGTCGTCCTGCCCACCCTCTTCGGCCGGGTCGGCGACACCCTCTACATCCACGGCTCGACGGGCTCCCGCCCGCTGCTCGCCGCGGGCAAGGCCGACCCCGGCCTGCCGGTCTGCGTGACGGTGACGCACGTCGACGGCCTGGTGCTGGCCCGCTCGGCGTTCCACCACTCGCTGAACTACCGCTCGGTGGTCGTCCACGGCACCGCCTACCAGGTCACCGACGAGGAGGAGTGCCGGATGGCGCTCGACGCCCTGGTCGACCACGTCGTACCCGGCCGCTCCGCGGACTCCCGGCCCGCCAACGCCAAGGAGCTCGCGGCCACGGCGGTGATCCGGCTGGACCTGGCCGAGGTGTCCGCGAAGGTCCGCACGGGCGGCCCGAACGACGACGCCGAGGACCTGGGCCTGCCCTTCTGGTCGGGCGTGGTCCCGGTCGCCCCGGCGTACGGCACCCCGGTCCCGGCCGCCGACCTGGCCCCCGGCATCGCCGTCCCGGACTACCTCGCCGCGCTCTGAGCCACCGGGGCGGGCCGGACCGCCGGCCCGCCCGCCGGCCGCCGCGCCTCGGCGGTGATCAGCGCCCCGACCGCGGTCAGCAGCAGTACGGTGCCCAGCACGACGGCGCCGGTCAGCCGCTCGCCGAGCACCAGTACGGCGATCACCGCGGCGCTCACCGGCTCGATCAGCATGATCACGGACACGGTCGCGGCCCGTACGGCGGCGGCCCCGTGGAAGTAGAGCGCGTACGCCAGCGCCGTCGGCACGACGGCCACGTACGCCAGCAGCCACATCACCCGGCCGAGCTCGACGGTGTGCGGCGCCAGCCCCTCCACCGCGGCGAGCGGCAGCAGGCACACCGTGCCCACCGCCACCGACCACGCGGTGGTGACCAGCGGGTCCCCGCCCGCCCCGCGCTGCCCCAGCCACCGCGCCCGCAGGGTCATTCCCGCGTACCCGGCGGCCGACAGCAGCGCCCAGCCGACACCGAGCGGCCGGACCTCGCCGCCCCCGCTGCCCAGCACCAGCACGGCCAGCCCCGCGAGCGCTCCGCCGACGGCCGCCACCCCGCCCGCGCCGAGCCGCTCGCCCATCCAGTACCGGGCGCCGAGCGCGATCAGCACGGGCCCCGCCCCGAGGGTGACCACGGTCCCGACCGCCAGACCGGTGTCCCGCACGGCGGCGAAGTAGGCGGCCTGGAACAGGGTGAACATCAGGCCGGTCGCGATCAGCGAGCCCGCCGACGGCCTCGGCGCCGCCGGCTTGGACCGGCGTACGGCGAGCACGCCGAGCAGCACCACCAGCCCGCCCGCACACCGCCAGAACGACAGGGCGAGCGGGCCGAGGTCACTGGCGAGGAAGAGGAGCGAGGCGGCCGCCCCGGCCGTGCCCCAGGCGGCTCCGGCGATGACGAGGTACAGCAGACTGCGCCCGGCAGCGGGCGAATGGTTCGACACGTGTGACTCCGCGCTTGCGTGAAGGATGAAGGAAGAGGGTCATCACTTCGCGGGCAGCGCGAACCCGCCCGGGAACTCCCCGGGCCGGATCAGTCGTTCGCGTAGGGGCCGCCCGCGCTAGGCGGCGGGAGGCGGAAGCACGGTCGAAGGCATGGTCCGCAGCCTAACCCCTGGTCGGACGATGTGCGAGGGCCCGCGAAGACCCGGAGCGGCCTCAGGCGCTCGCGGTCTCGCGGTCCAGCACGGCCGGGTCGGCCGCCCCTGGCGGGGTCGGCCGCGAGGACTGCGCGATGAAGGCGCCGCCGAGCACCAGCGCCCCGCCCGCGATCTGCCAGGTCGAGAGGTGTTCGCCCAGCAGCACCCAGGCCAGCACCGTCGCGACGACCGCCTCCAGGCACGCCACCACGCCCGCCACCTGCGGCGAGAGCTTGCGCACCGAGACGACCCCGGTCAGGTACGCGAACACGGTCGCCACCAGCACCACCCAGCCGAGCAGTACCAGCGCGGGCACCGTTGTGCCGCCCATCGCCGCGTCGGTGCCCAGCACCTGCCAGTCCATCTGCCAGGGCCTGGCGATCACGGTCATGACCAGGGTGCCGACGATCATGCCGAAGGCGATCACGCCCAGCGGGTCGGGGACGTCGTCCCCGTCGGTCCCCTGGTCCGCGAAGACGAAGTAGAACGCCTGGCAGCAGGCCGCGGCGAGGCCGAGCAGCACCCCGAGCAGGTCCAGGCTCAGCCCGGCCCAGATCTCCACGACGCACGCCAGGCCGACGACGGCCACCGCCGCACCGGCCGCGGCGGCCCGGGTCACGGGCTTGCGCTGCACGAAGCGGATCCAGCCCAGCAGCAGCGCGGGCCCCAGGTACTCCAGGAGCAGCGCCACACCGACCGGGATCCGGGACAGGGAAGCGAAGTAGAAGGCCTGCACACCGGCGACGGCGATCAGTCCGAAGCCGGCCAGCAGCAGCGGTTTGCGCCGCACCAGATCGCGGTGCCGCCAGGCCAGAGGGGACAGCACCAGCGCCGCCCCGGCCACCCTCAGCCACACCATGTGCAGCGGGTCCAGACCCGCCTCGATCAGCGGCTTCGCCGCGACCCCCGAACCACCGAACGCACACGCCGAGACGAGGGCGAGGCCCAGTCCGGCGTTCTTCCCTGACGCTTGCATCACATCATCATGGCAGCACCGGTCAGGAGCGTCACGGACATGACACCTGTTGAGACGGACCCGACACCCGCCCCTTCCCGGCCCGCAATATCTGACAGGTCGTCAGTATTGAATGTTCCGTCCCCCGGGACTACGTTCCGCCGCACGTACCCGACGAGAAGGGGTGGTCGCATGGCCGAAGTCACCGCGGAATCACGCATCGAGGCGCCCGCCGCGAAGCTCTGGGCGCAGCTGACGGACTGGGACGCGTACGGCCAGTGGAGCATGACCCACACCAACTTCCCGAAGGGCGGACCGCAGACCCTCGCGATCGGTTCGACCTTCGCGGAGAACATGAAGATGATGGGCTTCCCGGCCGAGGTCGTCTGGACCGTCTCCGAGCTGGAGGACGAGCGCCTCTTCGCCATCACGGGCAAGGGCCCGATGGGCGTGGCCGTCCTCACCCGGTACACCCTGGTCCCGGACGGCGGGGCCACGACCGTCCGGATCGACGGGGAGTTCACCGGAGCCGCCGTCTCGCTGATGGCGGGCAAGCTCAAGGACTCGGCCACCGCCGCCCTGAACGAGTCGCTGCGCAAGCTGGCCGGCCTGGTCGCCTGACCTTCCCCGTTACGTCCGTACGCACGAAGGCGCGCCCCGCGAGAAAATTCGCGTGGCGCGCCTTCGTACTGCGGGAGGTCCGGCCGGACTCAGTGCTCGTCGGCCAGGATCAGGTAGAGCTTCTTGCGGGCGTCGTTGATGACCCCGAGGGCCTTCTCGCGCTGCTCGGCCGTGCCGGTCTTGAAGACCTGGCCGAAGGCTTCCATCAGGCCGACCCCGGCCGTCCGGACCTCGTGCATCGCTTCGAAGTCGAAGCCGCGCCCGGCATCGGCCCAGGGGGCGTCCGGCCCCGACTCGGCCTCGGTGCGGCCGGCGTCGGTGAGCGTGAACAGCTTCTTGCCGCCCTCGCTCTGGTTGGTGATGAGCCCCTCGTCCTCGAGCAGCTGCAGGGTCGGGTAGACCGAGCCGGGGCTGGGCTTCCAGGCCCCGCCGCTGCGCTCGCCGATCTCCTGGATCATCTCGTAGCCGTGCATCGGCCGGTCGGCGAGCAGCGCCAGGATCGAGGCGCGTACGTCACCCCGCCGGGCCCGGCCGCGCGGTCCGCCGCGTCCGCCGCGCCCGCCGAAGGGTCCGCCGCCGAAGGGCGGTCCGAACGGGCCGAAGGCGGCGCGCCGCCCCTTGAACTCCTCCCGACGGTCCGGCCCGCAGTGGCCGTGACCCCGTCCGTGGTCGTGTCCGTGGTCGTGTCCGTGCTGTCCGTGTGAACGCATGACTGCGCTCCTTTCGTCATCGATCGATCTCGTCATCGGGCCCATGTCCTACGGCTCCGATGCCACAACTATCGCTGATCGTTCGCGATGCGTCAACGATATATCGGAAACTCTTCGACGACAGGGCCAGGCACCCCGGATTGGCCTTTGTCGACGATCAAGAGCCCGCCCTACGGTCGAAGGCATGCGCATCCGAATCGTCGACGCCTTCACCGACCGCCCCTTCCACGGAAACCCCGCCGGGGTCCTGCTCCTGGACGGCGAGTTCCCCCCGGACTCCTGGCTCCAGCAGGTCGCGGCGGAGGTCAACCTCTCCGAGACCGCCTTCGCCCGCCCGCTGCCGCCCGGCGGTGAGACCGACTGGGAGCTGCGCTGGTTCACCCCGGCCGCCGAGGTCGACATGTGCGGTCACGCCACCCTCGCGACGGCCCACGTACTGGCGGGCAGCGGCCTCGCGAGCGGACTGATCCGCTTCGGCGCGCGCTGCGGGGTCCTCACGGCGCGGACCGCCGCGGACGGCACGATCACCATGGACTTCCCCACGTCCTCGCTGACCCCCGTCCAGGCGCCGGCCGACGTGGGCCGGGCCCTGGGCGGCGTGGAGATCCGCTCGGCGCACGACACCTCCGCGCACATCGGCGACCTGGTGATCGAGCTCGCCGACGAGAAGACGGTGCGCGAGCTGGCCCCCGACCACGCGGCCCTGCGCGCCTACGCCCGCCGCGGGGTGATCGTCACCGCGGCGGCCGAGGACCCGGCCCGCGGGTACGACTTCGTCTCCCGGGGCTTCTTCCCGGCCGTCGGCATCGACGAGGACCCGGTCACGGGCAGCGCCCACACCGCCCTCGCCCCGTTCTGGGCCGAACGCCTGGGCCGCAGCGAGCTCACCGGACTCCAGGGCGGAGCCCGTACGGGGCTGGTCCGCGTCACCCTCGCCGGCGAGCGCACCCTCTTGACCGGCACCGCGGTGACGGTCCTGGACGGCGAACTCCTCACGCGGCCCGCCGCGAGCGCGTAGCCCGTGCCGTACCGGTCAGGCCGCCGGCTCCCGGGACAGCTCCGCCGGGGACTGCGGGAGTGCCCTCAGGGAGTCGGCAGCCAGCCGACCTTGCCCGCGAGCAGGGCGTAGCCGCCGAAGGCCACGATGTCGAGCAGGGCGTGCGCGACGACGAGCGGCGCGACCCGGCCCCAGCGGCGGTAGGCCAGCACGAACACCACGCCCATCACCATGTTGCCGATGAAGCCGCCGATGCCCTGGTAGAGGTGGTACGAGCCGCGCAGCACGGAGCTCGCCAGCAGCGCCGCCGTCGGGGACCAGCCCAGCTGGTCGAGCCGGCGCAGCAGGTAGGCCAGCACGATGACCTCCTCCACCACGGAGTTCTGCACCGCGGAGAGGATCAGGACGGGGAACTTCCACCACACGTCCGGCAGCGCCTCGGGCACCACCGTCAGGTTGAAGCCGCTCGCCCGGGCCACCAGGTAGAAGGCCAGACCGGCGCTCCCGATCCCGGCCGCGACCAGCGCGCCCCGGCCCAGGTCCGACACCGGCCGGGTCCGGTCGAAGCCCAGGACCCGCAGCCCCGGCACGCCCTCCCGGGTCAGCAGGTGCGCGACGAGCAGGACGGGAACCAGCGCGCTCGCGATCCCGAACAGCTGCCAGGCGAGGTCGAGCCAGGGCCGCCCGGGCGCGTACGAGCCGTTCAGCGTGGCGGCCTGGTCCTTGAGCCCGCCCGGTTTGGTGAGCGAGCCGATGAAGCTGATCAGGGCGGAGACCCCGCTCGCCCCCAGCGACAGCGCGAGTACGAGCAGCATCTCGGTCCGCAGATACCCGCGACCGCCCTGCGGCAGGTCCTTGACCACCGGCTCCGGCTCCACCCGCACGTCCGACTCCCGTCCCGCCGCCGTCCGACCGCGACATCCCGTTCCGACCACCCATACTGCCTCCTCGGCGGGGGAACGGGATCACCGGACTGCGGTGGATCAGCGGCCGGCCACCGCCGTGGTGTCCACCTCCCGCCCCGCGAGACCGACCGGCCAGGTGTGCACGGGGTCGCCCCTGTGCATCAGCTCGCTGTAGCGCCGGGTTGTCGCGGCCAGCGCGGTGTCCCGGTCCAGCCCGGACGCGAGCGCCCGGTGGTAGGTGTCCACCTGCCAGGTCGACCCGTTCACCCGGCGCCGGCACCGCTCCTCGATGATCCCGAGGTAGTGGTCCCGGTCGGCGGGCTCGATCCCCCAGGCGTCCAGCCCGGCCGCCGCCATCGGCAGCAGCTCGTCCAGCACCAGCCGCACCGCCGACACGCTGGCCAGCCCCCCGGCCCGGCCGCGGCGCGGCCAGCGCAGCCGCGCGTCGATCCCGTACCGGCAGGCCGCGTCGAAGTTGGCCTCCGCCTCCGCGAACGGCAGCCGGGTCCACACCGGACGCTGCTCGTCCGCGAGGGTCCGTACGAGCCCGTAGTAGAAGGCGGCATTGGCGACGACGTCGGCCACCGTGGGCCCGGCCGGCAGCACGCGGTTCTCCACCCGCAGGTGCGGCACCCCGTCGGCGACCCCGTACACGGGCCGGTTCCAGCGGTAGACGGTGCCGTTGTGCAGCACCAGTTCCTGCAGGCTCGGCACCCCGCCCTCGGCGAGGACCCGCAGCGGCTCCTCCTCGTCGCAGATCGGCAGCAGGGAGGGGAAGAAGCGGATGTTCTCCGCGAAGAGTTCGTACGCCGAGTCCACCCACCGCTCCCCGAACCAGGTCCTCGGGCGCACCCCCTGCGCCTGGAGCTCGGGCGGCCGGGTGTCGGTGGCCTGGGTGAACAGCGGGGGCCGCGACTCCCGCCACAGCTCGCGCCCGAACAGGAACGGCGAATTGGCGCCGACGGCTATCTGTACGGCGGTCACGGCCTGCGCCGCGTTCCACACGTCCGCGAACCGGGCCGGGGTGACCTGGAGGTGCAGTTGCACGGAGGTACAGGCGGCCTCCGGAACGATCGACCCGGAGGTCCAGGTCAGCCGTTCCACGCCGTCGATGTCGAGGGTGAAGTCCTCGCCGCGCATCATCAGGATCTGCTCGTTGAGCAGGGAGTAGCGGTCCACGGCCGAGAGGTTGGCCAGGGCCAGGTCGGAGCGGGTGAGCGTCGGCAGGATCCCGATCATCACCACGCCCGCGTCGATCTCCGCGGCCTGCCGGTGGGCATAGTGCAGCCCCGCGCTCAGTTCCTCGGCGAGCTGGTCGAATACCCGGCCGTCGAGGCGGTGCGGAAGTACGTTCACCTCCAGGTTGAACATTCCGAGTTCGGTCTGGAAATCAGGGCTCGCTATCCGCTCCAGAACCTGGGCATTCACCATTCTCGGCAAACCGTCGGCACCCGCGAGATTCAGCTCGATCTCCAGCCCCATCATGTTCTTGGGCCGATCGAACCTCTTCTCCGCCAGAAGCCGCTCCAGCCCCTCCAGGCACTCGTGAAGCTTCCTCCGATACCGTTGCCGATCGGACAGGTCGAATCCGCCTGCCACGACCTTCTCCCCCATCGAAGCGTCCCTCCTCGAATGGCCCTGGCCCGGAGCACCCAGGCGCGCGTTACGGTCGATGATGCCCCGGCGGCATGATCTCTAACGCAGCGGGGGCGTGCGTGGCGGGGAGCGCGCGCCGGTTTGGCCCGAAGGGCGCTTCGGCACATTCACCTGGCAACTCCAATAGCGCAAATTCCGCGTCGACTTTGCCCATTCAGGATAACCGGCGCTTTCCAGCCGAGCCCCCATCCGGTAACCTCCGAGGTCAGCGCGGCACGTCTGCGCGCAAACGGCATGAACGCCATGTCAGCGGGTCCGGTAAGCGCCTTGCCGGCAATAGCCGGGACAGCTAGCCGAAACACTGCGTGAACACATGTCGTATAAACTCCGCAAACGAGGCAGAGAGTTGGCGCGCGGCCATTGCCCCTCAGCCCCCCTCTGGCCCCAGAATGCGACAGCGCCGTCCGCACCTTCCCCCGCACCACAGGTCTCCCAAGTGAGAGGCGACCCACCATGCCGCTGCACGTCCCTCCGGCTCCCGCGCCCGCCCTGCGCAGCGTCCTCGCGGCACTCGGTTCTCCCACCGCCGTCCACGAGGCGCACACCCCGGCCCTGCGCAAGATCCAGGGCCCGCTGACCCCCGAACTCCCGCTCCCGGTCCACGTCCTGGACCGGCTGCACTCCTCGCCCCTGGCCGCCGGCGGCAGGCCGCCCCGTACGCGGCTGACCGGCTGGCGGTTCCTGATCCGCAGCGGGGACCGGTTCGTGGCCGCGGCCGACACCCGGCTCACCCCGGACGGCTGGGCCTTCTCCCACTTCTTCGAGGGCCCGTACGTGGCGGCCACCGAACGCGCCCTGCGTCAGGCGGAGTCCCTCGGCACGAGTTACCAGCCGCGGCTGCTGTCCGTTCCGGAGCTGTACATGCTGACCCTGTGGCTGCACGGCGCGGTGGGCGCCGACGCCTCGTCCGGGCTGCCGGCCGCCGCCGACCTGCTGGTCCCGCTGGCCCCCGCACCGCCCGGGATCGCCCCGTTCCGACCCCATCCGGTGTCCGAACTGCTACCCGTGCTGACCCACCGGCTCACCCCGCCGGCTCCTCCCGTACCGCCCTCGATGGCCGCTCCGGCGGCCTGACCAGGGCGCTTCGAGCGGCATGACCCAGCTGGTCCATTCGGCGTAGCCCGCTCGGACCACTGGTGAACCACCCAAAATGACAGGGGAGTTGGCCTGAACCGCCCGCACGAGTGATGCGTCATCAATCTATGAGGACAGCTGCCGGGAAATACCTGCGAAGCAGCCGTCATGGGGGAAGACTGACGACACACTCCCCGCGGGTGCGGGGATGACCCAGGGGGACGGCCATGAATCACGCCTCGAGCCGTAGCACACAGACCACACCGCAGCGAAAGAACGCATCCATGTGCCAGCACCAGCCAGCCTGCCCGTCATCAGACTCCGCCGACAGGGAGGCCGCGTTCCCCGTGGCCAACCACCCGGAACAGGGCTGGAGCCTGCTGTGCAACGGCGTCCTGCTCTTCGAGGACACCGGGGAGCTGCTGCCGGACGGGCAGATCATCGCCCCGCACCGGCCGCTCGCGGCGGCGTAGGCGAAGGCCGCGGCGCGGCCGACGGGAGACATGAAGAAGGGGCCGGTCACCGGAGCGTTGCTCCGGGACCGGCCCCTTCTTCATGTCATACGACTACGAACACGGCTCGGTGCTCGCAGCCGCTCAGTTCTCGTACTCGTCGAGCGGCGGGCAGGAGCACACCAGGTTCCGGTCACCGAAGGCACCGTCGATCCGGCGCACCGGCGGCCAGTACTTCTCGGCGGCCGTGACCCCGCCCGGGAAGACCGCCTCGTCGCGGGTGTACGGGTGGTCCCACTCGCCGCCCAGCGCCGCAGCGGTGTGCGGGGAGTTGGCCAGCGGGTTGTCCTCCAGCGGCCACTCGCCCGAGGCGACCCGCTCGATCTCGCCGCGGATGGCGATCATCGCATCGCAGAAGCGGTCGATCTCGGCGAGGTCCTCGGACTCCGTCGGCTCGATCATCAGCGTGCCGGCCACCGGGAAGGACATGGTCGGCGCGTGGAAGCCGTAGTCGATCAGACGCTTGGCGATGTCGTCCACGCTCACGCCCGTGGACTTCGACAGCGGGCGCAGGTCGATGATGCACTCGTGCGCGACCAGGTTGTCCGGGCCGGTGTAGAGCACCGGGTAGTGCGGCTCCAGGCGCTTGGCGATGTAGTTGGCACCGAGCACCGCCACCTGGGTGGCGCGCTTGAGGCCCTCACCGCCCATGAGGCGCACGTACGACCAGGAGATCGGCAGGATGCCCGCCGAACCCCACGGAGCGGCCGAGATCGGGCCGACGCCCGTCTCGGGACCGGCGGTCGGCTGGAGCGGGTGGTTCGGCAGGTACGGGGCCAGGTGCGCCCGGACACCGACCGGGCCGACGCCCGGGCCGCCGCCGCCGTGCGGGATGCAGAAGGTCTTGTGCAGGTTCAGGTGCGAGACGTCGCCGCCGAAGTGACCCGGCTTGGCCAGACCCACCAGGGCGTTGAGGTTGGCGCCGTCCACGTAGACCTGGCCGCCGGCCTCGTGCACCTGGGCGCAGATGTCGGCGACGTGCTCCTCGAACACACCGTGCGTGGAGGGGTACGTGATCATCAGCACGGCGAGCTCGTCGCGGTACTGCTCGATCTTGGCGCGCAGGTCGGCCGCGTCCACCTCGCCGTCGTCGGCGGTCTTGACGACGACGACCTTCATGCCGGCCATCACGGCGCTGGCGGCGTTGGTGCCGTGCGCGGAGGAGGGGATGAGGCAGATGGTGCGCTGCTCGTCGCCGTTGGCCCGGTGGTAGGCGCGGACGGCCAGCAGGCCGGCGAGCTCACCCTGGGAGCCGGCGTTGGGCTGGATCGAGACCTTGTCGTATCCGGTGACCTCGCAGAGACGTTCCTCCAGCTCGGTGATGAGCGTGAGGTAGCCCTCGGCCTGCTCCACCGGGGCGAACGGGTGCAGCTGGCCGAATTCGGGCCAGGTGACCGGCTCCATCTCGGTGGTCGCGTTGAGCTTCATGGTGCAGGAGCCCAGCGGGATCATGCCGCGGTCCAGCGCGTAGTCCTTGTCCGACAGCTTGCGCAGGTAGCGCAGCATCGCGGTCTCGGAACGGTGCTGGTGGAAGACCGGGTGGCTCAGGTACGCGTCCGAGCGCAGCAGGCCCTCGGGCAGCGTGTCCGCCGTGCTCTCGTCCAGCGCCTCGATGTCGGCGGTGACGCCGAACGCCGCCCAGACGGCCTCGATGTCGGCGCGCAGCGTGGTCTCGTCGCAGGAGATCGAGACCAGGTCGGCGTCGGCCTGGTACAGGTTGACGCCGCCCTCGCGGGCGGCGGCCACGACCTCGGCGGCGCGGCCCGGAACCCGGGCGGTGAGGGTGTCGAAGTAGGAGCCGTGCACGATCTCGACCCCGCCGGCCGTCAGGCCCGCGGCGAGCAGGGCGGCGTAGCGGTGGGTGCGGCGGGCGATCGTCCGCAGGCCGTCCGGGCCGTGGTAGACGGCGTACATGCCGGCCATGACGGCGAGCAGCACCTGAGCGGTACAGATGTTGCTGGTGGCCTTCTCGCGGCGGATGTGCTGCTCACGGGTCTGCAGCGCGAGGCGGTACGCCTTGTTGCCGTCCGCGTCCACCGAGACGCCGACGAGGCGGCCGGGCAGCGAGCGGGCGTGCTTGGCCTGGACGGCCATGTAGCCGGCGTGCGGTCCGCCGAAGCCCATCGGGACACCGAAGCGCTGGGTGGTGCCGACGGCGATGTCCGCACCGAGCTCGCCCGGGGAGGTGAGCAGCGTCAGGGCGAGCAGGTCCGCGGAGACGGTGACGATGGCACCGAGCTCGTGCGCCTGGTCGATGACCGGCTTGATCTCCCGTACGGCGCCCGAGGCACCGGGGTACTGGAGCAGCACGCCGAAGACGCCGCGCTCGGCGATCTCGGCCGGGATGCCGTCGCTCAGGTCGGCGACGACGACCTCGACACCGGTCGGCTCGGCGCGCGTCTCGATCACGGCGATGGTCTGCGGCAGCGCGTCGGCGTCGATCAGGAAGACGCCGTCCTTCACCTTGCCCACGCGGCGGGCCAGCGACATCGCCTCGGCGGCCGCGGTGCCCTCGTCGAGCAGCGAGGCGCCGGAGGTCGGCAGGCCGGTCAGGTCGGCGACGACGGTCTGGAAGTTCAGCAGCGCCTCGAGGCGGCCCTGCGAGATCTCGGGCTGGTACGGCGTGTAGGCCGTGTACCAGGCCGGGTTCTCCATGACGTTGCGCAGGATCACCGGCGGGGTGAAGGTCCCGTAGTAGCCGAGACCAATCATGGGCGAGAGCACCTGGTTGCGGTCGGCGAGCTGACGGAGCTCGGCGAGCACCTCGGCCTCGGTCCGCGCCTCGGGCAGGTTCAGCGCCTCGGCGCTCTTGATCACATCGGGTACCGCTGCGGCGGTGAGTTCGTCCAGGGAGCCGTAGCCCACCTGGGCGAGCATCTTGGCCTGCGCCTCGGCATCCGGGCCGATGTGGCGCTGCTCGAAGGGGATGCCTCGCTCCAGCTGGGAGAGCGGAATGCGGTTGGCGGTCATGACGGAGGCCTCCTGGTCGTATGACCTGCGAGGGGCACCACGGCGCGGGCACCCGGACGGCCTCCCCCTCTGTCATCTCAACCTGAGAGCTTCACCGGGCCTCCTGGGGGTCGCCCACGAGATCCGGCTTTCACCGTCGGTGAGGAGAGGAACCGGCACTGCGCACCCGGTACCCGCCCCTGCTTTCCAGAGTGGCCTCGTCACGTGCGGTACGTATGCCTGAGAGATTCCGGGGAGGATTTGCTCCTTCGGCGCCTCCGTCGAACTCACTCGGAGGACTCTCCCGCACAGGGTCAACAGCCGTCACCCAGCCTACCAGCGAGGATCTGAACACTCCCTCGAGTGGCCCCCTCCCCGAATATGCACTTTTGTAGTCATTACGGAGGAGCTGCGACCATGTGGAGGGACCGTGCAGACCGACATCGATCCGCGCAGCCTGATCGGACGCAAGGCATTCGACCGCAACGGCGCCAAGATCGGCACCGTCGACGAGGTCTACCTCGACGATGCCACGGGCGTCCCGGAATGGGCCGCCGTCCGGACGGGCCTCTTCGGCCGGGACGCGTTCGTCCCCCTGGAGCCGAGCGAGGTGGTCGGGGACACCTTGCGGGTCCCCTTCGAACGCTCCCTGATCAAGGACGCCCCGGACTTCGGCGTCGGCCGCCACCTCTCCCCCGATCAGGAGCTGCAGCTGTACCACCACTACGGACTGGACGTGACCCTCCCGGCCGACTTCCACCGCCCCCAGCCCCCGAACACCACGGCCCAGGACTTCGGCAGCCTGGCGGGCGAGGGCTGAGGGCTGTCCTTCAGGCCGCCCCGACCCCCTGGAGCGGCAGCGGATCGGAGGGCTCCAGCTCCGGGTCGTCCACCGCGAAGGTCCGCACGCGGCCGGGCGGCGAGCCCGGCTGCTCGAACCGTACGGTCACCCGCCCGACCCCGCTGCCCTGCACCCACCCGGGCCCGTACACCGCGTGCCGTACGTCGCTCCCGGCCGCCCAGCGCCGCTCGGGAGCCGCCTCCGGGCCCCCGGGGGCCTCGGCAGCCCCATCGGCCTCCACGGCACCTGGAACCCCTGGAGCCGCTGTAACCCCCTCAGCCCCGCCCGTGCCCGCCTCGGAGGCCGTCTGCGGCCCCTCGGCCCCGTCCGGCCCCTCCGCGCCGCCCACGCCGTCCACACCGCCCGCCTCGGCAGCGGCCAGCGTCGCCGCCTGGGCGAACAGGTCCTCCTGCGTGTAGTCCGCGAGCCCCGTCACGCCCACCCCCAGCAGCCGCACCCCGCCCGTGGTGTCCACGCCCTCCAGCAGCCGCGAAGCCGCCTCCCGCACCACTCCCGCGTCGTCCGTCGGCCCCCGCAGGGTCTCGGAGCGGGTCAGCGTCGAGAAGTCGTACCGCCGCACCTTCAGGACGATGGTCCGCCCCGAGTGCCCCGAGGCCCGCAGCCGGCCCACGCACCGGTCGGCCAGCCGCTGCACCTCACCCCGGATCCGGACCCGGTCGTGCAGGTCCACGTCGAAGGTGTCCTCCACCGAGACCGACTTCGCATCGCGCTCGGCGACCACCGGCCGGTCGTCCAGCCCCAGCGCCATCCGGTACAGGCCGACGCCGTGGGACCGCCCCACCATCCGGACCAGCTCGTCCTCACCGGCCTCGGCCAGCTCCCCCACCGTGGTGATCCCGGCCCGTCTCAGGTGCTCCCCGGTGACCGGCCCCACCCCGGGCAGGGTCCGCACCGACATCGGCGCCAGCAGCTCCCGCTCGGTCCCGGGCTCGATCAGCAGCAGCCCGGCCGGCTTGGCCTCCTCGGAGGCCACCTTGGCCAGCATCTTGGACCCGGCGAGCCCCACGGACCCGCTGAGCCCCGTGGCGGCCATGATGTCGGCCCGCAGCCGCTCCCCCGCGGCTCGCGCCCCGGCCGAGTCGAAGGCCGCCCCGCCCGCCTCCAGGTCCACGAAAGCCTCGTCGAGGCTGAGCGGTTCCACCAGCGGGGACAGCTGCCGCAGCAGCCCCATGACCAGCTCGCTGACCGACTGGTACAGACGGAAGCGGGGGATCAGGTAGGCGCCGTTCGGGCAGAGCCGCCGGGCCTGCGCCATCGGCATCGCCGAGTGCACCCCGAAGCGGCGTGCCTCGTACGAGGCGGTGGCGACGACCCCGCGCGGCCCGAGACCGCCGACGATCACCGCCTTGCCGCGCAGGCTCGGCTTCGACGCCTGCTCCACGGAGGCGTAGAAGGCGTCCATGTCCAGATGCAGGATGGTCGGCGCGGCTCTCACAGCCCCGATGCTGCCGTACGCCACTGACAATCCGGCCGGAGCCGGGTCAGCGCGTCTCAGACGGCCCGGTTGCGGCGCGCCGCCAGCTCGTCCGCGGGGTTCTGCCCGACCAGCGTCTCGCCGGTGTCGATCCGCTCTCCGTGGAGCTGTGAGAGCGCGTTCTCGACGTCCCGCCAGACCACGCCCACGGCGATGCCGAAGACCCCCTGGCCGCCCTGGAGCAGGCTCACCACCTGGTCCGGCGAGGTGCACTCGTACACGGTGGCGCCGTCGCTCATCAGCGTCATGCGCTCCAGGTCCGAGAAGCCGCGGTCGCGCAGGTGCTGCACGGCGGTGCGGATGTTCTGCAGCGCCACCCCGGTGTCCAGGAACCGCTTGACGATCTTGAGGACCACCACGTCCCGGAAGCTGTACAGCCGCTGCGTGCCGGATCCGTAGGCGGGCCGCACGCTGGGCTCAACCAGCCCGGTGCGTGCCCAGTAGTCCAGCTGCCGGTACGTGATGCCCGCCGCGGCGCACGCCGTCGGCCCCCGGTAGCCGATCCTCTCGGGCGCCTGCGCGTCACCCACCGGTCCCACCGGCGTCGGCCCCGACTCCGGCTGACGGCGCGCGGAACCGGCCGCACCGCCGTGCAGCGGATACGGCCCGCCGTCACTCCGTGCGGGGGTGCCCCCGGTCGTACCGTCGCCCGTGATCCTCACGCCGACCCTCCGTCCTTGACCTGCCACCTCGAAGGTAGGCAGTCACCAGGGGTGCGTCAACGATCGCCACACTCGGCACGCCGAGTGATAATCACCCTGAGAGTGGTTTCCCGTGCCCCGTAACGGGGAAAGGCTACTTGAATGGGCTGAAAGTTCCTGGAGGACGGCGCGCCCCGCGCCTCACTGCGGGCCGGTGCCGAAGTCCTCGGGCGAGATCTGGTCGAGGAATTCCCGGAACTTCTCGACCTCGTCCTCCTGCTCGTCCGGAATGGCGATGCCGGCGTCGTCCAGCACGCCGTCACTGCCGTAGATCGGCGTCCCCGTCCGCAGGGCCAGCGCTATGGCATCGGAAGGCCGCGCGCTCACCTCGACCCCGCTGGCGAAGACAAGCTCCGCATAGAAGACGCCCTCCCGCAGATCCGTGATCCGGACCTCGGTGAGCTCCTCACCGACCGCCTCCAGCACGTCCTTGAACAGGTCGTGCGTCAGCGGACGGGCAGGGGCCATGCCCTGCTGCGCGAAGGCAATGGCGGTCGCCTCCCCAGGTCCGATCCAGATGGGGAGGTACCGGTCGCCTCCCACTTCACGCAGGAGCACGATCGGTTGGTTCGAGGGCATTTCCACCCGGACACCCACAACGTCGAGCTCGTTCACACAGCAACCCTAGGACCTGCCCGGCAGGTTTGGGTAGTCGGGCTCCCCCTGGTCAGTGGAGCCGGACCCCGAGAGCGGTCTGCACGAGGGCCTCGTGAAGCCGTACGGAGAGCCCTGCGAGCTCCCTCATCGTGGCTTCCGCATGCGCCCTGGTCTGCGGATTGCGGTGGCGGCGCAGCGGGGCGACGAGCTGCTCCACCAGACCGGCCTCCCGGTCCGCTGCCGCCTTCATAGCGCGCAGATGGCGGGGCTCGAGCCCGAATCGACCGAGATCCGCGATCAGGCGGGCCACGGTGACCGTCTCGGCGTCGAATCCCCCGCCGGGCGCCTCGGCGATGAGCCCGTAAGACTCCCACTCCACCAGGTGGACCTCGTCCACCTCGGCGGCGGCGATCAGCTCGGCCCGGCCCACCCGGGCCGCGGCCGGCCGCTCCCCGCCCACCTCGCCGTAGACGGCCGAGGGGCTCGCGGGATCGACCGCGCCGTCGGCGTCCCGGTGCACGGTGGGCGCGGGGATGCGGATCTGCTCGCCGCGGTCGAGCGCGTCGAGCTGTTCGCGGATGACCTTCAGCGGCATGTAGTGGTCGCGCTGGAGCCGCAGGATCCGGCTCAGCCGCTCGATGTCCTCGGGGCTGAACTTGCGGTACCCGGAAGGTGTGCGCCGGGGCTCGACGAGCCCCTCCGCCTCCAGGAAGCGGATCTTCGAGATGGTGACATCGGGGAACTCGTCGCGCAGCATGGTCAGCACCGTGCCGATGCTCACCAGCCGCCCGGCCGAGCCGGCGGTGCCGTTTCCGGCACCGCCCGTCGGGGTGCGCAGCATGGGACCTTCCCTGGAGCTCCTCCCCGGACCGGGTCCGGGAAAGGGTCAGATGCCCCGCAGGCTCGCGTAGAAGACCAGCCGGTACTTGCCGATCTGCACTTCGTCGCCGTTGTGCAGGGCGACCGAGTCGATCGGCTCACGGTTCACGTACGTGCCGTTGAGACTGCCCACGTCGGAGACGGTGAAGCCGCCGTCCTGGCCCCGGCGGAAATCGACATGGCGCCGGGAGACGGTGACGTCGTCCAGGAAGATGTCGCTCTGCGGATGCCGGCCCGCCGTGGTCAGCTCGCCGTCCAGGAGGAACCGGCTGCCGGAGTTGGGACCGCGCCGCACGATCAGCAGAGCGGAACCCGGAGGCAGCGCCTCCACCGCGGCCTGGGCCTCGGGGGACAGCGAGGACGACACGTGCTGTTGTCCCGACACCTCGGCCTCGTAGGCCTCAAGGCCGGAGATCGAGATCGTGGACGTGGTCTCCGAGGCACGCTCCGGCGTCAGGCCCGGCCGCAGCGGCGCGCCGCAGTTCGAGCAGAACCGGCTAGCCGCATCGCTGCGGTGCCCGCACCTGCTGCAAATCTGCTCGGCCGACATGGACGGCTCCTCGCGCCGCGGCTGCCCCGCGGAGGCATTGGTGGCATACGGGTCGGGTGCAAACCCTCCACCCGTACTTGAGGTTGATGGTTCACCGAAACCTATGCGTCCGGTACCAGCAGGGTCAACAGCCGACGCGCCCTGCGCGCCCGAATTATCACCCGCGCCGGCAACCTCGTCGCGGAAGAGCGGCCGGTCGCCCTGCCCTTCCCCGTCTCCATGCCCCGCGCGATGACGCGCGGCACCGCTGTCCTCGCGGTTCTTCTTGCCGAACAACTTCTCAAACAACTTCACGGGCGATTCCCCTTGACCGAAACAGACCCGCCCGTGGGGCAGGACGAACTCCGAATGCACACACCTGCCGATCCGGACATTCTCACAACGTCCGTAACCACCAGACAGTTTCCACCACGCACCGCGACTTCGGTGCCTCGACCCCCCGCAGGCTTCCGCCCGCGTGAGCCGCTCCACACTCCGCACCGCCTCACGGTGATGACAACCGAGCGTAGTCAGGCTGCTTCGCAGCCCGCAAGGCATCCACAACGATCTTCGCCGACCGTGTGACGGCAACGGTGGCCTGCTCCTTCTCCAGCGTCTGCACGACACCGCCGGGGATGTTGAGCGCCGGTTCCAGATCCTGCGGCTTGCCGATCACCTTGAACTCATAGGGTTGTGTGATCTTCTTCCCGTCGATCGCGACCCCGTCACCCTCGTCCGAGAAGAAAGAGCCCGCCACGACCCGCACACCGTTGATCTGGATCGCCTCGGCACCGGCCGCCCGCAGCTCCTGGAGGGCGTCCAGCAGCTGGTCGGACTTCACCTGCCCCTTGGGATCGGTGATCCGCAGCGTGATGCCCGGTCCCTGGGCTGCCACCGTACCGGCCAGGATGCCCAGTTGGCGTTCCTTCTCCACGGTCTGCTTCCGCGCCTCCTCCGCCTGGTCGGAGCTGTTCTCCAGCTCCTTGCGCTGGTCCTCCAGCTTCTGCTTCTCGTCCTCCAGGCGCTTGGTCCGCCCGTCGAGCTCGTCGAGGATCCGTACGAGGTCCTCCTGACGGGCACCGCGCAGCGGGGCGCTGGAGTCGCTGTTCGACCGCACCTGGATGGCCAGACCCAGACCGAGCACAAACAGCAGCAGCGCGACGATCAGTTGGGCCCGGCTCACCCGCGGGGGCCACAGACCGGCCGCCAGCCGCTGCCGTCCGGTCTGCTCGGGCCCGGCCGCCTGCGCCGTCCCCTCCTTAAGAGGCTGCTCCGGGACATTTGGTTCCTCGGGCGGGGTGTTCTCCGTGCTCATCGGCCTCACGCCCGGAAGACGTGCCGGCGGATGGCCGCGGCGTTGGAGAAGATCCGGATTCCGAGGACCACGACCACACCCGTCGACAACTGCGAGCCGACGCCCAGCTTGTCACCGAGGAAGACGATCAGCGCGGCGACGACCACGTTCGACAGGAACGACACCACGAAGACCTTGTCCACGAAGATGCCGTCCAGCATCGCGCGCAGACCGCCGAACACCGCGTCCAGCGCCGCCACCACGGCGATCGGCAGATAAGGCTCCACCACGGCCGGCACTTCGGGGCGGACCAGAAGTCCGACCACCACTCCGGCCACGAGGCCCAGTACCGCGATCACGATGCACCCTTCTTCGGCTCTTCTGCTGTAGCTGTACGTACGGTCAGGCTCGACGCGGCCTGCAGCCGCAGATCGTCCACGGGCGACAGGGTGGAGCGGATGCCGTAGCTCTCCTGCAGGACGTGCAGGTACTGGCCGCCCTCGGAGTCCTGGAAGGCCGTCCCGAGCTTCTTCTTGTCACCCACCGCGAGCACTTCGTACGGCGGCACCAGCGGCTTGTTGTCGACCAGTATCGCGTCACCCGCGGCCCTGATGGCCGACAGGGCCGTGAGCCGCTGCCCGTTGATCGAGATCGCTTCCGCACCCGACTGCCAGAGCCCGTTGACGATCCTCTGCATGTCACGGTCACGGAGCCGGCCGGTGTCCGAGAACCCGGCGCTCTCGCGCGGTCCGCCACCGCCGGAGGAGGCGCCCTTGGCGTCGTCCACCACCAGCTTGATCCCGGGCCCCTGCACATCGGTGGCACCGGACAGCAGCGCCACGAGCTGGCCCTTGTCCCCGCCGTGCTGCTTCAGCGCCTCGCTCTGCCGGTCCGCGACCTCGGTCCGCAGCCGCTCGATGTCCCGCTCCAGGCCGTCCGCGTGGTCGCCGGCCCGCTCCACCCGGTCGATCAGCTCCTGGCGCTCCTTGGCCAGCACCGGCGCCGCTATCCGCGCCTCGGCCGCGCCGAGGGTGACCACCATGGCCGCGAGCACGAGCCCGGCGGCCAGGCCCAGCTTGGCCTTGAGGGTGCGCGGGAGCCCCGCCGTACCCTCCGCCTCCCGCCGGGCCGATGCTTCCGCATAGCCCTCGTCGAGACTGTGGTCCATCACGTGCGTCAGCAGCGACATGGAAGCGTCCGGGCGCGCGGGCGGCGTGGCCGAACTCCGGTTGTTGGGCGGCTGCGACATGCCGCACATCGTCGCATGTCGGCAGCTGTGACACCGAATGCAGCAGTCCGGCGGGCCGGACGGGACGCTCGCCCGCGCCCGGTCCGCCGGACCGCCGTCTCAGCCGCTCAGTGCTCGCCGCCGTCCACGACCGCGGCCCACTCGTCGAGCAGGGCCTGGGCGGACTCGTCGTCCGGTCCTTCGGCCCACAGGTGCGTGACCGCCTCGGCCGGGTCCGGCAGGACCAGCGCCCACCGCCCGTCGGCCTCGACGACCCGCACGCCGTCGGTGGTGTCCACCTGCCGGTCGCCGGCCGCCTCCACGACCCGCCGCATGACGAGCCCCTTCACCGCCCACGGCGTGGGCACGTCACGCTTGAGCACGTGGGCCCGCGGGATCCGGGCGTCGATCTGGCTCAGCGTGAGCTGCGTCCGCGCCACCAGACCGATCAGCTGCACGAACGCCGCCGAACCGTCGAAGACGCTGCTGAACTCCGGAACGATGAACCCGCCCCGGCCGTCCCCGCCGAAGATGGTGTTCTCGGCACGGCCCACCCGGGTCAGGTCGTCGGGCGAGGTCGTCGTCCACTCCACCTGGGTGCCGTGGTACGCCGCCACCTGCTCGGCGACACGGGTCGTGGTCACCGGCAGCGCCACCTTGCCACTGCGCTTCTCGGCGGCGACCAGGTCGAGCATCACCAGCAGCGCGCGGTCGTCCTCGATGATCCGCCCGCGCTCGTCCACGAGGGAGATCCGCTCGCCCACGGGGTCGAAGCGGACGCCGAAGGCCGCCCGCGAGGAGGCCACGATCTCCCCCAGCCGCACCAGCCCGGCCCGCCGGGACTCCCTGGTCTCCGTCGGCCGGGACTCGTCGAGACCGGGGTTGACGGTGAGAGCGTCCACCCCGAGCCGGCCGAGCAGGCTGGGCAGAACCAGACCCGCACTGCCGTTCGACGCGTCGACGACCACCTTCAGCCCGGAGTCCTCGACCCCGGAGATGTCCACGCGCCGCAGCAGCGAGCCCGTGTACGCGTCGAAGACACTGCCCGGGAACTGCAGGTCACCGATCTCGCCGGGGAACGCCCGCCGGTACTCCTGACGCGCGTACACCCGGTCCAGCTTGCGCTGCTGCTGGAGCGAGAGGTCCGCACCGCGCTCGTCGAGGAACATGATGTCGACCGAGTCCGGCACCCCGGGCGAGGTCCTCAGCATGATGCCGCCGGCGCCGCCTCGCGCGGTCTGCTGCCGGGCCACGGGCAGCGGTACGTTCTCCAGGTCGCGCACGTTGATGGCGCTGGCCTGGAGCGCCGAGATCACGGCACGCTTGAGCGCTCTCGCACCTCGGGAGTGGTCACGGGCCGTGGTGACGATCGCCCCCTTCTTCAGGGTCGTCGCGTAGGCACCCGCCAGCCGGACCACGAGCTCGGGGGTGATCTCCACGTTCAGGATCCCGGAGACTCCTCGCGCACCGAACAGGTGTGCCTGTCCGCGCGACTCCCAGATCACCGACGTGTTGACGAAGGCACCGGCCTCGATCGTCTTGAAGGGGTAGACGCGGACGTTCCCCTGAACGATCGATTCCTCACCGACGAGGCACTCGTCACCGATGACGGCCCCGTCCTCGATCCGGGCGGCGCGCATGATGTCGGTGTTCTTGCCGATCACGCAGCCGCGCAGGTTGCTGTGGGGCCCGATGTACACGTTGTCGTGCACGACCGCCTTGTGCAGGAAGGCCCCGCTCTTGACGACCACGTTCGACCCGATGACCGTGTGCTCGCGGATCTCCACACCGGCTTCGATCTTCGCGTAGTCCCCGATGTACAGCGGCCCGCGCAGCACCGCGTCCGGGCTCACCTCAGCGCCTTCGGCGATCCACACGCCGGGCGAGATCTCGAAGCCGTCCATGTCGACCTGGACCTTGCCCTCGAGTACGTCGGCCTGCGCCTTGACGTAGCTCTCGTGGGTGCCGACGTCCTCCCAGTAGCCCTCGGCCACGTAGCCGTAGATCGGCCGGCCTTCCTTCATGAGCTGCGGGAAGACATCGCCGGACCAGTCGACGGACACGTCCGCTTCGACGTAGTCGAAGATCTCCGGCTCCATCACGTAGATGCCGGTGTTGATGGTGTCCGAGAACACCTGTCCCCAGGTCGGCTTCTCGAGGAAGCGCTCGACCTTTCCCTCTTCGTCCACGATCGTGATGCCGAATTCCAGCGGGTTCGGCACCCTGGTCAGGCAGACCGTGACCAGTCCGCCCTTCTGCTTGTGGAAAGCGATGAGGTCGGTGAGGTCGAAGTCGGTGAGCGCATCGCCGGAGATGACGAGGAAGGTGTCGTCCTTCAGCGCCTCCTCCGCGTTCTTCACGCTGCCGGCGGTGCCGAGTGGCTTCTCCTCGTTGGCATAGGTGAGCTCCATTCCGAGCTCTTCGCCGTCACCGAAGTAGTTCTTGACGAGAGACGCCAGGAACTGCACGGTAACCACGGTCTCGCTGAGCCCATGCCGCTTGAGCAGCCTGAGCACGTGCTCCATGATGGGCCGGTTCGCGACCGGGAGGAGCGGCTTGGGCATGCTTGAGGTCATGGGGCGAAGACGCGTACCTTCGCCACCGGCCATCACGACGGCCTTCATGTCGGAAGAGTCCTCCTTGAGAGATGACGGTCGAGCCGACCTCACCCGTCTCGGACGGTGACTCCGCAACACCTCCGCGTCAGTACCGGCGTCGAACAAGCTCAATCGGCTGTGGCATCGGCCTTGACCAGACGGCGGACCTGAACCACGTATAGGATTCCTGCCCACCAATAGAGGGTTGTACCCCATCCGGCGAACGCCCATCCGAAAACTGACGCCATCCAGGCCAACGAACCGGATCCCTCACTGAGCAGCAGCAAGGGGAACGCGTACATCAGGTTGAAGGTCGCGGCCTTCCCGAGGAAGTTGACCTGGGGCGGCGGATAGCCGTGTCGCCGCAGGATCCACACCATGACCAGCAACATCAGCTCGCGCGCGATCAGGGCCGCGGTGAGCCACAGCGGCAGAATCTCGCGCCAGGTCAGCCCGAACAGCGTCGTCAGGATGTACAGACGGTCCGCGGCCGGATCGAGCAGCCGGCCCAGATTGCTGATCTGATTCCAGCGGCGCGCGAGTTTCCCGTCGAGGTAGTCGCTGATCCCGCTGAGCATGAGGACGGCCAGCGCCCACCCGTCGTACTCCGCCAGGATCAGCCAGAGGAACAGGGGCACGCCGGCGAGGCGAGCCATGCTCAGGATGTTGGGAATGGTGAAAATTCGGTCAGTCTGAACCCGAGTCTCCTGGACCTCCACCCGGGGGCCTCCACTGTGACTGTAGAAATGTTGAAGACGATGCCCCCTGACCCTACAGGAGACCTCGACCCGGCCCGGAACGCAGAAAAGCCCCGCACCATAAGGTGCGGGGCTTTCCCACAATGATTGTTCGGCGGCGTCCTACTCTCCCACAGGGTCCCCCCTGCA
>NZ_JBVHTP010000018.1:0-63674 GCF_055565795.1 Streptomyces sp. NPDC028314
AACGGGCGCCATAAATCATGCCCGCCCCGGACGACACCCCACCCCGGACCCGGCACCGACCCACCACCCCAGCCCCGCCGGCGCTTGAGGCGACCACACTGCCGAACAGCAGATCAGCCCCGGCCCCGCAGGGGCACCCCGAACCCCAACCGATGCCCGGCCAGGGCAACGGCAGCCGAGCTGCCAAACAGGCCCGGCCCGGCGCGGGGCAGCCCGAACCCCGTCACCGGCCCGGCCAGGGCAACGGCCGAGCTGCACACCAACCCGGGGTACCGGGGACACCCCGAACCCCGTCAAACGCCCGGCCAGGGCAACGGGCAACCCCCCTCCAGGTACACCGGCCTGCCCCACTCCCGCCCCCGCAGCGCCCACCGCAGCCGCTCGTACCGTTGCGGCGGCAGCAACGCCGCCGCCTCCTCCTCCGTCACGAACCGCCACGCCCTCAGCTCCGGCCCCGGCAGCCGCAGCGCCGCGGTCTCCGCCTCCGTCAGCCGGCCCCCGTCGAACAGCAGCCGCAGGCCCCCGTACGCCGGGGGGACCGGCCGCTCCCAGTCCATCACCAGCAGCCCCGCCAGCCGCCCCGGCTCCAGGTCCAGGCCCAGTTCCTCCGCGACCTCCCGCACCCCCGCGCACGCCGGCGCCTCGCCCGCCTCGACGACGCCCCCCGGGAACTCCCAACCCGCCTTGTACGTCGGGTCGACGAGCAGCACCCGGTCCCGGTCGTCGAAGAGCAGCACCCCCGACGCCAGCGTCTCCCGCGTCGGTTCCGGGGTCTGCACGATGTCGCAGATCTCCGCCGCGTCCGTCCGTACGGCCTCCGCGATGCGCTCGGCCGTCTCCCGGGGCGTCAGCCGCCCGTTGTCGATGACGTGCGCGTCGGCCGTCAGCCAGCCCAGCGCCTGCCGGTACGCCGGGATGTGGTCGTACGCCCACTGCCTGACCCGTACGTCCACCACCTCCGGCGCCCCCGGTTCCTCCCGGGTCGCTATCCGCTCCCGCAGGATCGTTTCCTCAGGGGCGAGCAGCACGTGCCTCACCGGAATCCGCCGCGCGGCGAGCCCGCCGAAGATCTCGTCCCGGTACTCCTGGCGCAACAGCGTCATCGGTACGACCAGCACCCCGCCCAGTTCGGCCAGCATGGCCGCCGCCGTGTCCACGACGAGCCGCCGCCAGCTCGGCAGGTCCTGGTAGTCGGAGACCTCCGCGAGCCGTTTGCGCGGCAGCAGCACGCGCAACGCGTCACCGATGAACTCCGGGTCGAACAAAGCACTATCCGGCAGGAGTCCGGCAAGTTCGCGGGCCGTGCTGGTCTTCCCGGCCCCGAATGTGCCGTTGATCCAGACAATCACGTCTACCCCTCTCCCGATGGCTCGCCTCGAAGCCCCCAGTGGCTTGCCCGCACCACCCTGCCACGGAAACCCGCTCCTGCGCCGAGTGCTTATCCTCAAGGTCAGAGCCCTGTCCGAGCCCGTGCCCGATCTGCCCTTTCCACTTCCGCCGGAGGTCCCGTGCCGCACTCCCGCCGTCCGTCAGAGCCGCGTTACGGCAACCGGCCGACCATGAAAGACGTGGCGGCCCAGGCCGGGGTGGGCCTGAAGACGGTCTCGCGGGTGGTCAACGGCGAGCCGGGGGTCACCCCGGACACCGAGAGGCGGGTCCAGGAGGCCATCGACGCGCTCGGTTTCCGCCGCAACGACAGTGCGCGCGTGCTCCGCAAGGGCCGTACCGCCACCGTGGGACTGGTTCTCGAGGATCTCGCGGACCCCTTCTACGGGCCGCTGAACCGCGCGGTCGAGGAGGTGGCGCGGGCCCACGGGGCCCTGCTCATCAACGGTTCCAGCGCCGAGGACCCGGAGCGGGAGCGGGAGTTGGCGCTGGCGCTGTGCGCCCGCCGGGTGGACGGGCTGATCGTGATCCCGGCCGGTGACGACCACCGCTACCTGGAGCCGGAGATCCGGGCCGGCGTGGCCACGGTGTTCGTGGACCGCCCGGCCGGCCGGATCGACGCGGACGTGGTCCTGTCGGACAGCTTCGGCGGCTCCCGGGACGGGGTGGCGCACCTGATCGCGGGCGGGCACCGCCGGATCGGCTTCATCGGCGACCACCCGCACATCCACACCGCGACGGAGCGACTGCGGGGCTACCGCGCGGCCATGGCGGCCGCGGGCCTCCCGGTGTCCGAGTCCTGGGTCTCCCTCGGTTCCACGGCTCCGGACCGAGTCCGCGCCGCGGCGCACCGGATGCTCGCGGACGCGGAGCCCGTCACCGCCCTCTTCGCGGGCAACAACCGTGTGACGGTCACGCTGGTGCGGATCCTGGCCGCGGGCGGCGCCCCGGTGGCCCTGGTCGGCTTCGACGACTTCGAGCTGGCCGACCTGCTGCGCCCCGGCGTGACGGTGGTCGCCCAGGACGCGGCGGCCCTGGGCCGGGTGGCCACGGACCGCCTGTTCCAGCGCCTGTCGGGCGCCGGCCTTCCCCCGGCCCGCATCGAGCTCCCGACCCGGCTGATCCCCCGCGGCTCGGGCGAGGTCCCGCCCGCGGCCTGAGGGTCGGCAGACCGGCCGGGGCGTCGTCGCCCGGTCCCGGGCACCCCGGGTCCCGGCGGCCGCCGGACGCGTGAGGCCCGGCCGGGGACGCCCCGGCCGGGCCTCACGCGTGGAGCAGGGTGAGCTGCTGGGGATCAGCCGGTCGCCGTCAGCGTCGCCGAGCGGCGCGGGATCGCGAAGGCGTCCAGCTCCGCGCGGGTCAGACCGGTCAGGGCGGTGACCTCCTCGGCGCCGACCGCGCCGCAGTCCAGGCCGCGGACCAGGTAGCCGGCCAGGGCCTTGGCGGTGGCGGGCTCGTCCATCACGTCGCCCTCGATCTTCGCGACGTACGCCTTCAGGCGGGCCGCCGCGGTTTCGAGGCCCTCGCGGTAGAAGGTGAACACCGCCGCGTAGCGGGTCGGGAGGTGCGCGGGGTGCATGTCCCAGCCCTGGTAGTACGCGCGGGCCAGGGCGCGGCGGGTGAGGCCGTAGTGCAGCTTCCAGGCCTCGTGGACGTGCTCGGTGGTGCCGATCGGCAGGACGTTGGTCGAGCCGTCGGAGACGCGTACGCCGGTGCCGGCGGCCGCGACCTGCATGATCGCCTTGGCGTGGTCGGCGGCGGGGTGGTCGCTCGACTGGTACGCGGCGGAGACCCCGACGCAGGCGCTGTAGTCGAAGGTGCCGTAGTGCAGGCCGGTGGCGCGTCCCTTGGAGGCCTCGATCATCCGGGCCACCGTGGCGGTGCCGTCGGAGGCGACGATGGACTGGCTGGTCTCGATCTGGATCTCGAAGCCGATCCGGCCCGGGCGCAGGCCGCGGGTGGTCTCGAAGGCCTCCAGCAGCTTGACGAAGGCGCTGACCTGCTCGGCGTAGGTGACCTTGGGGAGGGTCAGGACGAGGCCCTCGGGGAGGCCGCCGTGCTCCAGCAGGCCGGACAGGAAGATGTCCGTGGTGCGGATGCCGCGGTCGCGGACGTTGGACTCCATGCACTTCATGCGGATGCCCATGTACGGGGCGTTGGTGCCGTTGGCGAAGGCCTCCGAGACGAGGCGGGCGGCACGGGCCGCGGCCTGGTCCTCCTCCTCGTCGGAGCGGACGCCGAAGCCGTCCTCGAAGTCGACGCGCAGGTCCTCGATCGGTTCGCGCCGGAGCTTGGCGCGTACGCGGTCGTAGACGGGTACGGCCAGTTCGTCGGAGATGCCGAGTACCTTGGCGAAGGTGGCGGCGTCCGGGGCGTGCTCGTCGAGGGCCGCGAGGGCCTGGTCGCCCCAGGACCGGATGGTGTCCGCGGCGAAGACGTCACCGGGTACGTAGACGGTGTGGATGGGCTGGCGGGTGCCGGGGTCGCCCGGGTAGTGCCGCGCGAGTTCCGCGTCCACCGGCGCGAGGGAGGCGCTGATGCCCTCGCTGACCGCGCCTGCGAGGCTCGTCGCCACCTTCTCCTGCTGACCCATCGTGCACTCTCCTCTTTTCCGCTTCACGGAAGCTTAGATCCGCATAGCAGAATTTAGTCACGGGGTTCCGCTCAGTCAATGGTCCCTCGGCCGTGGTGGGCAAACGACTCGGGGCCGCGTGGTGACAAACACCACACGGCCCCGGGGCGCAGAGATACGCAGGTCAGGGACTAGCCCTTGCGCGCCTTGATCTCGCCGGTGAGCTGCGGGACGACCTCGAAGAGGTCGCCGACCACGCCGTAGTCGACCAGGTCGAAGATCGGGGCCTCGGCGTCCTTGTTGATGGCCACGATGGTCTTCGAGGTCTGCATGCCGGCCCGGTGCTGGATCGCGCCCGAGATGCCGGAGGCGATGTACAGCTGCGGGGAGACCGACTTGCCGGTCTGGCCGACCTGGTTGGAGTGCGGGTACCAGCCGGCGTCGACGGCGGCACGGGAGGCGCCGACCGCCGCACCGAGGGAGTCCGCGAGGTCCTCGATGATGTGGAAGTTCTCGGCACCGTTGACGCCGCGGCCGCCGGAGACCACGATCGCGGCCTCGGTCAGCTCGGGGCGGCCGGTCGACTCGCGCGGGGTGCGGGAGGTGACCTTGGTGCCGGTGGCCAGGGCGCCGAAGGTGACGGCGAGCGCCTCGACGGCGCCGGCGGCCGGGGCGGCCTCGACCGGGGCCGAGTTCGGCTTCACGGTGATGACCGGGGTGCCCTTGGAGACGCGGGACTTGGTGGTGAACGACGCGGCGAAGGCGGCCTGCGTCGCGACCGGGCCCTCGTCGCCGGCCTCCAGGTCGATGGCGTCGGTGATGATGCCGGAACCGATGCGGACCGCCAGGCGGGCGGCGATCTCCTTGCCCTCGGCGGAGGACGGGACGAGCACGGCGGCCGGGGAGACCGCCTCGTACGCGGCCTGGAGGGCGTCCACCTTCGGTACGACGAGGTACTCGGTGAACTCGGGGGCGTCGGCGGTGAGGACCTTGACGGCGCCGTGCTCGGCGAGCACGGCGGCGGTGGCCTCGGCGCCGGCGCCCAGGGCGACGGCGACGGGCTCGCCGATGCGGCGCGCGAGGGTCAGCAGTTCAAGGGTGGGCTTGCGGACGGCGCCGTCCACGTGGTCGACGTAGACGAGAACTTCAGCCATGGGGATGCTCCTGCGAATGCGAAGTAAGTCAGGGGGGCTGTGGGCTGCCGAGGGTGGCCGGAGCTCTTAGATGAACTTCTGGCCGGCCAGGAACTCGGCCAGCTGCTTGCCGCCCTCGCCCTCGTCCTTGACGATCGTGCCGGCGGTGCGGGCCGGGCGCTGCGCCGCGGAGTCGACCGCGGTCCAGGCACCCTCGAGGCCGACCTCTTCGGCCTCCAGGTCCAGGTCGGACAGGTCCCAGGCCTCGACCGGCTTCTTCTTGGCGGCCATGATGCCCTTGAAGGACGGGTAGCGGGCCTCGCCCGACTGGTCCGTGACCGAGACGAGCGCGGGGAGGGAGGCCTCCAGCTGCTCGCTGGCGGAGTCGCCGTCGCGGCGGCCCGTCACGGTGCCGTCCTCGACCTTGACCTCGGAGAGCAGGGTGACCTGCGGAACGCCCAGGCGCTCGGCCAGGATCGCCGGGAGGACACCCATGGTGCCGTCGGTCGACGCCATGCCGGTGATGACCAGGTCGTAGCCGGCCTTCTCGATCGCCTTGGCGAGCACCAGCGAGGTGCCCATGACGTCGCTGCCGTGCAGGTCGTCGTCCTCGACGTGGATGGCCTTGTCGGCGCCCATCGAGAGCGCCTTGCGCAGCGCGTCCTTGGCGTCCTCGGGACCCACGGTCAGGACGGTGATCTCCGCGTCGTCCGCTTCGTCGGCGATCTGCAGCGCCTGCTCGACGGCGTACTCGTCGAGCTCCGACAGCAGACCGTCGACGTCCTCGCGGTCCACGGTCAGGTCATCGGCGAAGTGCCGGTCGCCGGTGGCGTCGGGTACGTACTTCACACAGACAACGATCCTCAGGCTCACGCCGGCTCTCCTACCGCATCGTCTTTTTCTGATACCGCCTTGTGCAGGCAGCATAGGCGCCTTGTCGGGCGGATCCCGATCGGGGCGGCCCGCGCCCCGACAGGAATGTTACTCGTCAGTACACATCGGGTGTTCCCCGGTGGCAAGGCCGGTGAACTGTGATCTGTCCAACGCCGCCCGGAGCCGCCCCAACAGGGACGATTCAGTCCCTCAACGCGTTGAAGCGCCCCTGGTGGTACAGCAGCGGCCGGCCTTCCCCGTCCCGGCCCGCGAGCGGGTCCCCGGCCACCGCCTCGGCAATGATCACCCGGTGCGCGCCGGCGGGCACCCGTGCCACCACCCGGCACACCAGCCACGCCAGCACCCCGGAGAGCAGCGGCACGCCGTGCGGGCCCTCGGCCCAGTCCGTGCCCGGTCCGAAGCGGTCGGCTCCGCTGCGCGCGAACAGCCCCGCCAGATCCCGCTGGTGCTCGCCGAGTATGTGGACGCCCAGGTGCCCGGAGTCCCGTACGGCCGGCCAGCTGGAGGAGCCGGTGCCGATGGTGAAGGACAGCAGCGGCGGCTCGGCGGAGACCGAGTTGAGCGAGGTCGCGGTGAAGCCGGCCGGGCGGCCCGACTCGTCGGCGGCGGTGATCACGGCGACCCCGGCCGCGTGCTGCCGGAAGACGGAGCGCAGCAGGTCGGGTGAGCCGGGCAGACCGGGGGTGAACCGGGCGGACGCAGCCGTCGGGGCCGTCATGGGTGGCCTTCCTTCCGCCGCGGGAGTCGCGGGCACGGTCGGGGATCGGGGGACGGGGGCATTCAGCGATCCCAGCAGTGCGCGCTCGCGTTGCGGACGAGGTCCGCTCGGACCTGTCCGTAAAGCAGGAGTTCATACCGCATGTCGCCAGCCTGGCGATCTCCCGTGTACACAGTCAAGCGGGATCGGCGAGATGTCAGGCGCGTCACTGTGCGTGCGGGCGCGCGTACCGGCGCGCTCCCCCCGGGTCCCGCCGGGCGCCCGGCCGTACGGGTGATCGCGCGTCCGCTCGTACGGGCGGTCATACGGCGGCCCCCAGGGCGGCGATCACGTCCGCCTTGCGCGGCATCCCGGCCGCCCGCCGGACGATCCGCCCGGCCCCGTCCAGCACCAGCACGGTCGGGGTCTTCTCGATGCCCAGGGCGCGCACGAGGCCGAGGTTGCGCTCGGCGTCGATCTCGATGTGCGCCACCCCGTCCACCATGGCCGCGACCTCGGCGAGGATCCGCCGGGTGGCCCGGCAGGGCTGGCAGAAGGCACTGGAGAACTGGACCAGGCTCGCCCGCTCCCCCGGCTCCGCGCCCAGCTCGGCGGCGCTCAGCCCCGCCGCGTCCCCGCGCCCGCGCACCTCGGCACCCATCGACACCCCTGCTCTCCGTACGTTCGTACGCTGATCCGAGCGCCCCGCGGATGCGCCGCATTCCCGGCGTGACGAGAATCTCCCCGGGCACGGGCGTCTGGGCTGGCCAGCAGCCCTCGTTTGGGGCACGATCCCCATGGTCGCGTACCTACGCTTCCGTAACTTCCAGCCGGGAGCACCTCCCCAGGCAGAAAGCGGGGTCTCTCCGTCATGGCTGAGCTCGTCTACCCTCCCGTGATCGGCGCCGCGCACACACTGTTCCGCGCGCTGGACATCCGTATCGACCTCAAGGGCACCGAGAACATCCCGCGCACGGGCGGGGCGGTCCTGGTGTCCAACCACATCGGCTACCTCGACTTCATCTTCGCCGGCCTGACGGCGCGCCCGCAGAAGCGGCTGGTGCGCTTCATGGCCAAGGAGTCGGTGTTCCGGCACAAGGTGTCCGGTCCGCTGATGCGCGCGATGAAGCACATCCCCGTGGACCGCGCGCAGGGTGAGGCCGCCTACCAGCACGCGCTCGACTCGCTGCGCGCGGGCGAGATCATCGGGGTCTTCCCCGAGGCGACGATCTCCCAGTCCTTCACCCTCAAGACGTTCAAGTCGGGTGCGGCCCGGATGGCGCAGGAGGCCGGGGTCCCGCTGATCCCGGTGGCGCTGTGGGGCACCCAGCGGCTGTGGACCAAGGGCCGCCCCAAGGACCTCAAGCGCAGCCACATCCCGGTGACGATGCGCGTCGGCGAGCCGATGGAGGCGCCGAAGGACCAGTACGCCGGGGCGATCACGCGCCGGCTGCGCGAGCGGGTGCAGGAGCTGCTGGAGGCGGCGCAGCGGGCCTACCCGGCCAAGCCGAAGGGTCCCGAGGACTCCTGGTGGCTGCCGGCCCACCTGGGCGGTACCGCGCCGACGCCGGCGCAGGTCAAGGAAGCCGGCTGAGCCTTGCGCCCGCGCGGGTGCGGCCCGCCGGGGAGGCGGGGCCGCACCGGGCGGTCCGGGGTGGCCGGTCGGGGTGGACGGAGATGCCGACGGCCGCGTCCATCATGATCAGTCCCCAGTTCCCAGTTGCCGTTCCCAGTTCCCAGTTCCCAGTTGCCGTTGCTGTTGGGCCTGCCGTTGATCACCTCGGGCAGGTGGACCTCGCGCGGCATCCTGCCTACGCAGCGCCCCGCTAGCGCGCCTGTTTGCGGCGCCGGTGCGCGGCGACCCGGGAGCGCGTGGCGCAGGCGGTGGAGCAGTAGCGGCGGGCGCTGCCCGGGCCGGTGCCGAGGAAGAGCCGGCCGCAGCCCTTGGCGGGGCAGGCGCCCCAGGCGAGGCGCCCGTACTCGGTGAGCAGCTGCGCCAGCGCCAGGGCTCCGGAGGCGAGGAACCAGCCGCCCCAGCCCGCCCCGTCCGCCTCGTCCACGTGCAGGTGCCAGGAGTGGCCGTCGTGGCGGGTCAGCCGGGGCCGGGTGGCGTACTGCGCGAACAGCGCGTCGATGGCCGCGGCCGCCTGGTCCTCGTCGGTCTCGGCCAGCACCCGCGCCATCCGCCGGGCGGCGGCGCGCAGTTCGGCCGCGTCGGGCTCGCCGAAGGCCTCCTCCGCGAGGTCGCGGGGATGCTCCCCGTGCCGGGCGAGCAGCGCCGCCAGCGCCGCGCGCGGCAGCTCCGGATCGGCCCGGACGGCCTCCGCGACGTCGATCAGCCGCCGGGCCGCCGAGAAGCCCGTACCCGATTCGGCCATCGCCCTGTCCTTTCGCCCTACACCCGAATGACGTAACGTCTTGCTTCGCTATCACGTTACACACCCGGAGGGGGTTCGCGGATGCGCGGGTTCGGGCGGTACCTGGCTGCTGCGCTCGCCGCGCGGTTCGCCTCCGAGGGCATGGGCATGGCGGTGGTCCTGCTGGCCCTGGAGCGCACGGGGAGCGCGGCGCACGGAGCGTTCGTCCTGACGGCCTGGCTGGCGCCGCACGTGCTCGCCGCTCCGCTCGCCGGGGCCGCCGCCGCCCGGGCGCGCCGGCCGCGGCTCTTCCACGCGGGCGCGCTGGCCGGGTTCACGGCGGCCGTGGCGGCGCTGGCGCTGCTGCTGGGCCGGGCACCGGCGCCGGTGGTGCTCGCGGTGGCGGTGCTGGGCGGCACCTGCGGGCCGATGGTGACGGGCGGGCTGTCGAGTCTGGTCGCGGGGCTGGTGCCGGCCGGCCCGGGGCGGGACCGGGCGTACGGCTGGGACGCGTCGACCTACAACGCGGCCGCGGTCACCGCCCCGGCGGCGGTCAGCCTGGTCGCGGCGCTGGGCTCGGCGGCCCCCGCGATGGCGGTGCTGGCGGCGGCCGGCGCCCTGGCGGCGGCGTTGGCCGCGAGCCTCCCGTACGAGGCGCGGCCCGCGAGGGGCGGGGAGCCGGATCCCCTGCGCGGCGGGCCGCGGGCCGGGCTGGGCGGGGGCCTGGCCGCCCTGTGGCGGGTCCGGGAGCTGCGCGCCGTCACCTCGGCGACGACCCTGGCCTTCGTCGGCATCGGCTCGCTGACCACCACCTCGGTGCTGCTGGCCGCCGGCCTCGGCAGTCCTGGCGCGGGCGGGGTGCTGATGACGGCCTTCGCACTGGGGGCGCTGGGCGGCTCCCTGACGCTGGGCCGGATCACGTCGGTGGCGCCGGGCCGGCTGGCCCGCTGGGCGATGGCGGGGACGGGGGTGGCGCTGACGGCGGCCGCGTTCACCCCGTCCGTGCCCCTGACGGCGGTGGCGTTCGCGGTGGCGGGGGTGTGTGACGGGCCGCTGCTGACGGCGACCCTGCGGATCCGCTCGGCGTACGCCCCGGACGCGGTGCGGACCCAGGTGTTCACCCTGGGGGCGGGGCTCAAGCTGACGGCCGCGTCGGCGGGCGCCGCCCTCGTGGGGTTCGCGGCCGCCGCGCCGGCGTGGACGCTGGTGCTCGGGATCGCCGGGCTCCAGCTGGCCGCGGCGCTGCTGCACGTGCTGGTGGTGGCGGGTGGGCCGGGGGCGCCGGCGCCCGCTACAGGGCCGTCGGCAGCTTCCGCCACAGCTCCGGCCGGTCGGCGGAGTCCTGGAGGGCCTTGAGCGCGGCGGGGTGCGGGGCGGCGTACAGCTCGGGGTAGTCGACCTCGCCGAGCTCCGGGCGGACCGGGAAGGCCAGTCGCTCCCGGTCCAGGTCGAACCGGGCGTCCACGCCGGGCTTGTTGCCGCGCGGGTCCACGCGGGCCCAGTGCGCGGCTCCGGGGAGCCGGAGGGCGACGAGGCCGTGGACGGTCGGGTTGGAGCCGTCGTCGTCGGTGAGGCGCTGGTAGCACAGTGCGGCGGGGATGGACCGGGCGCGCAGCAGGGCGGCGAGGGCGTGGGACTTGGCGTAGCAGATGCCGTTGCGCGTGCTCAGCACGTCGGAGGCGCGCCAGGACACCCGCGGGTCCCCGGAGTCGGCGGAGTGCGGGATGGTGTCGCGGACGAACGTGAAGGCGGCCTCGGCGTACGCGTACGCGTCGCCGTCGGTGGCGGTCCGGAGCGCGTCGGCGGTCTCGCGGACCAGGGGGTGGCCGTGATCGATGACGTCGTCGGCGGCCAGATAGGCGGCAAGGTCAGGTTGCTCCTGGATCATTTCCATGATCCAGGAGCATACCTATGCATTACTATGCATGCCTATCGAGTTATGCGGGGAGCCGGCTCAGCGGGCCAGCTCCTCCTTCAGCGCCTGAAGGAAGGCGTCGACGTCCTCCTCCTGGGTGTCGAAGCTGCACATCCAGCGGACGTCGCCGGCGATCTCGTCCCAGAAGTAGAAGCGGAACCGCTCCTGCAGACGGCGCGAGACCTCGTGCGGCAGCCGTGCGAACACCGCGTTCGCCTGCACCGGGTAGAGGATCTCCACCCCGTCGGTCTCCCGCACGCCCGCCGCCAGCCGCTGCGCCATCGCGTTGGCGTGCCGGGCGTTGCGCAGCCACAGGTCCTTGGCCAGCAGGGCTTCCAGCTGCACCGACACGAAGCGCATCTTGGACGCCAGCTGCATCGACATCTTGCGGATGTGCTTCATCTGCCGCACGGCGTCCGGGTTCAGCACGACCACGGCCTCGCCGAACATCATGCCGTTCTTGGTGCCGCCGTACGACAGCACGTCCACGCCGGCCGTGTTGGTGAAGGCGCGCATCGGCACGTCGAGCGAGGCGGCGGCGTTGGCTATCCGGGCACCGTCGAGGTGCACCTTCATGCCCTTGCTGTGCGCGTGGTCGCAGATGGCCCGGACCTCGTCGACCGTGTAGACCGTGCCGAGCTCGGTGTTCTGGGTGATCGAGACGACCTGCGGCATCGCGCGGTGCTCGTCCTCCCAGCCCCAGGCCTGCCGGTCGATGAGCTCGGGGGTGAGCTTGCCGTCCGGCGTGGGAACGGTGAGCAGCTTGAGGCCCGCCATCCGCTCGGGGGCGCCGCCCTCGTCGACGTTGATGTGGGCCGTCTCGGCGCAGATCACCGCGCCCCAGCGGTCGGTCAGGGCCTGGAGGGCCGTGACGTTCGCGCCGGTGCCGTTGAAGACCGGGTACGCCTGGGCGTACGGGCCGAAGTGGCTGCGGAAGATCTTCTGCAGGTGTTCGGTGTACTCGTCGTCGCCGTAGGAGACCTGGTGGCCGCCGTTGGCCAGCGCGACGGCCTCCAGGATCTCCGGATGCACCCCCGCGTAGTTGTCGCTGGCGAATCCGCGCACCGCCGGGTCGTGGTGGCGGTACGCATCGGTCTTCCCGCTCGCGGTTCTCACGGTTGCGGAGTGAGCCACAGACGCTGTCCGTTCACATCGGGTGCGGACCGCTCCCAGACGCCGGCGATGGCCTCGGCCAGCTCCTTGACGTCGGTGAAGCCCGCGAACTTCGCAGTGGGACGCTCGGCGCGCATCGCGTCGTGCACCAGTGCCTTGATGACCAGGATCGCAGCCGCGGCGCTCGGGCCCTCCTCGCCCCCCGCCTTGCGGAAGGAGTCCGCCATGGCGAGCGTCCACGCTTCGGCGGCCGCCTTGCCCGCGTTGTACGCGGCGTTGTTGGCGACCGGCTTGTGCGCGCCGGACTGGCTGACCAGGACGTAGCGGCCGCGGTCGCTGCGGAGCAGGCCGTCGTGGAAGGCGAGCGAGGTGTGCTGGACGGTGCGGATCAGGAGCTTCTCCAGGAAGTCCCAGTCCGCCAGGTCGGTGTCGGTGAAAGTCTTGCTGCCGCGCCAGCCGCCGACGAGGTGGACGAGCCCGTCCACGCGGCCGAACTCCTTCTCGGTCCGCTCGGCCCAGGCCTTGGTGGCCTCCAGGTCGAGCAGGTCCACGGTGTCGCCGGTGACGCTGGCGCCGCCGTGGGCGTAGCGCGCCGCGTCCACGGCTTCGGCGAGCCGCGCCGGGTCGGCGTCGGACGCGATGACCACCGCGCCCGCCTCGGCGAGGCGGAGCAGGGTGGCACGGCCGGCGGGGCCGCCGGCCCCGGCCACCGCCACCACCGCGCCGTGCAGCTTTCCGTTGCCGGTGTTCCCGGAGCCGTTCATCTGTGCAGCCTCCTGTGGGCGAGAGCTCACGCGGCGGCCCGCTCGGCCGTCTCGGCGTTCAGGGCGGTGATGCCCTTCGTGGAGGCGATCACTGCCTTGAGCTTCTTGGCGAGGGCCTCATAGAACATGCTCAGCGGAAACTCGTCCGCAAGCACGTCGTCGACGAGCTTGCGCGGCGGCTGCGTCAGGTCGAGGGCGTCGGGGCCCTTGGCCCACTTGGAGCCCGGGTGGGGGGCGAGGTAGGTGGAGACGAGCTCGTAGGCCTTGAACCAGTGGACCAGCTTCGGGCGGTCGATGCCGGCCCGGTAGAGGTCCTCGATCTCGGCGCAGAGCTGGTTGGTGACCTGCGGGGCGCGCATCCAGTCGATCTTCAGCTTGTTGTCCGTCCAGCGCACGACGTCGTGCTTGTGGAGGTACGCGAAGAGCAGCTGGCCGCCGAGACCGTCGTAGTTGCGGTTGCGGTCACCGGAGACCGGGAAGCGGAACATCCGGTCGAAGAGGACGGCGTACTGCACGTCACGGCCGTGCTCGTTGCCCTCGGACTCCAGCTTCACGGCCTCCTTGAAGGCGGTGAGGTCGCAGCGCAGCTCCTCCAGGCCGTACATCCAGAACGGCTGGCGCTGCTTGATCATGAAGGGGTCGAACGGCAGGTCGCCGTGGCTGTGGGTGCGGTCGTGGACCATGTCCCACAGGACGAAGGCCTTCTCGCAGCGGTGCTGGTCCTCGACCATCGCGGCGATGTCCTCGGGCAGCTCGATGCCGAGGATGTCGACGGCCGCCTCGGTGACCTTGCGGTAGCGCGCGGCCTCGCGGTCGCAGAAGATGCCGCCCCAGGTGAAGCGCTCGGGTGCCTCGCGCACGGCGATGGTCTCCGGGAAGAGCACCGCGGAGTGGGTGTCGTAGCCCGGGGTGAAGTCCTCGAGGGTGATGCCGAGGAAGAGCGGGTTGTCGTACCGGGTGCGCTCCAGCTCGGCGAGCCACTCGGGCCACACCATCTTCAGCACGACGGCTTCGAGGTTGCGGTCCGGGTTGCCGTTCTGGGTGTACATCGGGAAGACGACGAGGTGCTGGAGCCCGTCGGCGCGCTCGGCGGCGGGCTGGAAGGCCAGCAGGGAGTCGAGGAAGTCCGGTACGCGGAAGTCGTCGGCGGCCCACTTGCGCAGGTCGGCGACGAGCGCCTTGTGGTACTCGGTGGCGTGCGGGAGCAGCGGGGACAGCGTCTCGACGGCGGCGATCACGCGGTCCACCGCGGCGAGGACGGTGGCACGGGCGTGCGCGCCCTCCGCCTCGAAGTCGATGGAGCCGTCGGCGGCCTGCCAGGGGCGGATCTCCTCCACGGCGGCCTTGAGCTCGGGCCACGCCGGGTGGTCGACCACCCGCGCCTCAGCGGTTATCACGGCACCGCCGGCGCCCGGCACAAGAGTTTCCGTCATGTCACTTCCTCCACAGGAGAACCTCACGTCAGGGCAGCGTATGCGTGCGAGGCTCTCCCGCTCAAGAGGGAACTCGGTAAATTATCCTGCGTCACCCCCCGCCTCGCCGGAAGTCTTCCCGTTATTCATGACGGAGCCCACCGCTCCGCTCAGACCCTCCAGGGCCTGGGGGCCCTTGCGGGGCCTTGACGGGCCGCCTCGAACCACGGGGCGGAGCGGGGCCCCGGGCGGGATGCCGGACGGTGCGCGGGGCCCTCTGCCGCCCCCTCAGGCGTGCCGGAAGTGCGGGATGACCTTCTCGCCCCACTGCCGCAGCGTCTCCAGACAGGCCTCCTGCGGCACGGTGCCCATCTGGATCAGGCACATCACCTCGTCCGCTCCGGCCGCCGCGAGCCGTTCCACGTAGGCGATGGCCTCGTCCGCGCCTCCGTAGGCGTGGTCGGCGTGGAAGGTGGCCGTCGACGTGGGCCGGACCGGGATCTCCAGCTCGTGCAGCCGGGCGACCACCTGCTCGGCGGCCCGGCGCAGCTCCGCGGCCTCGTCGGCGCCCGCCACCACGGCCTCGTCCGGGATGCCCGCGCCGCCGTACCAGTGGCCGATCGACTGGGCGAAGAACCGCTGCCCCCGGATCCCGATCCGGCGGGCCTCCTCGGGGTCGTCGAGCACGATGGTCGGGCAGAGCACCGAGAAGTGGTCGTTGACCACGGTGGACACGAAGCGCCCCCCGTCCCGCCCGGCGATCGCCGCGTCGTACACGGACCGCATCCGGGCGATCGACTCCGGCCCCGCGAAGCCCATCACCAGCGCGCCGATCCCCAGCTCGGCGGCCTGCACCAGGGTCTCCTCCCGGCTGCACGCCAGGAACAGCGGCGGGTGCGGACTCTGGACCGGGCGGGGCAGTATCGGGTGCGGGCCGATGTCGAGCAGCTCGCCGTGGTACTCCAGCTCCTCCTCCTGCCAGGCCTTCCCGATGATCCGCAGCGCCTCCTCCACCTCGGCCGCGGTGCGGTCCCTGTCCACTCCGCACAGCGAGGTCTCCTGCACGGTGCCGCCGCGTCCGGCTCCGAGATCGAGCCGGCCGCCGGAGAGCAGGTCGAGCATCGCGGCCCGTTCGGCGACCCGGACCGGGTGGTTGAAGTTGAAGGGCATGCACACGACGCCGTGCCCGATGCGTATGGTGTCGGTCCGGGCCGCGACCCAGGTCAGGAAGATCTCCGGGGCGGACATGTGCGCGTACCACTTCAGCGAGTGGTGCTCGACGGCCCAGATCCGGTCGAATCCCATGCGTTCGGCGAGGACGGCCTGCTCGACGCAGTCGCGGATGACCTGGTGCTCCCGTTCCGCGGTCGGGTCGGCCAGCTGAGCTTCGAAGATCACGGAGAATTTCACGATGCCTCCAGAGTTGCGTCCGGTGCCCGGTCTTACTTCTATTCGTAATATGACTAGTAGTCAGAAGGCGAAGAAGCAAGACTTCCCGCAGGCCCTTCCGCCGACCGCGTGGGCGGTCCTCGGCCTGCTCTCCTTCCCGGGCGAGCGCACCGGGTACGAGCTGAAGAAGTGGGCGGACTCCTCCCTGCGCTTCTTCTACTGGTCGCCCGCCATCAGCCAGATCTACGCGGAACTGCGCCGCCTGGAGGAGCTCGGGTACGCGGCCTCCGCGCGCTCAGGGCCGGAGGAGGCCCGGGCCAAGCGCCGCTACGCCATCACCGACGCCGGGCGCGCGGCACTGGCCGGCTGGGCCTCGGACACCGGGGAGGCCGGACCCCCCGTCCTCAAGCACGGACTGCTGCTGCGGATCTGGCTCGGGCACCTGGCCGAGCCGGAGCGGCTGCGCGCGATGGTGACGGACCACCTGGAACGGACCCGGGGCGAGCTGGCCGCCGTACGGGAGGCCATGCAGCATGCGGGGGACGTCCCGGAGTGGGCCTTCCCCGCCCTCGCGCTGCGCTGGAGCGAGCGGCAGCACCTGGCCGAACTGGAGCTTTCCGAAGCCCTGTTGGCCGACCTGGCCGAGGTGGAGACGCACCCGGCGCGGGAAGCCGCGGCCGAGGACCGTCAAGCCGGCGGGGACGCGCCCACGCCCGGGTGACGCGGCAACCCGGCCGCGGGGCGCACAGCCCTGGCGGGAAGCGGCCGGGCGGGTCTCGCGGGCCGCTGCACGGCCGGTCTCATCGCAGCCCCGGCGCACTAGCATGCGTCCTCACCGCGCGCGGCCGGTCGGGACACCGCGACCGCGCGGAGCCGCCGTCGACGGAAGCGAGAGAACCTTGACTTTCCTCACCATCGGTCACCGCGGGGTCATGGGTGTCGAACCGGAGAACACACTGCGGTCGTTCGCCCGAGCGGAACGATCCGGCATGGACGTCATCGCACTGGACGTGCGCCTGAGCAAGGACGGCGCCCTCGTCGTCCTGCACGACGCCGAGGTGGACCGCACCACCGACGGCGCGGGGGCCGTCGCCGACCTGACCCTGGCCGAACTGCGCGAGCTGGACGCCGGCCAGGGCGAGCGCGTGCCGGTCCTCGACGAGGTGCTGGAGGCCGTGCGGATCCCCCTCCAGGTGTCGGTGCAGGACCCGGCGGCCGCCTCCGTGCTCGTGGAGCTGCTGCTGCGCCGCGATCTGACCGGGCGGGTGGAGGTGGCCTCCTTCACCGACGAGGTGCTCGCCGAAGTGGCCCGCCGGGCACCGGCCGTACGGACCAGCCTCCACGCGGACCGGCCCGAGGCGGGCAGGCGGCCACTGGTGGACCGCGCGCTGGCCATCGGCGCCGAAACGGTGGCCCTGAACATCCGGCACCTCTGCCTGGAAGCGGTGGAGGCGGCCCACGCGGCCGGGCTGCGGGTGACCGGCTGGACGGTCAACTCCCTGGAGCAGCTGCGGCTGGCCCGCGCCCTCGAACTGGACGGCGCGGCGACCGACTTCCCCGAGATCCGCAGCACGGGCCGCTTCACCGCCTGAGGCGGAGGCGGCGCGGCAGCTTCGGCTGCCGCGAGGCGGCTTCGGCGGTGTGGCTGCCGCGGGGCGGCTGCGGCCGCCGCCGCGGCTAGAGGGGCTTGACCAGCAGCTCGAAGGCCAGGTCCTCGCGGAGCGGGACGCCGAAGCGCTCGTCGCCGTACGGGAAGGGGCTCAGCTCGCCCGTGCGCCGGTAGCCGCGGCGCTCGTAGTAGGCGATGAGCTCCTCCCGCACGTTGACCACCGTCATCCGCATCTCCTCGACGCCCCACTGCTCGCGGGCGCGCCGCTCGGCCTCGGCCAGGATCTCCTTGCCGAGCCCCGCGCCCTGGAGGCCGGGGCGGACGGCGAACATCCCGAAGTAGGCGTGGTCCCCGCGGTGTTCGAGCTGGCAGCAGGCGACGAGCTCGCCCGCGCGCTCGACGACGAGCAGCACGCTGTCCGGGCTGCCGATGATCTGGCGGACGCCTTCCACGTCGGTGCGCTGCCCGTCGAGGTAGTCCGCCTCGGTGGTCCAGCCGGCACGGCTGGCGTCCCCGCGGTAGGCCGACTCGACGAGCACCACCAGCTCCGGCACATCTGCCTCGACGGCGCTGCGGAAGCTCAGGGCGGTGGGGTTGGCGGTCGACATCGACGGCTCCGTTTCTTCCTCTTGGCATATGTCATGCCCGGCACGGCACAGAGAGCCTAACCCGGGACGGCGTGCGGGCCCGCGGACCCGGGCATCTCTTCCGGTGAAGCCGACGAACCGGGAGGTTCCGCCGTGCACGGTTCCGCGATGCCCTCTGCCGCCTCCGCCGTCTCCGCCTGGCTGCTCGTGCTGCTGTGCGCGATGAGCGGTACGTACTGTCTGCTGCGGGCGCGCAGAGCCGGCCGGGACAAGCGCGGCGCCGCGGTGGGCGAGGCCGTGATGGGGTTCGGAATGGCCGTGATGGCCGCGCCGCCGGGGACCGGGCCCTGGGGGCCGCGGATCCTGCTGGCCGTGTTCTGCGCGGCGGCGGTGCACGCGCTGTGGCTGCTGCGCGGGGGCGCGCACCACGCCCACCACCTGGTGGGCTCGCTGGCGATGGCGTACATGGCGTGGCCCGCCCTGGCGGCGGCCGCCGGGCACGGCCACGGCCAGGGCCCGGCGGCCGCCCGGGGGCTGCCGCTGGTGACCGGGGCGCTGCTCGTCTACTTCGCGGGGTACGTCCTGCTCGGCGGGGCCCGGCTGGTGGCGGCCGGCGGGGGCGCACGGCCGGTCGCCTCGATGGCGGGCGGCCCGGACCGGACCCTGGCCCGGGACCCGGACCGGGGCCTGAGCGGGGGCCCGGCCGGCGGGCGGGGGGAACTGATCCGGGCCTGCCGACTGGCCATGGGGATGGGGATGTTGGCGATGCTGCTGAGCATGTGACCGGGTGGGGCGGCCGGGGCGAAACGTGTCCTGCGTCACCAATGGCGCGAGCCCGTACCCGGAGGTAGGCCCGCGCTCATAGGCTGGCGGCCATGATGGTCCCCGCCGCACTTCTGCTGCTCGGCGCACTGACCGCTGTGCTCGCTCCCCGTCTGCTGGCCCGGGCCGAGTGGCCCGACCGTGAACCGGTCGTCGCGCTGTGGGTGTGGCAGTGCGTGGTGGGTGCGGTGCTCCTGTGCCTGGCCCTGTCGATGCTGCTGAGCGCGGCCGCCGCCTGGCAGGCGGTCCGGGGACGGCTCTTCGCCTCCGCCCCGCACGGGGTGGCCGACGCCTACGCGCTGGGCGCGGCGGGCGGCCCCTGGGCCGTGGCCACCGCGCTGGCACTGGCGGGCGGCGGGCTGTGGACCGGCGCGATGCTGACCCGGGAGGTGCTGCGGGCGCGGGCCGGGCGCCGCGCCCGGGGGGCCGAACTCCGGGAACGGGCACCGCTGCTGCCGGGCGAGGACCCGGCCGCCGCACGGCTCGTCGTACTGGAGGGCCCCCGGCCCGAGGCCTGGTGGCAGCCCGGGGCGGCCCCGCAGCTGGTGCTCACCACGGCGGCGCTGGGCCGGCTCAAGGGCAGTCAGCTGGACGCCGTCCTGGCGCACGAGCAGGGTCATGTGGCGGCGCGGCACGACTGGTTGCTGCACTGCTCGCGGGCGCTGTCCCAGGGCTTCCCGCAGATCCCGGTGTTCGCGGCGTTCGAGGCCGAGATGCACCGGCTGGTGGAGCTGGCCGCCGACGACGTGGCCTCGCGGCGGTTCGGGCGGCTCACCATCGCGCTGGCCCTGGTCGGGCTCAACGAGGACCGCGGCGTCTTCGGCCCCTGCCCGACCCCGCAGGCCCATGTCCCGCAGCGGGTGCGTCGGCTGCTGTCCGCCGAGCCCCGCCTGTCGCCGGCGCGCCGGCTGCGGCTGACGGCGCTGGCGACGCTGGTGCCGGCGGTGCCGCTGGTGGTGGCCTTCGTACCGGGGCTCAGCGCTCTGACCCAGTGAGCTCGGGGCGGATGCCGCCGACTGCCCCCGCCGAACCAGTGGGAACCCTCCAAGCCCGGCCGGCCATCGTTGTGCCGGTCAAGATCACCGTGCTCCTCCGGACGGCCGCAGACTTGCGGGACGGGACGGGACGGGTCGGGCCCGGCGGCCGCCGCGTCCTTGTCCGTGACCACACCTGACCACGCCTGACCACACCTGGGGGACCACACCATGAGCGAACGCGTCATCGCACCCAAGAGCCGGGGCTTCCTCTTCCTCGACTCCCATCCCGGCGGCTGCCGACAGCTGGTGGACGAGATGTGGCAGGCCGTCCCCGCCCCGGTCACGGCCGGGGGCGAAGGGCCGGTGGCTCTGGTCATCGGCTCGTCCGCCGGGTACGGCCTGGCCGCCACGATCGCGGGCCTGGCCCGTGTCGGCATCCGTGGTATCGGTGTGTGCTTCGAGAAGGCGCCCGCGCGGCGCACCGGCACGGCCGGCTGGTATCGCACCGCCGCCACCGCCCGGCTCGCCCGGGAGCACGGGCGGGACATGGTCTTCCTCAACGGCGATGCGTTCAGCGACACGGTGAAGGAGCAGGTTGCCGACCTCCTGGCCGAGCGGTTCGGGGGACGGCTCGACTTCCTGATCTACTCGGTGGCCGCGCCCCGCCGCACCGACCCGGACACCGGCGACGTGTATACCTCGGTCCTCAAGCCGATCGGCTCGCCCCACACCACCAAGACCCTCGTCTTCGACGAGTCCGGCGCGCCGGAGGTGAAGGAGGTGACCACCGCCCCGGCCGAGGGCGACGACATCGAGCAGACCGTGGAGGTGATGGGCGGCGCCGACTGGGAACGGTGGATCACCTTCCTCGCCGACCGGTCCTTGCTCGCCGACGGCTTCGCCACCGCCGCCCTGTCCTACATCGGCTCGCCGCTCACCGCGGCGATCTACCGGCAGGGCACCATCGGCGCCGCGAAGTCCCATCTGGAAGCCACCGCACGCGCGTTGAACGAGCGCCTCGGCAAGACCGTGGGCGGCCGGGCCGTGACCTCGGTCAACGCCGCTGCCGTGACGCAGTCCTCCACCGCCATCCCCGGCATCGCCCTGTACGTCGGGCTGCTGCGCGGCGTCCTCGGCGACGCCATGGTGGCGCCGATCGGTCAACTGGTGGAGCTGTGGGACCAGCTGACCGGCGCCCGCCCCCTCGACCTCGACGACGAGGGCCGGGTCCGCCTCGACACCTGGGAACTCGACCCCGCCGTGCAGCACGCCGTCGCCGGACGCTGGAGCACCGCCACCAGCGCCACCATCGGCGAACTCGCCGATCTCGACTGGTTCAGCGACGAGGTCCGCCGCCTCTACGGCTTCTCCGTCCCCGGTATCGACTACACCGCCCCCGTCGAAACCGACGTCCCCTGGCCCGCTCCCACCGTCTGACCGAGGACGACGCGCCCATGGCCCGGGTCGCCGGAGTGCCGCGGACGGTGCGAGGATCGCCGGCATGCGGATCAGCCTCGTACGGATCGCCGGGATCGGCTGCGCGCTGCTCGCCGCCGCGCTGACGGCGCTGGTGGTGGCCGGGTGGCAGCCGCTGATTTCGTACGACGGCCTGCTCGCCCGGCACCTGCACGCGCACGCCGTCTCCCACCCCGGGGTCACTCACCTGACGCGGGTGCTTTCCGACTGGGTCTGGGATCCCTGGACCATGCGCGGCCTCGCCGCCGCGGCCTGCCTCGTGCTGTGGTGGCGGGGCGACCGGGCCCGCGCGCTGCGGGTGGCGGCCACGACTCTGACGGCCTCGGCGGTACAGCAGGGGCTCAAGGCGCTGGTGGGCCGGGAGCGCCCGCAGTGGCCGGATCCGGTGGACTCGGCGCAGTACGCGGCCTATCCGTCCGGGCACGCGATGACGGCCACGGTGGTGTGCGGGCTGCTGCTCTGGCTGCTCCCCGGGGAGGGTCGTCGAGGTGGCGCCCCCTGCCCGAAGGGCCCGCCGGACCGGACTTCGCCGACCCGGACCAGGGCGACCGGCGGCCCGAACGCCCTGCTCGGGGCCGCCTGGGCGGTGGCCGCCGTCTCGGTGCTCGGGGTCGGCCTGACCCGGCTCCACCTCGGCGTGCACTGGTTCTCGGACGTCCTCGCGGGCTGGCTGCTGGGCGTGGCCCTGGTCGTGCTCGCGACCTCCCGGTGGCCCGGCGCGGCCCGGCCGCCGCACCGGCCGGACGGCGCGGCGCGGCCGGATCCCGCGTCCCGGCGCCCGCACCGCTCCTCGGCCGCCGGCCCGAGGTGACGGCCGGGACGGTGACGGCCGGAACCGTGCCGACCGGCCTGCCCAATCCCGCCTCTGGCAGGCTGTGATCATGGACGCACCCACCAGAGGCGCCTGGCTGCGCGCCGGAATCAGCCGCGACGGCGGCCCGCTGCACGAGACCGGGCACGTCGTCTGGCTCCAGACCGGCCGCTTCTTCGCCGACAGCCGTGGCTTCGCCGGCACCACCTCCTACGACGGCTCGCAGGTCACCTTCCACCACGAGACCGGCGCTCCCGGGCACGACGTCGGAACCCTGCGCCGCGAGGGCGACGGCATGGTCGAGACCGGCACGAATTCCGACGGCAGCACCTTCCTGGAGGTCTGGACCCCGCTGGGCGGCAGTGAGGGGCCGGCCGGCTCGTGGTGCGCGGGCGGCACCCGAACGGTCCGCGTGGGCAGCCATGTCGTGCACGTGGAGGGCGACGGCACGGGCACGCACCTCGTCCTGCCCGGCCACCACCGCTGACCCCGCCCCTGACCCTGCCCCCACCCCTGTCCTTGCGCCCGCCCCGGACCCGTCCCGCGCGTCGAATGCCCCGGGGCGGCGTACGTTGGAACGAAAGGCAGGGGTGCGGGCGGCAGGAAGGCCGGGGCCCATGGAGAGAACAACCGATTCCTCCGTCGCCGGAAAGATCTCCGGTTTCCTGGAGAGTCCCTTCGTCGGAATCTCCCCCTGGATCGCGTTCTCGCTGCTGGTGGGACCGGGCCGCTTCGAGTGGGCGGTCGGGGTGGCCCTCGCGATCTCCCTCGCGCTCGTGGTGGGTGGGCGGCTGGCCCACCGCGGCTCGTCGTGGAAGATCCTGGAAGTATCCGACCTGGTGTTCTTCGCGATCATGGCGGTGGTGGGGATCTTCGCGAGTCCGGGAACCCTCCGGTGGCTGGAAACGTACGCCGGCGAGGTCTCCAACATCGCCCTGGTCGTCATCGCGTTCGGCTCCATGGCCGTGCGGATGCCGTTCACCCTCCAGTACGCCCGCGAGCAGGTGGATCCGGCCCTGTGGAAGACCCCGGCGTTCATCCGGACGAATTACGTGATCACGGGGGTCTGGGGCCTCGCGTTCCTGGTCGCGGCCATCGCCGGAGCCTACGGCGACCTGGTGCTGCACAACCCCGACAACATCTGGACGGGCTGGATCATCCAGATCCTGGCCATCGTCGCGGCCCTGCGCTTCACCCAGTGGTACCCGGACCTCGTGCGCTCCCGGGCCCGCGAGGACCACCCGCCGCCGCCGCTGTCCGCGCTGCTGCTCCCGCTGGCGGGGCTGCTGGTTCCGGTGGGCATCGCCGTGCTCGTCTTCGACGGGCACCTGTGGTGGCTGGGCGTGGCCCTGATCGTCGTGGGCGGCTGGCTCACGCGGCGGTTCAGCCACAAGGAGGCGCCGGCGGGCGTGCGCGGACGGCACCTGGCCGACTGAACCGACCGGCCTGCCGACGAACGCGCCGGAACACCGGCGAAATGTGCCTGCCCTGGGCGATCCCCCGCGTCGCCCAGAGCAGACGATCCCGTGCGCTGAGTATATTGGCTCAGAGCCAGTCAACGCAGGAGTAAGCATGTCCCCGCGCAGCGCATCGGTCAATGAAGAATTGCGCAGACGTTCCCGGGAGCGCCTGCTGCAGGCGACGGTCGAGCTCGTCGCCGAGCGCGGCTACGAGGCCACCACCCTCGGCGACATCGCCGACCGGGCGGGGGCGGCCCGCGGCCTGGTCTCGTACTACTTCCCCGGCAAGCGGCAGCTGCTGCAGTCCGCCGTGCACCGGCTGATGCACCTGACCCTGGAAGCGGCCCTGGAGCGGGAGCCCCGTACGGACGACGGCCGCGAGCGGCTGGCCCGCGCCATCGACGCGATCCTGGGGCTGGCGCGGGACCGGCCACGGCTGATGCGGACGCACATGGCGGGCATCCTCCAGGCGGACGGGTTCGTACAGTGCGCGGAGCAGCAGCGGCTCGCCGAGCTGCTGCGGGACACCGTCACCCGGTACGGGGCGGCGGACGTGGACACGGACTACCCGCTGCTGCGGGCGCTGCTGATGGGTGCGGTGGTGGCGGTGCTGCTGCCGGGGGCCCCGATGCCGGCGTCCCGGCTGCGGGCCGAGCTCTTCCAGCGGTACGGGCTGGACTGGGAGCTGGGTGTCCCGCCGGACGGCGGACCGCCCGGCGGAACGTTTCCCTCGTCGGACCGTCCGGCCGTCTAGTGGTACTCGGGCTGGGTCTGGACGTTGAGCCGGTCCATCCACACCCACTTGGCGCTCTCGGTGCGCCAGTCGTCGAGCCTCAGTACGTCGAGGCCCTTGACGATGTCGTTCGAGTAGATGTGCCCGTTGTAGTAGTACGCGGACCAGGAGCCGCCGAGTCCGAGCTTGTCGGTGGTCAGCGGGCCGCGTTCGAAGTAGGCGATCTCCTTGGGGCGGGTGGAGTCGGTGAAGTCCCACACCGAGATGCCGCCCTGGTACCAGGCCTGGACCATGACGTCGCGGCCCCCGCCGACCGGGATCAGCGAGCCGTTGTGGGCCACGCAGTTCTCGGTGTCGGCCTGGACGCGCGGGATCTTGAAGTAGCTCTTGAAGACCAGCTTGCGCTGGTCGCCGCGGCCGGTGATCTCGTAGATGCCGTCGGCGCCCCGGTTGGGGCCGGTGGCCTCGTTGCAGGTGGCGCCGCCTCCGCCGCCGAGCTCGTCGGTGAAGACCACCTTGTCCGCGCGCTCGTTGAAGGTGGCCGAGTGCCAGAACGCGAAGTTCACGTTGTCCTGCACCCGGTCGATGACCCGCGGCTGCTCGGGCTTGCTGATGTCGAAGAGGATGCCGTCACCCATGCAGGCGCCGGCGGCCAGGCCCTTCGAGGGGAGCACGGTGATGTCGTGGCAGCCGGTGGTCTTGGACACGCCCGGGTTGGCCGGACCGCCGGGGTTGCCGCCGTCCGGGAAGAGGACCGGGAAGGCGACGACCGAGGCCTGCGTCGGGGCCTTCTTCGGGACCTTGACCACGGAGATGCCGTCGTGCGGCGGCATGCAGTCCGGGAAGGCCTCGTTCGGCGAGTACGAGGAGACGTACAGGTAGAGGTCGCGGCTGCCCGGCACCAGCGTGTGGGTGTGCGAACCGCAGGCGGTCTCGACGGACTTGATGTACTTGGGGTTCTTCTTGTCCTTGATGTCGAAGATCTTGATGCCCTCCCACGAGGACTTCTCCGTCGCGGGCTGCGAGACGCTGTTGCAGGAGTCGTCGCTGCGCGAGGAGTCGGTGGAGAGGAACAGCAGGTCTCCGGAGACGGAGATGTCGTTCTGCCCGCCGGGGCACAGGACCGTCGCGACGGTCTTGGGCGCCTTGGGGTTGCCGATGTCGTAGATGGTGAAGCCGTCGTAGCTGCCCGCGTAGGCGTACTTGCCCTGGAAGGCCAGGTCGGAGTTGATGCCGGCCGGGTAGCTGCTCGGGATGTTCGCGAGGGGTTTGATGTTCCGGCTGTGCACGATCTCGTCCTGGCCCGGGATCTCGCCTGGGGCGAGCTCCCGGTCCCGGGTGAGGTCGGCGCTCTGCCGGTCACCGGCGCCGGGTGCCAAGTCTCCCGGGTCGGGGCTGGCGGCCGCCGGTCCGGCGGTGGCCAGGAGCGTGGCGAGGAGTCCGGCGGCCGCGAGGGCCGTACCGAGGCTCCTGTGCCGCGCTCTGACGGTGCGTGAGGTCACTGTGCCTCCCGTGGGGGCCCGTACGTTCCGCTCTTCCTGGGAACGGAACCTGGACCCCGGCAGTATCTTCCTTTCCATGGACATGGCAAACGCATTAGTCGGCCGATTCCTGGGAGCGGCTCTGGCCGCCGGTCTCCTGTTCACCCTCACCGCCTGCCGGGGCGACGGCGGACCGGAAGGGGCCGACGACGGCAAGCCGGTGGTCGTGGCCCCCGGCAGACCCGGCGAGAAGGCCCGGACGATCTCGCCCGAGCAGGCCGCGAAGGAGCGGCCCGACGACAGCCCCAACGCGGCCGACCAGGCGTACGTGCGGAACATGGTCGAGCACCACCGGCAGGCTCTGCGGATGAGCGCGCTCGCGCCGGAGCGGGCATCGGCCGACGGGGTCAAGCGGGTCGCGGAGCGGATCTCCGCCGCCCAGCAGCCCGAGATCGGGGCGATGGAGAAATGGCTGGCGCGCTACCCCCAGCCGTCCGCCCCGTCCGCCGGATCCGGGGCCCACGACCACGCCGCGATGCCGGGCATGGCCACCGAACAGCAGCTCCAGGAGCTCAGCGGGGCCAGGGGCGCGGACTTCGACCGGCTCTTCCTCAAGCTGATGACCGCCCATCACGAGGGCGCCGTCAAGATGGCCGGCGAGGCGCTGGCCCAGGGCAACAACACCGCCGTCGAGGAGATGGCGACCGAGGTGGTGGCCACCCAGAGCGCCGAGATCCACCGGATGCGCGCGATGGGCTGACGGGCGCCGGGCCCGGTGTCATGCTGGGAGCACCTGCGGGAGGAGCTCCGCCGTGCTTCGTGTCGCCGTCGTCGGTTCGGGCCCCAGCGGGGTCTACGCCGCGCAGACGCTGGTCCAGCAGCGTGAGGTCCCCGGCGTACGGGTCGACGTACTGGACCGGCTGCCGGCGCCGTACGGGCTCGTGCGCTACGGGGTGGCCCCCGACCACGAGAAGATCAAGTCGCTGACCGGAAGTCTGCGCACGGTGCTGGAGGACGAGCGGATCCGCTTCCTCGGCAACGTGGAGGTGGGCGGCCCCGCCCTGCCCACGGCCCGGCTGCTGGAGCTCTACCACGCGGTCGTGTACTGCGTGGGCGCCGCCCGGGACCGGCTGCTGGGGATCCCCGGCGAGGAACTGGCCGGGGTGCACTCCGCGACGGCCTTCGTGTCCTGGTACAGCGGCCATCCGGACGCCGCCGCCTTCGACCTGGGCGGGGTGCGCTCGGCGGTCGTGGTGGGGGCCGGCAACGTCGCGGTGGACGTGACCCGCATCCTCGCCCGCGGCGCGCCCGAGCTGACGCCGACCGACATGCCGCAGCAGGCGCTGGGCGTGCTGGCGGCCAGCGGGGTGCGGGAGGTTTCGATGGTGGCCCGACGCGGGCCCTCCCAGGGCAAGTTCACCACCAAGGAGCTGCGGGAGCTGGGCACCCTGCCGGGGGTGGCCGCGAGGGTGGACCCCGCCGAACTCGCGCTGGACCCGGTGTACGCGGACCCGGGCGCGGCGGCGGCACTGCCCGCGGCGAACCGGCGGAACCTGGAGGTGCTGCGGGCCTGGGCGGAGCCGGCCGACGGGGACGGCCCGGCTCCCGCACCGACGGCGGCGCCGCAACGGAGCATCACGCTGCGGTTCTACCTGCGGCCGGTGGAGGTGCTGGGCGGCCCTGACGGACGGGTCACCGGCATGCGGTTCGAGCGGACCGCCCCGGACGGCGCCGGCGGGGTGACCGGGACGGGCGTGTACGAGGACATCGCCGCCGGGCTGGTGCTGCGCTCGGTGGGGTACCAGGGCGTACCGCTGCCCGGCCTGCCCTTCGACGCCGCGCGGGGCACGGTCCCGCACGCGGCGGGCCGGGTGCTGCGCGCGGGCCGGGCCTCGGTCGGCGAGTACGTGGCGGGCTGGATCAAGCGCGGCCCGACCGGGGTGATCGGCACCAACCGGCCGTGCGCGAAGGAGACGGCGTCCTCGCTGCTCCAGGACGCGGGAGTGCTGGCCCGGCGCGAGCTCCCGGGCGACCCGCTGGACGCCCTGCGGGCGGCGGGTCTGCACCCCGTGGAGTGGCCGGGCTGGCTGGCCATCGAGGTCGCCGAGGCCGACCTGGGGCGCTCGCTGGGCCGCCGCTCGGTCAAGATCCCGGACTGGCAGGGACTCCTGGGCGCGGCGGGCAGCCCGGGGGCATAGCTGGCGGGGCTCCGGCCCCACGGGCCTCAAACCCCGGCTGCTGCGGCTCCCGCGGGCCTCAGACCCCGGCCTGCTCCGGCTCCCGCGGGCCTCAGACCCCGGCCTGCTCCGGCCCCTGCGGGCCTCAGACCCCGGCCTGCTCCGACAGCGCGGGCCGCACCGCGAGCCCGGCCCGGACCGCGCTCTTCAGCCGCGATTCCTCGGCGGCGGCGGCCGTGAGGACGCTGTCCAGGAGACCGGGGAAGAGGACCGCCAGATCGCTGCGGCGCAGGCCGTTCAGCTTGGTGGTGCCCACGTACGTCTGGCGGACCACGCCGCTCTCGCGCAGGACCCGGAAGTGGTGCGTGGTCGTGGACTTGGTGACCGGCAGCACGAAGTGGGAGCAGGCCAGTTCGGTGTCCGAGGAGGCCAGGTCCCGGACGATGGACAGCCGCAGCGGGTCGGAGAGCGCGTGCAGCACGCCCTCCAGCCGGATCTCGGCGAGCTCGGGGTGGGCGAGCGCGCGGGTGGTGTCACGTTCCGCCATGTCCCTGCTCCGCTCACTGGATGGGCGCTCACGCCGTCGGCCGCGACGGCGTCGGCCGTCACGCCATGGTACGAGAGATGTCGTAGGACCGGAGTCGGTCGGCCCGGGCCGTTGCGGCCCGGGCCGGCCGCTTCACCAGGCCCGGTGGTACGGGGAGGGCGTGCGGGGCTCCCCGCCCAGCTCGGACGCCGCGCGGCGGGCCCAGTACGGGTCGCGGAGCAGTTCGCGGCCGAGCAGGACCGCGTCGGCCTCCCCGTTGGCGAGGATCTTCTCGGCCTGGGCCGGCTCGGTGATGAGGCCGACGGCGGCCACCGGCAGGCTGGTCCCCGCCTTGACCCGGGCCGCGAAGGGCACCTGGTAGCCGGGGCCGACCGGGATCTTCGCGTGCGGGGCGAGGCCGCCGGAGGAGACGTCGAGCAGGTCCACGCCGTGCTCCTGGAGCAGCCCGGCCAGCCGGACCGTGTCGTCCGCGGTCCAGCCGGCCTCGTCCAGCCAGTCGGAGGCGGAGATCCGGAAGAGCAGCGGGAGCTCCTCGGGCCACACCGCCCGTACGGCGTCGACGACTTCGAGGGCGAGGCGGGTGCGGTTCTCGAAGGAGCCGCCGTACTCGTCGGTGCGCTTGTTGCTGTACGGGGAGAGGAACTGGCCGATGAGGTAGCCGTGCGCGCCGTGGATCTCCACGACCTCGTAGCCGGCGGCGAGGGCGCGCCGGGCCGCGTCCGCGAACTGCCCCGTGATCTCGTGGATCTCGTCGGCCGTCAGCTCGTGCGGCACCGGATCGCCTTCGTGGAACGGCAGCGGACTCGGTGCGCTCGGCAGCCAGCCGTGCTCCTCGGGCCCGACGGCCCGGCCGCCCCTCCAGGGGCGCTCGGTGGAGGCCTTGCGGCCGGCGTGGCCGATCTGGATTCCGGGGACGGCGCCCTGGGCCTTGAGGAAGGCGGTGATCGGGCGCAGGGCCTCGACCTGGGTGTCGTTCCAGATGCCGAGGTCGTAGGGGGAGATCCGGCCCTCCGGGGAGACGGCGGTGGCCTCCTGGATGATCAGGCCGGTGCCGCCGACCGCGCGGGCCGCGTAGTGCGCGAAGTGCCACTCGTGGGCCACTCCGGCGTTCGGACCGAACGCCTCGGCGCTGTACTGGCACATCGGGGCCATCCACACACGGTTCGGGATGGTCACCGACCGCAGCGTGTAGGGCTGGAAAAGGGCGGCAAACGCAGCGGGGGCAGCACTCATCAGGCTCTCCAGATGTCACCGGACGCTCGCCGAGGTCCGCTCGGCGGCTAAGTACGAGAGTTACCGTACTACGAATTTCCTCGTACTACGAGAGTTCTCGTACAACCGGGGCGTGACGGCGGAACCGCTCGTGTGGGAACAGGGGTCTGCCCGGTCCGGGCGGAGGCCGGGGCTGTCGTTGCGTGCCGTTGTCGGTGGCCGGGTGCAGACTGACCGAAAGCTGCCGTGAAGGACAAAGACGTCCGGAGGTGTCGGCCATGTCCGACGTGCTACTGCTCGCGGGTACCCGCAAGGGGCTCTTCATCGGCCGGCGCAAGGGCGCCGGCCCCTGGGAGTTCGACGGGCCGCACTTCAACGCCCAGGCGGTGTCGGCGGTCGCGATCGACACGCGGGGGGCCGCGCCCCGGCTGCTGGTGGGCGGGGACAGCTCGCACTGGGGGCCCTCCGTCTTCAGCTCCGACGACCTGGGGGCGAGCTGGCACGAGCCCGCCGCGGCCGCCGTGAAGTTCCCGCGGGACACCGGCGCCTCGCTGGAGCGGGTGTGGCAGCTGCATCCGGCCGGACCCGAGGCCCCGGACGTGGTCTACGCGGGCACCGAGCCGGCCGCGCTGTTCCGCTCGGCCGACCGCGGCGAGTCCTTCGAGCTGGTCCGGCCGCTGTGGGAGCACCCGAGCCGCAAGAGCTGGGTGCCGGGCGGCGGCGGTGAGGGCCTGCACACGGTGATCACCGACCCCGCCGACCCGGACGCCGTGACGGTGGCGGTCTCGACCGCCGGGGTGTTCCGGACCAAGGACGGCGGGGCGAGCTGGAGCCCGTCCAACCACGGGGTCTCCGCGGTGTTCCTGCCGGACCCGAACCCGGAGTTCGGCCAGTGCGTGCACAAGATCGCCCAGGACGCCGGGAACACCGACCGGCTGTACCTGCAGAACCACTGGGGGGTCTACCGCAGCGACGACGCGGGCGCCGAGTGGACGGACATCGGCGCCGGGCTGCCGTCCGACTTCGGCTTCGCGGTGGCCGCCCACCCGCACCGGCCGGACACGGCCTACGTCTTCCCGCTGAACGCCGACTCCGACCGGGTCCCGGCCGAGCACCGCTGCCGGGTCTTCCGCACCCGCGACGCGGGGGCCCGCTGGGAGCCCCTGACGCGCGGGCTGCCGGCCGAGGAGCACTACGGGACCGTGCTGCGGGACGCGCTCTGCACGGACGACGCCGACCCGGCGGGCGTCTACTTCGGCAACCGCAACGGCGAGCTGTACGCCAGCCGTGACGACGGGGACAGCTGGCAACTGCTGGCCGGGCACCTGCCGGACGTGCTGTGCGTACGGGCAGCGGTCCTGCGGTGACGGATTGAGCCAGTAGAGTGATCGACCGTGGCAGCACGACCGTTGAACGAGATCGTCGAGCCGGGCTGGGCCCGGGCTCTGGAGCCGGTGGCGGCGCAGATCGCCGCGATGGGCGACTTCCTGCGCGCCGAGATCGCGGCGGGCAGGACGTACGTCCCCGCCGGGGCGAACGTCCTGCGCGCCTTCCAGCAGCCCTTCGACGAGGTGAAGGTGCTGATCGTCGGGCAGGACCCGTACCCCACCCCGGGGCACGCGATGGGCCTGTCCTTCTCGGTGGCGCCCGAGGTGAGCCCGTGGCCGCCCAGCCTGGACAACATCTTCCGCGAGATGCACGCGGACCTCGGGACGGGCCGGCCGCTGAACGGCGACCTGACCCCGTGGACCCGTCAGGGCGTACTGCTGCTGAACCGCTCGCTCACCACCGCCCCCCGCAAGACGGGCGGCCATCGCGGCAAGGGCTGGGAGGCGGTCACCGAGCAGGCCATCCGGGCTCTGGCGGCGCGCGGCAAGCCCCTGGTGTCGGTGCTGTGGGGCCGGGACGCCCGCAACCTGCGGCCGCTGCTGGGCGACCTGCCGGCCGTGGAGTCGGTGCACCCCTCCCCCATGTCCGCGGCCAACGGATTCTTCGGCTCCAGGCCGTTCAGCAGGACGAATGACCTGCTGGTCCAGCAGGGTGCGCAGCCGGTTGACTGGCGTCTGCCGGCCGCCAGTTGATCGGCACAGCCGATCAGTACAGTTGAACCGTATACGACATTCATCGGATAAATACGGACAGAAGCCGCCGGAACCGGCCCTGACCGAACACCCCGTTCCGATAAGCCAGTAGCATGCGGCGCCATGAGCTCCCCCACTGGGCCCGACAATGGCCTGCCCGTACGAAAGCCGCACCGCCCTGCCGGACGGCACCGCCGACCCGAGCCCGCGGTGGCCCCCGAGGGCGCGCCCGCGCTGGTGCTCGCCGTGCCCGGTGCCCCCTCGGCCGCCTCGCGTGGGCTCGCGGAAGAGATCATCAGCATCGGCCGCTCCGAGCTGCCGGGCCTGGACGCCCGAATCGGCTACCTCGAAGGTGACGACACCGAAGGTTCCGAGTTCCCCTCGCTCTCCGGCGTACTGACCGCCGTCGCGCACGAACGCGCCGCCCGTGCGGAGTTCGCCCGCGCCATCGGCCAGGAGGTGCCCGCGCCCACCGGTCCGGACGCCGTGGTCGTGCCCCTGCTGGCCGGCCCCGACGGCGACCTGCTGCGCCGGACCCGCCAGGCGCTGATGGAGTCCTCGGCCGCCGCCGAGCTGGCCGACGTACTCGGTCCGCACCCGCTGCTCGCCGAGGGCCTGCACGTCCGGCTGTCGGAGGCCGGGCTGGCCCGCGCCGACCGGGCCCGGCTGTTCACGGTGACCACGGCCGCCGACGGCATCATCCTGGCCACCACCGGCGGCGAGGAGGCCGTCCAGGCCGCCGGGATCTCCGGCATGCTGCTCGCCGCCCGCCTCGCGGTGCCGGTGAAGGCCGCGGCGCTGGACCAGGAGGGCTCGGTGGCGGCGATCGCCGAGCAGCTGCGCGCCGAGGGCTCGACGCAGCTCGCGCTGGCCCCGTACCTGATCGGCCCGGAGGCGGCCGAGGGACTGCTGGACACGGCCTGCAAGGAGGCCGACTGCGCCACCGCCGACGTGCTCGGGGCCTACCCGGCGCTCGGCAAGCTGGCCGTCACCCAGTACAGCGCGGCGCTGGGGATCAGCCTGGCCGCCGGCGCGCACTGACCGACCGCACGCGCACGGGAGGGCCCGCACACCGGAGTTCCGGGGCGCGGGCCCTCCCGTATGCGCGGCCGGTACGCCGGTACGTCGGTACGCCGGTCGCCGGCCGGCGACCGGCGGCCGGCTCAGCCGAAGACCACGCAGGTGGCGGCGGGCACCGCGACCGAGCCGGCCCGGTGCGGCTCCCCGGTCAGCGGGTCCACGTCGAACCAGGTGACGTCCCCGGAGCGCTCGTTGGCCGCGTACAGCCTGCGTCCCGCGGGATCGGCGGCCAGGTCGCGCGGCCAGTTCCCGCCGCACGGGACGGTGCCGGTGAGCTGCGGCTTCTCGGCTCCCGCGGCGAGCGAGAAGGTGACCAGGGTGTCCGTGCCGCGCACCGCCGCCCAGAGGAAACGCCCGTCGGGCGAGGCGACCACGGCCGAGGGATAGGCCCGCACGGCGCCTGAAGGGCCCCCGGAGCCGACCGGAACCTCGGCGACCGGTTCCAGTTGCCCGGATGCCGCGTTCCACCGGCAGACGGTCAGCTGCGGCTCCAGCTCGTGCAGTACGTAGACCACCGCCCCCTCCGGGTGGAAGGCGAGGTGGCGCGGACCCGTCCCGGCGCGCAGCGCGGCCTCGGCGTGCGGCCGCAGCTCCCCGGTGGCCGGGTCGAGCACGCAGACCCGTACGGAATCGGTGCCCAGGTCCACGCTGAGCACCCAGCGGCCGGTGGGGTCGGGCAGCACCTGGTGCGCGTGCGGGGCCTCCTGCCGGTCGGGGTCGGGCCCCGATCCACGGTGGGCGAGGACGGTGGCGGGCCCGCCGACTCGGCCGTCGGCGGTGAGCGGCAGGCTGCTGACCCCGCCCGAGGTGTAGTTGGCGGTCAGCAGCCGCCGGCCGACGACGCTGAGGTGGGTGGGGCCGGAGCCGCCGACGCCGACGGCCGGGCCCAGCGGGGCGAGCCCGTCCGCGGTGGCACCGAAGGCGCCGACCGCGCCCCGGCCGGTCTCGCTGACGGCGTAGAGCACCCCGGTCTCCCCCGCGAGGGCGAGGTACGAGGGGTCCGCGACGGCGGCGGTGGCCGAGAGCGGGGTCAGCGCCCCGGTGAGCGGATCCACGGCCGCGGTGGTGACACCGCGGCCGCCCCCCGAGGTGAACGAGCCGATGTAGGCCCGGTGTCCGCCGCTTTGGTCCGTGCTGAGCGCGCCGTCCACCGGTGCCTCTTTTCCGCCGTTCCGGATCCGTCCGGATCCGACGGTAACAGAAGGTCTAGACCAAGTCCCGTCCCTGGGCGCGTTCCTGGGCACCGGAATGGTGCACGTACGCCGTCGCGCTCGGCCGGTCCTCGTACGTCCGGTGGAACACCGGGGTGGCGCAGCCGGAGATCGGGGGCACGATCCAGGACCAGTCGGCCCCCACCTGACGGCCCTTGCGTTCCTCCCGGTCCAGGTGCGACAGGAAGCGCCGGGACTCGGTGTGGTGGTCGGCGATGGTCACCCCGGCCCGGTCGAAGGAGTCCAGCACCGCCCGGTTGAGCTCGACGAGCGCGCGGTCCTTCCAGAGCGAGCGGTCGGTGGAGGTGTCCAGCCCGAGTCTGCGGGCGACGGCGGGGAGCAGGTTGTAGCGGTCGGTGTCGGCGAGGTTGCGGGCGCCGATCTCGGTGCCCATGTACCAGCCGTTGAACGGGGCGGCGGGGTAGTGGATGCCGCCGACCTCCAGGCACATGTTGGAGATGGCGGGAACGGCGTGCCAGCGCAGACCCCAGTCCGCCCAGTCGTCGGCGTCGTCGGGGTGCCTGATCGGGACCTCCAGCACGGCGTCGGCCGGGGTGTCGAACCAGCGCGGCTTGTCGTCCACGCCCTGGACCACGAGCGGCAGGAGGTCGAAGGGGGTGCCCGGGCCGCCGGACCAGCCGAGGCCCAGCAGCGCGCCGGTGAGGGCGGCGTTGCGGGCGTCGCCGACGGTTATGGAGGGGTGGTCGCCATAGCCGGCGTACCGGACCAGCTGCTCGCTCCAGATCAGCGGGCCGGGGCGGCCCGGGGCGTCCGGGGCGAACACGGTGATGGTGGGCCGGACGCGCCCGCCGTTGGTGGCCTCGCGCAGGTGCGCGAAGCACTCCCCGGCGATGTCCTCGGCCTCGGTCAGCTCGCGGCGGTCGCGGACGCGCAGCGAGTTCCAGTAGAGCCTGCCTATGCAGCGGTTGCTGTTGCGCCAGGCCACGCGGGCCCCGTGGACCAGTTCCTGCCGGGTGTGCCGGTAGGTGCCGGTCCCGGCGAGCTCGGCCCGTACGGCGGCGAGCCGGGCACGCGGATCACCGGCTTCCGGATTCTCCCGGTGGAAGAGTCGGATGAACTCCTCGGCCGCTTCCCACACCTGTGCGGTGCTCGAGCGCTGTTGAAGAATTTCCATTACGGGCGGTTACCCCCTGTCCGACCAGATCCACCCTGTACATGCCGGATGAATGTGCAATGAACAATCACCCGTTGTACATGTCGCTGGTCAGCGGCGCGTCTCAGCCGCATCCGGAACACCCCTCCGAGTGATCTTCGACGGTTGCCCTGCGGACGGGACCCGAGTCGGCGTAATATCCGGCCGTCGCCCAGGAGTTCGGAAATTTCCGGCCACCCGGGGTTCGGGGTCACGGCTCGATGAGGCCGTCGGCGCTCCGCGCCAGGGCTACGGCCTCGGCTCCATCGGCGGCCTCGGCGACGACCGTGAGGTCCGGTCCGGCGTCGGACCGCCCGCACTGCTGCGGGTCGCAGATTCCCACCGACGGGACGCACGGGCCGCAACCCGGCCGGGCTGCTCGGCTTCGCCCTGAACGCGGTACCCAGCGCCGCCGCGGCCGTGCTCATGGGCTGGGGGCCGGTCGATCCATCGTGATCGCCGGGCCGGCCGTCACCGCGGGCATCGAGCCGGCGCTCGGCCCGCCGGCGACCGCGTACGTCCTCGGACCGCTCACCGCCCGCTGCACCGAGCCCTTGGCCGCCTGCGTCACCTGGTGGCTCGGGAGGCCGGGGCCGCGGCGCTTGGCCGCCGGCGTCGCCGGGTGGCGCGGGAGGCCGGGGCGGCGGCCGGCCGTGATTCCCGCCCCGGCGGGGGCCCTGGGGCCCGGACCGGAGCGGGATCCGGCCGGGCGTACCTGAGGGGCGCCCGGCGCGGCTCAGGCGCCGACCAGGGGGGTCCGGGCGGGGGTGCGCAGGGGGGCGTCGAGCTGGGTCAGGAGCCGCTCCAGGCCGTGCAGGTGCGCGAGCGCGGGCTCGGCGGCGTGCGCTTCGGGGGCCGGGGCGGTGGAAGGCCTGCCGCCGGTCCCGGGCGCCGCCTCGGGCGAGGTCAGCGCCTCCACCGCCGCCTCGACGCGCCAGCAGGCCGCCGCGAGCCGGGCGTCGTGGCTGGCGTCCGGGTCGGCGGCCACGGCCACCAGGCCGCGCACCTCCCCCGCGCACTCGTCGAGCAGGGCCAGTACGCGGCGCGCGCGGGCCTTGCGGGCCCGGTAGGGGCTGAGCGGATGCACCAGCGGGGCCAGGGAGAGCCGTACCCGTGCCAACAGCAGCTCCAGTTCGGCGGCGTGCGGGGCGGGGTCCGCGACGGGAGAGCCGGCGAGCCGGGCGGCGGCCTCGGCGGTGCACGTGCGGACGCAGAGCAGGGCGCGCTGGATCCAGGCGTCGTTCGTCGCGTGGGTGGTGACGGGCAGGACGAGGATCACGGCCAGTGCGGCGCACGTCGCGCCGACGGCCGTCTCCTGGAAGCGCAGCACGAGCAGGGCGGGGTCCAGGACCCCGAGGAGGCCGTAGAGCAGTCCCGCCATCACCGTCACGGCGAACATCATCCAGCTGTACGAGACGGGCGCGGTGTAGAAGATCCCGAAGACGCACACGGCGACCAGTACGGCGGTCGGCGCGGGCGCGCCGTCCAGCGGAATGGCGATCAGCAGGCCGGCGCCGATCCCGATGACGGTGCCGAGGACCCGGCGGAAGCCGCGGACCAGGGTCTCCCCGCGCGAGGCGGTGTTGACGAAGATCCACCAGACCGTGCCGACGGCCCAGTACCAGCGGTCCTCGGAGAGCACCTGGCCCACTCCGAGCGCGACGGCGCAGGCGGCGGTGGCCTGGAGGGCCTGCCGGGTGGTGGTCCGCGCCAGGCCGGTGCCCGGCAGACCGGGCGGCGTGGCGGCGGGGGGCGTACGGCGTTCGATCGGCCAGAGCACGAACCGCACCGTGCCGGCCGCGAGCAGCGCCAGCCCGACGGCGGCGAACAGCTCGGGCAGCTGGGCGGGGACGGCGTGCAGGAACTGCGTGGTGAAGAAGCTCATGAAGGCGAAGACGCCGAGCGCGTGGCCGCGCGGGCCCCAGCGGCGTGCGTAGACGCCGACGAGGACGACGGCGAGGAAGGCGGTGTCCCGGGCGAGGGGCGTTCCGTGCAGGGTGGTGGCCAGGGCCAGGACGGGGAAGCCGGCGAGGGGCAGCAGGGCGGTGGTCACCCGCTGGGCGCGCACGGTGGCGTCGAGGACGGTGAAGAGGGCCAGCAGGGCCGCCAGTCCCCCCGTGATGGAGGCGGTGAGGGAGAGCCCGGCCACTTCGGCCGAGGCGACGGCGAGCGCGATGCCGAGCACCGCGCGCAGCGAGTTCCTGAGTCTGGTACGCCCCGGATCCGGAGCTACGAACATCCTCTTCACGGCGGTGTGCCGCCCCCCTTGCGATGGCGCACGCCGGGCCGGCGGCCGCCCGGGGGTGGTGGGCGGTGTGCAGGCACGGCGAAGGCGCCACGGTCCGGACCGGCCTCGTTGCCGTCCGGCGCTGCGTGGCGCCGTAAGTACATGGATAGGGCACAGATAACCATCTGCGGGCCCACTGGCTCAACACACGAGCGGATGACTGGGCCATTGGCACACACAAATGCCGCGATCTTCGGCCGGATGCGGGCCAACAGGCCACTGTCCGGTGCGGGCCAGGCCGTCTCACGGCTAGGTGTTGCGACCCGTGGGGCTCGGATACGTGCGGGACTGCTTCACGCTGCCGTACGCGAAGCTCGACTCGATCGAGGCGATGCCGGGAATGGCGTGGATGCGGTCGCGCACCAGCGCCTCGTACGCCTGGAGGCTCTCGATGACGACCCGGAGCAGGTAGTCGCTGCTGCCCGCCATCAGGTAGCAGTCCTGGATGTGCTCGATCCCCGCGACGTGTTCCTCGAAGACCCTGACGGCCTCGCCGGTGTGGCGTTCCAGCCGTATCCGGACGAAGACGGTGATGGGGAGTCCGAAGCGGACCTGGTCGACCATGGCCGTGTAGCCCCGGATGAGGCCGGCCTCCTCCAGCCGCCGGACCCGGCGCAGGCAGGGCGAGGGGGACAGCCGGACCCGGTCGGCGAGGTCCTGGTTGGACAGCCGTCCGTCGGCCTGCAACTCGCGGATGATCTGCAGATCGACTGCGTCCATCGGTGCTCCTTGGCAGATTCTGCCCCCAAGCTATGCCGGAGAGGCAGAACTGGCAATCGTCTGCCCCGGGGAAAGCCCTAGCGTTGCCTCATGGCCGGATCCGGCCCCTGAGGCTGGAGGAAACCCCCCTTGGTCACGCAGAGCACCCCGCCCGCGACGGCGCCCCCGCACGGGCCGGCCGCGGGCCGCCGCCGGCTCTCGCCGCAGGCGGAAGGCATGCTGGCGCTGGTGGTCACGGTGCTGATCTGGGCGGCCTTCGCGCTCAGCGCCCGGGCCCTGAGCGCCTCCTCCCTGCTGCCCGCCGACGCGGCGCTGCTGCGGTTCGGCGTCCCGGTCGTCGTCCTGGCTCCCGCGCTGTGGCGGCGTCGCCGGCGGATCGCGGCGGTGCGCCCGGCAGCCGCCGCGAAGATCATCTGCGGGGCGGGGGTGCCGTTCTTCCTGGCGGCGATGCAGGGCGGCTCGCTCACCTCGGCCGCGTTCGTCGGCTCGATCGTGCCCGGGATGGTCCCGCTGTTCGTCTCCGGCCTCATGGTCGCGGGCGGGCGCGGCGCGCCCCGGGGGACGCAGGCGGCCGGCCTCGCGCTGATCGCGTCCGGTGTCCTCGCCCTGGTCTGGCGGCACGTCGTCCCGCTGCACACGGACGTGCTGGGCGGCGCCGGGCTGCTGCTGGTCGCCAGCGGGCTGTGGGCCCTGTACACGGTGGGGCTCAAGGAGGTGGACCTCGATCCCGTCGGGTCGATCGGGCTGCTGTGCCTGCCGTCGGTCACGGTGATGGCGCTCCTGGTCCTCACCGGGGTGCTGCCCACCGGCTTCGCGTCCGCGGCCGGCAGCGACGTCCTGCTGTTCCTGGTGGTGCAGGGCCTCGGGGTCGGACTGTGCGCCGGCCTGCTGTACGCGTTCGCCATCCGCCGGCTCGGCGCGGAGCGCAGCTCCGTCGTCGGGAGCCTGAGCCCGGTCGCCGTCGTCCTGCTCGCCATACCCCTGCTCGGTGAGTCGCCGACCCTCGCCGTGCTCGTCGGCGTACCCCTCATCACCGCCGGCGTCGTGCTCGCCAACCGCCGTCCCCGCCCCCGCCCCAGCCCCAGCCCCCACCCCCGATCCCTGCCCGAGGTCCCCGCAGATGCTTGAGCTCCTCCTGCCGCCCCCCGTCGACCCGCTCTGGGACCTGACCGAGGCGTTCGGCGCCGACGCACGGCCCGAGCGGCTGAACCTCGTCCTCGGCGTGTACCGCGACCAGACGGGCGGCACGCCGGTGATGGCGGCCGTGCGCGAGGCGGAGATACGCCTGGCGGAACGTTCCGCCTCGAAGGAGTACCGCGGGCTGTCCGGGAACGCCGCCTTCAACCGCGCGATGCTGTCGCTGGTGCTGGGGTCCGGGTCCGGGTCCGGGGCCGGACCGGCCGAGCGGGCCGTGGCGGTCCAGACCGTGGCGGGCAGCGGCGCCCTGCGGCTGCTGGCCGACCTGATCTGCCGGACCCGCCCCGGCACCACGGTGTGGATCAGCGATCCGGCCTACGTCAACCACCGGCCCATCCTGGAGGCGGCCGGCCTGACCGTGCGGACGTACGCCTGGGCCGACGCCGAGGGCCGCCCCGACACGGCGGGCATGCTCCGGGACCTGGCCGGCGCGCGCCGCGACGACGTCGTCCTGATCCAGGGCTGCTGCCACAACCCCACCGGCGTCGACCCCTCCGCCGAGGCCTGGGAGGAACTGGCCGGGCTCGCGGTGCACGCCGGCTGGGTTCCGTTCGTCGATCTGGCGTACCACGGCCTCGGCGACGGGCTGGAGGCGGACCTGGCCCCGACGCGGATGCTCGCGGAGCGGGTGCCGGAGATGCTCATCGCCATCAGCTGCTCGAAGAACTTCGGCCTCTACAGCGACCGCACGGGCTGCGCGGTGGTCATCGGCGCCTCCCGCGAGTCGCTGCGGCACGCCGAGACGGCGCTGCAGAACGCCGCGCGCACCCTCTACTCGATGCCTCCGGAGCACGGGGCCGCCATCGTCACGGCCGTCCTGGAGGACGACGGACTGCGGGCCGCCTGGCAGGCCGAGCTGGATGCCATGCGGGTCCGGATCACGGACAACCGGCGCGACCTGGTCTCGGGCCTCGGCGCCCTGGGCTGGGGCCCGCAGGCGGATGTGCTCGCTCGGCAGAAGGGGATGTTCTCGATGCTGCCGCTCAGCCCGCGGCAGATGCTCCGGCTGCGCAGCCGGTTCGCCATCTACGGCACGACCTCGGGGCGGATCAACATCGCGGGCATCCCGGCGCACCGGGTGCCCTGCCTGGCGCAGGGCATCGCGGCGGTCCTGGCCGAGCCGGAGGCCTGAGGTCCGGAGCCGCCGGGCCCCAAGGGCTGTCCGTAGGTGTCAGGCCGGGCAGGCCGGGCAGGCCGGGCGGTCTGACCGGCCTGACACCCGGCCTAGGACCCGCCGACGTGCTCGATGGCCACCATCGCCGCGTCGTCCCCCAGGCTGCCGCCCGGGGCGTACCTGAGCAGGTCCGCGCACAGGTGGCGCAGCAGGGCGTCCGGGCCGTCGCCGGGCCAGTCGGCCGCCCGGTCCGCGAGCGGGTAGAAGGCGCCGGACGCGTCGCGCGCCTCGATGACCCCGTCCGTGTACAGCAGAAGCAGGTCACCGGGCTCGAAGGAGAAGGGCTGCGCGGTGGGGCCGGCGTCCGCGAACTCCGAGAGGCCCAGGGGCGGCGCCGGGTGGGCCACCTCCAGCGGGAGGACCCGGCCGCCGCGCAGCAGGAGGGGCGGCGGGTGCCCGCAGCTGATGAGCTCCAGGACCGTCCCCCGGTCGGGGATGTCGAGCACAGCAGCGGTGGTGAACCCCTCCGCCGGGGGCCGGTCGGGCGTTGCCGGGCCCTCCTCCGTGTCGGCGGCGACGGCCGCCTCCAGGTGGGCGACGAGCTCCGGCAGGCCGGCCTCCCGGTGGGCGGCGGCGCGGAAGGCGCCGAGGACGATGGCCGCCTCCCCCACGGCTTCCAGGCCCTTGCCGCGGACGTCCCCGATGATCAGCCGGGTGCCGTGCCGGGTCCGTGCGGCGGCGTACAGGTCGCCGCCGATCTGGGCCTCCGCCTCGGCCGCCAGGTAGACGGCGGCCACCCGCAGCGGGCCCATCCGCTCGCGCAGCGGCCGGAGCACCACCTGCTGCGCGGCTTCGGCCACCGACCGCAGCTGGCTGACCTGCGCCTCGTGCACCTCCCTCAGGTGGGCGAAGAAGGTCACGAACGCCGAGATCAGGACCAGCGCGATGATCTGGAAGGTGTGGTTGAGGTCGGTCAGGCTGGTCCGCGCGAGGGCGACGACCACCTGGGCGAGCACCGCGACCGCGCCGACGAAGCCCGTCATCCGGGGCCCTGCGAAGGAGGCGGTGAGCGCCGGGGCGGCGACCAGGAAGGGGCCCAGGTGGACATCGGGCGGCGCCAGTACGTCGACCACGGTGACGCTCGCGATCAGCGCGAAGGGGACCGCCAGCAGGGCGACGCGCGGTTCACCGGACCGGCGGGTGCGTGGGTGCGGCGGCCGATGGTCCATGTCTCCTGGATACACCGGGCCTCCTCTTCGCGCGCAGTGGCGCGCGGTGGCGCGCGCACGCGGACGGGCGGCGCCGGCCCCGGCCGTGTGGCCGGGGCCGACGCCGCCCGCAAGGAGGTTCAGGCGGGTGTCAGCCGACCTGGAGGCTGACGTCGTCGACCACGAAGGAGGTCTGGAGGGACTGGTCCTCGACCCCCTGGAACTGCAGGGTGACGGTCTGGCCGGCGAAGGCGGAGACGTCGTAGGTCTTCAGGACGTAGCCGGAGTTGGCGTTGACGTTGGACAGGGTCTCCAGCGTCTTGCCGCCGACCGAGATCTTGAAGGTGTCGTACACGACGTTCTCGTTCTCGTCGGTGTCGATGTGGAGGTAGAAGGAGAGCTGGTGGACGGTGCAGCCCGACGGGATGGCCAGCGACTGGGAGGCGCTGTCCGTGCGGGGGGAGCCCCAGCCGTTGAGCCAGGCCATGTACGAGCCGCTGTGCGCGACCTCGCCGGACTGGTTGGTGATGACGCCCGTGGTGGCGCTCCAGGGGCTGGTGCCGTTCTCGAAGCCGCCGTTCGCGACGACCTGGCGCGGGGTGCAGGTGCCGCCGCCTCCTGAGACGGTCAGGGTGTAGGTGGTGGTGTGGCTGACGGTGCCGGAGCCGGTGACCGTCAGGGTGTACGTGCCCTGCGCGGTGCCCGCGCCGACCTGTACGGAGAGGGTCGAGGACTGGCCGGACTGCACGGAGGCGGGGCTGAGCGTGGCGCTCACGCCGGAGGGCGCGCCGGAGACGCTCAGGGCTACGGTCTGGGCGGCTCCGCTGACGGTGCTGGTGTTGACGGTGGAGGTGACGCTGCCGCCCGGGTTGGCGCTGCCCGCGGCCGGGCTGGTGGCGAGGGAGAAGTCCTGCGCGGGGGTCTCGCCGCCGACGGCCTGCTTCCAGATGGCGTAGGCGACGCCGTCGGCGCTGCGGTCGAGGACCGTGGCGCTGATGTTGTTCGTGGTGTCGCAGGCGCTGTGGTAGCAGGAGTCGTACGCGGCGTTCGCGGTGCCGCCCCACTTGGCGGCCTGCGCGGAGGTCTTGCGGGCGCTGGCTCCGGCCGCGTAGCCGGAGGTGGGGATGCCGGCCTGCTGGAAGGAGTAGTCGTCGCTGCGGCCCTGGCCCTCGGTGTTCTCCTCGGGAGCGAGGTTCAGTGAGGTCCAGTACGCCTTGAGGGGGGCGGCGGTAGTGGAGTTGACGTTGTTGATGAAGTAGCCGCCGTTGGTGGAGCCGACCATGTCGAAGTTGTAGTAGCCCTTGATGGCCGACCGCTGGGCGCTGCTGAGCTGGTTGACGTAGAACTCCGAGCCGTTGAGGCCCTGTTCCTCGTCGGTCCACCAGGCGAAGCGCACGTGCTTGGTCAGGGTGGCGGGGTTCTTCTGCGCCAGGACCAGCGCGTTCTCCAGCAGGGTCGCGGAGCCGGAGCCGTTGTCGTTGATGCCCGGGCCGGCGGAGACGCCGTCGAGGTGGGCGCCGAACATGACCGTCTGGTCGGCGGGGCCGCCCGGCCAGTCGGCGATCAGGTTGTTCGACGGGTAGGTGCAGGAGGAGCAGTTCTGCTCGGTGACGGTGTAGCCGGCGGCCTGGAGCTTGCCCTTCACGTACGCGAGGGACTGGGTGTAGCCGGCGCTGCCGGCGCGGCGGTTGCCGCCGTTCTGCGAGGCGATGGTGTTGAACTGCGCCAGGTGGGCCTGGACGTTGGCCACGCTGATGTCCGGCGGGGTGGTGCCGGGCGGGGTGCCGCCCACGTTGAGCGTGTAGTCGACGGTGTGCGCCAGGCTCGGGCCCTGGCCCTTGACGACCACGGTGGAAGTCCCGGGCGCCGCGCTGGAGTTCGCGGAGAGGGTCAGCGTCGAGGACTGGCCGGACTGCACGGTGGCCGGGCTGAAGGTGGCGGTGACCCCGGCCGGCAGGCCGGTGGCGCTGAGGGTCACCTGCTGGGCCTGGCCGGTGGTGGTGCTGGTGGCCACGGAGGTGGTGACCGAGCCGCCCTGCTGGACGGTGCCCGAGGCCGGGTTGAGGGCGAGCGAGAAGTCGTCGTTCTGGCCGCTGGGGGTGCAGGTCGGGTCGCCGGACTGGGCGGGGACGCTGATGGCGTCCCAGGCGGCCTTGGTCTTGTTGAAGAGGTTGCAGGTGGTCGGGTCGAGCGACTTGGCGGAGCTGAGGGTCGCCGTACGGTACTTCTTGTAGGACATGCCGCTGGTCTTGAGCAGCATCCCGCCGTAGAAGATCTTGCCGGCGTTCTGCACGCCCACGCCGGTCAGCGTGCTGGAGTTGCAGGTGCTGCTGTTGGGCTTGCCGCCGCCGGGGTTGGTGCCCTCCGCGAGCAGGTAGAACCAGTGGTTGAGCGGGCCCGCGGCGGCGTGCACCTCGGTGCCGGGTATCGCGGAGCTGTAGCAGGCCGGGTCGTTGTTGACGGCCGGCGGGTTGTACATGTTCCGGATCGGCCCGCGGCCCTGGAGGTTGATCATCTCGCCGACGGTGTAGTCCGGGACGTCGTACGGGGCCGGTTCGTTGATGTAGGCCTCGGTGAGCGCGCCGAAGATGTCACCGGTGCCCTCGCCCAGTCCGGACTCCTGGCCGCTGGTGCCGCCGGGGGTGTTGGAGTCGATGGCGTGCCCGTACTCGTGGCCCACCACGTCCACGCCGGCGATCCACTCGTTGGCGCTGTTGTGCCCGATGGTGACCGAGCTGCCGTCCCAGTAGGCGTTGAGGTCGCCCAGGCCGACCTTGCCGGGGAAGCTGCGGCCGTTGCCGCTGATCCCGTTGCGGCCGAGCCATTGGCCGAGCATGTCCCACTGCTTCTGCGCGGCGAACATGAGGTCCGTACAGCCGGTCTCCTTGGAGGTGGCGTTGCTGCTGCCCCAGGAGTCGGTGGACTTCGAGAAGACGCTGCCGGTGCTGTAGTCGGCGCAGCTGAGACCGGGTCTGTTCGGGTCGCGCAGGGAGTAGGTGCCGCCCGAGGCGGTGGTGTCGATCGTGAGCGGAGCGGGGCCGTTCCACTTGCTGGTGCCGCTGCCGGCGACGACCTCGTCGTGGCGGTCGACGATCTTGCCGGTGCGGGCGTCCACGAACACGTGCAGTTTGCTCGGGGCGGTCCTGGTGCTGCCGGAGAGGACGGTCTCCCAGGCCAGGACCGGCTTGTCGTCCTTGAGGCGGATGACGAGCCGGCTGTCGAGGACCTTGTCCACCGTGGCCAGTTCGGCGCGGGAGGCGGCCTCGGCCGCCTTCGCGGTGACGGTGGGGGTGGTCGCGACGTCGATCACCGTCGCGGAGGCGGACTGCAGGGCGCGGATCTTCCCCTCGCCGTCGGCGAGGACCACGGCGTCGCCGCCGACGACCGGCAGGCCGCGGTAGCTGCGTTCGTAGGCGACGGAGTACAGGTCCTGCACCCAGGGGGTGACCAGGCGCCGGTCGTACTGCTGCTGGGGCGAGTTGACGAGGGTGTCGAGGCCGCTGCGGACGGCCGCGTCGGCGGCGGCGACCGCCCGCGCGGCGGATCTCGGTGGTTCGGCCTGCTTCTGCGGGGTGGCCGACGCGGTGCCGGCCAGCGCGCCGGCGAGGCTCGCGGTCAGCGCCATGGCGGCCGCGGACGCCATCCATCTGGTGGGCTGCAAGAGTCCACTCCGATCGTGTGTGGGGGGTCTGGCTGGCTGTTCGCCGCCGAGTATGGACGTGGACATGGCGAGATTGGGACATCCCTGCGGGCATAAGACCCGCGTTATGGTGCGGCCGCGTCACCCTGCGTAAGCTGCCCGGATGCAGCTGGAGTTGAGGCATCTGCAAGCCGTCTGCGAGATAGCGGAGGCCGGCAGCCTGGGGGGCGCGGCGCGGCGGCTGGGGATCTCACAGCCGGCGCTTTCGGCCCAGTTGCGCAGGATCGAACGGGTCACCGGCGGCGAGCTCTTCGTCCGCGGCCGGCAGGGGGTGGAGCCCACCCCGCTGGGCCAGTTCGTCCTGGCCAAGGCGCGGCGCGTGCTCAGCGAGATGGACGCGCTCGGCGCCGACACCCGCGCCATGTCCGCCGACGAGCCGCTGCGGCTCGGCTGCATCATGCTCGTCCTGCTCGACGGGCTGCTCGCGCGGACGGATCTCGCCCTGTCCGGGCGGGAGGTCAGCGTGGACCTGGAGGACTCGGCGACGGCTCTGGTACGGATGCTCGGCGCGGGCCGGTACGACGTGATCGTGTACGGCGAGGTGAACGACCACGTGGTCCCGCTGCCCGGCGGGGTCCTGGCGCGGACCCTGGTCCCCAAGGAGCCGTTCTGCATCCGGATGTCGGACCGGCACCCCCTGGCGCAGCGGGACGGCGTCGAACTGGCCGAACTGGCCGGTGAGCAGTGGATGACGCTGGTGGAGGATGACGACGGCGGCCCCGAGGCGCTGGTCGAGGCCTGCGCGAAGGCGGGCTTCGTCCCGTCACTGCGCTACCGGATCGTCGACCGCAAGATGCGGCACGACCTGATCGCCGCGGGCCGTGCGATCGCCCTCAGCCAGCCCACCGCACCCGCCGCCGAGGGCACGGTGATGCGGCCCCTGACCGGCGCCCCGATCACGGGCCGCATCCGCATCGCCTGGAACCGCTCCGCGGTCTCCGCGCTCCAGGCGGACGTCCTCTACCGCGCGGCGGCGGGGGCCTATCTGGCCAACGTGGACAACCACCCCTTCCACCGGGCCTGGTGGGACGCCCACCCGGAGCTGCACCCGTCCCTCGACTGACCCGCCGGGTCCCCGCGGCGCGGTCAGGCCCGGTCGTGGGCCGGGGCGTACGGCGCCTGGGGCAGGGCCAGCTGGGCGAGGTCGGCGGCCAGGTAGTCCAGCCAGGCCATCGCCGCGAAGAACACCGGTTCCGCGGTGGACGGTTCGCTGCGCAGCGGGGCGGGCCCCGGTTCGGGGGCGCCGGCGGGTTCGGCCGCGTGGCGCAGCCCGGCCGCCACCCAGGCCCCGTACTCCCGGATCCCGGCGGCCTCGGCCGGGCCCGGCGGCGGTCCGTCCGGGCTGTGCAGCAGCCGCCGGGCGCCCCAGAGGACGTGGTGGCCGGTCATGATGGCCGCCTGCCAGTCCCGGCCGGGCGCGGCCGGGCGCTGGCGTTCGCTCTGGTACTGGGCGTAGGCCGACTCGGCCATGGTCAGCGCGCGCTGCACCCGCGGGTCGTCGGGCCCGGGGGCCGGGGGCTCGGCGAGGTCGGCGGTGGTCGCCTCGACGTCGTCAGCGGCGGCGCGCAGCAGTGCGGCGACGGCGCGCTCCAGTTCGTCGTGGGCCCCGCGCGGCCAGGCCAGCAGTCCGCACACCATGCCGATCAGACTGCCGATCAGCACGTCCAGGAAGCGGACCTCGGCCAGCTGCCAGGTCACGGGCGACAGCTGGGCGAAGACCATGGACACGACCAGCGTGAACAGCGCCTGCGTCCAGCCCACGCCCTTCACCGGCCCCAGGCAGAAGGTGACCAGCATCAGCGGGGGCAGCACGATCGCGTAGACGGTGCTCGCCCCTCCGGCCAGTCCCAGGACCACGCCCGCGGCCAGCGCTCCGAGGCAGGTGCCGGTGAGCGCGACGCGGACGGTGGCGCGGGTCTGCACGGCGGTGGTGCGGGTCAGGCTGAGGACGGCGAGCATCGCCCAGAAGCCGTGCGGCAGGGAGTCGAGGCCGGCCACGGTGCGGGCGACGGCGAGGGCCAGGGCGAGCCGGACGGCGTTCTGGAAGTGCACCGACCGCGGGCCGGTGTGCGCGGCGAGGCGGTGCCACCACAGCCGGGGAGCGCTCTGCCCGGCGTACCAGAACCGGTCCGGCGGATCCGCGACCCCCGCCGCGCGGCCCTCCACGGCGAGCTCGGCCGCCCTGCGGAGCACCAGCGCGGCGTCGGCCACCTCCAGCAGCGCGGCGTGCCGGGGCCCGGAGCCCCCTTCCGGTACCGGTGTACGGGCGACCGCGGCGCGCAGGCTCCGCAGCGGCTCGGAGCCGGTCGCGGGCGGGCGCCCCTCGCGCAGCAGCGCCGAGGTTCCGTCGGCCGACTCCCGGACCGCCCGTACGAGGTCGGGCCGGGGCTGGTGGGAGGGCGGGCCGGGCGCCGGTCCGGGCAGGAAGCGGAGCCGGGCCAGCAGGGTGCGTGCGGCCAGGCCGGTGTGGGCCAGCGCCCGTTCGCGCAGGCCGGGTCCGGAGGGCCGTTCCGCCTCGGGGACGCGGGAGGGCCGCAGTGCCTCGGCCGCCGCCCGGGCCCGTTCGGCCTGCGCGGCGGTGAGGGTGTGGGGCGGCCGTTCCAGAGCGGCGGCGCAGCGGGCGGCTTCGGCCGCGGCGTCGGCGGCCCGGTCGCGGTACCTCGGGACGGGCGGGTCGGGCAGGAGGTACGCCTCGGCGAGGGCCAGCAGGACTATCCCCGTCAGGGTGCCGGCGAGCCGCTCGCCGAGCGTGTCCGGGGCGTACGGCGGGAAGCTGGGCAGGATGTACAGCAGCTGGAGCCCGGGCGCGGCGCCCGCCGGCCGGGGTCCGGCCGCCGGGCCGAAGGCGAGGCAGAAGCCGATGACCAGCATGCCGGCCACCGCGGTCCAGGTCCGTACGGCGAGGTAGCTGCCCGCCACCACCAGTACGCAGGCCAGGGGCAGGACGCGGGTCATGACGGCGGCCCGCTGCCGTCCCGTGCCGGGGATCCGGGACAGCCCGCCCAGGGAGACGGCTCCGAAGAGGGCGTAGGTGGCGGCCACGGGCCGGTCCAGCCCGTACAGGAACACGTAGAAGCCGATGCAGGAGGCGAGGGTGAGCCGGACGGCCCGGCGTGCGGCCGCCGGCACCGCGCCGGCGCCCGTACGGAGCTCCTGGAGGGCACTCACCCTTTCAGCGTCCCACGGGCGGCCCGGCACGGATATCCGGAGGCCGGTGCGGGAGGGCCCCTAGGCGGTCTCGACCCGGAGCTGGTGCACCCGCAGGTGGAGGGTGGCGAGATCGAGCAGCGGGGTGGGTACGGACAGGGCGCGGGCGCGCGCGGTGAGGTCTCCGAAGACGTGCTCCACCTCGGTGGCGCGGCCGGAGAGCAGGTCGCGGTACATCGAGGGGGTGAGCGGCGACCCGGCGGCGGTCACGGTGCGGGTGGTGAATTCGAGCTCGGTGTCGGGGACCGGGTGGCCCGCGGCGGCGGACACGGCGGCGGCTTCCGCGAGGACGGCCCGGGCCAGGCCGGGGCCGCCGGGAGCGGCGTTGACCTCGCCCACGGCTCCGCGCATCAGGCAGGTCACGGCGGCGAGCGTGGTGATGAAGACCCACTTGTGCCACATGGCGGCGACGATGTCGGGGACCTCGGGGCTGTCGATGCCCGCGCCGGTGAGCGCGGCGCGGACGGCGTCCAGGCGGGCGGAGGGCTTGCCGTCGCGTTCACCGGTGAGCAGGCTGGTGGGCGGAGCCATCCGGACGATGTCGCCGTTGCCGTCGAGGGTGGTGACCACCTTCGCGACGCCGCCGAGTACGGCGCGGTCCCCGAACCGGGCGGCGATGAGGTCGAGGTGGGCCAGGCCGTTGAGCATCGGGACGACGGAGGTGGCCGGGCCGACCGCCGGGGCCACGTCGCGCAGCGCCTGTTCGAGGGCGGTGGACTTCACCGAGAGCAGGACCAGGTCGTAGCTCCCCGCGAGGGTGTCGGCGGTCGTCAGCTGCGGGGTGAGGCGGAGCTCTTCGCCGGGTCCCGTGACCCGCAGGCCGCGGGCCCGCAGCTCGGCGGCGCGCCCGGGCCGGACGAGGAAGGTGACGTCCTGTCCGGCGTGGGCGAGGCGGGCACCGAAGTAGCCGCCGGCCGCGCCGGCTCCGACTGTCAGGATTCTCATGCGGGCAGGCCTTTCGTGAGGGGAAGGGGCTGGAGGAGGCGGTGCGGCCGGTGCAGGGCCGCGGTGACGGGGTCGTCGTCCGGGGCCGGCCCCGGCAGCCCCGGGCCGGGTACGACGAGCAGGTCGGCGACGTCCACGGCGGCTCCGCAGCCGGCGCAGCGCCCGTCGGGGGCGACCGGGCCGTCGTCGGCGGCGTGCCGGAACGCCCGGCGGGGTCCGCCGGGCGCCGGCTGGTGTTCCTCGCCCCAGTGGGACAGGGCCCGGACGGCGGGCCAGAGCCGGATGCCCTTGTCCGTGAGGACGTACACCTCGCGCCGGCCGCCCTCGGTCACCCGGGCGAGCACCCCGGCCCCGACGAGGAGGCCGAGCCGGTCCGTGAGGACCGCGCGCGGGATGCCGAGGTGGGCGGCGAAGTCCCCGAAGCGGCGCACCCCGAGGAAGGCGTCGCGTACGAGGAGCAGCGTCCAGCGTTCGCCCACGACCTCCATGGCGCGGGAGAGCGAGCAGGTCTGGCCGCGGTAGTCGCGAGGCAGCGTCATATGGGCACCGTAGCCCATCAGTTCGGTCACTGAACTGATTTTCTCCGGATTCCCATCCCCTCGGACGCGGCCGGCGGGACGGGCGTACGCTGGATGCGCCATGATCAACGACAACTGAGGGACGGCCAGTGGGGACAGCCAGTTCTGTGCGGATAGAGTCCGAAGCCGAACTGCGGGAGCTGCTCGGGGAACCAACCCCGCGGGCCGCGCAGAAGGACCGCCCGTCGCTGCACCAGTACGACAAGGAGTGGCTGGCGCAGTCGCCGTTCTGCCTCATCGGCACGGCGGCGGCCGACGGTTCCTGCGACGTGTCACCGAAGGGGGACCCGCCCGGGTTCACCCTGGTCCTCGACGACACGACCATCGCCGTGCCGGACCGCCCCGGCAACAGGCGCGCCGACGGCTTCCGCAACGTGCTGTCCAACCCTCAGGTCGGGCTGCTCTTCCTGATCCCCGGGCGCTCCGAGTCCCTGCGGATCAACGGCCGGGCGCACCTGGTCCGGGAGGCTCCCTACTTCGACGAGATGGTCGTCAGGGGCAACCGGCCGCAGGTGGCCCTCGTCGTCGAGATCGAGACGGTCTTCTTCCACTGCGGCAAGGCCCTGCTCCGCTCCAACCTGTGGAAGCCGGAGTCCTGGGACCCGCTGGCGGTCCCCTCGCGGGCCCGCATCGCCAAGAGCCTGGAGCGCACCGACCAGACGCTGGAGGAGCTGGAGCGCCACTACGGGCCCCAGTACGCGGAGCACATCTACGAGTAGCCGCGGCGGGCTCCCCCTCAGTGCCTCGTCCCGTGCTCGGTCGGGACGCACAGCACCGGAACCGGTGAGAGGTGCAGCAGCTTGTGCGGGGTGGAGCCGAGGAGGGCGCCGCGGATCGGGCTGTCGCCCCAGGTGCCGACGATGATGACGCGGGCCCCGTGCCGTTCGGCGGCGTCGAGCAGGGCCTGGGCCGGCTTCTCGTCGACCACCTCGACCGCCGAGGGCACCCCCGCCTCGTCCGCGGCCTCCACGGCCCGGGCGAGCGCGCTGCGTCCGGCCTGGAGGACCGCCTCGCGGTGCGCCCGGTACTCCTCCCCGCCGGCTCCGGGTGCGGCCGCGCCGTAGACGAGCACCAGGGGCTCGCCGAAGGCGGTGGCCACCTCCAGGGCCACGCGCAGGGCGCGTTCCGCGCCCGGCGATTCGTCGTACCCCAGCACCACTGCCATGGGACTCCTTCAGGACTTCTCGGCCGTGGGCTTCTTGGCGTGGACGAGCGCGGGGTCGGCCACCCCTCGCCGCTCCTGCCAGAACCGGCCGTCCCGGACCCGCCAGAAGCACATGACGAGCACGCCGACGAGGGCGATCCCGATCCCGATGACCAGCGGCGGGCCGAGGCCGAACCAGGAGGCGCCGCCGGCGGAGTTCGCCGGGTTCGACATGTCGCCGATCGACTCCACCAGGAGCCAGGCCAGCAGGCCCGCGCCGACCAGCGGGCCGAGGCCGATGAGCAGGAAGTTGTGCGCGCTCTCCGTCAGGTGGCGGCGGTAGTAGATCGCGCAGGCCAGGCCGGTGAGCGCGTAGTAAAAGGCGATGAGCAGCGAGAGCGCGGTCAGCGAGTCCAGGAGGGCGTTCTCGCTGATCTGGTTGACGATCAGGTACCAGCCGATGGCGATGGCGGCCACCCACCAGGTGCTGACGTCCGGGGTCCGGAAGCGCGGGTGGATGCGCGCGAGCCCGTGGGGTAGCGCGTGCCGGCGGGCCATGGACAGGGCGGTGCGGGAGGCGGGGATGATCGTGGTCTGGGTGGAGGCCAGCGCGGAGGTGCAGACGGCGAGGAGCACCATCCAGTCCCAGCCGCCCATCACCTCGTGGGCGAGTACGGCGAAGACGGCCTCCTCCTCGTCGGCGTTCTCGGCGAGGAACTCCGTACCGGCGTAGGCGACGACGGCGAAGCCGACCGACAGGTAGGTCACCAGCAGCACCACGGTCGACCAGATGCCCGCCTTGCCGGGCGCGGTGGCGGAGTCCTCCACCTCCTCGGTGAGGTTGACCGCCGACTCCCAGCCCCAGTAGATGAACACGCCGAGCAGCAGTCCGCCGGTGAGGGCCGCGCCGCCCGCGCCGAAGGGGTTGAGCCAGGTGATGGCGGGTTTGATGGAGTCGAGGGTGCTGGTGCCGGCGTAGACGCGGTAGATGGCGACGACCGCGAAGGCGAGCAGGAAGAAGACCTGGGCGAGGATCAGCACGTCCTGGAGCCGCGCCGACATCTCGGTGCCGATCACGCACACGGCCGTCATCGCGAGGATCACCACGACCGTGAGGCCCTGCCGGACCAGCTGGTTCGCGGCCCAGCTGTCGAGTCCGGCGGCGAGCAGGCCGAAGTGGACGGCGACGTCGGCCAGCGAGCCGATGACCAGGACGCCGGTCATGGTGATCGCCCAGCCGCCCAGCCAGCCCGCCCAGGGGCCCATGGCCCGGGTCACCCAGGAGAAGGTGGTCCCGCAGTCCTGGTCGACCTTGTTCAGGTAGTAGAAGGCGGAGGCGATCAGCAGCATCGGCACGAAGGACGCCAGCATCACGCCGGGGGCGTAGATCCCGGCCAGGGCCACGATCGGACCGAGGACGGCGGCCAGCGAGTAGGCGGGCGAGGTGGAGTTCAGCCCGATCACGAGCGCGTCGAGGAAGCCGATCGCATTGGCTTTGAGCGCGGCGTCCGGGATCGCTCCCTCCGGTCCGCCGACTGCGCCGTCCTGGGCCATGTACGCATCCTCACGCACCCGCCGCCGCCGCGCGAGGCGGCGCGGCGGCGGCGGGTGTGCCCGGCCGTCCGGGCCGGGGCGTCAGTCGACCGACTGGGCGAAGCGGAAGAAGCGGTGGGGGTCGTACGCGCGTTTGACGCTCTGCAGCCGCGCGTAGTTGCGGCCGTAGTACGCCTCCCGCCAGTTCGTCAGCGCCGGGTCCATGTAGTTCTGGTACGAGCGGCGGCTGGAGCGCGGGTACAGCGCGGCGTAGCCGCCGTCGACCCAGGCCTGGGCCCGCTCGCGCTGCTCCCGGGCAGGGTCGGCCACGGCGAGGCCCACCTGGAACCCGGCCTCGAAGAGCACGTCGCGGTGGACGAACGCGGTGGCGCCGGGGGCCACCTCGTTGATCCGCCCGCCGTACGAGAACAGCCCCAGGAAGCGGAACTGGCCGGGCTGCGGGTCGGAGCGCAGGACGGCGAGCGCGGCCTTCGCGGTCGCGCGGGTCCAGCGCTGGTCGAAGTACACGTTGCGGTACGTGGCGTAGTTCTCCCGGGCCAGCCGGGCCCGCGGGGAGTAGCCGATCCGGTGGCACTCCTCGACCGTGGCGTCCGCGCAGCCGTACACCTTCATCATGGCCTGCTGGTACGGGAGCTCGGCGGCCTCCCGGCTCGTGCTCGGCCGGCCCGCCGAGGCGATCAGCCGGTCCAGGTGGCGGTCGGCGGCGCCGAGGGCGCCCAGGTAGGCGCCGGAGACCACGACGGTGGGGGCCGTGCCCTCCGGCGAGTCCTCGGGGAGCAGGACGAACAGTTCCGAGGCCAGTTCGCGGGGCGCCCCGGATATCCAGTCCTGCCAGGCCAGGATCACGTCGACGGCCCCCGCTCCGTCGAAGGTGAGGCTGTAGACGGACATCGAGGGCACGCTGACGGGCCGCATCTCCAGGTCGGTGACCACGCCGAAGTTGCCGCCCCCGCCGCCGCGCAGCGCCCAGTACAGGTCCGGGTGGGTGTCCGCCGAGGCGTCGACCACCGAGCCGTCGGCCAGGACGACGCGTGCGGAGACGAGCCGGTCGCTGCCCATGCCGAAGGCGCGGGCCGTCAGCCCGAGCCCGCCGCCCTGCACCCAGCCGCCGACGGCGACGGTCGGGCAGGTGCCCGAGCCGAGCTGGAGCCCGAGGGGGGCCAGGGTGTTCAGGATGTCGACGCCCTGGCTGCCGGGGCCGACCCGGACCGTGGTCCCGGACGGGCGGATGCCGTTCAGCCGGGAGACGTCGATGACCAGGCCGGTGGTGGTCGAGTAGCCGGCCTGGCTGTGGCCGCCGCTGCGGATCGCCGTGGGCATGGCGTGGTCCTGGGCGAAGCGGATGCAGTGGGCCACGTCGGCGCTGTTCGCGCAGTACGCGACGGCCTGCGGCCGGATCACGTCGTAGCGGGCCATCTGGAGCTGTTTGGCCAGGTCGTACGTGGGGTCCTGGGGCAGTACCAGGTCGCCGGTCAGGCGCTCGCGGAGCCTGGCCAGCGGGGCGGGGCGCTCGCCGGCCAGGGCGGCGGGCACGAAGACCGTGCCGGAGGCCGCGAGGGTGGCGGCGCCGGTCGCGGCGCCGGCTCTGATGAGTGTGCGTCTGCTGATCACGTGGGTGGCTCCCCCGGTAGGAACGGTGAGGTGGGTCGCGGGCCGGTCAGGATGGTGCGGAGCGGCGGGTGCGGAAGGCGGGGTCCGCCTGTCGCAGCAGTTCCCGCGCGTCGTCGAGCGGTGGGCGGATCCACTGCTCGATGAGGGTGCGCTTGAGGGTCTTGGCCTGCGTACCGGTGAGGCGTACGGTGCGCTCCCAGCCGGTGGTGGAGACCGCCCCGGCCTCCCCGAGGTCCAGGGTGGTGACGTACGGGGCGGGGCGGAACGGGAGGGGCGCCCGGCCGGTCAGGCTCGCGGCGGCGTTGTGCCCGGCGTGCTTGCCGAGCGGGATGGCGTACTGGCAGCTCGGCAGCACCGGGTGGTCCGCGTCGGCCCGCGCGGCGGCGGTGTCCCCCGCCGCGTAGACCCCCGGTACCCCGGTGACCTGGAGGAACTCGTCCACCTCCAGGCGGCCGATCGGGTCCCGGCTTCCCGGGACCAGGGCGGTGAGGGGGCTGGCGGCGACCCCGCCGGTCCACACGACGGTGTGGGCGGGCAGCAGGGTCCCGTCCGAGAGGGCGGCCGCGTACGGTTCCACCCGCTCCAGCGAGGTGGCCGGCCGGGTTTCGACACCGAGCCGGGCGAGGGCCTCGGAGATCACCGGCCTGGGGCCTGGGCCGAGGCCGGGAGCCAGGACGTCGGCGCGTTCGACGAGGACCACCCGCACCTGCGCGGCGGCCCCGTGGGGTGCGGCGATCGCGCGGAGCCGGCCGACGAGTTCGGTCGCGGTCTCCAGGCCGGTGAAGCCGGAGCCGACCACGAGCACGGTGAACCGGCCCGGTCCGGCTGGTCCGTGGGGCAGCCCGCGCAGGTGGGTGTCCAGGGCGGTGGCGGAGTCCATGGCGTCCACGTCGAACATCAGGGCGGCGCCCGGGAGCGCGGGGCGGAGCAGGCGGCTGCCGCTGGCCAGGATCAGCCGGCCGTAGCCGAGGGCGAGTTCGCGGCCCGAGCGGTCGGCGGCGGTGATCCGCCGCCCGGCGGTGTCGATGCCCGTCACGGTCGCGGCCGCGCGCCGGACGCCGACCGGGTCCAGGATCCCGCCGAGCGGGACCCGCATGGTGTGCGGATCGGCCTCGTAGAGCCGCGGCCTGAGCACCAGGTCCTCCCCGGGGCTGACCAGGGCGACCGAGCGGCGGTGCGCTCCCGCCGCCCGGAACTCGCGGACGGCAGCCGCCGCGGCCCAGACCCCGGCGAAGCCCCCGCCGACGACGACGATGTCGGGCATCGCGCTCAGCCTTCCGCGCGGGAGCCCGGGGCGGCTCCGGCGGCGGGGTACCTGGTGACCCGGTCGAGCAGGGCGTGTACGGCGTCCACGACCTCCACCGCCTCGAAGCCGTCCGGGGTGACGGGGACGTCCACGGCGTCGGGGGCCCCGGCGTGGCCCGCCCGGCCGTCCCCGGCCAGCAGCGGCAGCACGGCGGCGAGCAGCAGGGCGAGCCGGCCGCCGTTCTCCGCGGTGAGGGCCATCGCCCCCTCCCCCAGGGCGGCGCGGACGCGGGGCGCGGTGAGGGTGCCGTCCCCCGCCGAGGCGGTGAGCAGGAGGCCGCCGATGCGGACCTCCAGGGTGGTGGGCGCCCAGCGGGCCGCCTCGAAGTCCCGGCTCAGCGAGTCGAGCAGGGAGCGGACATGGGTGGGGGCGGCCGGCTCCGCGAGGGGGGAGCGGACCGTCACGGGGGCGTGCGTGGTCATGCCGCCAGCCTCGGGGCCGCCGCACAGGGCGCGGCCAAGGACCGGCAAGGGGACGGCAGGGCGGGGGCGGAAATCCACGGCCGGCGGGGCGGAAATCAACGGCCGACGGGGGGAAGTCCACGGCCGGCAGGGGGAAGTCCACGGCCGGCAGGGGGAGTCCACGGCCGGCGGCCTCGGAGACCGCCCGTCTCAGACCTCGGCCGCGAAGTGCAGGGCGCCGATCGACAGCCCGTGCCGGTGGTAGAAGCGGTGGGCCGCCTGGTTGGTGACCCCGGAGTCCAGTTCCAGGCGTACGCAGTCCTCCTCGCGCGCCCGGGACTTCAGCGCGGCCAGCAGCAGGGCGCCGGTCCCGGCCGAGCGGCGGGCCGGGTCGGTGACGAGGTCGTCGACGAACAGCACCCGGCCCCGGCTGGTGGCGAGGACGCGGTGCCCGGCCACGCCGAGGCAGCGGCCGGTCTCGTCGTAGGCGGCGGTGAACACCAGTCCCTGCGCCTGCGCTTCGGCGGCGAAGGCCGCGAAGGCCTTCTCGTCGAGTGCGGGCCGCAGCGCGCGGATGAGCGGGCCGACGTCGGCGGTGATGCGCGGATCGCCCGCGGGCACCTCGTACAGCGCCACGGTGGGCGGCGTGGTCGTGGTCATGGCGGGCAGCGTACGAAGGGTGCCCGGGCCGCCGGTCGAGCGGCGGCCTCGCCCGACTTGACGTGTCGGCAAGGGGACTTGACGGACCCGGGCGGCGTGCGTCGGCATCCTCGAACCCCGAGGTGACACACCGGGGAGGGACAGGTGACGTACCTCGGGCGGTGATCGGCTCCGGCCGCCCGCGGGCCCGCGAACCGCACCAGAATCCGGGCCATGCGTGCTGCGTACATAGAAGAACTCGGTCCTCCCGACGCCATCCGGTACGGCGAGCTGCCCCCGCCCCGGCCGGGGCCGGGCGATGTGCTGGTCGACGTCGAGGTGAGCGCCGTCAACCATGTGGACACCTTCGTCCGTTCGGGTGCCTGGCGGACGCCGGTGCCGTTCCCGTTCGTCGTCGGCCGGGACCTCGTGGGCACGGTCGTCGAAGCGGGTCCCGGCGCCCCGGGGTTCGCGGCGGGCGACCGGGTCTGGTGCAACAGCCTCGGCCACGCGGGCCGCCAGGGGGCGGCGGCGGAGCGGGTGGCCGTGCCGGCCGACCGGCTCTACCACCTGCCGCCGGGCGTGGACCCGGTGGACGCGGTGGCCCTGGCGCATCCGGCGGCCACGGCGCACCTCGCACTGTTCACCCACGGCCGGGTGCGGGCCGGTGAGACGGTCCTGGTCCTCGGCGCCGCGGGGAACGTGGGCAGCGCGGCGGTGGTGATGGCCGCGCAGGCGGGGGCCAGGGTGGTGGCCGTGGCCGCCGGGCGCGACGGCGCGTACGTCCGCTCGCTGGGCGCCCGCCACGTCATCGACTACGCCGAGGAGGACGTGCCCGCGCTGATCCGGGCCGCGGCGCCCGCCGGGGTGGACGTGTACATCGACACCTCGGGCCGCAACGACCTGGAGACGGCGGTGGAACTGCTTGCCTCCCGGGGCCGGGTGGTGGTCCTCGCCGGGCTGCGCACCCGCCCCGTTCTCCCGGCGGGCGCGCTGTACCTCCAGGACCGTTCGGTGCTGGGCTTCGCGATCTCCCATGCCCGGACGCACGAACTGGCCGACGCCGCCGCGAACATCAACCGGCTGCTGGCGGACGGGCTCCTCAAACCGCACGCGACCGAGGTGCTGCCGCTGAGCGCGGCGGGCACGGCGCACCGCCGGCTCGGCGAGGGAAAGGTGCGCGGAAAACTCGTGCTCCGCGTTTCCTGACGCATTTTACGAATTCATGCGCGCACCCTCTCCGCCGACCTGACGGAAAGCATTTCCGGCCGTTGACCGGCCGATCCGACGAAGACAGGATCTCAGCCATGACGAACATCATCGAAACCTCTCCGCTGTTCGAACTCAGCGCCCGCATCCGGGTGGACGCGACCCCCGAAGCCGTTTATTCAGTGGTCAGCGATCTGCCGCGCAGCGCCGAATGGAGCCCGGAATGCATGGGCGGTGAGTGGATTTCCGGAGAGCCCTCCGCGGTCGGTTCGATATTCCGCGGCGAGAACCTGCGCAGCGAGCAGGTCGTCGCCTGGGCCCCGCTGGTCCGCGGCACCTGGTACACGGAAGCGCGGGTCACGGCCGCCGAACCCGGCCGGACCTTCCGCTGGATGATGCTCACGCACGCCCAGGAGGACCAGGAAAGCATCTGGGGATTCGACGTCGAGGCCGACGGTACGGGTTCGGTGCTCACCCACCACTTCCGGATGGGAAAGGCGACCGCCGGAATCCACAAGATCGTCGCCGATCTGGACGAGGCCGGGCGCAAGAAGTTCGTCGAAGACTGGACGGCCAAGCTGGTGCAGGACCTCGACGCCACCCTCTCCCGCATCAAGGACGTCATCGAGAAGGCCTGAATTCGGATCAGGACCGGCCCGAGCACAAAACGTTCCAGCCACAGACGAGAGAGTGACGCATGTTTCTCCAGCGCATAGGAAACAAGGGAATCCGGCTCGGCACGCTGTTCGACCGCGCGGCCGCCCGGCACCCCGGCAATTTCGTGATCCTCGACCACGACCTCGACATCGCCCCGGAGCTCGCCCGCCGCGCCACGCTGACCGAGGTGGCCGAGCTGGTGGCCGAACTCGCCTCCCGGCTCTGGTCGGTCCAGGTCCGCCCCGGCGACCACGTGGTGGTGCACAAGGGCGACGGTTTCGACATCACCCTGCTGGCCTGCGCGATCGCCCGGATCGGAGCCGTCCCGGTGCTGCTGTCGCCGAAGCTGGACGGGGAGACCGTCGCCGAACTGCTGCGGCGCGTGGGCCGGCCGTTCCTGATCACCGACCAGGACAAGCTGGAGCACTCGCTGCCCGGGGAGGTCATGACCCTCGCCCGGCAGGTGCTGCTCGCCTCCGGGGAGTACGAGGGCGCGACCGCGTTCGGCGCCCTCGCCGGGGCGCCCCGGGTGCCGGCCGTCAGCATGCCCGCCGACCACCCCACCCTGATCACGCACACCTCGGGCACCACCGGCACGCCCAAGCTCGCCGTGCACACCGGCACCAGCTTCCAGGCACGCTACCGCCCGCAGGCCACCGTGGTGTCCACGGCGGTCCGGCGCAGCGAACCGATCGCCGTGCACGTGTCGTTCGTGCACTCGCGGATGTTCACGGCCATGCCCATCGCCGTCCTCCAGGGGCACCCGCTGATCGTGCTGCGCGACGACGACCCGAAGACGGTGGGAGACCTGTTCAGCCAGGTGCCGCCGGGGTTCATCGAGGCGCACCCCAACACCTTCCTGCGCTGGGAGGTGCTGGCCGAGGACCCCCGCCGGCCGCTGGCCAACGTCAAGTACTTCTCCAGCACCTTCGACGCGATCCACCCGCGGACGGTGAACCGGCTGCTCCGGGCCTCCGGCCGGAAGAACCGCCGCTTCGCGCAGGCCTACGGCCAGAGCGAGGTCGGACCGATCGCGGCCCGTACGTACTCCCTCAAGGACGGCGCCGACTTCAACGGCCGCTGTGTGGGCGTGCCGTTCCCCGGGATGACCGGCGTCCGTGTCGTCAGCCGCGACGGCAATCCGCCGGACCGGGACAACCCGGGCTGGATCGAGGTCCGCAGCGACGGCCGGATCATCAGCTACCTCGGCGAGCACCAGCGCTGGGAGAAGCAGGTCAACGACGGCTGGTGGCGGATGGGCGACGTCGGCTACCGCACGAAGTGGGGCTGCCTGCACCTGCTGGACCGCGAGGTGGACGAGATCCCGGGCGTCAAGAGCACGCTGGAGATCGAGGACAAGCTGTTCACCCGGGTCCCCGAGCTGGTCGAGGTCATCATCATCCCCGGCCCCGACGGCTCCGCCGTCCCGGTGGTCAGCACCCGGGACGACAAGCCGCTGGACCTGGCCGCCTGGCGGTCCGCCGTGGCCGGCCTGCCGCCGCTGGCACAGCCCGTGCAGTGGCGGCTGGAGGACCTTCCACAGACCGCGACCACGAAGATCAAGCGCCTGGAGCTGGCCCGTCTGCTCGGCGCCCGGGAATCCGCCGGATCCGCCAACTAGCCGTTCGCGCACCGTAGGAATGGGAGTTCCGCAATGAAGAAGAGCCGAGTAGAGCTCGCCGTCATCGGCGCCGGACCGCGCGGACTGTCGGTCCTGGAACGGCTGATCGCCGCCGAGCGGACCGCGCCCTCGCGCGAGGGCGTCGTGGTGCACGTCGTGGACCCCTCCGCGCCCGGTGCCGGGACGGTGTGGCGCACCGCCCAGTCCCGGCACCTGCTGATGAACACCGTCGCCTCCCAGATCACCGTCTTCACGGACCAGAGCGTCCGCATCGACGGTCCCATCGAGCCGGGGCCGAGCCTGTACGAGTGGGCCCAGAGCGTGGCCCTGCTCGGCGACCGCGACAGCCACGACGAGGCCACCTTGGCCGAGGCCCGCCGGATGGGCCCGAACACGTACCCCACGCGCGCCTTCTACGGCACCTACCTGGGCGACTGCTTCCGCAGGGTCGTCGAGAGCGCGCCCGGCCACGTCACGGTGCACGTGCACCGGACGCGGGCGGTCGCCATGGCCGACACCCACGGGGTGCCCGGCGGGCCGCAGGGCGTCCGGCTGGAGAACGGCGTCCGGCTCAACTCGCTGGACGCCATCGTGATGGCCCAGGGCCACGTGCCGGCCCGCCTGACCAGCCGGGAGGCCCGTACGGCGAGCCTGGCCCGGATCCACCACCTGACGTACCTGACCCCCGCCAATCCGGCGGACCTCGACCTGAGCGGGATAGCCGCCGGCCAGAACGTTCTGCTGCGCGGCCTGGGCCTGAACTTCTTCGACCACATGGCACTGCTGACGGCCGGCCGCGGCGGCACCTTCGAGCGCGAGGACGGGAAGCTGGTGTACCGCCCGTCGGGCGACGAGCCCCGGATGTACGCGTTCTCCCGGCGCGGCATCCCCTACCACGCGCGCGGCGAGAACGAGAAGGGCGCGCACGGGCGTTACTACCCGCGGCTGCTGACGGCGCAATTCATCGCCGCGCTCAAGGAGAACGCCCGGGAGGGCCGGCCGGTCAGCTTCAGCGCCGACCTGTGGCCGCTGATCTCCCGCGAGGTGGAGAGCGTCTTCTACGCCACCCTGCTCGCGCAGCGCGGCCAGGACGCCGAGCTGCGCGAGGCGTTCACCGAGCGGTACCTGGCGCTGGAGCCGGACGCCGACCCCGCCGCACTGCTGGCGGAGCACGGGATCGGGGAGTCGGAGCGCTGGGACTGGGAGGGCCTGTCCCGCCCTTACGGCGACCGGGAGTTCGCCGGCCGCGCCGATTTCACCGCCTGGCTGCTCGACTACCTGGCGCGCGACGTGGCCGCCGCGAAGCAGGGGAACGTCAGCGGACCGGTGAAGGCCGCGCTGGACCTGCTGCGCGATCTGCGCAACGAGATCCGGCTCGCCGTCGACCACGGCGGGCTGGAGGGCAACTCGCACCGCGACGACCTGGAGGGCTGGTACACCCCGCTCAACGCCTTCCTGTCCATCGGGCCGCCGGCCTCCCGGATCGAGGAGATGGGCGCCCTGATCGAGGCGGGGGTCCTCACGGTCCTCGGCCCCGGGGTGCAGGTGCGGATCGACACGACCGCGCAGCTGTACGTCGCCGAGTCCTCGGTGGTGCCCGGCCCCGCCATCCGGGCGACCGCGCTGATCGAGGCGCGGCTGCCGGAGCCCGATCTGCGGCGCACCGCCGACCCGCTGCTGCGCCACCTGCTCGACACCGACCAGGCGGTCACCTACCGCATCGCCGCCGAGCAGGGCACCAGTTACGAGACGGGCGGGCTGGCGGTGACGGAGCGGCCGTTCCACATGCTCGACGCGCGCGGGCGGGCCCATCCGAGGCGGTTCGCGTACGGGGTGCCGACCGAGTCCGTGCACTGGGTGACCGCGGCGGGCATCCGCCCGGGCGTGGACTCCGTGACGCTCGGGGATTCCGACGCCATCGCCCGCGCGGTGCTGGACCTGCCCGCGGTGGCCCACGTACCGGCCGGGCTGGGTCCGGTGGACGCCGGCACCGACCTCACCGGAGTGATCGTCTGATGGCCGGCGGTCTGCGCCTGGTGGACCCGGACGCGAAGGCCCCGGCGGCCGAGGCCGAGCCGGGGCCCCGGGTGGACCCGGACTCGGGGCTGCTCTCCCCGGTCCGGGCCGGCACCCCCGTCGAGGCCGTGACCGGGGACCCCGCGTGGCTCCAGGCCATGCTGGACGCCGAGGCCGCGCTGGCCCGGGCGCAGGCCCGGCTGGGCACGCTGCCCTGGCCGGCCGCCGACGCCATCACGGAGGCGGCCCGGGCGGAACTGCTCGATCTGCGCGAACTGGCCGTGGCGGCGCGGGAGACGGCCAATCCGGTCGTCGGGCTCGTGCGGGCGCTGACCGCGGAGGTCGCGTCGCGCTCCCCGGAGGCCGCCGAGTACGTCCACCGCGGCTCCACCAGCCAGGACATCTTCGACACCGCGGCCATGCTGGTCGCCCACCGCGCGCTGGCGCTCGTACGGGAGGACCTGGCGCGTACGGCGCGGGCCCTGGCCCAGCTGGCCGGGGAGCACGGGGACACCCTGATCGCCGGCCGGACGATGGCGCTGCACGCCGTCCCGACGACCTTCGGGCTGAAGGCCGCGGGCTGGCTCCAGCTGGTGCGCGAGGCCGGGGAGCGGCTGGCGCGGGTCCAGGAGCAGGGGCTGCCCGTCTCCCTGGGCGGGGCGGCCGGCACCCTGGCCGGCTACATCGAGTACGCCGTGCTCGACGGCCGGGAGGGCTCCGAGGAGGTGCTGGACCCGGGTGCGTTCCACGACCGGCTGGTCGCCGCGTACGCCGCCGAGACGGGCCTGGCCCGGCCGGCGCTGCCCTGGCACAGCCTGCGCACACCGCTCGCGGACCTGGCCGCCGCGCTCGCCTTCACGGCGGGGGCGCTCGGCAAGATCGCCGTGGATGTGCAGGGCATGGCCAGGACCGAGGTCGGGGAGCTCGCGGAGCCGGGCGGGGCCGGGCGCGGGAGTTCCTCCGCGATGCCGCACAAGCGCAATCCGGTGCTGTCCACGCTGATCCGCAGCGCTGCTCTGCAAGTACCCGCGCTGGCAGGGGCACTGACGGCCTGTCTGGTGTCGGAGGACGAGCGGTCGGCGGGCGCCTGGCACGCCGAGTGGCTGCTGCTGCGGGAGTGCCTGCGGCTGGTGGGCGGGGCCTCGCACACGGCCGTGGAACTGGCCGAGGGGCTGGAGGTCAAGGCGGAGCGGATGCGCGCCAACCTGGACCTGACCGGAAGCCAGGTGGTCTCCGAGCGGATCGTGGCCGTACTGGCCCCGAGGCTCGGAAAGGCCGTGGCCCGGAAGCTGTTGAACGAGGCCACCGCCGCTGCCGCCGCCGAGGGGCGCCGGCTGTCGGAGGTGCTCGCCGAAGCGCCGGAGCTGTCGGGGGTGCTGGGTCCGGCGGCGCTGGCCGGCCTGTGCGACCCGGCCGGGTACACGGGCGCGGCGCGGGCGCTGGTGGAGCGGGCGCTGAAGCGGACCTGAGCCGCCCCCGGCCCCTGCGGGGGCGGGCGGCACGCGTCCCCG